>CP051187.1:2175000-2819000 GCA_038087035.1 Gloeotrichia echinulata CP02 | reverse complement strand
GGTACGGCGATCGCGTCCTTGTTTGGCGCTACCGCCCGCTGAATCGCCTTCGACGATGAAGATCTCGGATTCACTGGGGTCTCGCGAACTGCAATCAGCCAATTTACCGGGTAATGGGGAAGATTCCAGCACCGATTTGCGCCTGACTAATTCCCGCGCATGACGGGCGGCTTCTGCGGCTTTAAAGGCTTGGATGGCTTTGTCGAGGACTGCATCAGCAATACTAGGGTGAAATTCTAGATACTCGGTGAGAACTTCGCCCACAAGAGAATCGACAATTCCCCGGACTTCAGTGTTACCAAGTTTGGTTTTGGTTTGTCCTTCAAATTCCGGATCGGGGACTTTGACAGAAATAACTGCTGTTAAACCTTCGCGGACGTGTTCCCCACTGAGGTTAGGTTCACTTTCTTTAATTTTATTCCGTTTGCGGGCGATGGTATTTAATGTGCGAGTGAGAACCGCCTTCAAGCCTTCAAGGTGAGTACCACCATCAACTGTGCGAATATTATTGGCAAAACCCAGTACATTGTCTGTATAGGCATCAGTACACCACTGCAAAGCCACTTCTACTTGTACATTGTTCCGTTCCCCCTGCACATAGATAATTTCTTCATGCAGTGGTTGCTTCTCACGGTTCATGTAGGCGATATATTCCTTAATACCGCCCCTGTACTCGTAGATTTCTACCTTGGGTGTATCGCTTTTTAGTAATTCGAGACGGTGGTCAGTAAAGGTAATTTTGACACCAGCATTTAAATACGCCAACTCGCGCAGGCGACCTGCTAAAGTAATGTAATCAAACTCAATGCCAGTGCTAAAAATTTGCTCATCAGGCTTGAAGCTGACAGAGGTTCCGGTTCTGGCTTCTTTGTAAGGCTTGGCTTCCAGTTCCGTCACAGGGACACCCCGTTCATAACGCTGAACATGCACCTTTTTATCTCGCCAGACAGTAACTTCGACAATTTCTGATAGGGCGTTAACTACAGAAATCCCAACCCCGTGCAAACCTCCAGAAACCTTGTAGCCACCACCGCCAAACTTACCCCCAGCGTGGAGTACGGTCAACACAGTTTCTAAGGCCGATTTGCCTGTTTTTGGGTGAATATCCGTAGGAATCCCCCGTCCGTCATCTTGTACAGTACAAGAACCATCTGCGTTGAGATCCACCTCTACATGGGTGCAATAACCTGCCAAAGCCTCATCAACCGAGTTATCCACCACCTCGTAAACTAAATGATGGAGGCCTCGCGGACCCGTGGTACCGATGTACATTCCTGGTCGTTTGCGGACGGCTTCCAGACCTTCCAGAACTTGAATCTGATCGGCACTGTAACTGCTCGTCATGAAAATTCTCCTGATGCGTGGGGTTGAAATCGCCCAAGGGCTATAGAAAGTCAAATCACTCCAAAATTGTAACACAAAAGCCTTAGTGGCGTCTGTAGCGCAATTTTATGAGAAGTTTATACAGGGGTTGCAGCCCTCTGTTGGTTGGGATGGGGAAAGGGGAGATGGAATGACAAATGACAACTGACTAATGACTAATGACTAAATTAATTGTGATTTGTGGGGCTACGGCGACGGGTAAGTCTGGGTTAGGATTGGCTTTGGCTATGCAGTTGAGTTCTGTGATTCTCAGTGCCGATTCTCGACAAGTATATCGTGAGTTTGATATTGGTACGGCTAAACCAACTGTGGCAGAACAAAAATTAGTACCACATTATTTAATTGATATCTGCGCTCCTACAACCATGATGACATTAGCAGATTACCAGCAGAAAACACAAGCGCTAATAGCTTCAATTTCTACTTCCCCACTGTTATTAGTTGGGGGAACTGGTTTATATATACGCTCGATTGTCCAAGGGATGAAAATTCCCAGGGTCGGACCGCAAAAAGAATTGCGATCGCAACTCGAATCTCTTGGTCAAGCTACTCTTTACCCTATATTGCAACAAGTTGATCCGGTTGCAGCACAAAAAATTCATGCTCATGATCTAGTGCGGACTTTAAGGGCTTTAGAGGTATATTATGTCACGGGATATCCAATTTCCGCACAACAAGGCGAGAATCCACCGGATTATCCGATTTTGCAAATTGGCTTAGACTGTGATCCTGAACGGTTAGAATGTCGCATTCACAGGCGTACTGAACAGATGATAGCAGATGGTTTGGTCGCTGAGGTAGAGTATTTGTGTGAAAAATATGGCGCTGATTTGCCATTGTTGAATACTTTGGGTTATCAAGAAATTAAGCAATATCTGGTAGGAGAAACTTCTTTGGAGAAAGCGCAGGAATTAGTAGTTTTGCATACCCGACAATTTGCCAAGCGACAACGTACTTGGTTTCGCGCATATCCCCAAATTGAGTGGTTTGATGTGGATAATCCTGATTTATTAGAGCAGGTTTGGCAGCGAGTAAATGAGTTTATTAATAACTAAGTGGGCAAACATAAATTCTACAGTTGTTGGTTGTCATTTGTCATCACTGATAAAAACGTCGCAAATAGAATACGTGGTAGGGGCGCAAGGCCTTGCGCCCGTATTCTGTAGGCTTTGCGCCCGTATTCTGTAGGCTTTGCGCCCCCATTCTGTAGGCTTTGCATGAAAATTGCCAAAATTATTTCAGCTTCTCATATGCTGCTAAAATTATTCTTTCTGTTTCCTCCCAGCTAATACATTTGTCAGTCACGGAAACACCATACTTTAATTCCTCTTTTTTACAATTAATTGGTTGATTACCTGCATACAAATTCGATTCCAGCATCATGCCAACTATTGATGTATTGCCATCTACTATTTGTTGAATAACATTTTCCAATACGGAAGATTGTAATTTGTAATCTTTATTTGTATTGCCATGACTACAGTCGATGACAATTCTTGGTTGTAACTTTGCTTCTTTGAGTTTTTCTTCCACAAATGTGACATTTTCAGCATCAAAGTTAGGTTGATTACCACCCCTTAAAATAACATGCCCATAGGCATTACCTTTAGTTTGAAATACGCTGACTTGTCCGTTTTGATTTATTCCCAAAAAATTGTGAGGTTTGCTCGCAGATTGTAGGGCATTTAAAGCCACTTGGATATTACCATCTGTGCCGTTTTTAAACCCCACAGGCATCGAAAGTCCACTGGCCATTTCTCGGTGAGTTTGTGATTCTGTCGTGCGGGCGCCAATTGCCGACCATGCAATCAATTCACTAATGTACTGTGGTATGATTGGATCTAGGGCTTCTGTAGCAGCAGGTAATCCTAATTCAGCAATTTGTATCAGTAGGCTACGGGCAAGTAATAACCCATCTTCTACATGGAAAGAATCATCCATTTCTGGATCATTAATTAATCCTTTCCACCCTACCGTTGTTCTTGGTTTTTCAAAGTATACCCGCATGATTAACAGCAGCTTATTCTCGACTTTTTGGGCTAAAGTCTTCAGTTTGTCTGAATATTCCAGCGCTGCTTTTGGATCATGGATTGAGCATGGACCTACTACAATAAATTTTCTTCTATCCTGAAAATCTAGTATTTGTTCTAGTTCCTTCCTAGATTGCAAAACTGTATTTTCAGCCGATTTAGTTAAAGGTAATTTTGTTTTAACTTCTTTTGGAGTTAATAAAACGTGAGAATTCTGGATGTTTATATCAAATAATGGGTGATGCATGAGGGCAAGGGGTGATTTCAGTTATTTTGTTTAATTTTAGAACTTATATACATAGTCTCTCGTAAAAATATAGTATAAAATTATATAGATTAAAAAAAATAAACTTTTCTGTCACATAGATTAATTATTCAAATGAGTTTTGGTCAACAAAGAACTGCTGGTAAGCTAATGTGCGTCCAAATCCCAACCTACCATTTTTAAGTTTTTTGAAGCTCAACCGAGCAGTATTGGAACCGTATTGACTGTTTATTGTTGATTATTGCCCTTGATTCTTGTTTACAATAGTCTAAATAGCTTCAGTTTGCTGTAGATAGCTAAATAACCAATTAGCTGCTGTAGCTCTGCGAGTTTGCCGAGGTCCGAATTCCCCGATTTTGTAACCTTTGAAACCCAGCTTTTCTTTGAGTACTTGTTTATTCTCCGTAGGAATCGAACGAGTCAACTTGACAGTTGCGGGGCGACTATCAATAAAATCAGGTGGTTGTGGGTACTCATCCCGCCATTCTGGTGTTACTTCACTATTATCCCATGTTTCAGTTGAGGCATCGTAGCGATAACCTAAGTAGTACCATACCAACTGATTGACTGTGGTATCATCAAGTTGTTCGTTGAGAATTGCCCAAATTGTTTCGGTATTGAGTGGTGGTAAGTTAGACATAAGCAATTAAAGGGAGCAACGTGATTTTATCGGGTGTTAAAATCTGGGACGTATTTGGAACTCAGCATCGCTGAACTTCTAGCATCCAGAAACTTCAGTTGCTGATAGACACAGGTAATCAGGGGTAAATTCACACCCGCAGCTTGCGCTTTTCGCAATGGGGCGCCAAAAATCGCTTCTACTTCCAAGGGACGGCGTTCATCATAATCAATTTTCATGCTGGTGCGGTAAGGCTTCATCTTGACAGTGTAATCAAGCATTGTTTGAATGAAGCTATTGGGGATGATACGTCCAGAACCCAAAGACCCCGCTATGACTTCAAACATCAACTGTTCAACTAATTGGTGGGTGTGGATATCTGCCATTAATTCATCAGTTCTAGCGTTGAGAATCACAGATAGTCCATTGTAGGGGATATTCCACACCAGTTTTTTCCATCTCCCTAGTAGTAAGTCTTCTGTTAATTCTATAGAAATATCAGCACTAGCAAAATCAGCGGCTATTTGCTGCATCCTCTGTGTTATCCCCGCAGGAGAATAGTTAGCGGTATATTCTCCCAAGGTAATCTGTCCATAATCTAGATGGCGGATATGTCCTGGCCCTACTTTATTGGAACACAGAAAGCACAACCCACCGATAACCCTTACCCTATCAACAATTTGGGCAACTTCTTCTTCAACTCCCAGTCCATTCTGCAATACCAACACCACCCCATCATCTTTAACGATAGGTGGTAACAGCTTCGGCAGTAAATGGTTTTGTGTCGTCTTCAGTGCTACGACCACCACATCGCATTGTGGCATCTTTTCTGTCTCGTTGTAAGCGTTGACTTGAGTTAGGGTGAAGTCACCGTCTTTGGACTCAATGACTAAACCATGTTTGCTGACCTGTTCGTAATCACTTTTCAGCAAATAGTGGACATCCAAACCAGCTTTTTGCAGCTTGGCACCATAAAACCCACCTAATGCACCAGTTCCCAGGATGGCGTATCTAAGCTCGGACATTTTGTCTACAAAGAAATTTTCCTAT
This sequence comes from Gloeotrichia echinulata CP02, assembly GCA_038087035.1. NCBI lineage: Bacteria > Bacillati > Cyanobacteriota > Cyanophyceae > Nostocales > Gloeotrichiaceae > Gloeotrichia > Gloeotrichia echinulata. The sequence goes on along the minus strand of CP051187.1, from coordinate 2,813,653 downwards.
GGTTATCATAAGACTATTTAACTTAATTTTGTTTCCTAAAAATTCAAAGTGCTTTACCATCCTTTAAAATTTGTTACCGAAAAAATGGGTAAAAGCCCCGTCCTTCTAAGACGGCTTTATATTTTATAATATTGTTTTATGTGCAATATTCCGTGATAAAATCCTCTGATGATAGTCAGAGAAACCAAGCTACTAAACGGAACCCTCGAGCAATACCAAGCTCTTGATGATGCCATTCGCACTGCCCAATTCATTAGAAATAAGGCCCTTCGCTACTGGATGGATAACCAAGGGGTTGGTAAGGCTGACTTATATAAGCTGTGCAAGGACTTAGCACTTGAATTTGACTTTGCTTTAAAGTTAAACTCCGCAGCGCGTCAAGCCAGTGCCGAAAGAGCTTGGGCTGCTATCTCAAGTTTCTATAAACGTTGTAAAAAGCAGGAGAAGAAGAAAGGTTATCCCACGTTTAAAAAGCATTGTCGCTCTGTAGAATATAAAGTATCAGGCTGGAAACTATCTGATGATTGCAAGATTATTACTTTCACGGATGGCTTTAAGGTTGGGTCTTTATCTGTATTCTGCAATTCATCCACGCGAGAAGACCTTCATAGACTTAAAATTAATCGTGTCCGGGTAATCAGAAGGGCGGATGGGTATTATGCCCAATTCTGTTTTGACGCTGACCGTAAAGAAGTTGGGAAATTCACTGGTAATGTCGTTGGGTTAGATTTAGGGTTAAAATATTTCACTAAAGACCAAAATGATAATGCTGTAATTTATCCCCAATTCTTGAGAAAGTCTGAGCGTAGACTAGCCAAAGCTCAGAAACGGTTGAGTAAAAAGTTTGTTAAAGGCAAAAAACCTCAGTCAATTAATTATCACAAGTCGCGGAAACGATTAGGTAAAGTTCATCTAAAAATCCAAAGACAGCGTAAAGATTGGGCTATAAAGCAAGCCCGATGCGTAGTGACATCTAACGATGTTGTAGTCTATGAAAATTTGAAGATTGCGAACATGGTCAAAAATCATCATTTGGCTAAATCGATTTCTGACGCTAGTTGGTATCAGTTCACTCAATGGCTAGACTACTACGGAAAAATCTGGGATAAGGTAGTGGTAGCAGTAACGCCCGCTTACACCTCCCAAGATTGCTCTAATTGCGGACATAGGGTGAAAAAGTCACTCAGCACCCGAACTCATTCATGTTATAACTGTGGGGTTGAAATATGCCGTGATACGAACGCGGCAATTAATATCCTCAAAAAAGGAATGAAGATATTAGGAGTTGCGTGGCAAAATAACAGTACCCAAGGGCATTGGGAATCTGCATCGCCAGATGAAAAGCATGGGGAGAAGACCGCCAATACTATTGATGGGAAACTTGATATAGCAAGCGGATTTCTGTGAACCATGAATTAGAATCCCCGTGCGTTCACGCCGGGGAGTATGTCAAATAGATTAGGTGAAATATATGGCTGATATAGTTGATATTGCTGTTAGCGCCGATGCTTTCAAGACTCTGGTGGTTGCTGTGCAAGCTGCTGGTCTAGTCGAAACATTAAAAAGTCCTGGTCCATTCACTGTTTTTGCGCCAAATGATGATGCTTTTGCCAAGTTACCCCCAGGAACTATCCAAACTCTAGTGCAGAATATCCCCCAACTAACACGAATTTTAAAATATCATGTCGTTCCCGGCAAGCTGTTGCAGGCGGATTTGGCAAAACTCGGTACTGTGACTTCTGTGGAAGGTTCACCCATTAAAATTAATTGTGCCGATGGTTTTGAAGTCAAAAATGCCACGGTTTTAGCAGCAGATATTGAAGCTGATAACGGTGTGATCCATGTGATCGATACAGTGATTTTAATGGGTTAATAGTACTATGGTGGGTATGTCCCACCATAGTACTATTAGCGACTTCAAAACAGCAGGCATTACTTTAATTTATATTAAATTATGGCTGCGCTTATTTCATCTGTATGCTATTTATTAATTGCATTTTTTGAAAAAATATTAAATCTGTTATAGACTAAGAATATTATCCCAACAAATTGATGCTCGATTTCAACACCTTAGCTGAGTTCTCTCGCGCCAACTGTGTGGGTATTTGTGCCTTCCTCGTACCCGCAAACTTGCTGGCCACATTGTTGACAATCATCCTCACAGTACAACATCGCCCATCACATCAAGTGTGGAAATCTGTGGGAATCGCCAGTATTTTTGCTTTCGTGATGATAGTGCATGTATATACTTGGTTCATCATTGGCGTGGTAATGGCTCCAACTTATATCTTGCTGTCCCTAGCAATCACTTGTATGCTGATTAATTTGGCAGCACTAGTTTGGCAAAGACGCTACCCTAATATTCCCAGTCTCTCCAACCACGCCTAATAAAGCAGTCTTGAATCATTAATCAAAACTTAGATACCCGAATTCTTTTAGAAGTCGGGTGTCTAAATATCGTGAATTTTCACAATTCAAGTAGCCATCATCAACTCCGTACACCAGGAGACATGAAAAAAACTTCTGATTCCCCTCCTTGCTTGCGCTTAGGGGCTAGGGCTGGGGTTTTATTTTCAAGTCAGATAGATATAGTTTGGAAAACTTCCAGACATAAATTCCTGAATTATGTCTAAACATTTAGCTATATAAATTACTGTCTTACAGCGTTTTTTCAGTAAATAGACCACGCTGTAGAGGGACAAAAATTAATTTATCTTCATGCTCAATTCCATGAGCTACATCGGTAGGAACACAACATTATTGTACCCTGAGATTGTTACTAACAATAGCTGATATTCCATATCTGAAGCTGAAAAATGGGCTGAGTTTGCAAGTAACATTTTGACAGAGATCAAGGACATAATTCATCTATTTATGTCTATACAGTTAACTTTAGAGGCTTGAATAATCCAGTCTAGTCATCAAAAATAAAGACAGCATCTAACAACTTGTAGGCGCTCTTGGTGACAATTTAACCTTATCCAATGTCCACAGTCCGCGCAAGCGGACTTTATTTATGTGCCTGGTAGGGTCTTGGAAGCCAGGATTTACAGCCATTTTCAGGTAAATAGACCACGCTTTTGGGGCGCAAAGCCTTGCGCCCCTACGGAGATATTTTGTGATCATTGTGATTAATTAACAGTTAACATCTCTGACAATTTGTGAAAAGCTAATGGCTAATTGCACCTTTAGCCATTAGCTATTCTTCATTACCTATTACCTATTATCCCAAGGACTAGCAAATTTAGCCGGGAAATTCTGCACGCAATTGATTGACAACCAGATCCAGTCCTACGGAATGGGCGGCTTTGAACAGTAAGCGATCGCCTGCTTTGACAAATGTCTTTAATCTGGCTACCAATTCCGCATGAGTGGCAAAACACTCTGATGGGATACCCTCAGCACTGTGGGCGATCGCTTCTGCATCTTTGCCATCAACCAAAACCAACAACCCGTCTAATTTCAACTTTCGCGCTGTTTCTCCTACTCGTTGGTGTAACTGCGGCGATCGCTCTCCTAATTCTTTCATTGCACCCAACACGGCGATTTTGCGTTTTCCTGGTGTCTCGGCTAACAATTGCAATGCTGCCAACATAGCTTCTGGTGCAGCATTGTAAGTCTCATCTAAGATTACCACATCATTGGGCAAAGCAAACCGCTGCGATCGCCCTGTCGGCATATTCACCATCACACCTGCTTGCAGGGATGACCAATCAATCAAGAGCACCTTCGCCACCGCCAAAGCCGCTAAAAAATTAGTCGCATTGTGACGACCAACCAGAGGTAAAGGTAGTTGAATTCCTCCTACTTTCAGAGTCTGGTGATCAATCAATTGTCCTTGAATATCGCCGCCTGACAAACCATAAGTCAGAACTTCTCCTGACCATACCTTCGCTGCTGTTTCCATCAATAGGGGGTTGTCGTGGTTGAGAATTGCTACACTATTAGCAGGCATTTCGGCTAATAGCTCACATTTTGCACAGGCGATCGCTTCTTCCGAACCCAATAACTCAATATGTGCAGTTCCCACATTGGTAATCACGCCCATTGTCGGCCGCGCTATGTGTGTCAGTTCCGCAATTTGACCTTTACCCCGCATCGCCATTTCAATCACAGCATAGTCATGTTCTGCACCCAGTTCTAAAAGAGTTTTCGGTACACCAATTTCATTATTGAAATTACCATAAGTCTTGTGGACTCTTCCTTGGGTCGCCAAAACCGCCGCGATGAGTTCCTTAGTCGTAGTTTTACCCACCGAACCCGTTACCCCAATCACCGGGATATCGAAGCGATCGCGCCACCATCTAGCAATTTTCTGATATGCTTCTAGAGTATTTCTGACCTGCAATACCGGCAATCCTGGATTTTCGTAGTCAAAATCAACAATTGCAGCCACAGCACCGTTAGCGATCGCAGTTGACACAAATTCGTGTCCATCAAACTTCTCACCTCGTAAAGCCAAAAAGACTTCCCCAGGCTTCAAAATACGTGTGTCTGTTTGTACACCACGGCTTACTTGTGTTAGGGCATTTGCAGATAAATTGACAGGCTGGGCTAAAAGAACTTCAAGCAGTTGGGTTAGGGTGGCAGAGCAAGGCATAATAGTCCAGGTTGTTGCAAAGGATAGGTTACTGAGGATTCCCGAAGCAAAAAGCGTTCAGATGTTCATCCTATAATTCTTGTGTGAATAATATAAAGTACTGGGGTTAACATTTTTATAGGTTCTTGTCAACTTTAATTACAATTTATACAAAAGCTGCGATGGGGCGATGGGGAAAACTGACAACTGACAACTGACAAATGACAAATGACCAATGACAAATGACCAATCACCTATATCAATTTGGCATTTTGGCAGATTTTTTCATAGAACCTCGCTCTAAGTGGGAAACTCAGTGGCTTTAGCCCGCTCGTGGGAAACGACTCTTTAACTTTAGTCGCTGTGGTTTTCTGATATGCTTAAGAAGCAAGTAGGGCAACTTCAACGTGTTGAACCATTCCTAGTTCGGTGAAATCCCGGCTACTTAGTACACCTATTAAAGGCAACACAAAAAGACTTGTAATGTCAGGATGGTGAGCGTACCGGATTGGCAAGCGTGATAGACGTAGGATCGCAATTTAACAAAAAAAGTAAGCGCAATTGCAATACCTTTGGGTAGTTGTTTTGAGCGTCTAGGGGGATACTTGACTATCCCTTTTAAGCAAGTCTTAAAGAATCTCAGTGTCTTTAGACCTGAGAGTGTCAATATTCGGTTGCTATCTTGAAGTTCGCGAATGTCTTTGTGCGACAATACCGACTTGCAGAATCCGATCCAAAAAAGCTAACAAATGCTAACAAATGTCCGCTTTTTCTTCCTGCTTCAACCTGGAAGTGTCGGCACTATCCAGTCCACAGGCTAACACGGTCAATCTCACCGCTTCTTTTCTTAAATTAATAGCAGCATTCAAATCTCTATTACACTCAAAACCGCAGTTATCACACTGGAACACTCTTTGAGACAGTGACAAAGATGATTTTTTCTCACCACAACTAGAGCAAGTTTTACTACTAGGATAAAATCTATCCACAATGACTAACTTGCTCCCATATAGTTGAGTCTTGTATTCTAACTGACGACGAAACTCATAAAAACCCATATCAGCTATAGCTTTAGACAACTTACCATTAGCTAACATCCCTGATACATTTAAATCTTCTATCCCTATGACTGCGTGGTTTTTGCTGATATAGGTGGTGATTTTATGTAATGTGTCTTTCCGAATGTTGGCTATTTTTTGGTGTAGTCTGGCTATTTTTATTTGTGTTTTTCTATAATTACTTGAACCCACTTGTTTATGCCGATTCAAGTATTGCATTTTCGCTAGTTTTTCCTCAGACTTTTTATAACTTTTTGCTCCTTCAAATACTTCTGTTGTTGATAATATTGCCAGATGATTTATACCTAAGTCAACTCCGACAAATTCTTCCTTTTTCGGGGTTTTGCTGGTTTCTAATTCTATTTTCCAGGAAATAAACCACTTATTAGCTTGTTTACTGATTGTGACTGATTTTGGTTTATATCCAAACGATAAAAGTTCATAGGTTTTCAACCACCCAATTACTGGAACTCTTATCTTCTTATGGTCTATGTGAATTGCTCCATCTAATGTAAAAGAATCATTTCTACCTTTTTTCTTAAAGTTGGGAAACCCTTTAACTTTGTTGAAAAAAGATTTAAAGGCATCTGACAAATATCTTAATGCGTACTGAGGAGCGCATTTTGATACTTCATAATACCAAGGATGGGTAGATTTAACTGCTGCTACTAACCATTTATGTAAATCTATGGCTGTAGGAAATTTAATTTTCTCATCAGGGTTTGTCCGATTATGTATGAGTACCTGTTGACATAATGCTAAACCTTGATTCCACGCATGTCTGGCTACTCCTGCGTGTTGTGCCAGTAGTAGACGTTGTTGTTTGTTTACCTTCAGTTGTGTCTTGAATCCTAGTATCATGATTGTATTTTACAGCCAAATGCCAAAGTAGTTACTCATAGCAGATGACTTGGCGTCGGAGCATAAGTGATTAATTGGTAGTAATTGTTAACTTTTCTGTTACTGTTGATTAACCCTCGGCTCACTACCGAGGGTATTTTTTTTTGATTAACAACAAGCCAAAAAAAAAGGACAAGCCGAAAAGCCCATCCCCCAAAATTAACCTTTATCTGTAATATAATTATTGTACTCTGGTGGGGAAAGCACCGGGACGGACAGCTAAGTTGAGATTTTGCCCATTGCGGCGTAACTCCAAGCGCAAATCTCCCCCAACTTGGCTACTTTCTACCAGCTTTTGGACACTGGTGGCGTCTGTCACAGCTTGACCATTCAGCCTTTGAATCACGTCACCAGCACGTATTCCGGCTTTGGCTGCTGGTGAGTTGGGTATAACTTTCACCACTAAGACACCTTTATCTTCATTCACCACCAAACCGCTGTTAGGGTCTGAGTTGATGTTTTGCTTTAACTCAGGTGTCAACGCGATCATCTGAATTCCCAGATAAGGATGTTGTACTCTACCTGTAGATATTAATTGATTAGAAATCCGTTGTGCTGTGTTGATGGGAATGGCAAAGCCTAATCCTTGCGCTCCCTGAATAATAGCAGTATTCATGCCAATTACTTCACCACGGGCATTTAGCAGTGGTCCACCGGAATTACCGGGGTTAATTGCGGCGTCAGTTTGAATAAATTCTACTCGCTTATCAGCTGCGCCAATTTGATTACTAGTGCGTCCAGTGGCACTGATAATTCCCGTAGTTACGGTATTATCTAGACCGAGGGGATTACCAATAGCGATCGCCCATTGTCCTGGTTGTAGTTGGTCAGAATTACCCACGGTGACTGTCGGTAAATTATTCGCCTCAATCTTCACCACCGCCACATCTGTTAATTCATCTCTCCCTACTACCTTACCAGGTAAGCTGCGCCCATCCTTGAGGATGACTGTCACCTTATCAGCGCCATCAACTACGTGGGCGTTGGTTAATATCCGACCATCGGTGCTGATAATAAAGCCGGAACCACTACCCCGTTGTACCCGCCTTTCCGGTTGCGTGGGTAATTGGGAGCCAAAAAAGCGGCGGAAAAATGGATCGTTAAACTCTTCTGGGACTTGAGTTCTCACTGTGCGCGATGAATTAATCCGCACCACCGCAGGTCCGACCCTTTGCACAACTTCTGTAATAAAATTAGGATCTGTGGCCGCTGGTAATGGAGGCGCTGCAATTGCTGGAGTCACAGCCAGATTCGATGCATTTTTAGATAGCTGCTGATGATGTCCAGCTAGATAGCCCCCTGCTAATGTCATCCCAGACCCCAGCAACACCAGCGATAGAGAAGCAGCTGCTGTAGACCAAAGTGCAGGATGATGGTTTTTAGCGTCAGTAGCGTTAACTGATATTTTGTTTGAGAGATTATCCCCGTCGCGTGGTTCGTTTTGCATTTTCTGTCTGGAAGGATATTTATATATGTACTACTAATTAATATAGATATTATTTTTGACGGTTTTGTTGCAGGGATATGGCATCGGTGTGAAGAGTTGGAAATTTTACCGATTTTTTCACTAGGTTTGAGAAAAAATCCCTTTTTTATCTCCTATCTCTGTGTCTTGGTAGTTAAATAAAATACTTTTTTTTAACCTCAGAGTCCGCAGAGAGCGCAGAGAGCGTAAGTCCTAGAACCGTTCTTTTGCTGCTTTAAACGCTTGTTGCATCACCGCTTGAATTTTTTCAGGATCAGGTTTATTACCGCCCATTAAATCACCAAAATAAACACAGGCGGTTTCCCCTAAAGACCAAGTATAAGCCGCAGCCCAAGAAGCTGCAATCACACTACCGAAACCAGGGACAAATTTGATTAACTCCCGCGCCACAGCCTGGGCGAGAAAACCACCAGCGATCGCACTCACAACACCCCCCGCCTGTGATGGTGTCAGCGTTTGGCCGTATAATTTACCTAGCAGTCCTACCATCGATACTTGCAAGGCAGTCAGCACAGGCATTGTGGCGAAAGGTAGGGGCACAGCCGCTAGGGTAGCGGCGATGATGGCAAATGCTAGGGTATAACGCCGTCCAGTATCTCTGTACAGGTTCCCCAGTTGCTTGCTAGTTTCGTCTCGATCCAATAATTGATAGATAGCACGGGCTTCTGCTTCTGGTAGTAGGTCGGCTATTGTATTTGTCAGCGCCTCTAATCCGTAAAATATAGGATGATAACCGTCTTCTTCTAAGGTAAAATCGATGAGGATAGATTTATCAGACACTCCTTTAAACCCTTCCCCAATGGCGGTGAATGCCCGATTCACCTCGGCAAAATCCGGTGGATAGGCAGGATGATCGGCAGTATCGGGGGGATAAACCTCATGCAAGCACGTAACCGCCAGCAAACAGGGAATATCTGGATATTTCTGACGCAACTGTTGAGCAATTTGTCGCAGGGTCTCTGTGGCGAAATCATTGATTTTCACAGTCAAAATCAAGACTCTGGCGCGGCGACTCGACTGTTGTAAATCTCCCACCAACTCCTGAATAATTGTCTGTGTATCCTGATTCACATCTCCCAATCCTACCGTATCAGTAAAAATTAGTAAAGGTAGGTCTGAGGAAGGATAGGCGTAGCGTTGTGTATGCTGCGTGTGGGGACGAAATCCCTGACCGACAATCTCGGCGGAAACACCAGTCAAACCCCGCACAATTGAACTTTTCCCTGCTTGGGGCTTACCAATCAGCAGAGCTTCTGTGGTCGGTAATTCAGCCCGGACTGTCTCCAAAATCTCTGCTACCTGGTCTTCGCTGACGCTAAACCATCTAATAACCGTCTGTGCTAATTGGTCTACGGGTAAAAGTTTTGTCAATTGCCCAGTCGCCTGATTCCAAGCCCCAGCTATGCGGTTTTGCCAGGAATCACCACCCGACTTGGTAATCATACCTGTAGTCGTTTCATGGACTTCCTGAGATTCAGCTGACTTGGTTTCAGCATCAAGTTGCTCAGTCATCAGAAAAATGGGTAGAAACCCCGTCCTTCTAGGACGGCTTTACAAACCCCTGACGGGGACTGGTTTTTTAAATGGCGATAAGCCCAGGAAGCCAGCAAAACCTGTTTAAGTCCCTTCCCGCAACACAGATAAGATATCTTGCCTTTACGCAACGCCTAACCAATTAGGCTTGCAGATAGTCCAGACTAGGGAAGTATCTGGAAGTGCGTGCCAACCTGTGTCTCAATGCGGTATTCACCTCTTGCGTTGTCTAAATTGGTTTAGACAATCCTCACCCTTGAAGGGTGAGGTTAGTGAAAGATTCCTACTAATCCTGTCTATTATTTTATCAGGTGAGGACGGCAGCATTTGTCATATAGGAATCATATTTGAATTTTCAAAAAATCTAAATATACGTAGCCAACCACACGCAGGTTTTACTTGGTATTGCCTAGCCTACGTATATTTCAAAAATCAAATAATAGGACTATTTTTTTATTAGTGGTTGTCAAGTGTTAATTTGAGTTATCCGCTATTTGCATTTCTTGTTCATATTGTGCGATCGCCCCTTCAATTATTTCATTCCCACATTTTCCCACATTTCTGATAGGGGTATAGTTTTGCCTGTTAAAGCTTCATGTAAACCTTGCCGAATGCCTTCTATAACTATTTCTGTCGGTGTTTCATCTGGGTCAGTTTCTTCATCTTCCGCAAGTAAGACGATAACGCGAACGCGCTGAGGTTTAATCACTCCTAGGGATTGATCTAATGTAAGTTGTCCACTTTCATTAATTGTGGCAGTGATTTCAATTGCTTTCATAATAGTTAATAGTTGATAGTTACTCATAGCATAACTTTACTTTCAATTTTCCACTGCTGACTGTCAACTGATCACCGAACATCTTGGTGAGGGAAGTCCCCCATCCTCTTCAATCCCCCTGGGGATGCTCTTCCCATAAGGTGGTAATTTCGCGCAAACTCTGGTGATTACCATTACCCAAAATCAGATGATCTAACAGGGGAACGCCTAAAAAATCTGCCCCTGCTAACAATTGGCGCGTCAATTGTATATCTTCAGGACTGGGTTCGATGTTACCAGAAGGATGGTTATGTGCTACTATGACTTGTGCAGCTCCTTGACGAATGACTTCGCGAAAAATTTCCCGGGGAGAAGCCAGGGTTTCGGTGGCGGTGCCAATGCTAATTACTTGGGTGCCCAATAAGCGATTCTTTACATCCAACAGCACCACGGCAAATCTTTCTTTTGTTTGCCACATCAAATCTTGACTGAGGGCGGCTGCAGCGGCTGCAGGACTATCAATAGCTGTACCATCTGGACGAGATTGAAAGGCGCGTTTACCCAATTCAATTGCTGCTAAGATGGTAGTTGCCTTTGCAGGACCTATCCCAGGAATTTGCATTAACTCGGCGGGGCTAGCTTCTCGTAGAATTGCCAAGGGGTCGCGGTGGTGTTTGCCCAATTCGCTTAAAATATATTGCCCTAAACCCACCGCAGATAGTTTTCCTGGCCCTTGACCGGTGCCTAGCAGAATTGCAATTAACTCAGCTGTGGCTAAAACTTTTGGACCATGAGCCATTAACCGCTCACGCGGACGCTCAGTCAGAGGCATATCGGCAATTCTGACGGAATATGTCATAGCAGAACTAGAGAATTGTCACCAAAAATGGAACTATCTTTAGTTATCTCGTGTTTGCTCTACAAATAGTCCATATTTGATCAAATCTTTAATCTTTGCCCCATTTTAAGTTAGTTTTACCATTTCTCTATGAAGCTGTAACTATCGATACGATGATGTCGATATTCGCTTGCAAGTTTTAGCGATTCGCGGAAGGATTACCCCGCCCTTATTTTACCCAAATTAGAAAAATGGGTGATTAATTATCTGGAGTTTATCTAAATAGAAAAAGTCAAATATACCTGTCAGGAATATCATAGGAAGTCGGCGGTTTATCTATCCCCTTCCGATGCCTTTCGGCAAGCTCAGGGGGAGCAAGGGGATGGAGTTTTTTATTTAGAATAGGACTTACGCATTGACAAAAAACACAAAATATGGGCTGCCAAAAAACCGGAGATGTCGTAGGGGTTTAGCATTGCTAAACCCTTACAACGCGGGTCTGTTTACCATCAAAGTAATAATTAATCAAAGCCTGAAACAACGTATTTTGGTAAAAGCATACCATACCAAATTTGTACAGTGCGTAAGTCCTATAGAAGTCCCTAGGGTGCGGAATGTAGGTTCAAAGACCCGCAATAACGCCCGTTGATAATTCTGGCAGCTAATACTTGCGATCGCCCCCTGCCTTTCGCTAGGATCTGTAAGCTTTGGGTATAGGCAACGATGCTTGGGATAAAGTAGCTATACTGCCCAAACCGAAGATAATCAGATTTTACAGGAAAAACGAAAACGATGGCGAAACGTGTGCAGTTAGTGTTAAATCAGGATATTACCAAGCTGGGTAAATTGGGCGACTTGGTAGAAGTAGCTCCCGGCTATGCTCGCAATTACCTGATTCCCCAAAAATTGGCAACCCATGCTACTCCCGGTATTCTCAAACAAGTAGAACGCCGTCGCGAGCAAGAGCGTCAACGCCAATTAGACCTCAGAGAACAAGCTTTAGAGCAAAAAGCAGCTCTGGAAAAAGTTGCTAGTTTGACAATTGCCAAGCAAGTCGGTGAAAACGAAGCCATTTTCGGTACTGTCACCGCCCAAGACGTTGCAGATGCAATTCAAGCAGCGACAAATCAAGAAGTGGATCGCCGTGGTATTACCATTCCCGATATTAACCACCTTGGTACTTACAAAGCCGAAATTAAGCTGCATTCAGAAGTTACAGCCCAAATCGATATTCAAGTCGTCGCCAGCTAATTAGTACTCCATATCATTAGTTTTGATGGCTTGTTTGTAGTTGCGCTTTAGCGCTCTTAAGAGAAAATGCGCTAAAGCGCAACTACAAACAAACACTCAGAATAAAAAAAATTACCTACTTAGGGACTGATAAATAAAAAAATATACAATCGTAGGGTGCGTCAGCAGCGAGAAACTCAAGACATAGCCCGAAGTTATTGGTACTGACCCTCCGAATTTTAGATTTTGGATACTTCGACTTCGCTCAGTACAAGTTTTGGATTTTAGATTTTTGGGGTACAAGCCCTGCTGTGCTTCTGTGTGATCAGTGGGGTTTTGCAATTTTGGCCGCGATTAACTTGCTCTAGAGCAGGCGATCGCGTCACAATAATAGTTAAAACGCTGTAATTTATCTTAACAATGCCGCTAACACAGCTTTTGCAAACCTTCGACTCTCCCCCAGCACCAACAGACAAGGGGGGATATGACTATGATTTGGTGATTGTCGGCGGCTCAATTGTGGGCTTAACCCTGGCTGCTGCTTTACAAGATTCTAGCTTGAGTATATTGCTGATTGAGGCCAAAGTAGCATCAGCAGCGGTAGCCAAGGGACAAGCCTACGCAATTCACATGCTTTCGGCGCTGATTTATCAGGGTATTGGTATTTGGGATAAAATATTACCGCAAATTGCCAAATATAAGCATGTTCGCCTTTCTGACGCCGATTACCCCGAAGTGGTGGAATTTCAAACCACAGATTTAAATACCCCAGAGTTGGGTTATGTGGCGGAACATCAAGCTTTGTTGGCGCCTTTGCAAGAGTTTGTCCAAAGCTGTTCTAATGTAACTTATCTCTGTCCGGCTGAGGTGGTAAATACTCAGTACCACCAGGATATAGCAGCCATAGACATTAAAGTAGCTGGAGATATCAGGACAGTCCGCAGCAAATTAATTGTAGCCGCCGATGGCTCGCGATCGCCCATTCGCCAAGCAGCGGGAATTAAAACCTTGGGCTGGAAATATTGGCAATCATGTATTGTAGCATTTGTCAAACCAGAAAAACCCCACAATGACACCGCCTACGAAAGATTTTGGACTAGTGGACCCTTTGCGATTTTACCATTGCCAGAGAACCGTTGCCGAATTGTGTGGACAGCACCCCACGCCGAAGCCAAAGCCTTATGTGAGTTAGATGATCAGCAATTTTTGGCAGAACTCACCCGGCGTTATGGGAGTCAGATGGGTAAATTAGAATTATTAGGCGATCGCTTTATATTTCCTGTACAATTGATGCAAAGTGATCGCTATGTTCTCCCCCGATTAGCATTAATTGGAGATGCAGCACACAATTGTCATCCTGTCGGCGGACAAGGTTTAAATCTGGGAATTCGAGATGCAGCTGCTTTAGCACAAGTGCTAGAAACAGCGAACAAAGCAGGTAAAGATATTGGTAATATTCAGATACTTAAACACTATGAACGCTGGCGCCAACGCGAGAACCTAGTAATTTTAGGTTTCACAGATTTGCTAGATCGGATATTTTCTAACAACTTCTTACCCCTGTTAATTGTTCGTCGCTTGGGTCTATGGATTATGCGCCGAGTACCAGCACTCAAATTATTTACACTCAAGTTGATGATTGGTTTAAAGGGACGCACTCCAGAATTAGCAAAACGTTGACGGTTGACTTTGCTATCGCAGTTCTATTCCAGAGAAGCTATACGATTGAAAGGGAACCATCTTTTGTAGGCTTTACCAATAATCAGATTTCGGGGTACCACTCCCCAGCAACGACCATCGTAGCTACTGTTCCGGTTATCACCTAGCACTAAATATGATTCTGCTGGTATCGTGACTGGTTTTGATAAGTAAGGCGGCTGAGTTCCTGCTGTGCAAATATCAATTAAAGTTCGCTGCTTAGAGGTGAGGTATTTCTTCTCTGATAGGGGTTGGTTGTCGATATAAACCAACCCTTTCTTTAATTGTACTTTTTCGCCAGGTAATCCAACTATTCGCTTAATAAAAGCATCTTTATATTGTTCTTTTTGTAGTTCTTCATTAGGGAGAAATACTATAATATCACCGCGTTTAGGATTTTCAAACCGATAACTGAACTTATTAACTAATATCTTATCTGCATTTTCTTGGTTTGGAGAACCTTGTAGAGTCGGTTCCATTGCTCCCGAAGGTATCCATCTAGATTCAATTACGTATGCTCTTAACGAAAATACAAACCCAGACGATAATAAACCTGATATTATTATTAATATGGCAATCAGCAATGCCATATTTTTCGACCAGTGACGATGCCCTGGTGAAAAGATATATGCAATATAGGAAAAAATCCCAGAAACAATTGGTAATAGTAATGGTGAAAATCTGGCAGAACCAATTATCACGAATATGGCAAATACGCCCAAGAAAAACTTGCCAATGTAGAAGTAACCTATTCCTAGAAACCGTGTCAGCAACATAGCTAGCCAAGGATCTTTACTCATCTGGCGTAAGAACTCAAATTCATCAGTATTTTGACTTCGCGCAACACTATAAGCGTCAAAAAGATTCCAAAACCAGATAAAGATAGAAATTACTATTAGACAAGCGCCAATTCTAATATCTCCTGTAGGATTTATTATTAGCCAAAATCCAAGTATCTGTAGTGCAATACAAATAAATATTAAAAAATATCCCTTAGTTTTTTTTCCTGAATATATTTGCCCTAGCCCAGGAAATATCCATGATAAATTTACGGCTAGCCACGGTTCTCTGTTGGACATACTAAGATGGATATTCTATCAGAATTATGCAAAAATAGTCACAAGCAATAAAAACAACTTTATTATCTGTTGAGTCTACTTCTAGAGTTGCCCATTCATTAATAAAGGTTCTGCAATTTTACTGCTTTACTAGCATTTACGCAAACAATCAGTTACAATCTGTGCATGTCTTTGAGTGAGATTTTGGAAAGATTCCCACGCTATGCCAAAATCACTTCAGACAGATGCTGATTTACCAGCAAGTAACATAATATTTTGCGGCTTGATATCCCGATGCAAAAACCTGATACCCAAGCCATTGTTCGCTACTGCACAAAATTTGTATCAATTGTGGCATATTACGAGCAACTGCGCCTAAGCAAGTCTATATCAACAGTATAAATAAATGTCTTAATACAGGATTTCATTAATTCGTAGAGGTTGAAATTTCTCAGCCTCTGCGTCGTCCCTCTGCGTTAAAAACCTCAGATCATCCGCCTATTCTTCGATTACATCAAATAGGTCTTCAATCATAATATCAAAAGTCCGCGCCAGCTTCCGTAATGCAGTTAGGTCAGCCATTACCATTCCTGGAGACACAGCATAGGTTTTAATGGTACCGTACGGGACTCCTGAGCGTTCAGAGACTTCCTTCAGAGTCCACCCCTCTTTGGCAGCAAACTCTCGAATCCGTAATCTAACTAATCCCATGCTTGACAATCCGCCGGTATTTCAGCTAAAATATTTTTATGATTAAAAGCAATCGCTTTGGTCTCGCAAACTGAAGCGATTGCCAAGTAAACATATAGTCTCACAAAATCTGAATCTGTGAGACAAATCTACGAAATCCCGCATCTACGAAATTCCGCATCTACTATGATACCAACACCACAGCCACAATCGCCACAAGATTCTCAATCAAAACCAGCTCATCCTTTGGCAAGATTTGTGACGCCTGAAGCAGTAGCGTTACTCCTGAAGATTAAAGTCGAGCAAATCAAAGAAATTCGGCTGTGGCCTAACGTCATTCTGGTAATTGCCAAAAACTTGGTCAGGTTCGTCAGTTATGCCGATTTACCGCCAATCATAGAAGTCGAACCACCCACAGCACAAGATTTTGTGCGCTGGCGCAAGCGGTGGCATAAAAGCCAAACCAAGCTAGCGCCGGATTTTTGGCACAAATTTTACCAACAAAAATTTTCGGAATCGGCTAATATCTGCCAACTCTACACTTGGGGGCAATTGGTACGGGTAATTAAATTTGCGATATCCACCAAAAACCTAGAGTTATTACGGCATGAATATCTCACAGCGAAATCGAAATTCCAGCCAGCCTAATTTTCTTCTGGGGAAGCAGGTAAAAAATGGTCTGGAATTGTGTAGATTAAGCTAGAATTGTTAAAGGTTCTTTACAGAATTTGCTGTTCACCCCCAATTCTGTTAGAAATGCCTAGCATCCTAGCATTTAGCTTAACCCGGCAGAAGCCCCACACCATACCCGAAGTTGGTGTGGGATGAATGACGGGATAAAAACGAGACGCCCTCTAATTGTTTTTTACCCCAGGTAAAACAGATTAGAGGGCAGTTGAGTTTTTATCAATATCTTGAGATAGGTAATCACTTCTTGCTAGAATATATTCAGTGACGACAAAGCCTAAAATGCTGGTCTAACATAGTACCTTCTCGCAAAGGGAGAGGCTGCGCCAAGAAAACTGAAAATATGGGGTTTTATAGGGAAATGCAACCGTGTATGCTTTGCTGCCTCCTGTAAGTAAAATTTTCAAGGAAACTAGTTTGAACTTGGAATTTTTTTAAGACCAAGAGTGGGGCAGGGCACGTACCTCACTATAAAATGCTGTGGTGGGAAAAATGGAGTACCACGAAAGAAGTTCCTGATATCCTTAACAGGACTCGGAAGCCTACACCACATTGCTTGCAATTGGTGTAGGAGTGTCACTTGTAAATCTACATATCCCTCTAGAGTTCGCAAAAAGTTTCTATGACGCTCCCAATTCGTAACGTCGCCATTATTGCCCACGTTGACCACGGCAAAACCACTCTGGTTGATGCACTCCTCAAACAATCCGGCATTTTCCGAGAAGGGGAAGACGTTCCGGATTGCGTCATGGACTCCAACGCCTTGGAACGAGAACGGGGAATTACAATTCTCTCGAAAAATACAGCCGTTCGCTACAAAGAAACACTGATCAATATTGTTGACACACCAGGACACGCGGATTTTGGTGGTGAAGTAGAACGGGTACTCGGCATGGTTGACGGATGTCTTCTGATTGTCGATGCTAATGAAGGCCCCATGCCCCAAACACGCTTTGTACTAAAAAAAGCTTTGGAAAAAGGGCTGCGTCCCATCGTGGTCATCAACAAAATCGACCGCGCCAAAGCTGACCCCCACGTTGCTGTTGATAAAGTTTTAGATCTGTTCTTGGAATTAGGAGCAGATGAAGACCAGTGTGATTTTACCTATCTGTTCGCCTCCGGGATGGGCGGTTATGCCAAAGAAAGCATGGAAGCAGAAGCGGTAGACATGCAACCTCTGTTTAATGCGATTTTGCAACACGTTCCACCACCAGTAGGCGACATCAACAAGCCCCTGCAATTACAAGTCACAACCCTAGATTATTCTGAATACCTGGGACGAATTGTCATTGGCAGAATTCACAACGGTACCATCCGCGCCGGACAGCAAGCAGCTTTAGTTACAGAAAATGGCAGCATTGTCAAGGGTAAAATTACCAAGTTGATGGGCTTTGAAGGGCTAAAGCGCGTAGAAATGGAAGAAGCCACCGCCGGCTATATAGTCGCCGTGGCTGGTTTCGCTGATGCTTATATTGGCGAAACAATTACAGACCCCAACGAACCCCAAGCCTTACCACTAATTAAAGTAGATGAGCCAACCTTACAAATGACCTTCTGGGTAAATGATTCACCCTTTGCAGGTCAAGAAGGTAAATTGGTGACATCCAGACAAGTACGCGATCGCCTATTTCGCGAACTAGAAACCAACGTCGCCTTGCGGGTAGAAGAAACCGATTCTCCCGATAAATTCCAAGTTTGTGGTCGTGGAGAACTACACCTGGGTATCTTAATCGAAACCATGCGCCGGGAAGGTTTCGAGTTTCAAGTATCCCAACCACAAGTAATTTACCGAGAAATGAACGGTCAACCTTGTGAACCTTATGAACTTCTGGTGTTAGACGTTCCTGCTGATTCCGTCGGTAGCTGTATTGAACGCCTAGGACAACGCAAAGGCGAAATGCAAGATATGCAACCAGGTAGTGGCGATCGCACCCAGCTAGAGTTCGTCATTCCCGCCCGTGGTTTGATTGGTTTCCGGGGTGAATTCATGCGGATGACCCGTGGTGAAGGAATCATGAACCACAGCTTTTTAGATTATCGTCAACTTTCTGGCGATATTGAAGCCCGGAACAAAGGCGTTTTAATCTCCTTTGAAGAAGGGGTTTCTACCTTCTACGCCATGAAAAACTGCGAAGATAGAGGCTCATTCTTCATCACTCCAGGTACTAAAGTTTACAGAGGTATGATTGTGGGAGAACACAATCGTCCTCAAGACTTGGAACTGAATGTTTGTAAAACCAAGCAGTTAACCAACCACCGCGCTGCTGGTGGTGATGAACTAGTTCAGTTACAAGCGCCAATAGACATGAGCTTGGAACGGGCTTTGGAATACATTGGCCCTGATGAATTGGTGGAAGTTACACCCCAGTCAATTCGTCTGCGGAAGATGGCGAAGAAATTGGCGAAACGGTAAGTAAGTCAAGCCATAATTAAAAAGCCCGCATTAGCGGGCTTTTTGCATCAAGTACTACTGTAGTAGTTAAATCTGATATTATAAGCTAGTATAAATTCATTATTCCGTTTTAAGCGAGTCAGTAAATTTGATTCGCAAACATAATAAATCTAGAGTTTCTTATGTCAGCAACCCAGCCCTAAAGGGACTGAGCTTGTAAGAGAAATCAAGCAAGATGTGCTGACCAGACCACCCTGAGCGTAGTCGTTCGCGTCAGCGTCTCGTTGGCGCAGCCTCTCGTAGAGAAGAGAAGGGTAGCCGTTATTTGAGTCACGACACCTCGGAATGCGAAGCTAGTTCCCTGCTCTGTCGCTTGTGATTAAACAGTTCTAAGGTCACTGGAACAGTGTTGCAAGCCTAAAAAGCTCTTATAACTGGTCGTTCGCGTAGCGTCTCCTCTTAGGAGAAGCTAACTTTACCCCGAAAGGGTGGCTCCTCGGAGCAAAACATTATGCGTACAGGGTTGCAAAATTTGAAATGGTAATTGTCCCATTGAAAGTGCAATACAAAAGCACACCAAATTAAACAACCCCAAGGCGGTAATGAATAAAGATTGACTGCGGTTAAAACCGCCGAGTCGTTTCCCTCTCAGCACTAAAGTGACTGAGTTTCCCACATCCCACGAAGTTCTATGAGCGACACAGACCGAAATAACACGTACAACATATATTTAGGGGCAAATGGTAACTTTAACAAATCTATTTCTATTGAAGGTAATTATTTACAAGTACACGGTAATTACATAAATATAAGTCAGGATTTATCTCAAGCTGCTAGACAAATAGAAGAGTTATTATGTCAGCTAGAAAATCAGGGCTATAATCGCCAAGATGCTCAACAGAAGGTAGCTAAAGATTGGGCAAATGAAGTTCAAAATAACCCCAAAGCTAAAGGTAAACTTGTTAAATTAGGGCAAACTATACGTGATGCTGCTGCAAGTGCTGTCATAGGAGAAGCTACACTAGATGTGATTAAATTAGTGTTTGCTTCATTAGGTATTCCTCTGCCATTTTAAACTGTCAATTCCTCCTAGGCGATAAAGCACTGATCAGAAGTTGAAATATGAAAATTCCAATAAAGCAAATATTGAGAGAGTTCTATCTTCTGATCAATCAGCTTTCGTTGGTAGAGAAGTTAATATACAGTTTGTTTAGCATAGCTTTAGTTAGGGCTGTATACGTAACTATTCTTAATTTATTAAAAAAAATAATCGACTATGTTTTAGCAAATTATCAGATGATTTTTGCTATTTTTTTCGGCGTACTAGCTATACTCATATTTGGATTAGGTTTCTATTTATATATTTCAAGAGCTAGACATAAGCAAAATAGTTTAGATGAAAGCTCAATAGACGATGATATCAATGAACCTCGCAATATCTATACAGAAGGTAATTACAACGAAAATATTAATATTAATGGTGATCAAATAGAGATATATGGAGATTTTATTAACATAAATCAAGATTTTTCAGAAATTGCTCAAGAAATTCGTGAGTTAATAACTGAACTAAAAAATCAGGGTTATAGTGAAGAAGACGCTAAAACAGAAATTGCAACTGAATTAGCAGAAGAAGCCCGTAAAAAGCCCAAGGTTAGAAAAAAGCTTTTTATATGGAAAAAATATTTTACTACTAACACTACAAAAACTAATGATGAAACTGAAGTGGCAAGAGAAGTTGTCAATAGTGCTACAGCTTATAGTCATACTTCTTCTAAATATTTTACTGAAGCAGTATCCGGGTATTATCAGAAACTAGAAAAATTACTTCAAGCTAGAAAGTGGCAAGAAGCTGATTTAGAAACGGCAAAGATAATCTATGTGATATCTCATAAGGAGTTACCTGAAGATTCACTATATAGAAGAACTTATTTTGAAAATGTTTTTAGTGTTGAACATATTCGAGTTCTTCCCAGAAAAGATTTCAATAATATCAATAAACTCTGGTTAAAGTATAGCAATGGGAGGTTTGGGTTTAGTGTTCAAAAACGCATTTGGAAACGTCTTGGTGGTGGCTCTGATACCACTTATAATAGTGAGGAAATACAGGAAAAATTTGGTGATGAAGTTGGCTGGCGTAAAGAAGGAGATTGGGTATACTACTCTGATATTCACTACTCACGGACAGCACCATCTGGGCATCTTCCAATACTTTTAATGTTAAACTCAAGTAAATCCCAGCGATGTCATATTGATTTTGAAATACTAGAAGTCATTGTTGGACGTATATAGCACCAACCGCATAAGACGATTGACGAATTTTAGTAACGCACCCTACAATTTAAGGTTTACTTTATAAATTATGTTTCAGCTCGTAAAGCAACACGCAAGGAGCGAGAATATTATGAAAGCTGAGGCACTAAAAAAGCGATTAGATAAAAATCGTCCGATGACGACAATCACAATTCGCATTCCCGAAGATGTGATTGAAGATTTAAAGCGAATAGCACCATTGTTGGGATTTTCTGGCTATCAGCCCTTAGTTCGCGCTTATATTGGACAAGGATTGCGAGCAGATCTTGAGCGACTAGAGGGTGATACTGTCTCAGCACTGATAGCTAGCTTGAAACGTCATGGTGTTAGCGATGAGGTGATTCATGACGCTCTGGGCGAAATTACTCAAATATAGTTGGCTGCAGTAGTAGCGGGCAAGATGCCCGCACTACTCCGGGTTTCAAAATGGACGAGGTTTAGTTACCAAAGACAAATGACAAATATAGATATTTATGCTATGGCAACCGATAGAAGATCTACCATCAGACTGGCAGAAATTGGCAAGTTCTGAGTTACCACCTTTAGTAACTGTTTGGAACGAGCAAGCAGATCGTCTGCGTGCGTCTGGTGAGTTTCAAACTTTCAATGATAAACTACGTAGAGAGATCGCGATTGAAACTGGCATAATTGAGCGTTTGTACACCATAGATCGTGGCGTTACTCGCCTGTTGATTGAACAAGGGATCAATGAAGCATTAATCCCGCATGGAGCTACAGATCGTCCAGTCAAACAGGTAGTTTCTCTGATTAAAGATCAAGAAGCTGCAATTGAAGGATTATTCGATTTTGTCGGTGGACAAAGAACATTATCAACCTCTTATATAAAGCAGTTACATCAACTCTTAACTCAGAGTCAAGACAGTACAGAAGCGTTAAATCCACTTACAAAAGAAATATTTCGTGTCTCTTTGATAAAGGGTGACTGGAAGCGTCAACCCAACAATCCTTTGCGACTAGATGACACTGTTCATGAGTATTGTCCTCCTGAACAAGTTGCATCCGAGATGGACTCATTGATTACCCTACATCATCAACATCGCGATCAAAAAGTTCCCCCTGAGATAGAATCAGCATGGTTGCACCATCGATTTACACAAATTCATCCATTTCAAGACGGAAATGGTCGTGTTGCTCGTTGTCTAGCGAGTTTGGTCTTTATCCAAGCTAGTTGGTTTCCTTTAGTGCTTACCCGTGATGATCGAGCAGTTTACATCACAGCCTTAGAAAAAGCAGATCAAGGCGACCTATCCAATTTAATTAATCTCTTTGCTAAGAGCCAAAAACAAGCTTTTCTGAGAAGCCTTGGTTTATCAGAACAAGTTTTGTCAGAAGCACGACGAACTCAAGTTATTATTTCCGCTATCGCTGATAAATTGAAACAAAATCAATCAGCTTCTATTCAAGAGAGGTGCAATAAGGCTGAAAGCTTTGCTGCAAATTTATTTGATATAGCTGTCTTACGCTTGGAAGAAGTAGCTGAGGAAATCAAGTTATCTGTCCAGAACTTTGTAAGTAATGCAGAAGTTTTTACAGTTGCTGCTCGTGTTGAGGACCCTCGATCATATTATCATCGCTACCAAGTGGTGGAGACGGCTAAACAATTGGGGTATTTCGCCAATCTTCGGAACTACCACACTTGGATTCAATTAGTTATTAATGTGGAAACATCAACAACGCTTCTGCTTTCATTCCATGTTCTCGGACATGAATACAGAGGGTTACTTGTTTGTACTGCATGTGCTTACCATAGAGATGATTCTGAACAGGGTGAACGCAATATCAGTGATATTCAGTCTTTAGCAGATTCTCCATTCCAGTTTTCTTACGCAGATGAAGAAGAGAATTTAATAGAACGTTTCAAGCAGTGGCTAGAAGATATAATTTTGACTGGTTTAGAATACTGGAACAACAGTATTTAAATTTCAGGTTTACTTTATAAATCATCTTTCAGCCTCTTGTAATGAGCTATATAGTATTTCAAGACGCTCGTGATTAACTATATCAACGATTTTTAATTCCCCTGGTTGAAAATCAAAAATAATCCTATATATACCAGCACGTGCCATGAAATAATTTGAAATGGATTTCAATTGGTGAATCTGAATTTGTGAACAATTAGGGAATTCTTCTAAACTATTGATAGCACGAATGACTTTCTCTTGCTCTTGACTTGGTAGACTATCAAGTGATATTTGTGCTTTATCCAGCAAAACCACTTTATTTATCTTTAAATGTTGATGATTAAATTCAATACCTGAATTCATAGCAAAGGCAGAATTTTTATAGATAATATTTATATTATACGCCTGATTTGAATTAAAAATTTCCCAGCGATATCAAAAATTTTAGCTTTGTTTATAAAGTCACTATAGCGTTTCTCTCTCAAGTGAGGTACAGGAACCCCAAGCCCCTAAGAGCAAGCGAGGAGCTTGCTCTGATGTACCTCATGTGATTAGGAAATGCTATAAGCTTGAGGGTTAAGTATATGTATGGATATATATGCGAGTATTGCGAAGGAACCGTTCAACCCCGAACTGTCAAGCACCCTACCCCAATACGGTTCATTTAAGGTAAATAATTGTCATCCAATAATTTTGCAAGAGTGTAAGGACATTTCTCTGGAAAAATTGTTAAATCAGTTTTCACTTGCACAAAATCAACCGCACTTTGATAAATATTCTCTAAATCATCCTGTAACTTATTTACTAAATTCGTGGTTAAATGATTATTTAAGTCATATCTAAAGGTTTTAATTTCTCCAATCCAATGACGATAATTTATTTCATATTCTCCCTGCCAATATTGAAGTAATAATAGATGAATAATAATTTGTCTTAAAAAACTTTTGGCTTTAGCTAAATCTCTTTTACCCAAACAGATTAATTCCTCAATTAAGTTTTCTAAGTCAAGTTGATTGAACTGTTTTTGTTTTAATAATTCAATGGTTTCTTCTAACCATAAATTTTCATCAGTTTCATAGAGTTGTTTTAAATTGCTAGTAATTGTCATATTTTTACCTTTTCATCTAGATGAAAGCGAAGTCTTTCACTTTTGCTGATGTTGGGCTAGAACGGAAAGTATGAAAATTATCCAACCCACCATCAACTGGTTAGAAACCCACGCGTGTGCCCCTGCATACAGCGGTTGGGTCTTAGCAGGAATAGCTATAAGTTTTTTCGGTGCAGCAATTAATACAATGGCTGGCTGGCTATACGCCATCAGTGGAGTCAGTTTTGCCCTGTTGAGTGTAGCCGCCATTTTACCACCGCGATCGCTCTTCAATTTATCTGTCAACCGGCTTCCCATTGGGCCAGTGACAGCGGGGGATGAACTGACGGTAGAATTAGAAATCCACAATCAAACACAGCAGTCTGTTAGTTGGTTGCAAATCCAGGATTTACTACCCTTCGTTTTGGGTAAACCAGTACAAAAAGCCATAGAAACAATTCCCCCCCAAGGTAGTTACCGTTGGGTATACCACCATCCTACCCAGCGTCGGGGTATCTATCGCTGGCAAACAGTCGAATTGGGTAGTGGTGCGCCTTTGGGATTGTTCTGGTGTCGCCGTCAGCGTGAATGTAATGCAATGGCTATTGTCTATCCTACCGTGTTACCCCTGGCTAATTGTCCCCTAGTCGATCAAATGGGGCAAGAAGATAGTCATAATAGCGATCCGAGTGGTAGACCCTTGCAGACAGCTACATCAGGACTAGTGCGATCGCTCCGTCCTTACCGCTTGGGAGATCCCACCCGTCTGATTCACTGGCGTACCAGCGCCCGCTACGGAGAATTACGAGTGCGGGAATTAGAAATTATTACAGGTGGACAAGAGATAATTATTGCCCTAGACAGTGCTGCTAATTGGGCAGAAGACAACTTTGAACAAGCAGTTATTGCCGCAGCATCGTTGTATTTTTATACACAAAAACAACAGATGCAGGTGCAACTATGGACAGCATCTACAGGTTTAGTCAAAGGCGATCGCCTAGTCAAAGAAACCCTCGCAGCAACCACCCCCCAGCAAGACACTAGCACACCCGTGCCTGAGAGCTACCCCTTAATTTGGCTGACGCCAAACCCCTTGAGCCTCTCTTCCCTTACAGTGGGCAGTCGTTGGCTTTTGTGGCAGAATATATCCTCAGCATCAGCACCAGGAGTCATCAATCGGGATTACCCAGGCATAATTTTGCAAGCTGAACCAGCACTGGAACTCCAACTGCAAAAGCCACCCTCATAAGCCATTCAAATTTAATGTATTCAAAATTTCAATGGCTCTGATAAGTTAAGCTTTGTTGATTGCCCAGATTTTTTCGCTCCCAGCAAGCTAGAGATACAAGCGTTTGAGCAAAAGTAACTCCTTTTGAACTGCTAAGGTTGGGGAAATCCCCCCAGTAATAGCCTAGTAAGGCTGATGTACAATGCAAAGAAATGTTTAAATTATGAGCGGCCGATTTAATGATCTCATCAGAAGTTAACACAAAATCCACCGATAAAAGCCTAGAGGCAATGCGGCATTTTTCTGAGCAATACGCAAAGCGTACTGGAACTTATTTCTGTTCTGAACCCTCTGTTACCGCAGTCGTCATTGAAGGACTAGCCAAACATAAAGATGATCTCGGTGCGCCTTTGTGTCCCTGTCGCCATTACGAAGATAAAGAAGCTGAGGTCAACGCTGCATATTGGAACTGTCCCTGTGTACCAATGCGTGAGCGTAAAGAATGCCATTGTATGCTGTTCCTGACATCGGACAATGAGTTTGCAGGCGACCAACAAGAAATTTCTCTAGAAACAATCAAAGAAGTGCGGGATACTATGGGATGAGCGAAACCATGCCCCAAGAGTTTTGGCAAGGCGTAGAACAGTTTAATTCTGGACAGTTCTATGCCTGTCATGATACCTTAGAAGCCTTGTGGATCGAAGCCAGCGAACCGGAAAAATCCTTTTATCAAGGGATTTTGCAAATTGCTGTGGCACTGTATCATTTGGGTAATGGCAACTGGCGAGGAGCAGTAATTTTACTGGGAGAAGGACGCAATCGCCTGCGTCGTTATCCATCCAGTTACGGCGGCATTGATTTGGAAGAATTATTGCAGGAAAGTGGAGCATTGTTAACTGCACTACAACAAATCGGCCCAGATAAAATTTCCACTGAAGATGACCTCAGTGAATATGAAACCTTACCTTTGCCTAGAATTGTCCTAGCTCAGTAGGCGACTGACAATTAAAAATCTCCAATTTGTAGGGTGCGTCAGTCAGAAAAACCCCTAATTGCTAAGAGATTAATTACTGCTGACGCACCCTACTGATTCAAAATATTGGGGAATTTACAGCAGATTGCAGGTAAATGAGGTACAGATATTACAATGATTTTCAGGTAAATAGACCACGCTTTTGGGGCGCAAGGCCTTGCGCCCATACAAGGATCTGTGGTTCAAAGAAATGAAAATTGCTGTATTTTTTGCTACTCCCTAGTCAATAAAAAAAAGACTCAGATGTAGCACATTGAACTTGCTGTCTGGAATGGCAAATGGGAATCTAGGTTTATTCTCTCGGACTTGTATAGCTGTCAGAGCTACCTGATGGGTTTCCTTGAAAGCTTGCTAATCTCAGAGGATTGGTAGCGAAACCTTCAACTTGGGAAAGCGTCACTAGTTTCAGCCAGTAGTAGAGCGGGTGCGAAAATCAATATCCGATTCAAAGCTGATTGTAACGGTGCTGCAAATGTTGCACGTAAAGTAGCGGCGACTCTAGGCTTAGACCTAGCAGGAGTCAGTAGAGGCGCTTTGAGTACGCCTTTAAGGGTTCATTTTTGGACTCCTTAAGAATCCCCCGGATTTATCCGTGGGGAGTTTCAATCCAGATAGTTTATATTCATGTCTGGATAATGAGAGTACAAGCTGAAATCCTAAATTAATTAGAAATTGTTATGATACCTTCCTATCAATTGCCCAAATCACAGATACGTCGCTGTGCATTAGCCTTCGCCCTACCAGCTGCACTCTTGGGCGCAATGGTGCTTCCACCCCAGGTGCAAACTGCAACTGCACAAACATCTTCTGCAAATCGCCCGCTCACCATCCGCGCCGATGTGCAAGAATATGACGCCAAAAACCAAGTGGTAACGGCTCGCGGTAACGTCCAAATGTTATATCCAGCTCGCCAGATACAAGCAACAGCCGCCCAAGCACAATACTTTAGTAAAGAACGCCGAATTGATTTCAGTGGTAACGTCTATATTTTACAACAAGGTGGTAATAGTATGCGGGCGGAAAAAGTTACCTATCTGATTGATGAAGGGCGATTTGTGGCTTTACCCCAAGGCAAACGTCAGGTAGAGTCGATCTACATGGTGCAGGATTCAGATACTGGTGGACAAGCTGCTAAACCCGCCCCACAGACACCACCTTTCAAACGTTCTAATTAACATTAATTACTGAGAAAGGGCGGCTCTGGTGAAAATTGTCTTAGAAAATGTTCACAAATCTTATGGTAAGCGACAGATTGTCAATCGCGTCAGCCTTTCAGTTTCCCAAGGGGAAGTCGTCGGTTTACTCGGTCCCAATGGCGCTGGTAAAACGACGACCTTTTACATTGCTACAGGTTTAGAAAAACCCAATCAGGGAAAAGTCTGGCTAGATAATACCGATATTACTAGTTTGCCAATGCACAAAAGAGCGCGACTGGGTATTGGTTATCTAGCGCAGGAACCCAGTGTGTTTCGCCAACTCTCAGTCCGGGATAATATTCTATTAGTGCTAGAACAAACTAATGTACCACCTCGGGAGTGGTCAGGGCGAATCCAAAATTTACTGCGGGAGTTTCGTTTAGAAAAAGTGGCTCACAGCAAAGGAATTCAACTTTCTGGTGGTGAACGACGCCGGACAGAATTAGCCAGAGCCTTAGCTGCGGGAACAGAGGGGCCAAAATTTTTACTTTTGGATGAACCCTTTGCTGGAGTTGACCCCATAGCCGTTGCGGAAATTCAGCAAATTGTAGCCGGATTGCGCGATCGCGGTATGGGAATTTTAATCACAGATCATAATGTCCGCGAAACCCTCGCCATCACAGATCGGGCTTATATCATGCGTGAAGGGCAAATTCTCGCTTTTGGTACTGCTGATGAACTCTACAATAACCCACTCGTGCGGCAATATTATTTAGGTGATAATTTCCAGGTCTAATTATGTCAGACTTCTATGGGAAATTGAATTTTGATACTAACTTCCATAGAAGTTCTTGACAAAGTCTTTGGTTAACAATATTTATTTTTTCAAGTTATTTATGTTTTCTAAGCAGTTGAAGCCTTTCTACACACTGAATTCATTGCTACCTTTTTCTATCATGGATCGCTACTTAGCGATCCAATTAGTCGCGCCTTTTTTGTTTGGTGTTGGGGCTTTTACCTCGGTGGTGTTGGCAATTGACAGCTTATTTGAGTTGTTACGGAAAGTTGTAGAATCTGGTCTACCGCTAACAGTAGCCCTTCAGGTTTTTTTATTAAAATTACCCTATGTTGTCGTTTATGCCTTCCCCATGTCCACATTGTTGGCGGCGTTGATGACCTACAGTCGTCTTTCTAGTGAAAGTGAACTGATCGCTTTGCGTGGCTGTGGGGTGAGTGTCTATCGTATGGTGCTAACTGCTGTAATGTTAAGCTTGGTAGTCACAGGGCTGACATTTGTGTTTACCGAACATATTGCACCAGCCGCAAATTACCAGGCGGCGATCACCTTGGAGCGAGCGATAAAATCAGAAAAGCCATCTGTTAAAAAGGATAACTTCATTTATCCAGAAACGGGGGAAATGAAGGATAAGGATGGTAAAAATAGAAAGATTTTGACACGGTTGTATTACGCAGACCAATTTGATGGTAGACGGTTTAATGGTTTGACAATTATTGACCGTTCTCGCGAAGGACCAAATCAAATTGTAGTCGCCGAAGCCGCAGAATGGAATGTTTCTCAAAACACTTGGGATGTGTTTAATGGTACTATTTATGTAGTAGCACCAGATCGCTCTTATCGCAACATCGCCCAGTTTAAACATTATCAAATGCAACTGCCACGCACAGCATTTAATTTGGCAGAACAAACCCGTGATTACGACCAGATGAATATCTCCCAAGCCCTAGAACAACTAGAAATTGAACGCTTGGGTGGCGATCGCCAAAAAATTCGCAAACTGGAAGTGCGAATTCAGCAAAAAATCGCCTTTCCATTTATATGTGTAATATTTGGCTTGGTAGGCTCCGTTATGGGTACTATCCCTCAGCGTACTGGGCGGGGAACCAGTTTTGGTATTAGTGTCGTAGTTATTTTCACTTACTACTTACTTTTATCGATTTCTGGTGCCTTAGCACAGGCTGGTATCCTTTCTCCCTTCATTGGCGCTTGGTTACCCAACTTTTTTGGCTTGGCAACAGGTGTATTCTTATTAATCAGGATTGCCCAGCGGTAATGCGGACGCAAGGCCTTGCGCCCCTACAAATAGAATATTTTTTTAGGGACTAACAAAAAATAAAAATATTTAGTGACATTTAGTGATATTTAGTGACTAATAAATTTTGAGAAGCTAGTATGAAGTCACCATGAATTTTTCCTGAAAATCTTCCCTGGAAACGAAGATACAAGCATTGGTAGTCGGTGCTGTGAATTTCCAGGAAGTTTTGTCCATAGCAAGTAAGTTTGAAATACCCAACTCATGCACAATCGTCGTTATCCCCCTCCCTACTTACGCTATCTCAAAGCCAGATTATGGAATTTAGGGCAACCTGGTTTTTGGGTAACAGCCATTTTCTTATCGGTGATGGGGTTCATAATTCAGGAATACTGGTCAAACCCAGATTTTTTCACTTACAAGCCAAACAAGGTAGATACTTCACCCAAACTTGCTAACTCCTCTCTTTCAGATGAAGATCAAGCCATTGCAGCCGATATTGATAACTTACCAGTTCTGTTGAATGACGCTGCTAAAAAAAATCTGCCAGTAATCGTCAGTAATTTCAACACCAATACTCAAACAAAAAAAAGCGAAAGCTTATTTGGGGGTGTAATTAATAAACCACAGTCTTTGGCTAGTGATACCAAATCAAATTCTGGTTTGGGTATGGTTAATAGCGCATCTGCACCTGGGAACCAAAATATGTTTGTCCAGCAAGCAGAAAATTTAATGCAGATTGGGACGAATTATAATAATAACCAGTCATCATCTGAACCCAAACAGACAGCAAAAACCCCTGAAGATGGGAGAATCGGATTAGCTACTCAAAGCGATAAAAGTCAAAATTTAGTCCCTAGCAGTCCCTTACAAACAGCTATCAACCGAGCAACCCAGCAGAATCTCTCTACTATCAATAGTACAACTGCTACTCCCACAAATAATCAAATCAATACGATGGGGTCGGCTTTATACAATTCATCTACAGTAACGCCACTGAATAATAACTTACCTAGTCAGACTTTACCAGCTAATACTGGGTTAAATAGGGCAACAGGTTATATTCAACCACCCATAACAAATCAGTTTCCTAATTCTGACAATAATTTAAATAACACTGGCATCTCTGCAGCACCGATAAATATTTCCCCCGACTCTATACAGAGTCCCAATTCTACTAATTTAACTCCTCCAACGCCAGTAGGATATGGCAATTATGGCTGGCAACAGTTGCCTATTGAACAACAGCAACCGTCAAATTCTCGCCCGGTTCCAGGTCCTTATGGTGGGGTGCAGATGAATGGGCGGACATTTCCTTAAAGTGATTTTGACAACCTTTTGCACTTAAGTTCAGACAAAATTAGGACTTACGCATTGACAAAAAACACAAAATATGGACTGCAAAAAACCAGAGATGTCGTAGGGGTTTAGCATTGCTAAACCCCGAAAACGCGGGTCTGTTTACCATCAAAGTAATAATTAATCAAAGCCTGAAACAACTTATTTTGCTAAAAGCATACCATGCCAAATTTTTACAGTGCGTAAGTCCTAAAAATATAAGCTTGTAGTTGCACCAAGAATAGATCAGGAGACAATACTGCTCGGTTAACGAATGTAGAGACGTTACATGTAACGTCTCTACAAGGGTTTCACGCTTTGCGATTTTCTTAACCTACGCAGTATTGGATCAGGAGAAGCCTGTTAGAGGTTGTTTTAAAAGTCCCAGAAGGTATAATTTTGGCGTTATGACTTAGGTCAACTGCAACCAAAAATTAAGGTTTTAGCCATGTAATGAGGGTTCTTGCGTACTTAGCGTGCTGAATTTGTTAAAAAATAAGTTTGAAACCCTTGCCTGGCTCCGATAAAAGCCATTATTTTTTGTATTTGAGCTACTGTTACTAAAAATCAAATTATAAACGCCTATAAGCCTTGTTATTAAAGCAATTTAATCGACTTTCATTAATAATTAAGCACGCTATACACGCAAGAGCCACCATCAACGGCTTTAGCGGGAACGATATACTCAGAGGTGGTAATGGCAATGATTTCCTCGATGGGGGTACAGGTGCCGATAACATGGATGGCGGTGACAATGATGACACCTACATCGTAGACAACGTTTTTGATGTAGCCGCAGAAATATTTGGCGATGCTTTGGGTGGTGTAGATACAGTCCTGGCTTCAGTCAGCTACACTCTAAGTCCTAACTTAGAAAACCTGACTTTGACAGGAGTAGCCGCAATTAACGGCACCGGTAACGCCAAGGATAATGTCATCAACGGCAACAGTGGTAACAATACCTTAATCGGGGGTGGCGGTGCCGACATCCTCAATGGTGGTGATGGCAATGACTTCATCGATGGTGGCACTGGTATTGATGGCAATGACACCATCAATGGTGGTAATGGCAATGACACCCTCTTAGGTTTCGACGGAAATGACTCCCTCAATGGTGGTAATGGCAATGACAGCCTCAATGGCGAGAGCGGTAACGATACCTTAATCGGGGGTGGCGGTGCCGACATCCTCAATGGTGGTGATGGCAATGACTTTATCGATGGTGGCACTGGTATTGATGGCAATGACACCATCAATGGTGGTAATGGCAATGACACCCTCTTAGGTTTCGACGGAAATGACTCCCTCAATGGTGGTGATGGCAATGACAGCCTCAATGGCGAGAGCGGTAACGACACCTTAATCGGGGGTGGCGGTGCCGACATCCTCAATGGTGGCTTTGGTAATGACACCTTGACAGGTGGTACTGGTGCAGATAAATTTGTCTTCAACAGCCTATTTCAAGGATTTGATATCATCACAGACTTTAATTTTGTTGAGAATGACAAAATCCAGATTTCTACATCAGGGTTTGGCTCTAGTTCCTTTAGCAATTTCAGCTACAACTCATCAACTGGTAACTTGTTATTCCAAGGCACTGCATTCGCCAACATTCAAAACCCCTTATTTATTCCCTCTCTCGACATCGAGTTTATCGCCTAAAACCCAGTAAAGTTTGGGAAAAGGATGTTTACAGTTTCTCGATTACTGTAATTACAGCCATTTTCAGGTAAATAGACCACGCTTTTGGGGCGCAAGGCCTTGCGCCCCTACGAAGATCTGTGGTTCAAATGAGTGAAAATTGCTGTAATACTAGATCTGCCTTCCAAGTCTAGTTTCGTCCTTCTGTATGACTTCAGGTTTTGTATAGAAAAGTTTAACTTAGACCAAGTTAAACTTTTCTATACAGACTCAAACCAATTACCGCATTCTGTCCGCCAAAGCCAAAACTAAAACACAGCACCCGCTGAATT
The DNA here is from genome assembly GCA_038087035.1 of Gloeotrichia echinulata CP02. Taxonomy (NCBI): domain Bacteria; kingdom Bacillati; phylum Cyanobacteriota; class Cyanophyceae; order Nostocales; family Gloeotrichiaceae; genus Gloeotrichia; species Gloeotrichia echinulata. Next base: position 2,780,666 of record CP051187.1, on the reverse strand, counting down.
TTACTATGACGTGCAGCCATTACCAGATCCAAATCAAATTCGGGTTGCTGCAATCCCACACAAGGTGGTAAAATCTGATTTCGCAAAGCCAAGAGCGAAAAAGCTACACCCAAAGCTCCCGATGCTCCAAGGGTATGCCCTGAGCTTCCCTTAGTTGAACTAATCGCCACTTTTTGGGGAAATAACCGCTGTATCACCATACTCTCTATGCGGTCATTGAGGAGAGTAGCTGTACCGTGAGCATGAATGTAATCAATATCGGCTGGAGTTAGTCCACTACGTGCGAGACATTGCTTGATAGCGGCGATCGCACTCCTCCCCTCTGGTTCTGGTACATTACTATGATATGCGTCATTTGTCAAGCTAAAACCCAGAATCTCACCATAAATCTTTGCCCCACGTTCCCTAGCCAACTCTGCTGATTCCAGGATAAACACAGCACCGCCTTCGCCCAAAACCAAGCCTTCCCGGTGCAAATCGAAGGGATAAGACCCCGTTTTTGCCAAAGCACCCATCTGCTGAAATCCTGTCAAACTTAGGGGAGTAATCGGTGCTTCCACAGCCCCAGCAATGACCCGCTCACATTGTCCAGTTTGCACGAGATTTGCAGCCTGGGCGATCGCCCAAATTCCAGTAGCACAAGCAGCCATCGGTGCTAAAACAATCCCGGTGCTACCGATTTGTCGCGCCGCTGCGATCGCATTCATGTGGGGCGATTAATAAAGTTCTCAACCAGATTGATGTGTTGATTGATGGGTTGTATGTTGCAGAACTTAATGATAACCAAGGTTGGCGGGGGTCTTCAAACCAAGTCGCTCATTTTCTCACACCCCGTCATATCCAAGACGCGGATTTGTTTACCCAGCGACGACGAGATGTAGAAATTCATGTCAGAGAAAGTTCGGCTTTGGTCGTTGGTCCGCTTACGCGCAGCGTCCTGTAGGGAACGTAGAGAAGAGAAGGAATAGGTTTTCCAGAGAATTTGAAAATCTGCTTTACCTGGTAAAGTTACCTTGGTGGACTAGTAGTCTGTCAATTTTGTTTTGAGGGATTTTTGGTAGTGTGAGCGTCTCGCTCACGCGGGCAAGATGCCCGCACTACAGTCCATCATTTTTATCTTGACAGCAATATTGGCGTCATAAATCTTATTTACCCCTATTCAAGTAAGGATATCAGCAGTATAAAAATGTTAAATAAAAATTGCATATCCTCCCAATTATAGAGCTTCCTTTACCTTCGGAATAGTCCTATTAGCAGATTGAATAAATTGTAGAAACTATATCAATCAAGCCCCGTCATTAGAGACATCACCAACACAAAGGTCAACCCTCCCATGACTCCCCTTCATCGCTGGAAATCAAGCACTGCTGCACTCATGACAATGGCAATGGCCACATGTTCTATGACCCCCTTGTTTACCTTTGCTCCTGCTAATGCCCAATACAACATTAATCAACCCAGGGTAATTAGCATTCCTGTCAATGTCACATTACCTGTTACTTACGAAAAAGAGAAAGTGGTTGTCAGTCCTGGGGAAAGTTCAGCCCTAACGCTCAGAATAGCGAACGATATTATCGACAGAAACCGAAATATTTTGATTCCCTCTGGTACTGAAGTTGTTGGCAGACTAGAACCTGTAAATCTCAACCGTGGTTCTGAAAATCAAAATCGCAGTAACAAAGGTGTGCGATTTGTAGCACAAGAATTAGTATTTTCTTCTGGTCGCCGACAATCGATTAATGCCACTTCTAAAACAATTACCAGAACAGAAACCATATCAAGGGGCGCCGACACTGGTCAGATTTTAACTGATGCAGCTATTGGTGCAGGCGCTGCGACTTTAATTGCATTGGTTACAGGAAACCGTAAAATTGAAGTCTTAGAACCTGTGGGTGGTGCCGCTGCGGGTGCTTTAGCAAGTGTCCTGTTACGGAAAAATAAAGCCGAAGTCTTTGTCCTCAGACCTGATCAGGATTTGGCTATCACCCTCAACTCGAATTTAGTCCTATCCCCCAACTAAACTACAGTTGTCAGTTGTTCTTTGTGAATAAGCCAAATTGACCAATGACCAATGACCATAGGACTTACCCATGAGTAACTCTAAATTAAGGGTTTGGGTTGAGCATGGGACATAGACACCAAAAAATTAACCAATCCCCTATGCCCTATACCCGATCTCCACAAATAGCCTAGTGCGTAAGTCCTGGACTAATGACTAATGACTAATACCAATTCAAAAAATCTTTGCAACACATCGATCATCTGTAGGGGCGCAAGGCCTAGATCCCCTACCCTATCTGTCTCATTCTTTTTTCAAATTGGTATAACTTCTGGTAACCAAATAATAAACGTAGTTCCTGGCGCATTTGCTGATGTGATTGCGGAATTTAATGCAGGGCTGAAAACTTCGATTTCTCCCTGCATCTGCTCGATTAATTGTTTGGCGATCGCTAATCCTAAACCCGTACCAGGAATTTCAGTTTGCGCTTGTACACCCCGATAATGGCGTTCACCGAGATGATCTAAATCTTGTGGTGGAATTCCAGGGCCTGTGTCACTAATGGCAATTCCCTGCAAATTAGCTTTTTTTAGCCCTATCTGAATCAAAATCTTGCCTTCAGCCGGAGTATATTTCAACGCATTATCAATAATATTAGTCAATACCTCTTGTAATGCTTTGATATTAGCGCGTACTAGCGGTAAATTGCGCTTAGTTTTAGCTATCAGTTGCAAATTGCGTTCCTGTGCGATCGCCTTTGCTGACATTAACAATGGTTTTAACAAATCTGGCAAGGAACAGTCAACTTCTTTATCTCCTGTTCCTGGCAATAATAAAGCGGGTAGTGGTTCTTTTTGTACAGTTGCTTCTACAAATACTTCGTTTTGCGGTAACAGTAGCCCTAAATCCGCTTCTGTCAAGTCAATTACTTGCTCAATCTGTAGCAGCAGTTCCTGGAGGCGATCGCTTTGCTGGATCATATTGCTAGCGACATCTCGGTTAGGGTCTGGTGAACGTAGTCGCTTGAGCAGCAGTTTACCAAAAGTCCGTAATGCTGTTAACGGGTTGCGAAACTGGTGCAAGAGGTTATCTAGCAAATCCCGTTGTCGTTCTTGCAAAATTTGTTGTTGCTGTAACTGCTGCTGTAACCATCCTCGCCGCTGATCTAAAATACAGGCGATCGCTAGGGTTTGGGCTATCCGTTCAATTTGACTTTGCTCCTGTTCATTCCATCCCCGGTCTTCCCTCCCTGTCACCAGTAACCCCATCATCACACCTTCATGAATCAGGGGCAAAACAATTTGGTTCCCACTGAGTAAGTATTCCTCTGGTGTCCCATACTCCTTTGAGGAGGTAGGAGAGTCCGACCCTACTGTCAGTAGTTTTCCTTGACGCTGGGGTAATGCCAAAACATTCCCAACTTGTAGTTGCTTCGGTGCTATCGCCGACCCAGCCTCCTCTGCTTGCCCTAATATTGCCGTCTCTGGGTAGACTACCACAGGAATCAGTTTCGCCTCCCCTGTTGAGGACTCTACCAATTCTTGTGTTAAGTACACAACACTTAAGGATGCTCCCAGTCCTTGGGTCAGCAGTGCTATTTGCTCTCGGCATAGAGCAAGAAAATCAGAACTGGTAGACATTAACATTTTTTAGATCTTGATCAGAATTACACAATTTGAGGGATGATGAAAGAAAGTCCTTACTTTTTCCCTCACCCGTTTAATAAAGCTTAACTAAATCTTCTTAGTAATGGTTTGCACCAAGAAATTATATCTTTTGCTACTTTTGATTTCTCTACGTTAAAAAATATTATTTTATTGTGTCAATACTTTAGAAACTGTTGCTTTTTTTAACTAGAAATTATATAATTACGACGGATTTTGTAGCTATAACTACAATCTACAGCTTGAAAGAGGAGGAAAATAGGTTGGCAAGGAGACGGAAACGGAAAAGTCGTCGTCGTCAGGAAGGACGACGCATTTTAGAACACGTGCCTCAATATAGCATCGAAAGTGGCGAAGAAAAACCTGTGACAGCAGCGAGGAAATTCATTCAAGCTGAAGGAATCGCGCCACCAGCCTTGCTACTCGTAAAGCGGAATGAACACACAACAGATCGTTATTTTTGGGCAGAAAAAGGGCTGTTTGGTGCTCAATACGTTGAAGAGAACCATTTCTTGTTTCCCAGCCTGAGGGTCTTAGAAGCTCCTGCTGGTCAAGAACCCCTAGCGTTAGCTAGTCGTTGAACCATTAAGTGGTTATCTTACTCATTGAATGCGACTTATGACAATCATTTAACTGGCAAAATTGCTCATGTTATGCAGAAATTTCATTTTTTTTAGGTTTGTAGCATATTTGCCAGTCAAGCTAGTCCATAGTCACTAGACAATCGACTCTTTACAAGCCACCCAAGTTTTGTCTGGGTTGATTGCTAGTTTGAATGATACATCAGGGAGTCAGGAAAGAGCGAGAGGTGTCCAGAAGGGAGAGCGGAGTTGCACGCTGATCCGGTGGATTTCTGTATACCCTCTATCAAGGGATTCAGCTTTTCCCTACGATGTGTGTCGTAGGGAAATTTGACATCTCATGAGTTGTTTTTTCGGCTCCCTAATGTCTATTTCCGGAAAATTCGGTCAGAAGCCTGCATCTCAAACCAACTTGAAGTTCTTGAAGGTTGAGGCGTGACGGTTGACGGTTGAAGGTTAACGGTTGAATATTTTTTTATTTGCCATGCCCAATGCCCAATGCCCAATGCCCAATGCCCAATGCCCAATGCCCAATGCCCAATGCCCAATGCCCAATGCCCAATGCCCAATGACGACCGTCACCAGTACGGTTTATTTCCCCCGACCATATTAGTGACAATTAGTCACAAAAACTAACAATTATTCAATAGTTTTTAACTGTAGTGCCCTCTGTAACTCTGAAACTTCGTCTCGATGGGCTATAACAGTGATTTCACTTGATGAGTGTTGCTCGCTAGGGGTTGCTTCCAGCTTGAGCAACACTTTCTCAAGTCTTCCGGCTTTTTTCCAATAAAAAAGACCACTTAAAGGCGACAGCAGCACTATCCCCACAAAAAGGGTACTGAATTGAGGCACAAGCAGGGACAAAACAAGTGATAGACAAACAAGACCAGTCGAAGCTAACAGCGTCAAAAACACTGCTAAAAACCAGCTAGGTTTCACAAAGCCTTCAAAAGTCACTTGGTTTTTTTCTCGGTCTACCGCTGCCACTCGGTATGACCGGGAGCGAAAATACTCTTGTAATTGAGGCATTAGAGTAGCTTCGTCTTGCTCAGATACCAATTGGGCTATTTCTGTCCGGTCTTTGGTCGAAGCCCGAATAAAGAACAAAAGCCCAATTGATAACAACACGGTTAAGAGCAAAGTAGATGGCAGAATTGCAGTATCCATAACTCATAGTTACTGTGTGATTGGAGGAGACTTATTCATTTTCTATTATTCGTTAATTTGTCCTCCGATGTATGTAGTCTTGCCAAAGCCGAGCCAAATCCCGCGCTTGAACTTGCCATTCAGGAGAAACTTGGTACATCCGCCTGGGGCGTCCCCGCCCTTCGAGTTTTTTCCAATATCCACTGATTGCCCTATGGTCTTCGAGAAATTTGATCGCACTATAAAGTACGGTATCCGAAAGGCGATAGGTCGGATATTCAGTCTCCAGGCGCTGGATCAATTCGGTACCGTAGGATTCCTCTTGTAGCAAAATATCCAAAATGTAACAAACTGCTAGTTCCTGACAGAGGTAAGCTGGCGGAGGATTCTCAAAGAATTGATATATATCCTCAAGTTTCATGGTTAGTGAATGGCTAAAACAATGCCTTATGGTGGGATCTAGAATCCTTGTAGTCAGTATATAGTGTTAACCCGCGAAGGTTACGTATATAAAGCTACTTGGGCAGGATTTCCAAAGCGTAAACATCAAACGATGACCCACGCTTCTGAGGTCGTGAGACAAGTTGTATGAGTTTTAGGGGCGCAAAAAAATATTACGTCCCTACCCAAGCTCAAGACGGTGTGGTGAGGAGCGAAGCGATAAGACATTGGCTTTGCCGCCGCCTTTGTGTCAAGTGATGCCGATCTGGTTAGAACTGCTTAAGCATAAAGATGCCATCGAAAAAATTTTACACGTAAAATGCGTTTTTGTCTGTAAAACTTAATAAACACTTTGTTTTACGGTGATTATCCCAATGCCGATCTTAATATCTTCGGGTAAAGGAGATGTTGGAACAAAATTGCGATGATCTTGGACACACAAAACTTGTGATGTGATACTGACCTCCTAGACTTGAGATAGTCGGTTTCCATCTGGTAAGTGTGATATTAAATTTATCAAGCGCCTAGCACATTGGTGATCAGTATGTCACAAGACCGTGATACTCTATCGTCTTCATCTACTCTTCGGGCAATTGCCCAAAAATTTCGGATTATAGGTTGGATTAGTTTCTGGATTCAGTTAGTACTAGGCGTTGTTTCTGGCGTAATCTTACTGTTGTTTGCCATCTCCAGTCAGAGACCAGGCACTTCAGGGAATAATTCAGGCGCGGCGTTTGGCATCTTTCTGGCAATTTGCGGACTGGTGACGTTGGGTGTGGGCATTTATTTAGCTTACCGTTACACCAGATTAGGCATTCTACTGGTATCTAGTAACCCCAGCAACCGCCCGCGTAAGGTCGAGACAGTACAAGTATTGCGCTTAGGACTGATGGTCAATTTGCTGGGAATACTATTGACGCTGTTAGGGGCACAAGCCATCGTTGGGACTTTAGCCGCCAGGGCGATTACCCAAACTCAATTCATCTTCTCACCACAAGGTAATCAACCATTCATCAGTGGTTTAGATATGTTTGTAGTCCAAGCAAACACTAACACAGTCACAGCTCACTATGCAGGTCTGGTGGCTTCGCTGTGGCTTCTTAATCGGATTAATCGACCGTAGGTAGGGGATTGGGGATTGGGGGTTAGGGATTGGGGGTTGGCGGGATTGAACGTTGAGGCTTTGAACCTGAACGTTGAGGCTTTGAACCTGAACGTTGAGGCTTTGAACTTGAACGTTGAGGCTTTGAACCTCCCGATCCCCCCACCTCACTCTATCCAGCTATGGCAAAATCAGTATGATAAAACTTTAAACAAAATATAGTCTAGCATAGTCAGATATAGTCTAAAAGACAGTCCTAATGAAATTATCTGATTATGCTAAAACCTTGGGGATTTCGTACGTTACCGCTTGGCGACATGACAAAGCAGGTAAAATACCATATCCAACAGAGCAACTTCCCACGGGTACGGTAATTGTTGATTACGACCCGAAAAAGATATCAGGGCAAAGCGCAAAACCGAAAAAATTGTAGAAGCCTTAAATTCTCCAACAGATTGATTAAGTTTTCTAGTCAAGCATATCTTACTGTATCTTGAATGATATACTAATTTCATTGCCAAAGTTGATCAATACTTTGACTACGCTCAGTATAAATATGCGTCAAGTAGAAAAGCACATAATCAAAGAAGGACATGACTGGTTTGATTATTGTAGTGACATTACCACTATTTCTCGGCAGCTTTACAACACTGCTCAATTCACTCAGCGTCAAGGTTTTTTTTATGGTTGGGGAACTCAATCACAAGCTAGCTTAGACACTTTATTTAAACAAAACGAGAACTACAAAGCAATAAGCGCAAAAGTAGCGCAACTCGTTTTGAAGCAGAATGCAGATGCGTGGATTGCTTACTACAAAGCATTAGTGGCTTATAAACTTGAACCAACTAAGTTCACTGGTAGACCAAAACCACCTAATTATGTTGATGACAAAAACTTAGTGAAATTCAATAATCAAGCAATTGGTAAAAGAGAATTTAATAAAGGTTTCATTATCCCATCAATGTCGCCAATCAGGATTCCAGTAAAGCCTGGACTAAAGTTTGAGGACTTGTGTGAGGTACGAATTATCCCAAAAACTGGATGCTTCGTTATCGAAATAGTCTATGAAATTACCGAGTTGTCAGAGTTTTTTTGTAGTTTGAATCCTGAACTGAATGCGGCGATAGATATTGGTTTAGATAATCTAGCGACGATTGTTTTCAATGATCTAGCAATACAACCAATTATTGTAAATGGTAAACCATTGAAATCAGCCAACCAGTTTTATAACAAGCAGGTTGCCAAGTTTCGAGGTTTTCTGCCTCATGGTAAAGCTAAATCAAGGCGAATCGCAAATATCGTCCGCAACCGTAATCAATTTATAGATTCATATTTGCATCAATCCACAAAAATGATTGTGGATCAACTTCTATCTCTTGGTGTAACTCACGTCTCAATCGGGAAAAACGAACAATGGAAAACACGTCTTAATTTAGGTAAACGTACAAACCAAAATTTTACTCAAATACCACACGCAATATTTATCGAAATGCTGACTTACAAATTAGTTAGAGTCGGTATTACCGTTAAGGTAGCAGAAGAATCTTACACAAGTAAGGCTTCAGCGATTGATTGGGACATCATCCCAACTTATCAACCTAACAACAAGATCAAGCATGTATTCTCAGGAAAACGTGTCAAACGTGCGTGGTATATCAGTAAAAATGGTTTGAAGATTCATGCTGACGTGAACGCAGGGTACAACATCGGCAGAAAAAGTAATCCTGAAGGATTTGACTGTCTCCAGTCTGTTCTAAGGGATAGGGGGTGTCAGGTAGTACATCCAAGGCGGATAACTCCACTATTTAAGCGTGTCCATGCTGAAAGTAGAGTTGCTTAAAGCTAAATTGCATAAGTCTGACTATATTTAACTATGTGATTTGGAACTATATGCTGGTCTGTTGGCAAAAAGAACTAGGCGAAAAATAAAAGAAAAATCTGTGCTGGATATTAAGCAAATACGGGAAAATCCCCAGTTAATTCAGGAACGGTTAAATAGTCGTAGTGGTAAATACGACATTCAACCGATATTGCAGTTAGATCAGCAACAACGGGAACTAGAGGGGACGCGCAGTCAACTCCAAGCCCGGAGTAACGAAATCGGTAAAATCGTCGGGCAGAAGATAAAATCTGGTATAAATGCTCAATCACCAGAAATTCAAGGCTTGCGGGATGAAGGTAACTCGATTAAAGCTCAATTGAGCGAACTGGAACCGCGAGAAAAAGAAATTAAGGCGGAAATTGAGCAATTAGTACTAGCACTCCCCAATTTACCCAGCGACTCTACACCCATTGGCAAAACTGAGGATGATAATGTAGAAGTCCGCCGTTGGGGCGATGAGTACCTTCCCCAAAACCCGAATATTATCCCCCACTGGGAAATTGGCGAAAAGTTGGGTATTCTCAATTTTGAGCGGGCTGTCAAAGTTGCCCAAAGTCGCTTTGTTACCCTCATCGGTGCTGGTGCGGCGTTGGAGAGAGCATTAATTAACTTTATGCTGAAGACGCAAACTGAAGCTGGCTATCTAGAAGTTAGTCCGCCTTTGTTAGTGAATACTGATTCTTTAACCGGAACCGGTCAATTACCCAAGTTTGCGGAAGAAAGTTTTAAGTGTGCTGATGATGAATTGTGGTTGATTCCCACAGCAGAAGTTCCCGTTACCAATCTTTATCGGGGAGAAATTCTAGCTGCAGAAGATTTACCAATTTACCACTGTGCTTATACTCCCTGTTTTCGTCGAGAAGCGGGAAGTTATGGGCGGGATATGCGCGGTTTAATTCGTCTGCATCAATTTAATAAAGTGGAGTTGGTGAAAGTTGTTCATCCCAGCACTTCTTTTGATGAATTAGAAAAATTGGTGGGGAATGCAGAAGCAATTTTACAGGCTTTAAAATTACCTTACCGTGTGATTAATCTCTGTACAGCTGATTTAGGTTTTGGGGCAACGAAAACCTATGATTTAGAAGTCTGGCTTCCATCTTCTGGTAAGTATCGAGAAATTTCTAGTTGTTCTAATTGCTTTGACTTCCAAGCGCGACGGGCGGATATTCGCTTTAAGGAAGCTGGGAAGAAAGGGACGCAATTTGTGCATACCCTCAACGGTTCCGGTTTGGCTGTGGGAAGGACAATGGCGGCGATTTTGGAGAATTATCAGCAAGCAGATGGGACGATTTTGGTACCGGAAGTGTTGCGATCGTTTTTAGGGAGGGATGTGTTGTAATAATGCTAGAATGTCTTTCATTTAGGTCAGTATTTTAAGCATCCTACAAACTGGACTGTATAATAAGGTGCGTTACATTACATGAACGCACCCTACAAGATTTGCTGGTAGCGAATAATTTTCACCGGGTTACTGCTGAAAAAGGAAAGACAAATGGTAAAAGTAATTGCACTGTTCAACAATAAAGGTGGTGTAGGAAAAACAACTACAATTTGGAATTTAGCGACATCATTAGCAGACAAAGGCAAGAAAGTATTAGCCATCGATTTTGATCCGCAGTGCAATTTGTCTATTGCTGCTTTAGGTGATGTAGAGTTTTCCAAGTATCTAGAAAGTTCTCAAGAACTACCTTATGGTAAGACTATCCGTGCTTTTGCTCTACCTTATATTCAGCAAAGCACTCCAGGAAAACCCTATATAGCTTGTATTTATACCGCAAAAGCTAAGTCACTCAATAAACCTCATCATGGCTGCCAATATCAATTAGAAGAATCTCTTCTACTTCCGAATCTGGATGTTTCTGGAAATTAAATACTATTCTACAGTCGTACTCTACAGTGCAAGCCCAGGCACCGGATAGCTTTCCTTTGAGCTTATGAGTTTTGAGCGACGGATCAAACGGATCAGTAGCTAACAATTCTAGTCGATCTGTTATTTTTGCCTCCATCTCAGGTTCTCGCCGGATTAAAGATCTGAAAGCTCGTTTGAACGAAGAGGCTAATACAATTGTTCTCATTGTTTTAATTGTGCCATTACATCAGCCACTGTTCCTCGGAACACTTCCCCATTCAGATATTCTTCATTAGCACGAACAATATTGAGGGAAATCTCATCCCTGCGCTTTTCTCTAAGTCGTTGCTTAATTAACTCAATTAGGGTAATCTGTTCATCATCAGACATTTCTTCTACTAGCTCTACAATTGCATCAAAAGTATAGGTTTTCATCTTTCTTCAGTTTTGAACTCCACCTATAAGTCTAACACTGTGTTGGGTCAGACAGATGAAAACCAATAACCACAAACTAAGAAAAGGAGAACAATAATGAATGCTTTTCTTTCTTTTTCAGCAACCCCTATTTATTTGTAGCCAACACTAACTCTAAACTCCTTTGCCAATCAGGCAAAATCAGCCCAAAAGTATGAGACAACTTCTGATTATTTAATAGCGAATAAGCTGGTCTACTGGCTGGTGTAGGATATTCCTTGGTGGTAATCGCTATCAACCGCTGTAATTTTCGTTCATTCTGCTTCACATCAAGTGCAAAAATTGTTTTAGCAAAGCTATACCAACTAGTTTGTCCACTGGCTGTTAGGTGATATAATCCACCTTTACTAGTTAAAAAATCAGAGACATGATCTGGAGCCTGAGATAAAATTTGGGCTGTAACTTCAGCAATCATCCGGCTCCAAGTAGGTGCGCCAATTTGGTCATCAACTACTCTGATTTCTTCCCGTTCTTGAGCTAGCCTCAACATAGTTAATAAAAAATTCTTACCCCGCGACCCATAAACCCAACTGGTGCGTAAAATTAAATGGGGTACACCCACAGATGCGATCGCCTGCTCACCTGCTAATTTTGTTTTACCATAGATGTTTTGTGGGTCTGGTTGATCTTGCTCAGTATATGCTGTTTGTTGATTGCCATCAAAAACATAATCTGTCGAATAATGAATGACAGCAGCACCAACTTTCTTGGCTTCTGACGCAATCACACCAGGAGCAATGCCGTTAATTGCCATTGCCAATTCTGGCTCTGATTCTGCCTTATCTACTGCTGTGTAAGCAGCTGGGTTAACAATCAAGTCGGGTTTTACCTCCCTAATTATCTGGCGAATAGTATCTATTTGAGCTAAATCCAGTTGTAAAGATTCGTTACGCCCTACGGGAATTACTTCCCCGATAGTCATCAAAGTACGTTGTAATTCCCAGCCTAGTTGACCTGTGACACCTGTTAAGAGAATTTTCATGCAAACACCTCCGCGTCTGGGAACAACTTACCCGCTTGATCTTTTTTGGAAAGGATTGGTTCCTCTTGAATTGGCCAGGCGATCGCTAAATTAGGGTCATTCCATAAAATAGTTCGATCATACTGGGGTGCATAGTAGGCTGTAGTTTTGTACAAAAATTCCGCATATTCCGAAAGTACCAAAAAACCGTGAGCAAAACCTGCTGGTATCCAAAGCTGTCGTTTATTATCGGCTGTCAATTCAGTCCCAACCCACTGACCAAAAGTCTGGGAACTTTTTCGCAAATCCACAGCTACATCAAATACTGAACCTACTACTACTCTCACAAGTTTTCCTTGGGGCTGCTGAATTTGATAATGCAAGCCACGCAAGACATTTTTCGCAGAACGGGAATGATTGTCTTGGACGAAATTCTCACTAATACCTGCTTTTTCTAGCCAGACTTTTTCGTTATAACTTTCATAAAAAAAGCCGCGATCATCTCCAAAAACTTGTGGCTCAATCACTCGCACATCAGGAATTTCTGTCTGAATTAACTTCATTGTAATACTCCTATTAACTGACACACTTGATACAACAAATAAAAAATATCCAATTATTTTTTATTTGGAAGTCCCTAAAAGTTTGCTAATGAGGGCTAAAGCGATCACTACAAATAATGCCTAATACCTCAATTTGCCTAGGGCTTGGTTTGTCCAGCCAATGAATTAAAATTTGCAGAGGATTTATCAATAGCTTACTTTTCCAGTTCATTAAACTGTTGTCTAGTTTCAGAGTGTTGGTCATTATCTAAAATTGTCATCAGGTAACGACCATAACTACTTTTAGCCATAGACTGAGCCAATTGACGAAGTTGGGATGAGTTAATATATCCTTGATTGTAGGAAATTTCTTCAAGACAAGCTATTTTCAAACCCTGGCGTTCTTCTAGGGTTTGGATAAAGTTACCAGCCTGATGTAGGGATTCATGAGTACCAGTGTCTAACCAAGCATATCCTCGACCTAAAAGTTCTACTCGCAATTGACCTTGCTGCAAATAAGCCAGATTCAAATCAGTAATTTCTAGTTCATTACGTACAGAAGGCTTCAGTTTAGAAGCAATTTCTACTACTTGGGAATCATAAAAATATATGCCTGGTACAGCATACTTAGACTTGGGATTTAAGGGCTTTTCTTCGATACTAATTGCTCGTCCATCTGCATCAAATTCAATGACTCCATATCGCTCTGGATCTTGCACCTGATAGCCAAAAACTAATCCACCTTTCTTCAGATTTGCAGCCCGAAGCAGCACTTCTGTCAAACCATGTCCATAAAAAATGTTATCGCCTAAAATTAAGCATACAGGCTCGTTGGCAATAAAATCTTTGCCCAAAATAAAGGCTTGGGCTAAACCTTCAGGCTGTGGTTGAGCAACATAACTAAATTGCACACCCCACTGACTACCATCTTTTAAAAGTCGCTGAAACAATGGCAAATCATTAGGTGTCGAAATAATTAAAATCTCCCGAATGCCTGCTAGCATCAATACAGACAACGGATAATAGATCATCGGCTTGTCGTAAACAGGCATCAATTGTTTACTGACAACATAGGTGAGAGGGTAAAGACGTGTACCAGAGCCGCCAGCTAGAATAATACCTTTCATGCCAATTTTAGATTGTGGATTTGAGCTTTTAGATGATAAACCTCGTCCATGTTGAAACCTGGAGTTTTAAATTATGTGTTGTGTCATGGCGACGTAGGAAGCATAAGTCCTGCAGACAGGCTGCGCGAACACAAAAATAAAAATTTGGCAAAAAACTACAGTTTTCAAGTTAGACGCGGTTTAAATACTCACTTGAGACTGTTGGAGTCTATGATTTTCTATTTTCATAATTTTGTTTCAGCCAGTTTTGATAAGCTCCTGAACGCACCAGATTTACCCAATCAGAGTTAGTGAGATACCATTGAACTGTTTTGAGTAAACCGCTGTCAAAGTTTTCTTTTGGTTCCCAACCTAAATCGCGGTTGATTTTAGTACAATCAATTGCATATCTTCTGTCATGGCCTGGACGGTCTTTGACAAAAGTTATTAAAGAAGAGTGGCGAAAGTCTGATTTAGGGGCTAACTCATCAAGAATCGCACAAATTTTTTCCACAACTGTCAAGTTAGCTTGTTCGTTTAGTCCACCAATATTATAAGTTTCCCCAATTTTGCCTTGTTGGAGAACGAGGTAAATAGCCTCGCAGTGGTCGGTAACATAAAGCCAATCACGGACATTTTGACCATCTCCATATATAGGTAGATTTTTACTATCTAAAGCATTGAGAATGATTAAAGGAATTAATTTTTCAGGAAATTGATAAGGTCCATAGTTATTGGAGCAATTGGTTGTTAAAGTTGGCAGTCCATAGGTGTGATAGTATGCTCGGACAAAATGATCAGATGCAGCTTTGGATGCTGCATAGGGACTATTGGGTGCATAGGGAGTATCTTCTCGAAAGGCTGGTTCTTGGGGATTGAGTGAACCGTAGACTTCATCTGTAGAGACATGCAAAAAGCGAAATTGCTGTTGTCTTGATGATGATAGTTTTTGCCAGTAGAATCTGGTTGCTTCTAGTAATTGAAATGTTCCCACTACATTAGTATCGATAAAGTCACGGGGACTGAGAATTGAACGGTCAACATGACTTTCTGCCGCAAAATTAATAATTGCATCCGGCTGATACTGCTCTAATAGATAACTGACTAACTCTACGTTACCAATATCTCCTTGCACAAAATTATGGTTTGAATCTTCTTGCAGTTCTGCTAAATTTTGTAGGTTACTGGCATAAGTCAATTTATCTAGATTCACGACATTAGCCCATTTTTCCTTCCTAGCCAGAAGGATAAAATTAGCCCCGATGAATCCTGCGCCTCCTGTTACCAATACTGTAGCCATATTTGATGATTTTTCCTGTTTAATGAATTGCTAAATCGATTTAATAATAGTCAATTATTTTTTCAATTTTAGATGGGTGATTCGGGATTAATAACAACCACAATTGTAAGATATTTGAGGATTTTAAATGGACAATTTTAGATTTGTTAGGCACACCCTTGGATGCGGTCAAAAACGAATCTATTATCTAAAATCCCAAATATCAAATTATCAGCATTAGGAGTATACTACGGTCTTTCGGTTTCCCAAAATAAAATAGAGTAAGTGGCTCTTTAAAGTCAAGACTTTGGGAGAACATTTCTGGTAAAGTACCTATCTATATTTTCCCTCTTGAGAGAATATGGGCACGCAGGGCTGAGAAGCAGTTCCCAGTCGGCGAGATGGGGGAATAGTGAAAATTATTCAACATCCCCCATCCCCCGCATCCCAATACTGCGTAAGTTTTGGAATTTCTTGGTTGAGGCAAGCAGGGGGAGAAATGGAGGCAGGGGAAGAGTTTTGCCTCCCCTGCTTCCCCTGCTTCCCCTGCCTCCCCTGCAAATCCTACGCAGTATTGCCCCGCATCCCCCTAACGTTCTGAGCCTTCGTCTTTTTGGAGATTATTAGAGGATTTAGTTAAAAAACTTGTAAAATTTCTTCATCCACGGAGAAATCTACCTCGCTTTTATCTCGCCCAGTTGCCAGATAATCATTGTTAAATGAGTCAGTCAAGCCAGAAATTAAATCATACTCAGGTAACCAGCCCAATTCTGTTTGCGCCTTATTCACGGATGCGAAGAAATGCTGCACCCGCAGAGGAAAACCTTTACGTTTACCGAAATCAAACTTTTTCGGGTCGTAATGGACGATTTTCACAGCATCGGGTGATTTACCTGCGGCTTGTACACAAGCACGAGCTAAACCATCAAAAGTGACAAAGCGATCGCCAGAGATATTGTAAATCTGACCTACTGCCTGCTGATTGCCGACAACCAGAGACATCGCCCTGGCCAAGTCTTGGACGTGACCTAGCTGAGTGATATGCAAACCGTTACCAGGGATGGGAATAGGGCGATCGCGGACGATTCTGTCAAAAAACCAGCTTTCTAAATCATTATAGTTACGAGGCCCATAAATGTATGTGGGACGAATGGAGGTAAAGGGCAATCCCAATTGGGTCAGATAAGCTTCCGTTTCATGCTTCCCTTTGTGGCGACTTTTCGGGTCTACAGTATCGCCTTCTACATGGGGTAGTTGGTCTGACTTGAGATACACCCCCGCTGAACTCATATATACAAAATGTTGCACACGGTCTTGAAAAATTTCTGCCAGTGGTTGAGTATCAGTAAGTTCCCGTCCATTATTGTCAAAAATGACATCAAATTTTTGTTGTGATAACTTTTCCTTTAACTGGGTAGGGTCAGTGCGATCGCCTATAATTTGTCCAACCAAGTGCAACAAAGGTGCTGGACGATTACCACGATTGAATAGTACCACCTCATGTCCTTGTTCCACCAGCAGTTGAGTGAGATAAACACCAATGAACCGAGTGCCACCCATGATCAAAATTCGCATAAATTCCCAATTCCTATGTGAGTTGTTGTCAAGGGATTGGGGATTGGGAACTGGGGACTGGGAACTGGGGACTGGGGACTGGGGACTGGGGACTGGGGAAGAATTTTCCCTAATCCCCCATACCCAATGCCCCATACCCAATGCCCAATGCCCAATGCCCAATCCCCAATCCCCCTTGTCTTTGAGGTTATCAGGTTGCTGTATCCCTCTGGAACCTCTTTTGACTTAATTCCGTCTTAGGTTCAACCAGGGGCGCTTCCCATTCCTGAAATCACAAGGGAAACTTTTCAGTTAACCTGATAATTTGTCTTAAGTATTTTCCACCTATTTAAAGTTAGCTGTGCCCTTGAAATATGCTCTGGTTCATGAGTGGCTGACTCCTATTGCCACTGGCGGTTCAGAACTAGTTGTGCGGGAAATTCTGAATCATCTTGACGCTGATTTGTATGCCCTCATTGACTTTGAATCCAGTAACCCTGAAAGTTATCTTTACAAACGTCAGATTGGTACAACGTTTCTGCAGCGCTTTCCCTATGCACGCCAAGGTGTACAAAAGTACTTGCCTTTGTTGCCATTGGCGATTGAACAACTCGATTTGCGCCAGTATGAGGTGATTCTCTCTTCCTCTCATGCTGTAGCTAAAGGAATTCTGACCACTCCCGATCAGATACATATTTGTTACTGTCACAGCCCCATGCGTTATGCCTGGGACTTAACCTTTGATTATCTGCGCCAAAGTAAGGTGGGGAGTGGAGTAGCTGGGTGGATATCCCGTTATTTACTGCATCGTTTACGCCAGTGGGATGTATTGAGTGCAAATCGCGTTGATTACTTTATTGCTAATTCACAGCATACAGCTCGTCGGATTTGGCGCTGCTATCGGCGAACCGCAACCGTTATTTACCCACCAGTAAATACCGAAGCCTTGCCATTTTCTCCTCACAAAGAGGATTTTTATCTGACAGTTTCCCGGTTAGTGAGTTACAAGCAAGTATCTTTGATTGTCAAAGCCTTTAATCATCTGCAAAAACCATTGGTAGTAATAGGTACTGGTCCACAGATGAAACATATTCGCCAAATAGCGAATCATAATATACAAATACTTGGATGGCAACCTGATGAGGTGGTAAAAAAATATATGGCTCAAGCCAAAGCGTTTGTATATGCAGCTTGTGAAGATTTTGGCATTGCCTTAGTGGAGGCACAAGCTTGTGGCACACCGGTGATTGCCTACGGTGCAGGGGGTGCCTTAGAAACGGTGCGCGATATTAGCACCTGTGTGGATACGGGGACTGGCATTTTCTTCAGGGTGCAAACTGAGGCGGCGTTAGTAGAGACAGTAGAAAAGTTTGAAATGTATCAGAGTGCCTTTAATCCAGAGTTGGTGCGGGATCACGCCCGCCAATTCTCAGCGCAAATGTTTGCTGCTCAGTATCTAGACTTTTTAGATCAGTGCAACAAACACAGGCCGTCTTTAGCGTGATAATCTGGATTTTTTTACCTGTTTTGTAGGCTTTTGGAAATTTTCTCCCAGAAGCATCTCCTTTTAGCTTTAAGATTGGGACTATGTGTGGTGTGGATTATTAAGGAGTATGATGACTGCCCAGAGCTCACTCCTCTCCGGCAAGCGATCGCGTACTTTCTTAAAACGTGATCAACAGAAAAAGACCCCTAATTTCAAACCCAAGGGTTTGTCTTTTCAGGGTTTAAACGGAGAGTTTGCCAAGCGACTGTTCGATATTGTGTTTTCTCTGTCGGTGTTGATATTGTTTTTCCCCGTTTACTTAATTTTGGCCTTGCTGATTGCTTTTAGCTCAAAAGGCCCAATTTTTTATGTCCAAGAACGGGTGGGTAAAAACTACAAGCGTTTTAATTGTATTAAATTCCGGACGATGGTGACCAATGCCGATGAAATTCTCATGCAAATGATGGAAACATCTCCTGAACTGCGGCAAGAATTTGAGACCAGTTTTAAGCTCAAAAAAGACCCGCGGATTACGAAAATTGGGCGCTTTTTGCGAATTACCAGTTTGGACGAATTTCCCCAGTTCTGGAACGTTTTAATTGGTGACATGAGTGTTGTCGGTCCGCGACCCTTAGTCGCGGCAGAACTGCCAAAATACGGTTGTCACATTGACCAGATTTTAACCATTCGTCCGGGAATCACTGGATTATGGCAAGTTTCTGGCCGCAATGACATTCCCTATCCGCGTCGAGTCCAAATAGACCTGCATTATGTCAAATTTAGAAATTTTTGGCTTGATTTATGGATTATCTTGAAAACGGTGGATGTAGTCATTATGCCCAAAAATAACGGGGCATACTGAAAAAATCTCAGCGGCTACTCTGTGGGGCAACTTTTGCCCCAAATGCAAATTCTTGACCAGACACTAGCATCAGTACGCCCTTGGCTCCCGCTCCTTCTCTTGCTCACACGCTACACGAACGCTCAAGGGTAAAATCCGTCAAACGATTTTGGATTTTGGATTTTGGATACTTCTCTACGAGAAGTATCCAAAATCTAAAATTCGGAGGGTCAATGCAACAAGGGTACGTAGGTTAGTAGTCAGTAATAAAATACTTAAGTACTGGCTACTAATTTGTCGTGACGTACTCCACACACTCCCTTTCAGGTGAGTGTGGGCTTCTGTGCGACTCTTCTATGAAGACATTGACTGAGCTTTTTGACTGTGCTACCCACGGTTCTTTGGTTAAGCCAAACAATTAGCTTTTATTTTAATAGGCTGCTTTTCAGCATTTAATTGGATTACACCTACTGGTTAAAATTATATCAAATATTTTGAAAAAAAAACAAGAAAGTGTTCATTCCTCACCGACCAACATTGCTGATTTCGCTATGCTCAATTTCGCTCGTTGGTCAATTCGTCACTCACGCGCCATTCATCCCACGCTCATTCGAGTGAGCGTGGGGCTTCTGTCGGGAAAGCTAAGTCCTAAAAACCAAATCCCACAATATTTATTTTCCTCTGTTGAGAGAATAGTATTTAGTTTCTATATAGAATAGCTAAAATTATTTAAGTCTTAATAAAAAAAGCCAAACTATATGAAGTTTTAGCAAAGATTTCGCAAAAATTATCCAGAAACCCACTACAGGCTTGATTCCCTTTAAAAGGACTTACTTGTTAAATTCATCATTATTAAGTATATTTATCTAAGGAAAGTTATACTATTAAACAAAAGTTCGTTGATTTCCCATTAGGCAACGTAGCAATTAGCTGCTAGGTTGTATCAGTTGGCCTGCAAGTATTTTATCAAACATACAGGGGATAATTTAAGCATGACGGAACACAAGCGAGCGTTGATTACTGGTATTACCGGTCAAGATGGTTCATATTTGAGTGAGTTATTGCTAGAGCAAGGCTATGAAGTTCATGGTATCATTCGCCGGACTTCCACCTTTAACACAGACCGCATCGATCACATGTATGAAGATCCCCATAAAGAGGGAGTGCGGTTGTTTCTTCACTATGGCGACTTGACGGATGGTACAACGCTACGCCGGATTTTAGAAGAAGTGCAGCCAACAGAAATTTATAACTTGGGCGCTCAATCTCATGTTAGGGTCAGCTTTGATTCACCGGAATATACGGTGGATGCAGTTGGTATGGGAACGCTGCGTTTGTTAGAAGCAATTCGGGACTACCAACGGCGTACCGGAATTGAGGTGCGCTTCTACCAAGCAGGTTCTTCGGAAATGTATGGTTTAGTACAAGCAGTACCCCAGAGCGAGACCACGCCCTTTTATCCCCGTAGCCCTTATGCTTGTGCCAAAGTTTATGCCCACTGGCAAACGGTGAATTACCGCGAGTCTTATAATTTGTTTGCTTGTAATGGCATACTTTTTAACCATGAATCACCCAGACGCGGTGAAACCTTTGTGACACGCAAAATTACCAGAGCGATCGCGCAAATCGTTGTTGGTAAGCAGAAAAAACTTTACATGGGTAATCTTGATGCCAAACGGGATTGGGGCTACGCCAAGGATTACGTGCGGGCAATGTGGTTAATGTTGCAGCAAGACCAGCCAGATGATTACGTGATTGCTACTGGTGAAACTCACTCAGTAAGAGAGTTTCTGGAACTGGCATTTAATCATGTCAATCTGAATTGGGAAGATTATGTCGAATTTGATGAGCGCTATCTTCGCCCAGCTGAAGTAGAGTTGCTAATTGGCGATTCTACCAAAGCACAACAAAAGCTAGGTTGGAAACCTGCTGTTACCTTTGAGGGACTTGTCGCTTTGATGGTGGAAGCAGACTTGCAAGCATTCGGTTGCGCTAACCCGAATGGAAATGGTTCGCCCGTGGTCCAAGATATTGCGACTGTTCGTCAACAACTGGGCGCTCTTCACTTCTGATTTACACCGTCAAGGATAAAAATATGACCGCCTTAGAACTGAAAAATAAAAGGATTGTCGTCACTGGTGGAGCGGGGTTCCTCGGTCGTCAGGTAGTAGATCATCTGTTGAAAGCTGGGGCTGACCGTGAGAAGATTACAATACCGCGATCGCGTGACTACGATCTGCGTGTTTGGGAAAATTGCCAGCGTGCAGTAGACCAGCAAGACATTATTATCCACCTAGCAGCGCACGTTGGTGGTATCGGTCTCAACCGCGAAAAACCAGCAGAGTTGTTCTACGATAACTTGATCATGGGCACCCAGCTAATTCATGCTGCCTATCAGGCTGGGGTAGAAAAATTTGTCTGTGTTGGCACTATCTGTGCATATCCCAAATTCACACCCGTACCATTCAAAGAAGATGACCTTTGGAATGGTTATCCAGAAGAAACCAATGCTCCCTATGGCGTTGCGAAGAAAGCACTTTTAGTTCAATTGCAATCTTACCGCCAGCAGTATGGCTTGAATGGGATTTACCTGCTACCAGTGAATTTATACGGGCCTGAAGATAACTTTGACACCAGAAGTTCTCATGTAATTCCGGCCTTAATTCGCAAAGTTCACGAAGCCCAACTCAGGGGAGATAAGCAACTCCCTGTTTGGGGTGATGGTAGTCCTACCCGCGAGTTTCTGTATTCAGAAGATGCAGCCCGGGGTATTGTTATGGGTACCGAATTATTCAATGATTCTGAACCTGTTAACTTGGGAACCGGTTACGAAATCTCTATCCGTGACTTGATTAATCTCATAGCTGAGTTAATGGAGTTTGAGGGAGAAATTATTTGGGAAACTGACAAACCTAATGGTCAACCCCGCCGTTGTTTAGATACTGAACGGGCAAAGGAAGCCTTTGGTTTCACTGCTCAAGTAAGCTTCGAGCAAGGGCTAAAGAATACCATAGAGTGGTATCGTCAAAACGCTAATTAACAATAGGTAGGGCATATGCCCTACTTATTCCCACAGACTTACATGATAATTAGCGAACAAAGGTATATTGCGTTTTGTAAAAACCCTGTAACGATTCATTTTTGAGCTTCTTTCCTAAGTTTACAGTTCGTTACATAGATTGATTTTTTAACGCCGACTTACTTATTCTGGAATTTTGAATTGTAGCGATACAAGGGCGCAACTCTCGAAGTGGTGCCTAACTTCTGACTTACAGGACGCGCGCAATAAAGAGGCTGCGGTTCCTGTGTTTTAAACAAGAAGCCGCAACCTAACGCACACCCCATTCATTAACAAAATGGGAAGCAGTATTCAGGACTTCCAAATAAAAAAAATATCCCATCAGAACTGTTGACAGTTGACAGTTAGGAGTCAACTGTCAACAACTTCAAGAGGTTGTTTTTATTTTTTGGAGTTCCCTGAATGCTTTTAGAATATAAAGTTGCTAGCTTGATTCACGGCAGCTACAGTGGTGCTGTCGAGAGTAGCCAATGTGGTGAAACTACCAGCACCAGCACTACCATCGATATCAACTTTCAATGTAGTGCTTGTACCTAGCTGTACTACCTCCAGGTAGCCACCGCTGATCGCACTTGCAAAGTTGGTAATCCCCAGTGGTTTGAATATACCCGACAATTGCAGCTTATCTTGACCAGCAGTAAAGTCAACAATCCGATCAACGCCATCGGTAGTAGCGTTGAATCTGAAGATATCGTTACCAGTACCACCAGCTAATCGGTCATTACCAGCGCCACCGGTCAGGATGTCGTTATCTGCGCCACCGGAGAGGATGTCGTTACCTGCGCCACCGGAGAGGTTATCCTTACCTGCGCCACCGTACAAGCGATCGTTACCAGCCTCACCATAGAGAAAGTCATCTCCCGCTTCGCCTATTAGCAGATCATCCCCTGCAGATCCTCTCAAATCATCATTTCCTTTTCCGCCATTTAATTCGTCATTACCATTTCCACCATTAATTAGATCGTTACCATCTCCGCCTCTGATGATGTCATTATCATCTCCGCCTCTGATGGTGTCATTACCACCAAGACCTCTGATGGTGTCATTACCAGCAAGACCTTTGATATCGTCGTGAACAGAAGTGCCTGTAATAATATCAGGACCGGGTGTACCGATGATAGGATTCATAGAATTTGTTCCTTGTTGTAAGTTAGTTGTTGCAAATCAATTACATCGTTCAAGCTATTCTGAAGTTTTAACGCAGCAGTAATACCGCCATTTATAGGCAGATGACACACAGATTTTGCCAAGTGTCTACATTGGCAAAATATTGTTAAATTAAATAGAATAGCTTTAATTAACATCAAGATCGAACCTGTTGACTTCCAAAGGCATATTTTTTTACTAATGCCAGAGGGACAACGGGTTTTTATTTGTAGCCTATATTTGGGAAAGAAAGCTTTATTTTACAGAAGTATCCCAATGATTGCAAAAATACTTGGCGAATAGAATTCGCAGAAGCATCCAGGCGTAGTCCACCTACGCAGACTAATAATACCTGCTTAAGCAAGGTTTGTTTTGTAGCCCCTGACTTTCAGTCTGTTTGCCGAGCCTGTGCCTTAATACAGGGCAATTTGCATATTTGGGATACTCCCAATTTTGCTTTCAATTAATGAAAAGACTACAAAGGAAAAACACTAATTATTGAATGTTCTTCCACTAACATAATAACACGTATGGCTGACAGTAAATATAAAAAGTATATAAAGATATGCAGAAATTTTTGGCATTTTATAAAATCATCATTTAGGTTTACAGCAAAAAAAATGCGTTTCCATTTTCTAAATAAAAACTTAAGTATAAGTCATATATAAGGATAATTTTTGTTTAAATGTTAATTAACATCTGTTCTGACATTGATGGTAGCCAGAGCATAAGATAAGCAGATAAAGCATATAGAAGGAAATGTAGAGCTAAATAAAATATTCCATTTATTCAGTACACAAAAAATTTGGATAATCGTCAATAATGCGTAAGTTTTGCCCGAAAAACCGCCGATAACTAAAGTAATTGATCATAGCTAAAGTAAGCTAAAAGCCTACTGGGTAATCCTTTAAACTATTTCAATGGGTTTGTGCTTCTCGCTTGAAATTTATTGCTCGGCTCAAAACCTATGCAGTATGAGGATAACCGTTTATTGTATACCCAATGATCTTACTAATAAATCTTAGTGTAATACCAGATTTTAATCAGTAAATACTATAACTTTGAAATTGCTTGAAACAGGCTTTCTATAAGGAAAAAGTTTTTATTAATATCAAATTTTATCTGAGCAACTTGCTTACCTTTTATGCCCATTTCAAGTCTTAAGGTAGGATTTTCAATCAGAGTTTTAAGCCGTTGTGCTAATTCATGTCGATTACCAGGAGGAATCATAAAACCTGTTACCCCATCAATAATAACCTCTTCGATCTGAGGTAGATTTGTTGCAACTACTGGAAGCCCAAATCCCATTGCTTCCATGAAAACTTGAGGTAATCCTTCACTATAACTAGGCATTACAAAAATGTCTGCCTGCTGATAAAGGGCTTTCCATTCTGGGGAGTAGGCAGTGATATTATTATAAACTCGAACTTGAGGGTGACTACATTCTATGGTTGCTTTAGTAACTAAATGAAGAGTTGCTGAATCTGAAAGACTTTCTAGAAAGACTGATAACAAATCATGACCTCCTTTTCTTGTAAAGTCTCCACCGACAAAGAGGATATTACAAGCTTGAGAATTGTGTGATCTAAAATTATTATCAACATCCAAGATACTTAAATTAACTCCGGGAGGAATTACTATAACTTTGTCTTCATGAATACCATAATCTTCAACAACAGATTTTTTAGCTAACTCTGACCAGGAAATAATTCGCGATGCAGCATGAAAAACTCTTTGCTCTATTAAAATATTAGGAGCATAAGTCCACTGAAAGCGACTATCAGACATTTCTCTAGATACGAGTGCAGCGGTAAAGTCAATACTAACAACAGTAGGGATTTTTTTCATGTACTCTAGGGCTAAGAGCGCCATAACTTGAGTGTGTAAGTGCATGACTGTATATGGTTTTTTATATAAGTTTTTTTTGATCAAAGACTTAGTAATATAGGCTGATATAAGTTCAGAACGAAGACATTGAACATCTAGATTCCGTTGTTGAATCCAAGAGTTCGGGAACTTGCGATAAAAGGGTCTAGTGAGCAGCCATTGTAAATTTTTACACTCATCCATAAACCAGTAGAAATCTACTGAACCAGGGGAATTTGAGTTTTTGAAGTAATCTCTCAATAACTGACCATATGTGCGATGTCCAAGAAACTGATTAGTAATTGATAAAGCGTGATACTTTTGGTTCATAGATTTTACCTCAATGTGATTAGGAAAATGGCAAAAAATTAATTAACAATATACTGAAGTATATTTATTAGATATTAAACCAGCTTTCATGAAACATAAATTTGATTAAACTAAAAGGTAAACGACCCTTAGAAACTAAAGTAAGCATTGCTATATAAGCACCTAGTAAAATTAAGACCTTTAGATAAATATTTGCATTGTGAATACCAGGGATTATATGTATTGTAATCATAACTATTGCTATAGATATAGTCGGAATAAATGCTGAATTTAAAAATGATTTTATATTTGCTCCTGAGCTACGACAAGCAGCTATTAAATACCAGGTTGAAGCCGCAAAACCCATAACCGATGTAACGGCAATGGCAACGCCTTGTATGCCTGCTATGTTAGCACCAATGACGTAAGAAGTTAGAGAAAACGGTACGATGAACCAATCGATTCGCGCAATGTCTAGAGATTTATTGATGGATAACAGATAGGCACCAAGGATTGACATAAATCCTGCCATATAAGAATAGATCAGTATAGTTTGACATATAGGAATAGATTGCTTCCAAGTATTGCCGTAAACAAGTGTAATTAGTTCTGGCGTTAAAGTAAATGCTAACCCATATATTAAACCAGCAGTAATAGCATAATATTCGATAACTTTTTTAATTTTAGGTTCTTTGCTCCCCTCGCTCGTTTGTGAGATAGCAGAGAAAATAACACGATTATTAATCTGAGAAAATGCAAATGCTGGTGTGGTAGCTAGTTGATAAGCAACACTATAGTAGCCAAGAGATTGAGTTCCTAAAAGCTTGCCAACAATTAAGTTATCTCCTGTTATATTGAGTTGAACAGCTATCTTACTTCCTAAAACCCCAAAAATAAACTCTTTTATTTCATTAACTTTAGATTTTTCTAGATGAAAAAGGTATTTAAATTCATACTGACTAAAAAACTGTTTTAACAACGAATCTACCAAAGCCATCGCTATTTCTCCAATTGCAAATGACCAAAATCCCCATCCCAACATTGAGCTAATAACCAAGCTAGATACTCGTGAAAAATTAGCAAGCATATCACAAATAGCTAGCTCTTTAAACTTCATTTTTCGTTGTAGTATTGCCGTATGAGAACCTGCACCTGCTCCAATTAGGAAGACAAAAGCTGAAAGTGCCGTTAAAGGGCATAAAATTGGCTTGTTAAAAAAGTAGGAAAGAGGGAATCCTGCTAAAACTTGGATGAAAAACAAAATTATAGAAACATTGACTCCTATGCTGTAGACAATGTTAACTAGTTTAGAATCATCCAAACCTCTTTGTACTAGGACTTGGGCAATAGTAGTATCTCTAAACAGAAGTGAGAAATTTGATAAGACTAGAACCATTGCCCAAATTCCAAAGTCTTCAGGCGACAACAAGCGAGCCAAAATAGCTTGAGCAATTAACTGAGCTACTTTTCCCATACCAAAGCTAACAGTTATCCAGAGACTAGCTTTAACTATCTTTTTTGAGTTGCTTACAGTCATAAAACAGGGTGGGTGGGAATCATACGCTTATTGAATAGCAGAAGAAAATCTCAACTTGATTTCATTTTTTATTTCGGATCGTAAAGATAAATTTATCTCTAAAGGGAATTGGTTTACTAAAGCTATAATCAGGGAATTCTTTTTGATAATCCTTCAGAGAGCGAGAAACTTCATAGAAACATTGACGGGCATTTTCATTAAGCCATGAAGTGACAATAAAAATACCATTGTCGGCTAGAGAAGATTTTATGCTTTGCATAGCAAAAGAAAATTTATCAGGATTGGTAATATGTTGTGTCACATCAATCATGATAATTAAATCAAAGCTATCATTTAAGCTTTGTTCAGAAATATCTAATTTCTGGAATTTAAATCCTTGAAAGTCTTGGGTGAGTTTTCCAAATAAAACATTTGTAATATCAATTCCTAAATAGTTTTTGCATCCATTTTCATGAAAAATCTTTGTGTAAAATCCAGTACCACAACCTATATCTAGTATGCAAATTTTAGTGAAGTCAATTTCCATTTCATGACAAACCGAAAGGAAAACCTCTTTTGCTTCAAGATACATCTGCTCATTCTCTTCTTGAGATAATGCTGCATTGCCAACTCCCTTCAAATTGAATTGATATTTTGAATGCCTATCATGCCAGTATTTTTCTGCTTCATAACCTTTAGTATCCCAGTATTCAAAAGCCTGTACGCATCTACGAATTACTTTTAGCATCAATGCACTAAAACCAGTTGTTGATTCTACTTTGCTCATTTTCATGACCAAAAATTTCTCCCTAATACTAATCGATTGATATTGGAACTATCTGTTGATAAATCAGATATATTTGCGATTCATCATCGTTGATATTTTTTTGAGACTAGCTCTGACATCTTTTGGTAAGGCGAGAACAAGGGAGTCTACAGGAGTCTTAATTAGGCTAAAACTTTTGTCGATTAAATAAGGTACTAATTTCTCTTGATTGGGAATATATTCGGTATTAATAGAGAAATCATCTCCTAATCTTTTTATGGGTTGTCTGATGCCTCTCACTCTATTAGATACATTTTTATCATGAATAACTTGTAGCCACGTTGGTTTTGTTTTTACTTGTTCAATCTTGCCCATCAAAGACAATTTTGTATGTTCTCCACATACAATTGTTTTGAATCCATCAATATTTCGTTCATTAACTCTTTCAATTAAACTCATAAAAGGATTATTTAAGTAATTAAATTCATAAAGCTTGCGATTACTCAAAACGTAACCACAAGTAAAATTTAGAAACTCAAACTTTTGTTTCTTGAAGCTGCTTTGAATTAAATCAACAAATTGTTTAGAGACTGCATCATCATTATCTAATCTGGTTGTAATTAAATATTCAACATTATTGTTTAAATTATTTAGCACAGTTTCCCGACTAATTCTATTAGTAAATTCAGAATCTAGATAAATAGGAATAATATTTTGCCATTTTGAGTATTCTTGGATTTTATTCTTAAATTCTTCTGGTGTTTCACTATCAAAAAAAATTAGCCATTTGAAATTTTGGTTTGACTGTCCGCGAAGGGAAGAATAGCAAAACTTGTCAAATAATTTGAAGCGATGAGTTAACCAATCGGGGTTAATTCCGATGCGTGAGTTGCTGTAGTCTACTCTGACGTTAAATCGAGTGATAATAAAGTGTTGAAAGTTTTTCATGAGATTACCTTTGTCAATTGATATGAAGTTTAAGGAATAATGTCATCAAATAGTTCTATTAATTCTTTGTTGTCTGGGTTGTCCGTAACTATTGCACGCCTAATATTTGGTGAATATAGGTTTAGCGAATGTGCCAGAGTTTTTGCCATTTCAATAAACTTAGGCAATCCATAAGCGAAGGTGATAATACCGCGTTCGTAAATAGTCATTGCGATTTTTCCTAAATGATGATTTTAGTAGGTAATATTTGTGATGGATTTACACTGTAATTTAAGTCATATACAGCATTCTATGAGGCGTGTTCCTGGTTGCTAATTCTTGACCTCTGTTACCTAATTTTTCACGCAGTTCTCGATCTGTACACATCTGGCGCAGCATTGACAAAATTTCCTTTGGAGAGTTTGGATCTACTAACAAACCGGTTTCTCCATGAAGGACAGCATCCTCTACACCTCCTACTCGTGAGGCGATCACAGGTTTACCAAAATAACCCGCTTCTAGGTAAACAATTCCAAAACCTTCAATGCTTTTTTGCTTGTTATCAAAGAAGGTAAGCATCGAAAATATGTCACACGTTGCGTAATAGCTAGCTAATTCTTCATCAGGTACATATCCGGCAAAAATAACCCGTGAAGCAACACCCAATTTTTCGGATAATTCCCTCAGTTCAGACTCCATTTGACCCCGACCGCAGATGAGGTAGTAGACATCAAGCCCATCAGCTAACAGGGCGGGCAAATGTTCAATAACCCGGTCAAAACCTTTGCGTCTGACTAAGCGCCCTACTGACAATATCACAATTGCGTCTTGGGGAATTTGATATTTCTGGCGTATCTGTGAGCGGAGAATATTTTCTTGCTTGAGACTTACCTGACCAAATTTTTCTGGTCTGACAGTTGGGTGGATAATCTGAATAGGTCGCTCAACTTCAAAATTCTCTTTTAGGTAGTTTTGAGTGAAGCTACTATTGCATACAATTATTTTACTACGCTGGAGTGTCCACTCAAATAGCCATCGAAAAAAAGGATTTTTTAACGGGCAAAGTACATCATCTCCGTGGAGGTAAATAAAGCACTCAATCGGCAATAAATAACTTAGCAAGAGTAAAGCAGGAAAGTCGTAGCCGTGGCACCACTCTATATAACGATAATGATAGCGTTGATATAGGCGAATGCCTAATACTACTGACCAGAACATATTCAGAATTTGTTTTAAAATACCCCCTAAAGGTCCAAAAAGCCCAGGTGGTGGCATCGGCCAGCGGTATATTGGAAATGTTTGTATCTGGTCAAATTTGCCGTCATCTGCACATGCAGAGGAAAGAACGATGACACTTTTGGGGTCTTGCAAACAGCGATTATAGGCATACTCCTGAATACCGCCTTGATTAGGAAAAAAGGTACGGGAGATTACCAGAATATTTGGTTTATGATCTTGTGCGCTGATGGAAGTTATAGATTGTGAAAAAGTCCACATTATATTACTTATAAAATCACGATGACTTCTACCGTTTGTTGCTGTTCAATTCTCAAATAGATTCATCTTTATTTTCTGAAGATATTGGTTTTTTGCAGCAATATATATCTTCTCTTTCTGGTAAACAGTATTTTGTCATTATCTCCTTTCCTAATTCTTTAACGTAATCCTCTACCTTAACTATAAAACCAGCTTTTTCCAGCCTATCTTTGTAATCCAAGCCATAAACTCTGACATGATCATCTTTACCAAATAAACGTTCTCTATCTTTAGGTGATGTGATACTAAAATCTTCAAATGTGTTTTCCCGTTCGTAGTCCAGTGGTACTTGTAAGATTGCCCAACCACCCGGCTTAAGAACTCGAAATAACTCGCTCATAGCTTGATGATCATCGGGGATATGTTCTAAAACATGACTACACAAAATCACATCAAAGGAGTTTTCTGGGGCTTGAATGTTTGTGATGTCCATTTCAACCTTAGCAAATGGTGCATTTAAACCTGCACCGATATATTCAAGATTGGATCTGTAATTTAAGGCTAGGAAGAAAAAATACTCCGGACAAACATGAAGAACTCGTAACTTATCAACAAACAAATTAGTTTTATTTTGTAAATACAACCATAAAACTCGATGTCTTTCCAAGGAATTACATTTTGGACAAACAGCATTAACTCTATTATTAACCCCACCCGTCCTGAATTGACGAAACTGGTTGCCACAGCAAGGACAAATAAACTTATTTCCGGCATACCATATAGACTGCAAGTCTCCGGTAATTTGCATGACGGTAGGCAAGGTCTGTTTGGGTAAAACTTTTTTAGCTATATCTCTGATATACGATGGCATTGAACTATCCTCTAAATGCAAGTAAATTTAATTGTGGTCGAAACAAATTAGTACACTTTGTTTAACTCTTTTTCGTCGGTATTTATCGAAATTAATTCAGTGATTTGCATCATTTGTTGCGTGTATTTACTCACGCTACAATTTTGCATTACCCAATTTTTTGCTTGAGTTAAAACTTCTGAAGTATTCTGATGATTGCTAATACGAATAATTGCCTCACATACGGCTTTTGGGTCATGAGGATCGACCATCCACTCAGGGGCAAAGTGACTTAAAATTTCCCCGATTCCGCCTGTGCAACTACCAACTACTGGAACACCAAAGGCGATCGCTTCCACAATGATGCGTCCAAATGGTTCCCTCGGAGCAAGGCTTACGACAATATCTGCATAATTATAGTAATTTTGTATCGCTAGGGTTGGGGGTAAGACCGTAAAATAATCAGCAACGCCTGCATTTTTCGCACTTTTGAGCAATTCCTGAGTATAGATTTGATTAGGAGATAAATCTTGCCCAATGACTACGCCGTGGAATTTGTGACCGCTCGCATGTAGGTGCGCTAAAACAGGAATCAGCGCCCGTAGATTTTTGTCACCAATACTGTGAGGCTGATTAATTCTTGATGGCGTCAAGATAATCTTTGCCCCGGATTCAAGTATTGGTTGTAACTCAGATGGAGGATGAGATTTAACCTGAGACTGAAAACTTTCTGTAGCCACAGGTTGATACATAACTCCCCGAATGTTGGACACAAACTGACGAACATGTTGAGCCGTGAAGTTAGAGTTGCAAATACCAACTGGTGCAAGACTAGCAAACATAAGCTTTCGCAGCAAATAGCCTGCATAATTGTATGACAGTGCTAAATCGTGAAAAAAGTGAAAAATCTGACGACCACTCCAACGAAGACGTGGGCTAGCCCACAGAAGGATTAATTGCAACCGGCGATCAACACAGTTGTCTAACAACAAGGGGTAATCTGTCGGTTGCTGATTTACCCATTTCAGTGCTTTTGTGCAAAATTCACTTTGGCTATTTGCTGCAATTGATTTCAGGTAAGCCCCTTGTCCTGCTTGGAGTAAATACTTTTCCATCACAGAATCAGCTTGCACTAAAACACATAATGATTCTGCTTGCTTCAACTGCTCAAACCCTTGAATCAATAACGAGAGTGTCACTACTGTTCCTCCGACTGCATTACAGGCTCCTGGTAAGATTAAAAGTTTTCGCATAATTTTTTTTGATTGAAAATATCAAGTATTTTGAATTGCTATCAACTATTAACTCATCGGAAATTTATGTATTGAAAATTCTGATTGCTTACCTTGATTTATATGAGATTTTTGCAAGATAGTACACAACAAAAGAAGGAATAATTCTAAACCGAGAAACTCAGTGACAGAAGAAGCAAGGGTGAAGTAAAGCAGCATGAGAAAACAACAAAGTGGTCTATCTTTTCGTGTTTTGCAAAGTTGCACCAGTAAGGATATATAAAAGGCGAGGAAAACTCCAGTACCTACTAACCCCGATTTATATAACAAAGTTCCTAAAATAAAACTTTCAGAACCAAGTCCAGCAAACTCATATCCTGGTACAACCGAAGGTCCATTCACTCCATGTCCCCACAAAGGTTCTTCAATAAAACTTTCCCAGGTTCGCTGATAGATTTTTTGCCGCCCTTCAGTTGATTCTTTGCGAAAATTACTAGTTGTTTCCACAGTATTACTGTAAGTGTCAGCGATATAATTAGTCACTGAAGGTACAGAAAATGTCGCAAAACTGGCGATCGCAAATAGCGCTAACATAAATGTAATTCCTCGAGTTTTGCCAGTTGTTAATATCCACCGTACAACCAGCACCACCGACAAAGACAACCAAGCGTTACGTGCTTGAGCAATCAGTATTAATAATGTACAGGCTGCTAATATCGACCTAGACCACAAGAGATTTTTTAGATCCAGAGCAATCAGACCCGCAAAGCCTATTGCAAAGGAAGAAACTGTTGGATGGGGAAAAAAGAAATTATGACGATATAGTCCACCAAAACCTTTCTCTGTCAAATAATATGGAACTAAAAAGTTCCCAACACTACCCAAATTTGCTGGGTTGTAGGCTCCCTTATCTGTCAATACTGCGTAAAGAGTTCGAGGAGGAGTATAGTATGGTTCTCTAATCACAAAGTGACAAAATATCCACCAAAGTATCATCATACAGATGGTAAAGGAAAAAGCCCAGGCAACTGGTTGCAGACGCACGCGAATGTTATTGCTTTGAATATACCAAAGTAATATTCCCACGCAACCCCAGGTGATCAGTGGATCTATTAACACTCTTGGTGCAATTTCTGGTGAATTCATACCATAAGAAAGTGACCGGTAAAAACTAAATAATATGATTCCAATTACTTCTATATTGGGAGGTGATAGGCGAATCTTGCGATTAGTTTTTAGTTCATAAAATACTATGGCACACATCCATAATAGTAACATTACCCCCCAGCCAATAACCCACCAAATGGGGATTAAAATAATTCCCAAACATACGACTTTTTCGGCTTGGGTTAATGCCTGAGTACGAAGCCATATTCCCTGAAATATGGCATTTTTATTTTCATGTGTTTTTGAGATAAAATTCATTGATGCGATTGAAAAATGTAAAGATTTGAGTCAAATACCTACCCATGAAAAATGTTAAAATTCCTTAATATACATGATATTTTCTCCTCTCAAATAACTTGAATTAATGGCAATTTACTTTTTCTATTTATTTGTTCTACGAGTTGACCTGGGTATTATCGCGTTTGTAGATGTACCCTTCCCCCCGTTGCTCAACAGCATTAAGCGCTAGACCGATAACTTGGGCATTATGGCGATTCAATTGTTCTAGGGTGTCCTGCACCATATAGCGATCGCTCACTCCTAAGCGAATTACCATCAACACATTAGCGATCGCCTTTGCCATTAAGGCTGTTTCACTAGTTGCTGCAACTGGTGCGCTATCAACAATCACGTAATCGTAATCGCTTGTGGCTTGAATAGCATTTAAATACCGTTCAAATTCCCCACGCGCTACAAACTCAACTATTTTGCCGTTGGCTATGGGCGCTGCTGGTAATAGATTCAAGTTAGGGCTAATTGACACTGGTGTCGGTAAAGAGTTTGCGTCCTTCGTTAAAAAATAGCCAAAATGCTGGCTCATCTTTGTCCTGTGGAAATCACCATCAACTATCAGCACTCGAAACCCTAACACTACTAAAGCTTTAGCTAGTCCCAAAGTTACTAGTGTTTTACCTTCTCCTGGCGTTGAACTAGTAATCATCAGGCGACGGTTTTCTAATTGCATGAGGCTAATAGTAGAAGCAAGCCTTTGAAACTCTATTTCCGTCGATTCGGTATCCAATCTCAATGTGGAAGATTTGAAAGTAGAAATCCGCCCCAGTACAGGTAATTCTATTTCTTGCAAATCCTTTGGTTTTAGTAGGGGGTTACGAGACTCGAAGAATGAGATTAGAGCAGCGCTACCCAAAATAGATGTCAAAATACCACCAAGGAAAATCAAAGAGCGTTTCGGGGTTGTTGGTTTGAAGTCTACAGAAGGTTGATCGAGAACTTGCACATTTGGATAGGCATTAAAGGCGGTGATCTTCCCTTGTTCTAACTGAGCTACAATCCCTTTATAGAGACCTTCTGCAATATCGTATCGACGCTGTAAATCCAACAACCTAGCTTGTTGGGTGGATATTTTGCTCAGTTCCATTTGCAGTTTATTCACCTGTTGCTGAAGTTTTATCGACTCTTGTTGCAGCCCTTTACTCTCAGCGTCAGCCTGAATCAGATCGGCAATTAAGTCCATAGTTGTATCTTTGAAGTTATTACCACCAAAGCTGGTATCTAATCCTTCAGCATTGGGCACCAAGGAAGTTCGTTGTTGGTTCAGTGCAGCAATTAATTCCTGACGCTTTTGTTGCAATGATTTAATTCTAGGATGTTCATTAGTAAAGTCTCCTTGTTGAACTGCAATATCGGTATCTATTTCGGATAACTTCTGTCGCAGTGCTTGATATTCTTTGTTTTGACTCAAGCGTAAAGAGCTAATAGCCACTTTTGGAGTCATCCCTACTTGTGCGGATAGTATTTGGGAACGTGTCGCTGCTGCTTGCGCTTGGGCAACTGCCTGTGTCTGTGATATTCTTGTAGACTTGATGGCTTCAACCAAATTTTTGGTCTGATCTTCGCTGCTAACCAACCCTGTGGACTGCTTGTATTTTGCTAATTGATTCTTTGCTATCTCCAAGTTGCGTTCAGCTTCTTGCAACTGACTCTGGGTAAATTGCTCTCTAGCAGATGCTACTCCTTGACGGAGTTCATTTACACGAAGTTGATAACTTTCAATCAGTCTTTGTGACCTTTGTTTTGCTAGTTCGGGTAGAGAACCTATCGCCTCTACTTTAATTGTTGTGGACTGATCTACTGCCTTGACTTTAAACAATTTTTTGTACCTCTCAAGGCTGGGATACTTATTTTTTTCTGGGTCAGATGACCAAACAGAACTGATCACATCATTACTAGTAATGATAGATGTTTGTACTTGCAGTGGGCTGAGTTCGTTAGTAAATGCAATTCCTTGGTCTTTGAGTTGCCCCAATGTCCCCAAACTTGCATCTAGATTTGTTGTCGTATCCGGTAAAATCAGTTGTGTGCCAGCTGTCCAAGTTTTCGGCGATAATACAGAAATCGCTAGTGTTGCGCTAAGAATGGCACTGTTTAACCCAACCAGAGGCAACCAATGCCTTTTGATGATTGCAGATGCCTTCACAGTTTTAAACCTTATTAATAATTTAGACTATCAGCAAGTATTAATACTGCTCGATTAAGGCGATAATCTGGAGTTAAACTCCTACCGCCTTGTATGTGATGCCCAAACAATGAATCAACACAACAGTTTATGAGATTAACTGAACTTTTGTATTTGCAGGAGGATATTGATTCAAAAGATAATCTGTTAGCTTTGGTCCACCAAATAGTTGTCCCTGCAAAATAGGCGGGGGCTGTAAGATTGCTTGTTCAATAGCATCTATAGACATCATGTGTTTGATACCATACTTTGCTATTGCTTCAGCAAACCTCATCTGATGATCGTCTACATGCTCTCCGTAGCGTTGCAGCCTTGGTAAGATCACAAAATGCGCTTTACGAGCTACCAACATCCTTGTAGAACCTTGCCCTGCATGGGAAATAACTAAGCGAGAAGCATCTACTAATTTCATTAATTCCTCTGAAGTAACTGTTGATTCTAAAGTTACTAAAGGGTGTCCTACTAATACAGAGATGTCGCTAGTACCGTACTGCACAAAAATTTTCTCGGAAATCACACCACGGTCTAAGAGGATTTTCAACCAAATAATCGCACGGTCAAATGGAAAGGATATCGTCCCTAAAGTCATTAAAATCATGAGACATAACCTCGGAAAATGGCTTTATTATATTTCTGACAAAGCTCTGGCCATTGAACGTAAAATTCGTCAGATATTAGGTAGACTAACTTACCGGAGATACTTAATTCGTTAGGGCGAGAAATGCTTTCGATAAAAATAAATTTCATGCCCATTATTTTAGCTAAAAAGCCAAAATTGATAGCTAAACTTGCCCCTGTTGAAATCACCAAATCTGGTTTTTCTCGACGGAGAATTCTCAAAGTTTCCGGAATATTTAGCAAAAGACCTAATACATCTCTTGGTGCTTGATAAGGTAGCCAATGTACCCTCTCTTCCTTGTCAAGGATTGTCGTATCTTTTTGGCGATCGCTCACCCAAACCCTATCATGCACTGACCAGAAAGACCTAAGACTTTTCATGGTTGCAAAGTGCCCACCAGAGGTACAGACCAACATTAACTTGAGTTTTTTTGAGGTTCCTTGCATAACTAATCGCAATGCATATTGAAATACATGCATCTAAGTCAATAAACTATCCCTACGACTAGTACTGCTGCACAAAATTCGCTCATTCAAAATTCAAAAATCTTATAAAGTAAGATTTTGAGCGATTTTGAATCATAGCTTTATTTGCGCCATCCTGTACTCGTAGTCCGCCACGCCAACAATGCTAGGTGAATTGATTTGTTCGTGGTTGCGCTTTAGCACTCTTGATTGTCAGACCGCTAAAATGCAACTACTAACAACCCCTCAAAGTTCCTGTGGTGGAGTAATAGTTAGATAGAACTACTATTTGATTTTTGCAAAATTTTCAACCCGACAAATTGCGTCAAGCCACAGCGTAAATAGCGGTATCTTAACTAACCGCTAGCTTTATATATAATTTATACCACTATAAGTAATTCGTCGTATACTTTTTTGGTTATCTTTAATTAATCTTCATATTTACTTCATGCAAGCTTTGTAATACCTCATGCGGATGCCAAGACAAAGCCTGAAAACAAGTCAGAATAAACCTTGTAGCTATATCCACAGTCCCATGAGATTGTCAATCATTATTATTTAATGAAAGAAAAATCTGTATATTTTTGCATCTAGAAGAGGAAAATTCGTTCATATTACACTGTAAGTACTTTTTGTCAATAAGTCTAAATACATGATTTTGTGCATTTTAAATCATCCATACTACGTCCGAACTAAGTATATTTTTTTTTACAAGAAGGTTAATGGGCAACTCGAATCAGTCAACCAATTTTGGATTTTGGATTTGCGTGCTTCGCAGCGTAAAGCCTACGGCGTAGCGTAAAGCGACGTAGGAGCGTCTTTTAGCTTAACCCGGCAGAAGCCCCACACCATACCCGAAGTTGGTGTGGGATGAATGACGGGATAAAAACGAGACGCCCTCTAATTGTTTGTACCGCAGGTAAAACAGATTAGAGGGCAGTTGAGCTTTTATCAATATCTTGAGATAGGTAATCACTTCTTGCTAGAATATAGTAAGTGACGACAAAGCCTAAAATGCTGGTCTAACATAGTACCTTCTCCCAAAGGGAGAGGCTGCGCCAAGAAAACTGAAAATATGGGGTTTTATAGGGAAATGCAACCGTGTATGCGTTGCTACCTCCTGTAAGTAAAATTTTCAAGGAAACTAGTTTGAACTTGGAATTTTTTTAAGACCAAGAGTGGGGCAGGGCACGTACCTCACTATAAAATGCTGTGGTGGGAAAAATGGAGTACCACTAAAGAAGTTCCTGATATCCTTAACAGGACTCGGAAGCCTACACCACATTGCTTGCAATTGGTGTATGAGTGTCACATTTTTACGCTCGTATCCCAAAAAATCTAAAATCCAAAACTTGTACTGAGCGTTCGCGC
This sequence comes from Gloeotrichia echinulata CP02, assembly GCA_038087035.1. Classification (NCBI taxonomy): domain Bacteria; kingdom Bacillati; phylum Cyanobacteriota; class Cyanophyceae; order Nostocales; family Gloeotrichiaceae; genus Gloeotrichia; species Gloeotrichia echinulata. The sequence continues at coordinate 2,742,492 of CP051187.1, read as the reverse complement.
AGCGTCCCGCTCTTAAGTCGTTGGCGTAGCCTCTGTCTACGACACGCTACGCGAACGTAGAGAAGTATCCAAAATCTAAAATTCGCAGCGTCAACCATCAACCCTCATCTGTCCCACTCCGCCAAGGCGATCGCTATTCCCTGTTGCAAGTGTGGTGTGAGTATAGGGTTATTTGCTAGCTGATGTAATTGTTGATATGCAATTTCTGAATCAAGATTTTTGAGTGCGGCGATCGCGTGCAATCTCACGACTGGATCTTGATCTGCTAACAGCAAAATCAAGGATTCAATCGCCTCGATTCTACCTAATTGACCTAAAGATAAGGCGATCGCACTCTTGAAGCTGGCAATTTCCGTGGCTTTGTGCTTTGATTGCAGTGTTGCCAACAAAATTTCTGCAGCTAGTTGAGTTAGCTGTGGCTGTTGTACTCTCCCCAGAACCGTGACAATTTCTTGACAAATTGTTCTTTCTGTGGATTGATTCAGTGCTTGTTGCAAATACTGCACAGCGGATAGGGTCCCCATCCAGCTAAAAGCGCGGACAATTTCGAGTTGTAACTTCAGGGGTGTGTACGGTGATATCAGCACGCGAAATAAGTGCTGGGTAGCTGTATCACCACCCATGCGAGAAAGGGCGATCGCCGTTGCACAACTCACATCTTCGTTCAAGTCATACAGCCACGGTTGCAATTTCGTCACCAAATCTAATGCTTCGCATAAATCAGGGCGACAACCTAACCCCAATACAGCGGCCTGTCTGACCCCAGAAGCTAAATCATCCAAAGCCTTGACCAGAACCGGTGGTACACGTTCATCATCAAATCGGCTGAGGGCTTCAATCGCCGCAGCCCTGACAGCAGGTTGTCGATCTGCCACTACACCCAACAGAGGTACAATAGTTTCTGGATGTGGGATATAACAGAGCGATCGCACTGCCAACAGGCGTGTATTTTCATCTATTAAAAGTTCCGAAAGTGGCGCAATAGCCACAGTACCCATTTGTCCCAAAGCAGTGGACGCCATCGCCTTGAGTTCTTCATTTTCTTCTTTGTGCAATAACTCCACCAGAGGGGGAATTACATCTGGGTGTTTAAACTCCCCCAGAGTCCGCGCCGCATACCAGCGTAATTCTTCCTCTGCATCTTCATCTTTTAAGATATCAATTAGTGGCGCGATGGCAATATTCCCCAAGTTAGTCAACACCTTGGTAATCTCCCAGCGTTGCTGAAAATCCCCCATTTCTAAAATTGAGAGTGCTAATTCCAGCAGTGTTTCTTGATGTTTAACTATTTCTTTGTCTGGAGAATTTTCGCCTAAAATTATTATTTGTTGTAGATATTGAATCAACGATGACCAATCAGCAGCATCATGTGCCGCTAAGTCGGTCGGCGTAAATAAACCATACTGGCTTTCTTCGTCATTTGTCATTGGTCATTGGTCATTTGTCAAATAACAAATTTACGTTGTTTTCACCAAAACAGAATTTCCCTCAATTTTGACGGCGTAAGTTTTGAGCGGTTTTTCGGCAGGGCCTGTTCGTACTTTACCATCACCCCCAAATTCTGCATCATGACAGGGACAGGCGAATTTTTTATCTTTACCTTTCCATGCTACCGTGCAACCTTTATGAGTACAGGTAGGGTTAACAGCAATGAGATTTGCGGTTTTAGATGTACCGACTACCAACACAGGCCCAACCGGTGAATTTTCGGCAAGCAATTGACCAGTTTTATCTAATTCTGCCTTAGTACCCACCGATTGCCAACCGCTACCTGCAGAAGCACTCGGTGCTGTTGTCTCGGAAGAACAGGCTGCGATCGCTACAGGTAAAGAACTCGCTAGCCAACCCAAACCCACCCAATTGATAAAATCACGACGTTTCATAAAACTACCGGATACATGTAAAAACCATCTCCTTTAGGATACCAATAGTCAATGGTAGATTTAACCGCTTATCGCCAGAGAAAATCAGAGTTTTTGGAGTGCAAAGCTTTGCGCCTCAAACCACAGCTTTGATGTAAAAAATGCATAACCATAATCCTGTTTCAGCAATCAGAAACATATTTTGTAACAATTTATACTATTTTTAGGAAAACACCAACTTAATCTTAGGTTGATTGCAATTGTTACATCTTCGATATCCGAACAGCCATTACAGGTTGACGGTTGACGGTTGAGGGTTGAATATTTTTGGATTTGGAAATCCTTAAATAACTAAATATATAGTAATAGGGGACTTCCAATTTAAAAATTTTTCGATCCGCCTAAATCCCCCGTAAAAAGGGGGACTTTGAAGGCTTTTTTAAGGGGGGTTGGGGGTATCTAAGACTTTGAAAACATGCGCTAACCCCCAGTCCCCAGCGATGCACTGAGCTTGCCGAAGTGTCCCCAATCGAAAATCTAAAATCCAAAATTGGTATGACAGACACAGCTACTACCACTACAGCCAGTTTCAACAAGTTTGAGAAACTCAAACAAGAAAAAGATGGACTCGCGATTAAAGGGGAGATAGAGAAATTTGCTGTCTTAGGCTGGGAAGCGATGGACGAAACAGATCGTGATCATCGACTAAAATGGATGGGGGTATTTTTTCGCCCAGTCACCCCCGGCAAATTTATGATGCGGATGCGGATGCCTAATGGTATCCTGATGAGTAAACAGATGCGGGTGTTAGCGGAAGTTTTGCAGCGCTACGGTGATGATGGTAGCGCCGACATTACTACCAGACAAAATATCCAATTGCGGGGAATTAGGATTGAAGACTTACCGGATATATTTAATAAATTTAGCGCCGTTGGCTTAACCACCGTCCAATCAGGGATGGATAACGTCCGCAATATCACAGGTGATCCGGTAGCGGGGTTAGATGCAGATGAGTTATTTGATACCAGAGGATTGGTACAGCAAATCCAAGACATGCTGACCAATAATGGAGTTGGTAACGCAGAATTTACCAACCTACCGCGTAAATTTAACATTGCGATCGCTGGTGGTAAAGACAACTCAGTTCATGCGGAAATCAACGATTTAGCTTTTGTGCCGGCGTTTAAAGAAGGGATGAGTGACTCTTTATTAGGGACTGGGGAAGAATCTTCCCAATCGCCAGCTTTTGGGTTTAATATCCTAGTTGGTGGCTTTTTCTCAGCCAAACGGTGTGAAGCGGCGATTCCGCTGAATGCTTGGATACCACCAGAAGACGTAGTGAGTGTATGTAGAGCCATTTTGGAAGTTTATCGCGACCACGGTTTACGTGCTAATCGACAAAAAGCCCGTTTGATGTGGTTGATTGATGAATGGGGTATAGAAAAATTCCGCAAAGAAGTAGAAAACCGTTGGGGTAAATCCTTTTTACCCGCAGCAGCAAAAGACGAAATCGATTGGGAAAAACGGGATCATGTCGGAATATATAAACAAAAACAATTAGAATTAAATTACGTAGGCTTGCATATTCCAGTGGGTCGGTTGTACGCTGAAGATATGTTGGAAATTGGGCGATTAGCGGAAGTTTACGGCAATGGTGAAATCCGAATTACCGTAGAACAAAATCTGATTATCCCCAATATACCAGATTCCCGGTTAGCAACATTTTTAACGGAACCTTTACTTCAAAGGTTTAAAATTGACCCTGGTTTACTGGCGCGATCGCTAGTTTCTTGTACAGGCGCACAATTTTGTAACTTCGCACTCATAGAAACCAAAAACCGCGCTTTGGTGATGGTTAAAGCCTTAGAAGCAGAGTTAATTCTCACTCGTCCTGTGAGAATTCACTGGACAGGGTGTCCTAACTCCTGCGGACAACCGCAAGTGGCCGATATTGGCTTAATGGGCACAAAAACGCGCAAAAATGGCAAAACCTTAGAAGGCGTTGACATCTACATGGGCGGTAAAGTCGGTAAAAATGCTCAATTGGGAACTTGTGTAACCAAAGGTGTACCATGCGAAGACTTACAGCCAGTATTACGAGAATTACTCATCGAACATTTTGGCGCACAACCGAGGATACAAACCTTAGTATCCCACGAAAGTGAGGGAACTTAAAAAAATGAATCCATCAAACTTGAAGTGGTGGACAGTTAACAATTAAGTAGGTCGGCGCAAATAAACGTGACTATCTTTGGTCATCATTTGTGATTTGTCATTGGTGATTGGTAAGGATTTCAGGCACGTAATATAGTTTGGTTTATTCCTACCGACTTAACAGTCAACCGTCAACACAAAAGATAATTGCGAATTGCTTACAGCGGTTTTCAGGTAAATGAACCACATCTTTATATCTCACGCAAAGGCGCATTCGCGTAGCGTCTCGTAGAGAAGGCGCAAAGGAAGAAAGAAATACAAATATCAGCTTGTGGTCTAAATAGATGAAAACTGCTGTAAATGTTGCGATCGCTCTTGATTGCATGGATAGCTTAAAGGGATAATTTTGATGGTCTAAACTGAAAGCCCTTTTCAGCTTTGGATTTCCTAGTTCATTTGTTCCTATTGAAAAGGCTGATAGTCTCCACTTAGCAACAATTGGCAAATATCACCCTTTTGCAACCTAGACCAAAATATCTACTCAAAAAATAACACCAGACACACAATGAGTAATCTTTCGCGCAGAAATTTCATTATAACCACAGGTGCTGCTGCTGCTAGTACTATCTTGATTCACGGTTGCTCATCCAATGGATCAAGTGCAGACAACTCCACGCCTAATACTACAGCTAATCCCGCATCTAACGTTACCGCTGTAGGTAATGCGCCAAAAGTCGAAACCACCAAAGCCAAATTAGGATTCATTCCCCTAACTGATGCGGCTCCCCTGATTATAGCCAAAGAGAAAGGCTTCTTTGCCAAATATGGCATGACCGATGTCGAACTCAAAAAAGAAAAATCATGGGTTGTAGTTCGTGAAAACTTAAAAATCGGTTCAGCTGGTGATGGTATTGATGGATCGCATATCCTCAGCCCCATGCCCTACCAAATCAGTATCACCGACAAAGTACCACTGTACATTTTGGCGAGGTTAAATCTTAACGGTCAGGCCATCTCCGTCGCCGAAAAATTTAAAGACTTGAAAGTTTCAGCAGATAGCAAAAGCTTGAAAGCGGCTGTAGATAAAGCCAAAGCCGATAAAAAAGCTCTAAAAGCCGCTGTCACCTTTCCCGGTGGTACCCACGATTTATGGATGCGCTACTGGTTAGCATCTGGCGGTATCGATCCTAACCAAGATGTAGGTTTAGAAGTCGTACCACCCCCGCAAATGGTAGCCAATGTAAAATCTGGCACCGTAGACGCCTTTTGTGTGGGAGAACCTTGGAATGCTCAATTAGTCAGCCAAAAATTGGGTTACACCGCTTTAGTGACAGGTGAACTGTGGAACAACCACCCAGAAAAAGCCTTTACCATGCGGAAAGATTGGGTAGATAAAAATCCCAATTCAACACAGGCTTTGTTAATGGGAATAATAGAAGCACAGCAATGGTGCGACAAACCCGAAAATAAAGAAGAAATGTGTAAAATTTGCTCAGACCGTAAATACTTTAACGTCGCTGTTGCTGATATTTTAGAGCGATTCAGAGGCAATATTGACTACGGCGATGGACGCACAGTTAAAGACTTTCAATATCGGATGAAATTCTGGGCAGATAACGCTTCCTATCCTTACAAAAGTCATGATATTTGGTTCTTAACAGAAAACATCCGTTGGGGAAAACTACCCGCTGATACTAAAGTCAAAGAACTCGTAGATCAAGTAAACAAAGAAGACTTGTGGAAACAAGCAGCTAAAGCCCTTGGTGTTGCTGCTGCTGAAATTCCTACTAGCACTTCTCGTGGTGTCGAAACTTTCTTTGATGGCGTCAAATTTGACCCAGAAAAACCTGAAGAGTACTTGAATAGCTTGAAAATCAAGAAAGCTTAATTTGACTGCAAAACAAACTATTTATGTGGTTAACATCATAAGTTGGGGATTCACCACATAAACAGAGATTTTCAGACATTGAAATTCAAAATAAACAGGAAATATTGAGAAATGCTGCATCAATTACTGGGCTAAAAAATCGGCAAATTGCAGTTTTATTTAGCCCATTTTTAACAACTGCAAACAGAACCAAAAAACTGACGTACGTACATAATCTTAATTGGAGAAGCTAGAAAATGACCGCAACCCTTGGAAGTCGTACTAAAAAACGAAATTCGCAGAATAAGACTGCCAATTTTTTATCAAAAAAAGTTGTACCTCCACTAGTAGCGCTCATCATATTTTTAACTATTTGGCAATTACTCTGCTCAAGTTCTGATTCTAATTTGCCAGGACCAATCAAAGTTTTTCAAGATACTTGGGACCCGTTTATCATTAACCCATTCTTTGATAATGGTGAAAATGATAAAGGATTAGGTTGGCAAATACTCACAAGTTTAGGAAGAGTAGGTTTAGGTTTCAGTCTAGCAGCGATTGTAGGCGTTATCTTTGGCATCATTATTGGAGCCAATCAATTAATTTATAGTGCCGTAGACCCCATATTTCAGGTACTACGAACAGTTCCACCCTTGGCTTGGTTGCCTATTTCTTTAGCAGCATTTCGCCAAGCTAATCCCTCAGCGATTTTCGTGATTTTCATCACATCTATTTGGCCGATTCTGATTAATACAACAGTTGGTGTACAACAAATACCCCAAGACTACAGAAACGTTGCTAGAGTATTAAAGCTTTCGGGATTCAAGTATTTCATAAAAATTCTATTTCCAGCCACAGTTCCTTACATATTCACCGGCTTAAGAATTGGTATTGGCTTATCTTGGTTAGCAATTGTAGCCGCCGAAATGTTAGTTGGTGGTGTGGGAATCGGCTCGTTTATTTGGGATGCATTCAACACTAATACTGCAACTAATCTCAGTGAAATGATTTTGGCACTAATTTATGTAGGCTTAGTAGGATTAATGCTAGATAGATTAGTTGGTTTCATTGCGAAGAAAGTAGTTTCTGAAGAACAAAAATAGTCATTGGTCATTAGTCATTACTCATCACTCATCACTCATCACTCATCACTCATTACTCATCACTCATCACTCATTACTCATCACTCATTACTCATTACTCATCACTCATCACTCATCACTCATCACTCATCACTCATCACTCATCACTCATCACTCATTACTCATTACTCATTACTCATTACTCATTACTCACTCATCACTCATTACTCAAAGAACAAATAACAGATGATAACCTTTGTAGAAATAGACCACGTTGACCGAATATTTGAACTACCAAATGGTGGTAAATATATCGCGCTGAAAAATATTCAACTAAAAATTAGACAAGGCGAATTTGTTTCCTTAGTTGGACACTCTGGTTGCGGTAAATCGACCCTACTCAACATCATCGCCGGTTTAGACAAAGCGAACTTTGGCGGTGTGATATTAGAAGGAAGAGAAGTCACAGAACCAGGCCCAGACAGGATGGTCGTCTTCCAAAACTATTCCCTGCTACCTTGGCTAACAGTGCGAGAAAACATCGCCTTAGCAGTGGATGAAGTTTATCATAATCAACCCAAAACCGCACGCCAAGCCATTGTTGAAGAACACATTGATATGGTGGGATTGCGCCAAGCAGCAAAGAAGCGTCCTAGTCAATTATCTGGAGGGATGAAACAACGGGTAGCGATCGCCAGGGCTTTAGCAATTCGTCCCAAATTATTATTGCTAGATGAACCATTTGGTGCATTAGATGCTTTAACAAGGGGTAGTTTGCAGGAACAACTGATGAAAATCTGCAACGAACACAACCTGACCTGTGTAATGGTAACTCATGATGTTGATGAAGCGCTATTATTGAGCGATCGCATCGTTCTGCTCACCAATGGACCCGAAGCCCATATCGGCCAAATTATCGAAGTCAATGTCCCCCGTCCCCGTCAACGCCTAGAAGTAGTCAACCATCCCAGTTATTACAATTTGCGGAATGAAATGATTGACTTTCTCAATCAACAAAAACTGGCGAAGAAACAGAAAGCTTTACAGACTTAAATACCATTTGGATAAAAGATTTACTTTTTTAAACGCAGAGGGACGCTGAGGATTTTTGAGGAAAGTTTGCGACGAAGTAATGAATTGCTGTAGTCAGTGAGTGAAAATAAAGATAACTATGCAAGTAGCTAAAAAAAATCAAAACACAACCCAAGTTAATCCATTGCTATCACCGAAAGCAGAGAATTTTTTGGTAATTGATGGCGTTAGCAAAATTTACCCAACGCCTGACGGTCCTTATACGGTTTTAGATGGAGTTGACCTGAAAGTTCGTGAATCGGAATTTGTTTGCATTATTGGTCATTCTGGCTGTGGTAAATCTACGCTGTTAAACATGGTTTCTGGGTTCAACTCCCCCACCGATGGGATAGTCTTACTGCAAGATCAACCTATCACTGAACCAGGCCCAGACAGAATGATGGTATTCCAAAACTACTGTTTACTACCGTGGCTAAGTGTCTTTGAAAATGTGTATTTAGCTGTAGATTCAGTATTTCCCAAAAAACCCAGAGCAGAAAAACGAGCTATTGTCAAGGAACATTTGGCGATGGTGGGATTAACAGAAGCCGCAGACAAAAAACCCAGTCAAATTTCTGGGGGAATGAAGCAACGAGTGGCGATCGCCCGCGCCCTTTCTATTCGTCCTCAAGTCTTGATTCTTGATGAACCTTTCGGTGCATTAGACGCTATCACTAAAGAAGAATTACAAGAAGAATTGCTGCAAATCTGGCGCGAACATCAAGTCACAATTCTGATGATTACTCATGACATTGATGAAGCACTATTTTTAGCAGACCGAGTGGTCATGATGACTAACGGACCAGCCGCTAAAATTGGCGAAATTCTCAATGTTCCCTTCCCCCGTCCCCGCAACCGTAAACGCATCATGGAAGACCCTCAATACTATAACTTACGGAACTATGCCCTAGACTTCCTCTATCGTCGCTACGCTCACAATGATGAATAAAAAAGAGAAAAAAGGAAAGATTAAAAATATCCTTCCTCTTCTCTTGCGAAACCTGATTATTCCCTTCCTAGCCTAAGATTACCTATAAATTTTTTGCTTCTTCTCTGCGAGACGCTCCGCGAATGCGTCTTTGCGCCTACCCTACGGGAACGACTTCGTCGAATGCGTGAGCTAAAAATTCTTTCGATTATGAGTGAATTTACCAAAACCGTCTGTCCTTACTGTGGCGTTGGCTGTGGACTAGAAGTTTCCCCCCCAGCCCAACCAGGAAAAGCGACTCATCGAGATAGCCAAGGAAATCCAATTTGGCGGGTACGGGGCGATAAAGCGCACCCATCCAGCCAGGGTATGGTTTGTGTCAAAGGCGCGACAATTGCCGAATCTTTAGATAAAAATAGACTTCATTACCCAATGGTGCGAGAATCTTTAGATCAAGAGTTTCGCTGCGTCAGTTGGGATGAGGTTTTTGATATCATCACCAAGCGGATTCAAAATGTGCGCTTTACCCAAGGGTCTGAAGCTATATGTATGTATGGTTCTGGTCAGTTTCAAACTGAAGATTATTACATCGCCCAAAAACTATTAAAAGGATGTCTAGGTACAAATAATTTTGACGCTAACTCTCGTTTATGTATGTCTAGTGCTGTATCTGGATATATTCAAAGTTTTGGCGCTGATGGACCTCCCTGCTGTTATGAAGATTTGGAATTAACTGACTGTGCATTTTTAATTGGCACCAATACGGCGGAATGTCACCCAATTGTTTTCAATCGACTGGCGAAATATCACAAAAAAAATCGTCATGTGAAAATGATTGTGGTTGATCCACGGCGCACACCAACTGCAGAAGCTGCGGATTTACATTTAGCCATTCGTCCTGGTACGGATATCGATTTATTAAATGGTATCGCTCATTTATTAATGCGCTGGAATTATATTGATTTAGAATTTATTGACGACTGTACCAGCAATTTTTCTGCATACGCTGAGGTGATTCGCCACTATTCTCCAGATGTCGTAGCAAATCGCTGTGGAATTAGTATTGAAGATTTAGAAACCGCAGCTAAATATTGGGGTCAATCTCAGCGGGTGCTTTCTTTGTGGTCAATGGGTGTGAATCAATCCAGTGAGGGTACGGCTAAGGTCAGAAGTATTATTAATTTGCACCTGATGACTGGACAGATTGGTCAGCCAGGGGCTGGGCCTTTTTCTCTTACTGGTCAGCCAAATGCAATGGGAGGAAGGGAAGCCGGCGGTTTGGCGCATTTGTTACCCGGTTATCGGTCAATTAAAAATCCCCAGCATCGGGCTGAAGTTGAACAATTTTGGGGATTGAAACCAGGTCAAATTTCGCCTCATCCTGGTTTGACCGCTTGGGATATGATTACTAGTTTGGAAGCAGACGCAGTGGGTTTATTGTGGATTGCGGCGACTAACCCAGCTGTGAGTATGCCAGATTTAGAAAGGACAAAAAAGGCATTATTGCGATCGCCTTTCACAATTTACCAAGACGCCTACTATCCTACAGAAACTACAGCTTACGCCCACATCCTCCTACCTGCAGCCCAATGGGGTGAGAAAACTGGCGTGATGACAAATTCTGAACGCATGGTAACTCTATCTCCAGCTTTCCGCCAACCACCACAACAAGCAAAAGCTGATTGGGAAATTTTCGCCGAAGTTGGACGCCGATTAGGTTTTGTGGAACAATTTACTTTTGCTAACTCCGCTGAAGTTTATGCTGAATTCGCCCAACTAACTCGCGATCGCCCTTGCGATATGTCGGGTATCAGTCACGAACAATTGACAATCAGCCCTATTCAATGGCCAAGTCCTGAAAAAAGTTATGAGTCAGAATCACTCCTCACTCCTCACTCTAAAAGACTGTACACCGATCTGCGCTTTCATACCCCTGATGGACGGGCGCGATTTGGGGCTTATCACTCGCGGGGGTTAGCCGAACCACCAGACCCGAATTATCCTTTTGTCTTAACTACTGGAAGACTTTATGGACATTGGCACACCCTAACACGTACCGGGCGCATTGAGAAAATTCAGCAAATGCATCCCGAACCGTTTATTGAGATTCACCCCCGTGATGCTGTAAAGTTAGCAATTACAGACAATTCTTGGGTAGAAGTGCGATCGCGTCGCGGTCAAGCCAGGTTTCCCGCTAAGGTCACAAAGGCGATCGCCCCTGGTACAGTGTTTATTCCCATGCATTGGGGTGCCCTATGGGCTAACCAAGCCGAAGCCAACGCCCTCACCCATTCAGCATCTTGTCCTGATTCCCTACAACCAGAATTAAAAGCTTGTGCAGTGCAGCTATTACCAATTTCTCTTGAAATTGTAGTCAAAAACTGTCAACTACAGTCCTCACAATGGTAAGCTGCTAAATATACGCCCAAATAAATAATTTAGTAATTTAATGAATAAGCAATAATCTATAGTCATGATTTATTTATTTTGACTATAGATTATTGTCTGTTTACCAAAAGCTCATTTTAAAATCCCCATCCACAGATCGGGGATTTTCTCAGTACGGGCGGTGTCTCCCCCCCCGACACAATACTGCGTAGGATTTGCAGGGGAGGCAGGGGAGGCAGGGGAAGCAGGGGAGGCAAAACTCTTCCCCTGCCTCCATTTCTCCCCCTGCTCCCCCTGCTTGCCTCAACCAAGAAATTCCAAAACCTACGCAGTATTGCCCCCCGACACACGAGAGTAAATAGGGTAACTCTACACTGGCTTTAGCTATGCAAAATCATAAAAAAACACCGCAAAAGAACTGGTCACCCATCCGTAAGGCTTCTTTGTTCAATCCTTTAGATTTATCTACACGATTTTACTTTTTACTGTTTACTGTCCATTTTTTAGTTAAAAATAAGGTGCAGCAAATGAATAAATTATCCAGAAAAATTATAGATATTCTCAAAAAAGATGAGCCATTTATGCACCTCATCGAAAATCTCGAAGTTATAGTTTCAAAGATTTTATCTGTGTTTATGGTGGTTGTCATCTTATTAGCAGTTGGAGATTTGGCATTTTTTATATTTGAAGAATTAATTTACACGCAACCAGGAGATTTCAACAAAATCTTATTTAAAATATTTGGTTTGTTTCTCAATATTTTGATTGCCTTAGAAATTTTAGAAAATATTACGGGATATTTGAAGAAACACGTTTTACAGGTTGAATTGGTGATTGTAACATCTTTAATTGCCATAGCTCGTAAAATTATTATTCTTGATCTAAAAGCAACCGAAGGAATTGAAATAATTGGTCTGGGAATCGCTATTTTATCTCTATCAATTAGTTACTTGATAATTCGCACCAGCAATTCTAGATAGAAAACATGTCAAATTTCTTTGAATTTGAAGCAGATTTTGTAGACTCTCTCCGTTGCATACCCATGCAAGTACGTTACAAACTCGATACCTGTGGAATTAAGTTAAAATTATCTGATTGGAGCCAAATGACTGTAGCTGAACATCTAGCTTTAGTCGAATTACCTTGCACTACACCAACGGAAATTCAATCTTACCAAGACTATCTTCAGGCATTGATTTTACAACGCAGCGGCACACCAGCAGCAAAATTGCCCATTGAGCCTGAACCAGCATGGATGGACTCTACCACTGTCCCACCTAGTGTACAGGAAAAAGCTCAAGAAATCGGTGTTAACCTCACACCCGAAAAATGGGCAAGTTTAAATCCCTTACAGCGTTTTGCGCTGATTAAACTCAGCCGTTCTGGACATGAAAACAAAAATTTTCACAAAGCGATCGCTGAATTTCATCTGATTTAGTCATTGGTCATTGGTCATTGGTCATTAGTCATTAGTCATTAGTCATTGGTCATTGGTCATTGGTCATTGGTCATTGGTCATTGGTCATTGGTCATTGGTCATTGGTCATTGGTCATTGGTCATTGGTCATTGGTCATTGGTCATTGGTCATTGGTCATTGGTCATTGGTCATTGGTCATTGGTCATTAATGAGAAAATAATTCTTTAGTTCGGAAATGATGTTTGTATCTAACAAGTATAAATAGCTCATTTTGAAAACTCAATATCATCTAATGGTAATAATCCTTCGTCCACGTCGGTAAAGTCTTCGTCCAGTGGTTCAAGGGTGGAAAGGGTTTGGAGGAGGGATTTTTTCTTGATGAGCGAAATAATGGCGAAGGGGATACCGTTTTGGGTAATAGTGAGGGGTTCGCCTGTTTTTTGGGCTTGGTTGAGTAGGGTTTGGACGGTTTCGGGGAGGTCGGAAAGGGTGATTTGTGTCATGGTGGGTTCTGGGGTTAGGGGATGGGGACTTGGCGCACATCTATTTTACCTGTGACGGCGTTGGTGATGAGGGCGGTAAGGATAGTAACGACAGTTGTGTCCCAAGGCCTTGCGCCCTGGAAGATTATCGAACGACGCCAAAAACCCTGATTTTCCCGTGCTATCAGGGGTCAAACCTACCATTCGCGACTCAGTATCCTTCAAATAAAATTTTCAGAAATTAAATTGCTACTAGGTTTTACGAATAAATTACTAATACTTTCGATAATTAATACTCCCAACAAATCAGGCTGATGACTAACTGCTAGCCGCCAGAATACCTGTCAAGATGGGGTAAGACAATTTTGATTTTTTCCTCTGGTCAATTTTCGATTTATGAGCAGTTAGTAAAGCTATAGTGTATTTAGCAATGCTGCGATTGATGTGGCTACGCTTAATTCTACTGTCAACGTATTTTTATAATTATTAAAACACGCACTCTAACTCGATGACAGGCAAAAACGCAAGACATAATGCATTTCTGCGGCTAGTGTCTGGTAATGGAGCAACCTTTGGGTCAGAATCTCGTTACTCATTGCTCCCCAGTAAAGAAGTAGTAATTGGACGCGACCCCAGCTGTCAGGTTGTCTTGGATGCCATGATGTATCGGATGGTATCTCGTCGTCATGCGGTGGTTCGTCCCCTCTCTTCCTCTCCAGATCACAAATTTAGCTGGTTAATTTGTGATTTAGATAGTGCCAATGGTACTTATTTAAATGGACAACGCTTACAAGGTTGTCAGGAATTACACCCAGGCGATCGCATTTCTTTGGGGGCTGATGGGCCACAATTTGTATTTGAACACGAATCCGTCTCCCCCGCTACGGTGATGACAAAGCCAGCAGGTCATGTTCCATCGGCGGTTAACTCCCAAGGACAATTAAAGCCTGACTCGGTTAGTTTCACCCAACTGTTTCCGATTATTTCCACTGGTAAAGATTTAACTCGTAAAGCTTACCTTGTACCGGGAATTCTTACAGTAGTATTTGTAGTGCTGATGTTCGCTACGGTCGGTCGGCCACAAGCAAATCAAGTAATTGTCGCCAGTTACATAGCCTTCGCTGCTTACTTTTTTGTTTACCAACTTTGTGGTAAACAGAAGCCTTGGTGGGTAATAATTCCTGTAGCTTTGGGCACAATGGTAATTTTGCTCAGTCCCCTATTGGATTTCTTTATTTTCGTATTTCGCGGCGTACTCCCTGGTAAATTGCCCTCAGAGCAAGATTCGATCACCTTCACAGAATTGCTGGTACGGATGTTTTTTGGCGCTGGCTTGATGGAGGAATTACTTAAGGCCTTGCCTGTATTGGGGGCATTTTTAATCGGTAGCCTTTTGCGTTCTCCTTGGCGGGAACGGATAGGCGTCTGGGAACCTCTAGATGGCATTCTCCTAGGAACCGCTTCTGCTGTAGGCTTTACTTTGCTAGAAACTCTCGGACAGTATGTGCCTGATATCACCCAAAATGTCGCTCAACAGGCGGGGGTAGGGGCTGGTCAATTGGTGGGTTTACAGTTGCTAATTCCCCGAATTTTAGGCTCAGTGGCCGGACACATGGCTTATAGCGGCTATCTGGGCTATTTTATTGGTTTGGCTGTTCTCAAACCCCGTCAAGCTTGGCAGATTCTCCCCGTAGGTTATGTTAGCGCCGCCGCACTTCACGCTTTGTGGAACGCTACCGGATCGATTAATGCTTTGTTGCTGGTGGTTGTTGGGGTGTTGTCTTATGCTTTTTTGATGGCAGCAATTCTCAAGGCCCGGGCTTTATCACCGACGCGATCGCAAAACTTTGCTACCCGTTTTATCGATCCCAAATAAAAAATAAAAAATCACACAAGCAATATTTGCACACCTAATTGCCGTTTTTGTGGTAATTATCAAAATCAAGCCTAAATAGTTCCAAATCACATAGTCAAATATAGTCAGACTTATGCAATTTAGCTTTAAGCGACTCTACTTTCAGCATGGACACGCTTAAATAGTGGAGTTATCCGCCTTGGATGTACTACCAGACACCCCCTATCCCTTAGAATAGACGGCTCTTGCGTGTGTAGCGTGCTTAATTATTAATGAAAGTCGATTAAATTGCTTTAATAACAAGGCTTACAGGCGTTTATAATTTGATTTTTAGTAACAGTAGCTCAAATACAAAAAATAATGGCTTTTATCGGAGCCACGCAAGGGTTTCAAACTTATTTTTTAACAAATTCAGCACGCTAAGTACGGAAGAGCCGATATGCTTGACTAGAAAACTTAATCAATCTGTTGGAGAATTTAAGGCTTCTACAATTTTTTCGGTTTTGCGCTTTGCCCTGATATCTTTTTCGGGTCGTAATCAACAATTACCGTACCCGTGGGAAGTTGCTCTGTTGGATATGGTATTTTACCTGCTTTGTCATGTCGCCAAGCGGTAAGGTACGAAATCCCCAAGGTTTTAGCATAATCAGATAATTTCATTAGGACTGTCTTTTAGACTATATCTGACTATGCTAGACTATATTTTGTTTAAAGTTTTATCATACCTGTCAATTGAATCTAAGTCTACTTACAGTATACATTTAAGATTCCAATGGTAAGGTATTTAGTTTTGTGAGAGCATAGTAGGAGATTGCTAAAGTAACTTTTGCTTGCTCGATTTCCGATAAAGTTCTCCAGTCGCGATTCTCAAGATTACTAATGACAGAGGCTGCGTTTTGGGCTTCACTACTTCGCATAGCATAGGCGTAAGGACGTGCTAATACCAAAAGATCTTCCGCCGCCCACATGGGTAATACCGACTGAACGCACTGAATCAGCTGTTCGCCAATAGATTCAGTGCTAGTAAAAATTTCAGTCGCTTGCTGGGCGATCGCTTTGAGCCAGTATTCGGGTATAGCAGAAGCAAAGGCTGTTTCTAAATTTTCTTGAAGATTACCAAGAATCGATTGATTTGTATTATTGTTGTAGTATACACAATCAGAAATCTCTGACCAAACCGTGTCTAGTTGGCTGTAAAAAGCTTGCGATTGTGTTGTTAGTTCTTGTTCGAGCAAATCGTCGATAATAAACTGCTGTTCTAGTTGAGCAAAATAAGCTTCTGATTCTTCATCAGATGGATTCCAGGGATAAGTAGCATCTTCGGGTTCTAGTAATGCTGCTAACAAATCTAACTCCACCTGAGTTGACATTGAATGTAAAGTATCTAGAGCGTTAATTTTACTAATCATTTTTTGTCTCCTGATTAATTCTTTGGGCGTATTGACAGCTACACGTTTAACAATTGCTTTTCCGCAAAAAATTTTTATTTTTTCGGAAGTAAAAAACTGGTGAATGGTTGATGAGAATACGTAAGCCCTGAGTTGTCAGTGCAAAGTAGTCAGTGGAATAAGTAATTTTTCAGCGTAAAAAATACTAGTACCCAGTCCCCAATCCCCAGCGATGCACTGAGCTTGCCGAAGTGTCCCCAGTCCCCAGTTCACGCATCTTCAATAATCAACTCCCAGATTTCACCTCTGGTCGAGCTACCAAATTTTAACTGCATTCCCGACTTTAAAGGGACCTCCTCGCGGAGAATTTGTTGCCAACCATTAGAGCTTAAAAACCAGGTTGTACCGTAGGAAGATAAATCTTGCAGATAATAGGTTCGTACCGGAGTAGTACCAATGAAATTATTTCGTCCTAGAATTTCGGCTTGGCGTCTAGAAACTGAAGGATCAGGGATGACGATATCATTATCTTTCGTGCGACCGATGCGGGTAACGCCAGAACGTAATACCCAAGTTTTTCCTCCCGGAGCAAGCGATCGCAAATAGGCTGTAGGTACCGTAGAAGCTATGCCAGGCATGATAGTATCTGGTAGCTCGGTCACACTTTCATCAAAACCTTTAATCAGTTCGCCATTATAATCTGGATGTAAGTAGAGAACTGGTAAAGTCCAACCTGGTTGATTAAACTTATATACTGTTAATAACTCTTGCCTAGCCACCGCTACAGCTTGATCAATTGGCTGGCGCGATCGCAAGGCTTCGGTAAAAGCTTGAATAAAGCTGTGGCTTTCTTGGTCAGCAATTTTATCCCGCATTGCTAAAACTGCAGGCACTCCATGACGGATCAGCACTTCTGCTAAACTGCTAGAGGGCAGTGCTTTATTATTGATAGCTGCTGGTTGTGCCCCCCAACAGGCATTAAAAACTGCCAGTTTCACACCATTACGGGTCAATACTTGCGCCAATTCTATGCCATTGATATTCATCTGGGTCTGCAAAAACAGTAACCCACCATCTGGGTCTGGGAGTCCGTGACCAGCGTAAAAAAAGACGTTGTATGTTTTAGTTTCTAACTCTTGAATCAACTCCTGTGGAGTTGGTTGCAAAAGTGTATGTACCATGCAAGGTGCATAAGCTGGAGAATTGCTACCAACAGCACCAGTATTAGCCAGAGTTTGCGCTAAAATTTGTGATTCTTGTTCCAATTGCAGGTTTTTATCTTCTCCTAAAACCAGGAGGATATTTAAAGCCTGATCTATTCGCAAATAGGGCAGTGACTCTACTTCACTAGTGGTGCGACTAAATAGTATATCTTGGGAGAGAGAGATTGCCGATTGCCCCGCTTCACGCTGCATAATTTCCCAAGGTAGAGCAATCAGATGGGGGTCACGAATTTCTAATCGAAAGCGTAAACGTGTATGCTGACCGATAGCAATCCCACAACTGCGTTCCAGACTCCCAAGAATTTGTCCGTCAAATAACCAGCGCCAGAGAGTTATTCCCAAGTATTGCATCAGACGACTACTGTAACTAGTTGGCTGCCCTGAAGGAGGTACAATCCAATTTATCAGTGGTGGGTTTGTCTTTTGAGGCGTTGAACCAGGGAAAATATCTAAAGGAGTCTGACCAGCAAACATCTGTTGCCATTCTAGCCAAATTTGAGACAGTTCTACAGGCCAGATACAATCATGTAGAACATAGCCGCTGGGATAAGGCGCCTTCACCACCCAAATCGCGAAGTTATCAGTACCAGTATTTATCAGACGAGCGATCGCCAAGTTTAGAGATGGCAATTGAGTCATTAAACTAATAAATTAAGGGAGGAAAACCTTTTTTGTCGCTAATCTTTTTGTTACAATTTTTGTAAAACAGAGCTATTGCAGACCTTGACCCTCCGAATTTTGGATTTTGGATTTTGGATACTTCTCTACGAACGCGAGTGCGTGTCGTAGACAGAGGCTACGCCAACGACTTCCCTGCGGGACGCTGCGCGAACGCTCAGTACAAGTTTTGGATTTTAGATTTTTGGGGTACCTTGCAGACCCCTAGTGGGTGGAAAAATCTAAAAGACGCTCCTACGTCGCTCTAAGCCAAGCTATGCCGTAGGCTTTACGCTACGCTATCGTCAATCTAAAATCCAAAATTGGTTGACCTTTGGGCAGCAGATTGTCGAGCCATTGAGTTTAATTCAAGATCCAGTACCGGACAATATTTATTGAGGTCATATCTACCGACATCCTTGTTATCCATCCAATAGCCTAAACACTTATTTTGAATAAATTCAGATGTAAGGATAGCCTCATCAATAGCACCATAGTGCTTTTCCTTTTCCTTTACTTTGAACTCTTATACAATCATTAGCGACAGGATTTACAACTGTCGTATGTTAGCACATAATACATAAACCCGTCCTATTAGTCCACCAAGGTAACTTTACCAGCTAAAGCAGATTTTCAAATTCTCTGAAAAACCTATACCCAGCAAAGTTTCTGTGGTGGACTAATAGAAGTACGGGGTTTTAGACCCAAATTTATGATCAAATTGGATCTTGATGCTGTATTACAATTTGAAATCGGGATGACAGGATTTGAACCTGCGGCATCCTGCTCCCAAAGCAGGCGCGCTACCAAGCTGCGCTACATCCCGGCGCAATCAATCTACTTTTTAGTAGATTGGTTTTAATCTTAACATAACTTCCTTGGAATCTACCAGCCAAGATATAGAAAATAAAATTTGGGTTGATTTAGCAAAATCTTGGTTGACTTAAACAAGTATATCAGATTTTTTGGCTCTTGCGTAACCAGGCATTTTATTTGGATCGAGGATTAGTGAGGATACCAAAACATGCCTTTTATTCCTTCTGGATCGGCCATGAAACCCATAGTCCGATAGAAATCTACCACATGGGGGTCAGCGAAAAGAGTGACATTGCTAATTTCTTCACTTCTCAATTTTTTCAGGACATATTTCATCAGCGCCTTACCCAGTCCTTTACCTTGAAAGTCTGGGTGAACCACCACATCCCAAATAGTGGCATTAAAAGCATGATCTGAGGTAGCACGGGCAAAACCAATCAGCCGCCTTTGATTTCCTCGCACTTGCCACATTGTGGCCACGAGAAAACTATGCTCAATGGCTTTTTTTACTTTTCTCAGAGGACGACGCGACCAACCAACTGCATCACAGAGTTCCTCTAATTCATACAGATCGATATCTCGCTCTGTGCTGAAAACGATGCGCTCTGCGCTCCGCGCTGCATCCGAGGGATCGCTGGAGCGAGATTTACCTCCAACTTCGCCCGTATGTTCTTCCAGGGGAGTTGTTCTAGTGGTCGCTGTAGAGTCAGAAGTACTAAACCAAGTTTTCCAAAAACCCATGCCGACGTGGTTCGGGTAGTATAAGTGAACTACCTACACCGATTTGGAGTACCAAATAGGGTGTAGGCTTCTGGTGCATTTCTCAATGCCGCCAGAACTTCCTTTCAACTTTAGCATTTTGTTTTGACATACCGTTACATAAGACCTATTCATAACTACTCACAAATAGACAAATCTACTCATGTTATGTAGTTTGATGCTTACTTCCTGCTACCCTCCGGGAACGCTAAGAGCGAACATTCTGGCAACGTCGGCGTTAACCAGTCCACAGGCTAAAACTGTCTAACTGACAGCTTGACTCAAATTGATTGCTGCGTTTAAATCTCGGTCAATCATCAAGCCGCAGTTACCACATTCAAACACTCGCTCATTCAAGGTGAGTGTTTCTTTTTTGGTTCCACTTGGTTAGGACTTACGCATGAGTTAGGAAAAATCAAGGGTTTGGATTGGGCATGGGGTATGGGGCATAGAGACCGAAAAATTAACCAATGCCCAATGCCCAATGCCCAATGCCCAGGAATAGCCTCGCCGCGTAAGTCCTGTTGGTTTATGAGTAGCAATTAAGATGTTTTTCACCTGTTTAAGACAACGCAACAGTCTTTAGTCTAGTATGAATAACCATTTTACCATTTTTGAGGATAAATTGATTGAATGTTTTTAACACCATCTTGAGCTTTAGGTTCAACAAAGCAAGCGAGTCTTACCCCGAACGATGGCTTCTGGTTTAAAATCTTCGACACTGGAACTTCTAAAGCGCTTTAACCGAGCCTTTCCCCAGTTTTATGAGCAATTTGTCAGCAGTGAGATTCAACTGCAAAATTTACGCCTAGCCTATCGCCTCTATAAAACCAGACGCGCGGTGATCGAGCTGAAACCGGAAGGTAGCAAAAGTGCCCTGCATTTTGCCTACCGCAACCAGTCTTTTCTCCTCAGCGATATTTTTGGTGTCCTGGCGGCTTACGGGCTAACTATCCACGGTTTAAGTCTATACGGTCAGATTCGACCGCCAATGCTAGTGTTTATCAAACTGTTGGTATCTCGTGGTAGCAAAGCCTTGACCGAGAAAACCGCAGAAAACGTTTGTCGCGCCATTCGTGAGGCGCTAGGAGGGCGATTTGAGGTAGAAGAGATGTTGGCAGTCGAATTCAATCTTGATGCTGGCTTAGAACAGGTACAGACAGAGTTCTATGTCGATCCAGTCTTTCATCTTCCTGCCTTAGTAATTGAAGCTGATAATCAACCAGGAATATTTTACAAAGTGATGTACGCCATCTGGCAGGAAGACCTGCTAGTAGTCAATGCTAATTTGCTGGTTTGGCGAGGACGTACAAGGTTAATTCTTTACTTATTGGGACCAAATGAAAGTCTCATTCCTGAATACCTGGGGCACAAAATTGCTGAAGGAGTGCGACAACGGTTGTTGGGGAAATAAAAAAAGTGAGGAGTTTGGAGTGACTGTATTTAGTCAGACCCCAATACTGCGTAGGTTTTGGAATTTCTTGGTTGAGGCAAGCTCTTGGAGCAGGGGGAGAAATGGAGGCTGGCGTTGAGTTTTGCCTCCCCTGCTTCCCCTGCCTCCCCTGCAAATCCTACGCAGTATTGAGTCAGACCCACCCTTGAGGGTACGATATAGGTATGGCAACCATAGAAATCTTGGGCGTTCCACACGCATACGAGCTAACGGCTCCCACGTCATACCCCCATGCTTTAGTTTTTATCCACGGTTGGCTCAATAGCCGTGGATACTGGCAGCCTGTGATTTCCCGTCTGTCAGTAGATTTACAGTGCCTATCGTATGATTTACGGGGTTTTGGTGAATCTCAGTCCCAACCAGAAACCGATTTTAGTCTGGGAGAAAGTTCTGTCCAACTAAATCGCAGTTCGAGTAGTGCAGTTGGTTCACCCTTCGATTCTGTTTATACTCCAGCTGCCTATGCTCAGGATTTAGCTTTGCTGCTGCAACAGATGAATATTACCAGTGCTTGGCTGATTGGGCACTCCTTGGGAGGTACAATTGCCCTCAAGGCGGCGGCTCAGATGCCTGATTGTGTTAAGGGAGTCATCTGTATCAATGCTGGGGGTGGCATTTATCTTAAAGAAGCGTTTGAGCAGTTTCGTTCGGCGGGGCAGAGATTTTTACAAGTGCGACCTCGCTGGCTTTCTCAAATACCTTGGATTGATTTGCTGTTTACCAGAGCTAGTGTGGTACATCCGCTAGAGCGCTCTTGGGCGCGTCAGCGAGTGATTGATTTTGTCGTGGCTGACCCTGAAGCTGCTCTGGGAACGCTCCTAGACTCGACGACTGAGGAAGAAATTAACCGCTTACCTGAACTAGTCTCTCAACTTAAGCAACCAGTTTATTTTTTGGCTGGTGCCCAAGACAAGGTGATGGAACCGAAGTATGTTCGCCATTTAGCTAGCTTTCACCCACTTTTTCAATATTCTGGCGACAATGTGATTGAAATTCCTGATTGTGGACACTTGGCAATGTTAGAACAACCCGATGCCGTTGCTCGTCATGTTCGCGCAATTGTCAGTTGTCATTTGTCAGATTGATATAACTTCATCACCTGGGTCAGGGATAGTCTAGATTCAACGCCTAGGTCTAGACCAGAGGTATGACCTAGGGAAAGATGTTCTGCGGCGGCGCAGGCGATCATGGCGGCGTTATCGGTACAAAATTTGAGGGGTGGGAAGATGACTCGGAGGTTATGCTGCGTTGCTGCTATTTGTAAATGTTTTCTTAGTCCACTGTTAGCGGCTACCCCACCACCAACCGTAATGGTGTCTAAACCATAATCGAGGGCACAGGCGATCGCCTTTTTGGTGAGCGATCGCGCTACGGTTTCTTGGAAGCTGGCTGCTAAATCAGCGATCGGCACTTCTCCCTGTTCTTTCTCTAATTGCTGCACTAAACGCAGCACTGCTGTCTTTAAGCCGCTAAAACTCCCATCATAGGGATGATATCCCCCACTGGGTAGGGAAACTTTGCCCAATGGCAGGGTGAAGGCTTGGGGATTTCCTTGTTGTGCCAGTCTGTCAATTACTGGACCACCGGGGTATCCCAGTTTTAACAACCGCGCTACTTTATCAAAGGCTTCGCCTGCAGCATCATCACGGGTTTGACCTAGGGTTTCGTATATACCACAATCCTTGACGTAAATCAAGCTTGTATGTCCGCCGGAAACCAGTAAGCTAAGAAAAGGGGGATTTAAATTCGGTTCACTCAAGTAAGTTGCGTAAATGTGACCTTCGAGGTGGTGAACTCCCAAAAACGGCTTTTTATGTACCATCGCTAAGGTTTTGGCTGCGGTTAACCCCACTAACAGCGCTCCTACTAGTCCTGGGGCACAGGTGGCTGCTATGCCATGAATGTGATCCCAGCCTATATGGCTCTGTTCCAAGGCTTGGGCGATTAACTCATTGATTGTTTCCAAGTGCTGGCGCGAGGCGACTTCTGGCACTACTCCGCCATACTGCTGATGGATGGGAATTTGTGAAGCTATCAGGCTGCTATACACTTGTCGATTGTTAACAATCGCTACAGCAGTTTCATCACAACTAGTCTCTATCGCTAAAACGGTTGGCATTGTCAGTTGTTAAATGAGTTAGGAGTTAGGAGTGAGTAGGGGCGGAAGGACTTACACCCATAGTGGGGTAAGAAATCATACATTAGGCATTTTTTATACTCTAGCCCATGAATTAGCACTGGCTACTGGAGAGGGAATTGTTTGAGAAGCTTTAACTTTTATTTACTTAAACTTTACTCGGTTCCCGCCCAAGAGTATGATGACTTCCTAGTTATGCAAATTAAAGATTGTACAAGCCGCTTCGTTTTGTACAAAAAACTTTTTGTTTTGTAATAAAAGGAAACAACTTCATGAGACGATTGTTTGCTTTGCTGTTAGCTGTGAGTCTTTGGTTCAACTTTGCCCCAGAAGCAAAAGCCCTGGGAGCTGACCTTGTACCTTGTAAAGACTCTCCTGCATTTCAGGAATTGGCAGCAAATGCCCGGAACACTACCGCTGATCCCGAAGGTGGTAAAAAGCGATTTGAACGTTATTCTCAGGCGCTGTGCGGACCTGAGGGTTATCCTCACTTGATTGTTGATGGTCGTCTTGATCGTGCTGGAGACTTCCTCATTCCCAGCATTCTGTTTCTGTATATTACTGGTTGGATTGGTTGGGTAGGTCGCGCCTATCTGCAAGCTATCCAGAAAGGATCTGACACCGAACAAAAAGAAATTCAAATCGATCTGGCTGTGGCGTTACCAATCATCGCTACAGGCTTTGCTTGGCCAGTAGCAGCTGTCAAGGAATTCTTGTCCGGCGAATTAACAGCCAAGGATTCAGAAATCACTGTTTCCCCACGCTAACTAATTCTGTTTAACCCATTCACTTGTTTTGGAGACTAATTCTATGGCAGACAAAGGCGACCAAACATCTCATTTTGTGAAGTTTCTGACCACAGCACCTGTGATCACTACCATCTGGTTGACAATTACAGCGGGTATTTTGATTGAATTTAACCGCTTTTTCCCCGATCTGCTTTTCCACCCCTTGTAAGCAATTGCAAGCTGGATTTTAGCAATTTGAGTGTGTGGTTTTGTGCTTAAATAATGTAATTATGCCCCTTGGCTTAATTTAGTTAAAGCCAACACTCAAATAGATAATCAGACATTCTAATTTAGAGTTAGAGGCGAACATAAAATATGGCGCAAGCAGTAAATGCATCAAAAAACCTCGCCAGCGACCCCAGAAATCGGGAAGTTGTGTTTCCAGCAGGAGGAAATCCCCAGATAGGTAACCTGGAAACTCCAGTTAATTCTTCTCCCTTTGTGAAGTGGTTCATTAATAACTTACCTGCCTATCGCCCTGGTTTAACTCCTTTCAGACGGGGACTGGAGATTGGCCAAGCTCACGGTTACTTGCTGTTTGGTCCGTTTGCTAAATTGGGTCCCCTGCGGGATACATCTAGCGCTAATTTAGCTGGCTTATTGGGAAGCATCGGTTTGGTTGTGGTTCTCACCGCGTGCCTATCCTTGTATGCCAACAGCAATCCTCCTAAAGCACTTGCCAGTGTTACTGTACCCAATACTCCGGATGCTTTTACCTCCAAAGAAGGCTGGAATAATTTCGCCAGTGCTTTCTTAATTGGTGGTATTGGTGGTGCGCTAGTCGCTTACTTTTTGACTATTAATCTAGGACTAATTCAAGGTCTGGTAGGTTAATTAGTTGTTAGGAGTAGGGAGTGAGGAAACTCTTGACTCCCTCCTCCTAACGGGTTATTAGAGGAAAATACACGCAGAAAGCCATAGTTCTTTCTATGTGTCCTTAGTTATTTCCTGCTCATTTTCAGCAGTTGCAGTTCCCCAGCCCAATTATGCAAATAAAGCTGCCTCGATTGTATTTAACGCGGTTTCAAAATCGTCATTCACGATTTGAAGATTAAATTCATTTGCAGCGTTTATTTCTTCCTGGGCAAGATTTAGACGACGGGCGATCGCTTCTTCGGAGTCTTGTCCGCGACCACGTATCCGTTTTTCCAATTCATTAAAGGAAGGCGGCAAAATAAAAATGGTCAGGGCGTCAGGAAAGGAAGTGCAAATTTGTCTTGCACCTTCTAGTTCAATTTCTAGCACCACTAACTTGCCAGACTGAACCTGGTTAAGTACAGCTTCACGAGGGGTGCCGTAATAATTACCAGCAAATTCCGCCCATTCCAAGAATTCGCCTTGAGCAACCAATTGTTCAAACTTGCTGCGAGCAATAAAGTAATAATGTTTCCCATTTACTTCCCCAGGGCGGGGAGAGCGCGTCGTCGCGGATACAGAATAATATAGATCCGGATGACGCTGCAAGAGCGATCGCAATAAAGTTCCTTTACCGACCCCACTAGGGCCGGTGAGAACGATTAGCCTACCTAGAGGCGGGGATTCTTGAGTAGTGGCACCAATCTGGATGGGTAGAACTTGCATCATCCGCTAAACCTGTGAATTATCAATAGACATTATTCATTAGCCATTAGTCTTATGTTCGTTGCCCAAGCAACTATTGACTAAAGAATTTGTAGCACGGGTGACAGAAAAATCGTCTATTTCACATGGTACTGCTATATGGTGCCAAAAGGATAGGGCTTTTGACCCACCCCTAGTTAATTATCTACATTCTGATGCTCACGGGAAACCACAAAGCGATTCGCTACCGTTTCCGGTTGAATCGCCGACAGAATTACGTGGCTAGAATCAGTGATAATTACAGCCCTAGTCCGGCGACCGTAAGTTGCATCAATTAGCTGACCTCTGTCTCTTGCATCGGTTATGATCCGCTTAATCGGAGCCGATTCTGGACTAACAATGGCTACTACTCGATTGGCAGAAACGATGTTACCGAACCCGATATTGATTAACTGAATTTCCATAAAATAACTGTCCCCAAATGCACTATAAAAAGCCGATACGGAATTCTTTTCCATGTTATCCCTAAAGAACGGGAGTTACAACGCTTAAATTCACGCCAGCCTTTGCTTTTACATAATAAATGCTTATTTTAGCTCTTTATAAGCTAATTTTATTTAAAATATACCCAAAGGAATATGCAAAATCCTGCTAATACAAGTTGCCACTAATTTGGACTTAAAATGCTTTAGGAAAGCGGGGTGAAGAGAAGTCCCGTTAAACGAAAATATAAGCGATCGCCATTTTTTGATATTTTTTTAAATAAAGAATTTAATCTCCGTCAACACCAGCGTGCAAACCGACAAAATTTTCTATAACTTATTCCAGGCTTTCCCCAGTATATTTTTTGCCATTATTGGAGAAACATCTGACAATTCCAACGCTTATGAGTTCGTGTCTGTTGAACTCAAAGACACTGCGTTCCGTATTGATGGTGTTTTCATTCCCACAAATCAAAGCACACATCAACCCCTTTACTTTGCTGAAGTCCAGTTTCAGCTAGACACCAATTTTTATAGACGGTTCTTTGCTGAAATATTTCTTTACTTGCGCCAAAACCCATCTGTTAACTTTTGGCGTGCTGTGGTCATCTATCCTCAACGTAATTTAGACCCAGATGACCAAATAC
Source organism: Gloeotrichia echinulata CP02 (assembly GCA_038087035.1). NCBI lineage: Bacteria > Bacillati > Cyanobacteriota > Cyanophyceae > Nostocales > Gloeotrichiaceae > Gloeotrichia > Gloeotrichia echinulata. The sequence continues at coordinate 2,715,478 of CP051187.1, read as the reverse complement.
CCTATCGCTTATTGCTAGACAGTCCCCAGGTCCAACGCATTTATTTAGATGAGTTAGGTTCAGTGGGTGAAAACTCAATGCAACTGGCAATTGTGCAATTAATTATAGAAAGCGAAGAGACAGCAGTTGATCGGGGTAGACAATTAATCTTGCAGGCTAGAAGCGAACTGACAGATGAAAAGACCAAAAAGCAAATTGTAGAATTAATAGAAACTATCCTGTTGTACAAATTTACAAGACTTAGCAGAGAGGAGTTGACAGCAATGTTGGGTATTGATGAGGAATTCAAAAAAACGAGGATGTATCAATCTATTAAGCAGGACGGCTTGCAAGAAGGTCGCCAAGAAGGTCGCCAAGAAGGTCGCCAAGAAGGTCGCCAAGAAGGTCGCCAAGAAGGTCGCCAAGAAGGTCAGCTACAAGCTAAATTAGAAGCTGTACCCCGATTATTGGCATTGGGTTTAAGTGTAGAACAAATCGCACAAGCTTTGGATTTGAGTATGGAACAAGTCCAGCAAGCAGCCCAGAGTCAGCCTAGCTGATAGCAAATACTGCTTGCTATTTCTCGATCAGCAACTTTACATTTTACCGTGTTGCATTACTTGTTGCAGATGGTGGCGAATCTCTTGTGTTTGCTCAATTTCAGATTGCCGCAATTTTTGGAACAATTCTATACAGGGCTGAGAGTTAACTTCCTGTGCATCTTTGATGTAATGTTCGTAAGCTTTAACTGCTTGGGCTTTGTTCTGCAACACGGTAATAAAATCATACTCTAGGTTGCTAATAGGCTCTTGAGAATGTCCGTTACCAGTAGTCATAAATTTACCCGCTTTTAGGTTGATAATTAATTTCTACTCACCCTAAAAGAATGATTCATCTACCTAAAAGCTTAAGAAAGGGCGGGGATGGGGAGGATTGAGAGGAGAGGGGGAGAATAATAACTCGAAATTTCTAACTTGTGTACGGGCGGGTTTATTTTGAATGTAGTCTACCCACAGATTTACTCGTTAACCCGGCCTTACCCACTCCTAACTCCTAACTCCCCTTGCTTACTGTTGGCTATTCCGAATTATCCGCGAGGTAGTTTTTCGTCACAATTATGTGAATATTGAAATTCCAACTCGTTATGCCGTTCTCGGTTTCCTTGATACACAATTGGGCACAACTTAGTATTAGCACTGATGCAATCCATGTGTGGGGTTTTGGCACACACTACCAGTAACCCACCTAAAATTAATAGTAAACCACAAATTGCTGCTGTCTGAAATGAGGAAATTTCTAGGGCACCGTGAACAACTACTTCTCGCAGCACAGATACAATTGTCACTTCAACTGCGACTCCTACAGAAATACTATGTTCTTGCAAGTAAACCATTAGGAGTCGAAATAATTCCACCAAAATCAACACAAATAGTATTTTTGCTGTCACTATTTTGTAGTCTAGTGACTGCGTAATAGCAATAGCTATGCCCCACAATTGTAACAACATTACGGCAAATAAACCTAAACACAAGACAATAACAATTAAGTCTTGGAAGGCTTCCATGTTGCGAACAATTGCATGACGATCTAACCAGCGATCGCAAAATAAAAATTGACTCTTGAAGCGCTTTTTCATGTACATTTCCATTGCAATTGAACTTCGCACGACACCAGCCAATCCACCCAATAATTCTATTGTTACGCAATGTGAATAATTCGCGCCTCAGCGAGGTTGGTAATTAGGTTGGTAATTTAAATTTTGTGCTTGTTGTAACAATTGATTGGCATTTCTTGCCCATTCACTATTACCCTGGGCATTATATAAATCTCTGGCATATTGGAATACTTGCGCCGCCTCTGGATACTGGCGTAACTGCATAAAAACTAACCCTGCACCATAGTAGGCGTTGGGATAGTTGGAGTTGGCTGTGGCTGATTTTCTAAATGACTCCAAGGCTTCTGGCAGTTTTTTTTGACTCAACCAAATCGAACCAAGATTATAGTGAGCTTCTGGATAATTTGGATTAATTTTTAATGCTTTGCGAAAAGCTTCTTTTGCTTGATCAATTTTGCCTTGTTGCAGGTAAACTAACCCTAAATGATAGGCAGGTTCTGGGGCATTATTACTATATTGTATCGCCTTTTTAAAAGCTGCAATTGCCCGTTCCCAATCTCGTTGCTGCTCTCGGAGCAAACCTAAATTATAGTGGGCAAAACCTAGTTGAGAATCCAGTTCAATCGCCCTTTGTAAATAATCGTTAGCTAACTGTAAATTATTCCCTTCTAACAAGGCTCCGCCTAAATTTGCAAAAGCGGGGGCAAATTTGGGATCGGCTAGAGTCGCTCGATAAAATGCATCTGCAGCAGGTTGTAATTGTCCAATTTGTCGCAATGCTAAACCCAAATTATAGTGTGCTGGTGCAAATGTGGGATCTAGTTGAGTGGCTTGACGAAAAGCGGCGATCGCATCTTGTACTCTACCCGCCTGAATCGCCTGTAACCCCTGATTTAACAAGTTTGTGGCTGTTTGATTGCCATATTGTGCCAGTTGGGAGTGGTGGAGTGGTGAGGTGGTGGGGTGATGGGGTGATAGGGAGAAAGAGGGAGAGACAATGCTGTCAAGCAGCAATATTAAACTGACTATTCCGGCTAGGCGATATTCAGAGAATGATAATCCCATTGATTTTCTGACTGGCAAGACTTTAGGTTACGTTTACTTCACAAAATCGGTCGTCCAACTCGCAAGAGTTTACAAAAGTTTAATATTTAGGATAAAAGTTTGTGATTATTAACTTTTATTGAGCTAAATCTTACGACACACTACAATTTTTTTATGTTCCAATTAAAAGGAGGATAATAACAAGTTAACGAGGGGATAATTCTCCCTCCTGCATAACAATTTTAAATCCCGGTAATAAACATAATCATGCGGTGAGGCATGACCTACCGCAAGGAAGGTTTTTATGAACGAAAAAGTAAAATCGGGTTCGCGGAATGTGGCAATTGTCGGTCCTTATTTAAGTGGAAAAACCACTCTATTAGAGAGCTTGTTATTTGTGTCTGGGGCAATTTCCCGCAAGGGTAATGTTAAGGATGGTAACACCGTCGGTGATAGTGCGAATGAGTCACGCGATCGCCGGATGAGTGTCGAAGTCAGCGCAGCTAGCACAGAGTATAGCGAGATTCGCTTCACCTTTATTGACTGTCCAGGTTCAGTAGAATTTGCCCAAGAAACCTATAATGCTTTAATGGGAGTTGATGCGGCAATTGTAGTTTGCGAACCCATCCGCGACCGAGTTATGACCTTAGCGCCCCTATTTAAATTCCTCGACGACTGGGAAATACCCCACCTCGTCTTTGTGAACAAAATGGATCGGGCAAATATTCACGTTTTAGAAACATTACACGCCCTCAAAGCCGTTTCTAGCCGTCCCTTGGTAGCCCACCAATATCCCATCATGCAAAGAGAAGTTGGAGCGGCGGAAGCCGCCGCTCCAAACTTCGGGGGGGAACAGCTAACGGGCTTTATAGATATGGTCAGCGAACAAGCATATCAATATCATCCAGGCGCACCGGCTGACCCGATTCCTTTTCCCGACAACCTGAAAGAAGAAGAACATATAGCACGGGCCGAAATGCTCGAAGCTTTAGCAAATTTTGACGACCATTTACTTGAAGAACTTTTAGAAGATATCGAACCACCCCAAGAAGAAATCCTCAAAGATTTGAAAATGGAATTAGGGGCGGATTTAGTTGTACCAGTGTTCTTTGGTATCGCTGAACAAGATTATGGCGTTCGCCCTTTACTAGAAGCCCTGTTACGGGAAGCCCCCGAACCAGAAATCACCGCAGAACGTCGCTTAAGCAAAATCGGCGCTACTCCCCTAGCCCAAGTATTGAAAACCTACTACACTCCCCAAGGTGGTAAACTTTCCCTAGTGCGTGTTTGGCAAGGTACATTAACGGAAGGACTTGTTCTCAACGGCGTTCGTGCTGGGGGAATTTATCGCCTCATGGGACAACAACAGCAGATGATGAATGAAGCTGTTGCTGGTGAAATTGTGGCTTTAAGCCGTTTAGAAGGAATTAAAACCGGCGATATACTTTCAAGTGATTCCCAATTAGTTGAGGAATTACCCAAAGCTAAACAATCGCCACAAGTGTATGCTCTGGCTATCACGCCCGAAAAGCGTAACGACGAAGTAAAACTCAGCAGCGCTATCGCCAAACTGTTAGAAGAAGATCCTTCCCTTGCTTGGGAACAACATGGCGACACCCACGAAGTGATCCTTTGGGGACAAGGGGAGATACATTTACAAGTCGCTTTAGACAGACTGCGCCGAAAATATAACTTGGCGATGACAACTCACCTCCCACAAGTTCCTTACAAAGAAACCATCCGCAAACCTGTAGCCGCAGTTCATGGACGCTACAAGCACCAAAGTGGTGGACACGGACAGTTTGGCGATGTCTTCCTGGATATTCAACCCCTACCACGGGGCGAAGGCTTTAACTTCCGAGAAACCATTGTAGGCGGTGTAGTTCCCAAACAATATATCCCTGGGGTAGAAATGGGTGTGCGGGAATTTCTCACACATGGCCCCTTGGGCTTCCCAATGGTAGATCTAGCAGTCACTCTTACCAATGGTTCCTACCACAACGTCGATAGTTCCGAACAAGCCTTTAAACAAGCAGCCCGTCTAGCGATGCAAACGGGGATACCCAAAGCCCAACCCACCCTCTTAGAACCAATTCTGCGGGTGCTGGTGTCAACACCTAGTGAATTTACCGCCAAAGTTCTGCAACTGGTGAGTGGTAGAAGGGGACAAATTTTAGGCTATGAAGGCAGAAATGATTGGCAAGGGTGGGATAATATTTCCGCTTACTTACCCCAAGCAGAAATGCAAAACTTTATTGTCGAGCTGCGATCGCAAACTCTCGGCGTTGGTTCTTTCCACTGGGAATATGACCATCTGCAGGAGGTACCAGAAAAGCTGGCTGGACGTGTCTTGACTATGAATGGTCATGGCGGTAACGGTAACGGTAAATAATTTTGGATCTGTTGAGAATCTATTGAGTTGATATTTAGGGACACTTCTTGTGAGTGTCCTTCATTTTATGTAGATTTTCTAGATTTGTAGCATTCGTGATAGGTTAAGGTGATGAACAATTTGTCAATGAGTAATAGTGCTGAAAATTGAGTCGAAAATACGGTTTGAAAATACAATTTTCACTCCAGTGATGCCTACGGCGGCTTAATCTACCCTTAATCTTTAGACCGATCATTTATTCAAGCGCTCAGACCTCAGTACACACGTAAATTGAATACGTCTGAAACTGGCTATGTTTCAGGATAATTACGAATTGACAAACGTAATTTAGTCTTAAACTATCACAAATGGATTTGTAGTAAGTGTGATCGTGTATAGTTATTAAACGTATCTGCCAATAAATTTTATGCGTCCAAAATCAGGCTTACCTAAAAGAAAAGCTTTAAAAAGAAAACCTATTTTTGAGTATGGATTTAAAGATCATCCAAATGTAAAAAACTATATAAACTCTACCCTGCTACAATCATATAACTCTGGAGGTTATATAAATGCTATCTCATTATTTTCTGGCTGTGGTGGTCTTGATCTAGGTTTTTTAGGAGGTTTTGCTTTTCTTGATAAAAAATATCAAGCTCTTCCATATAAGATAGTTCAAGCCTATGATATTGATGCAAAAGCTACTCAAACTTATGCATTAAATCTCTCAAACGATGTCACTACAGTAGATCTTACTAGTTTAGATATACAATCATTACCCCCAGCTAATATTCTTCTGGGAGGATTTCCATGCCAAGATTTTTCATCATGTGGTCATAAAAAAGGATTTCAAGGGACTAGAGGCGAATTATATACTGTAATGAAAAATTACATGAATATACATAAGCCAGAAATCGTAGTAGGAGAAAATGTACCTTTTTTAGAAAAACTTGAAAATGGATCTATCTTAAGGCACATTCTAAATGAATTTGCATCAGTTGGCTATATTTTTAAGGTTTGGAAAATTTATTGCCCAGACTTTGGATTACCTCAAAGTCGAACAAGATTATTTTTAATTGGAGTTCGCTCTGATATTAAATCATTTCCACAACCTCCTACTCCAGAATTATTCTTTAAGTACGTCTCAATTGATGAAGCTATAGGAGATTTAATTGAAATCACTGATGAGACTATACCTAACCAAACTCAGTATTTTGTAGCCACAAAAGCTACAAAAGGAGCCGGTCAGGGCGATCAAAAATCTAAATATGGAGAAATTGCTTACACAGTCAGAGCAAATACAAAAGCAAGGGTTCACTTTCATTATTCCCTAGACCGCCGATTAACAGTCAGAGAATGTGCAAGACTTCAATCATTTCCTGATGAGTTTATCTTTCCTCATTCGGCAAGTCAAAATATACTTCAAATAGGAAATGCCGTACCACCAATAATTGGTCATTTAATAGCTAAACAGATTTATAGTTTTATCGAAAATAATCCTGGCATGATAAAAAAATATGATAATCAATGACGGCAACAATAAATATTTAAATATCCTTTTGCAACCTATTAAACTATGTTCAGAATATACCCCTAAATTTGGTACATCTAATCAAAAGGGAACCACATTAATAGAATTTAAAGATTTATATGGTTCAGATCCTTTATACCACTGGATAGGATTTGATTCCGATTTCATGTACGCTGCACATAAAGCAGCCGGGGGAATAACTTCTCTTTATAGACAGTTAGGCATTGGTTGTGAAAGACTAATTCGTTAAATTATAGCAGATCAATTACATCTAAATCAAGAACAAGTAATTTGGGGATATGAAATTCAAAAAGATGACGGTTCTACTGCCAAATTAACACTTGATGCCAAAATTTCCTTATCCGATTTAGAAAATAATTGCGATCGAGAAATAATAAACGAGTGGCTAAAATTAGCATCCACCAAACTGGGACTTGATGAAAACCGTTCCCAGAATATAGTCGGTGCGGTATTTGAAATACGTCAAGGATATAAGAGTGCAGATTCAAAAAGGCAGAATGCTGATCTTCTTAATGCAATTCGAGCTTATAATGAGAATTTTATTCCAGTAATGATGGTATTATCTTCTCAGATAAATACTATAGTCTTAAAAAGATATCAGACCGCTCAATTATTAGTTTTAGTGGGTATTTTACATGATGACCCAACCATCAGCACTTATGCATTTTGTGAGCGAGTTTTAAATTACTCTCTTGAGGATTTTTTTAGAACTAACTCTGATTTTATAAAATCAGAAATAAATAATACTCTAGAATCTCTTTTAAAGCCATAATTTTTGTTACGAAGCAATCGCCGAGTCCTGGTTGTCGCCATGAAAAACTCTCCCATCACTTGGGTACTAATGACTGCTTTCCCAGAACGAATCAATTGATCAGTAACCGCCATCGCCCGTTCTTGCTTGGCTGTATCCAGAAAGTCGTAGATATAAACAAGAATACTGGTATCAAGAAAAACCCTACCGTTCATAGAGGTCTTCTCTTTTCCAGTCCCGATCTCCTGGTTGCGCTGGTCGAGTAGGGATAACCGCTCCCATGCTCCCGCTGAAGTAGAAAGTAAAGTCTAGGTTTGTCTAGGTTTTATATAGCAGAATCGCAAACTCTCGGCGTTAGTTCATTTTCATAATTTTTCCAACAGCCTCTGTTAGTTAAATGTTGATTAACCTTAACTACACAGAGGAATCTTATGACTTTTCTAATCTCCCTTCTGACCAGCCTGATAGCTATTTTTGTCTATCTCAATTCAGAAAATATCAATCGTGGACGCAATCGCTTGGCAATTCAGGGGATTACCATTTTGATAGGTGCTATAGCTGCAATTATCTCCCTGTCAAAAGTTTTTGTGATCGTTCCCCCTGGGAATGTCGGAGTCGTCAACTCGTTTGGTCAGGTTGACAAAAATGCTCTCAATCCAGGTATGCACTTGCTGAATCCTTTTGTCAAGGTGATTAATTTTTCCACTCGACTGAAGGATGTCAAAGAAAACGTAGACATCACATCCCAAGAAGGATTAAGTTTAAATGTTGATGTCAGTCTCCAATACAAGCTTGATCCGCAAAAAGCAGCGGTATTTTATCAAACTATTGGGACCGATGAGAGACAATTAATAATTTCTCGATTCCGTTCTACTATTCGTGCTATTACGGCGAATTATCCAGCCGCAGCTATTTACTCTAGCAAACGTCAAGAGATAGCTCAACAGATTAACCAACAACTCATCCAACAGTTACCCGCCTTGGGTTTTGTCGTCGATGAAGCCCTGCTGCGAAATGTTAAAATGCCTGATAATCTGCAAGCTGCTATTCAGGATAGACTCAAGTCAGAACAACAAAGCCAGCAGATGAAATTCGTGTTAGAAAGAGAACGTCAAGAAGCCGAACGTAAACGCATTGAGGCGAAAGGCGTAGCTGATTCCCAAAAAATTATCTCTGCTGGACTCAACAACCAAGTACTGCAATTGCGGACTATTGAAGCCACTGAAAAACTAGCTCAATCTCCCAATTCTAAAATTGTTGTTCTTGGTTCTGGAAAAGGGGGCGTACCTATTCTCATACAGCCCGATTCAGAAACAGCCAAGCCTTAAATTGAGTATAATTACTTATTGACAATTGCGCGTGACTTTTAATTTAAAACCAATTGCGTCTCTCCCGTCCCTAATAAAAGGCGGGCGAGACGCCCACGTTTCAATTGCAATCTGATTCTTGCAAGCCTACACTGTACCGGAGGTCAGTGTAGGTAGTTGACTGATAAAGGCATACCTAAGCAACTTTGATGCTAAATAGACAAGCCCCTCTGGGGTTTAACATTGCTAAACCCCTAGGACAGATGTGGCTTTTTCAGTAAAGAAAACCCTCATAGATTTGACGAGGGCATTGATTAATCTCTATGTCACTGATCAAGTACGGAAACGTCGTTTACCTTGTCTGTGCTTGGCAACTTCTTTACGCTTGCGTTTTTCAATGGGCGTTTCAAAGTGACGATGCTTCCTCATGTCTTGAAAAATCCCAGCCTTAGAAACTTCTCGCTTAAATCGGCGTAAGGCTGACTCAATGTGTTCATTGTCACCCACTACTATTTGGGTCATTATCTCTCCTGCTAAATTGACTTGGTTAACCCTCTTTCGTCATTCTCTGATAAATTAACAATTTTTCGACGTTATAGCCAACGAAGAATTAAAATTATAACCCACCTTGACGGAAGAGGGGTAATGGCTTATATTAATAAGCCTTCTTGTTAGTGACATACTCCCACACTGACTGCAAGCAGTACAGTGTAGGCTTCTCAGCGACTCCCGGTATTCCGTCGGACATTAACTGAGCTTTGTTTTGAGTCCACGAGATGCCCCTCCGCAGACTTTGTAGCTTGCTTCCCCATAGGGGTACAAGTACCAAAAAGTATGTTCTACCTTAGTACCGCTAGAATTTTACCCATTCAGTGTGGGGCTTCTGCTGTTTTAGCTAAAATGGAAAACAAGGCGGACTCCTTGTCTGACCTGAAAATTCGGTTTGCAAATTTCAGGTTTCAAAGCTTAGTAGCGGTTACGGGAGCCGCCACCGTATCCTCCCCGATTTCCACCAGATGAACCTCTGTCTTCTCTGGGCTTGGCTTTGTTAACTTTTAGATCCCGACCCATCCATTCAGCACCGTCAAGGGCGGAAATCGCAGCTGCTTCTTCAGCTTCGGTTCCCATTTCCACAAATCCGAAACCCCGTAGTTGCCCTGTTTCGCGGTCAGTAGGTAGTTGAACACGACGTACAGTGCCGTATTTGGCAAAAACATCACTTAAGGTGTCTTGGGTAACTTCGTAAGAAAGGTTGCCTACATAAATTGACATTAATCATCTCCAAAATTATTACACTCGTTGAGATTTAAATTTCGGAGAAAAGTCTGTAAATACCAAAAGGTAAAAGCCTGTCAATACTAAAAACAAAAATACTCACCGAATTAACTCTCGTTTTCTAGGATGACATAGAAGCCAGTTCTTTGCATCCAGTAAATTATTCATTCACCAATAATCTGAAGTACCCCTTTTTGCTTGGCTGAAAAATTTGCTCTCCAGTTTCAACTACAGCAATGACGGTCTTATTCGTCTTTCGGGTTTCCCGTCTCATCCGCCGTTGCCACGTTAGGTATTCCTATTACTGGGAGTTCGCAACTCAATCCGATGATGGTCTTACACAGCGTCCACAGGCAGCCGCCCATCTTCCATAGGCAGTTTGATCAGAAGCAGGGAGCTCTTAGCGATTTGGTGAGTAGGTTCCCCTGTTGGTGTCGCTTATTATAACATGGGAACCGCAGGAAAAAACAAAATTTTCATGTTCATTATGACTAATTCAGAAAACTGGTATATTGTCAAGCGTAAGAGTGAAAATTGCGAGATAGTCCCCGGTGAGGAAGTTAAGGGCGATAATCCACAGATTATAGAACAGTGGAGGCCGTTTACCTCACAAGCAGAGGCGATCGCCCGTCGGGTTGGACTGATTAGATCTCGTAAATGTCAACCAATTTAAATACAGGCATAAATCATCCAAGTCTTGTGGTGTGGGCATTTTGCCCGCCACGAGTAGACCTCACACCTCACTCCTCACCTATTCATTTTTCCGCGCTTGTAGTGCCTTTTGCAGCAATTTGTTTGCCTATCACTTCCACGGCTTTTGCAAATTGGGGGTCTGCTAGGGTCGCGAGTTTATCACGCTCATGAAGCCACAATTGCTGCTTTTGGGCATCGGTCAAATCCACTTTCACATCTGGATCAATGCCATGCTTATTAATATCTTTACCACTAGGGGTATGATATTTCGCAATTGTTACCGCTACTCCTGAACCATCTTCCAAAGGACGCACAGACTGCACTAAACCTTTACCAAAGGTTTGAGTACCGACTAAAACTGCTCGTCTGTTGTCTTGCAATGCGCCTGAAAGGATTTCACTCGCACTAGCTGAACCTTTATCCACCAACACTACCAGCGGTTTATTGGTCAGCGCTTTTCCGTTGGCTACTTCTCGCTCTTGCTCACCTTGACGGTCAATCGTGGAGACAATTGTACCTTGATTGAGCCACATGCGGGCAATGTCTACACTAGCGAATAGTAAACCACCAGGATTACCACGCAGATCCAGAACATATCCTGCAACCTTTTTGGTTTCTAAATTCCGGATGGCATTTTGCATTTCCTTGCTAGCATTAGCACTAAACTGGTTCAGGCGAATATAACCCAGATTACCAGCCGGAGTCTGCTTTTGCGAAAACTTCACCGGATGGATTTCAATTTTGGCGCGGGTGATTTCAAACCGTTTGACTTGACCGCTACGCTGAATTACTAGCTTAACTTTCGTTCCAGATTCCCCTCGAATCAAGGATACAGCCATGTTGGTATCCATACCCTTAGTGCTTTTCCCATCAATTGAGAGAATCGCATCCTTGGAAAGAATCCCCGCCTTAAATGCTGGTGTATCCTCAATAGGCGCAATCACAACCAGTTGCTTTGTTTTTTCATCCTGACTGATTGTGATTCCAATACCTGTAAGTTCCCCAGAGGTATCCACCTGCATATTTTTGAATTCATCTGGGTCCATGAACCGGGTGTAGGGGTCATTTAGCTTTTTCAGCATTTCCCGGATGGATTTATAAGCTTCTTTCTGATTGCTGTAAGATTTACTCAAATACTCCTTCCGTACAGCCTGCCAATCTAACTGATTAAAAGTACCGTCTACATATTGGCGCTGAACAATTTGCCAAACTTCGTCTATCAATTCTTTCGGACTTTCTTTAAATAAAGCCTGACCTCGTGAGTGAATGCCAAGGCTAGTAACAGCAATCGTTGAGAGCGTCACTGCCGTAGCACCCAAAACCAGCCTACTTTTTGTAATCACCATAATGACAGCTGCGCCAGAGGGAAAATATTTTATATTCAGTATGCCCAATCTAACACAGGGTATCACTGTAACGACTGGACATGTATTCTTATTTCACGAAAATAGTTGCTAATCCGGCGACCTGTGTGGTGTGCGTTACAAGTTTTTAGTTGGGGATTGGGGATTAGGGATTGGGGATTAGGGATTGGGAAAATTATTTCCTCATCTCCCCAGCCCCCAGTCCCCAGCCCCCAGTCATCCTAGGGTTCTACCCAGCGTCCATCAGCTTTGATCAGGTTAATCAATTCTTCCACGCCTTTGTCTTCTGGGACTTTTTTAATTTCTTCTCTGCCACGATATAAAGAAATGTAACCAGGCGTCTTACCAACATAGCCATAGTCAGCATCCGCCATTTCTCCTGGTCCATTGACAATACAACCCATAACTGCTATGTCTAGACCTGTGAGGTGTTTGGTTGCTTCTCGGACTGTGTGCAGGACTTCTTCCAAGTTAAACAAAGTACGTCCGCAGGAAGGACAGGCGACGTATTCCACCATAGTTTTCCGCAATCCTAAAGCTTGCAGAATGCTGTAGCAGACGGGAATTTCTTTTTCTGGTGCTTCTGTGAGTGACACACGAATTGTATCGCCAATGCCATCAGCGAGCAATGTGGCAATGCCTGCTGTGGATTTAATCCGTCCATATTCACCATCACCTGCTTCTGTGACGCCCAAATGCAGGGGATAATCCATACCCAGTTCATCCATGCGCTGGGCCATGAGACGATAGGCGGCTATCATTACAGGCACCCGTGAGGCTTTCATCGAAATCACGATATTGCGAAAATCTAACGATTCACAAATGCGAATGAATTCTAAAGCAGATTCCACCATTCCTTCTGGGGTATCACCGTAGGTAAATAGCATTCGTTCAGCGAGAGAACCATGATTTACACCAATTCGCATCGCCTTATCTTGATCTCGCAGAGAAACCACCAAAGGTTCTAAGGTTTCGCGGATTTTTTCGCCAATTTCTGCAAATTCGGCTTTGGTGTATTCGGTTCTATTGGTGTTTGGCTTTTCAAACACATACAAACCAGGATTAATTCTGACTTTCTCAATGTGCTTGGCGACTTCCAAAGCGATTTTCATCCCATTGTGATGCACATCAGCAACTATAGGCACATCTCGGTAAGTTTTGATTAATTTTTCCTTAATTTCCGCCAAAGCTTTAGCATGAGCCAGACTAGGCACAGTCACGCGCACGATTTCACAGCCAATCTCGTGCAGACGCCGAATACCAGCCACGGAACCATCGATATCTAGGGTGTCTTCGTTAATCATCGATTGCACCACCACAGGATAGCTACCCCCAATGGTGACATTTCCCACCTTTACAGGTCGGGTTTTACGTCTTTTGATAGATGTATCAAAAGTGGGTTGATTAGATATGGTGTTTACAGTTGTAAATGTGGGTAGAGTTTGCATATCCTCAATAGGTAGATTTGCTGCAGCGAAAATATTAAATCAGAAAAGGTGCTGTTTCTCAGATTGCCACAGGTAGAACGTTTTTGGCCGATGCCAGAGCAAAAAAAGGATAAAGTCACACAGCAACACAAGGCAAGATAAATTTATAGATTTTGCTGATTTTTGAGAATTAGCAATATCAACCTCGATTTTCTCAGTAGCGATCGCCTGATTACTGAGTGACAAATATTATCATTTTACCACTCGTAAATTAACTCAGGCAGAAGTTGTATCAGTTCCTGTTTTGGATGATATAAAAAATTCATCCCCACCCTGCGAGTACACTGAGTGTGGGGACTTTGGCGTGTTGTGATATAGAGCAGCCAACAGATTTATTCGGCCTTCTACCAACTAGGCGATCGCCCACACTCCCAGCTACAGATAATTTTGTATGAACACCCAAAACACAACCCAACTCCCGATTCCCCCACACTTTAACCCCCAAAAAGTGGGCGAAGTCTGGCGCGTACCCTACCAAGAATGCGCCACCGCAGCAGAATCATGGACTAAACAACACAATATCCAACCAGCATCTGCTGACCAAACCCGCGTTGCTCTACTATTAATTGATGTGCAAAATACCTTTTGCATCCCTGGATTTGAATTATTTGTAGGTGGTAAATCTGGCACGGCTGCAGTGGAAGACAATCAGCGATTGTGTGAATTTATCTATCGCAATTTGAGTTTAATTACATCAATTGTACCTACATTAGACACCCACACAGCAACACAAATTTTCCATCCCATCTTTTGGGTGAACGCCCAGGGAGAACATCCCACGCCAGCAGCTACAAACATTACTCCAGTCGATATCGAACAAGGTATCTGGAAAGTTAACCCAGCAGTAGCTAACAGTATTACGAATGGGGATTATGAATTATTACAAAAACACGCTTACCACTACGTTAAACAACTAAATCAAGATGGTAAATATCCCCTCACAGTTTGGCCTTACCATTCCATGTTAGGCGGAATTGGTCATGCTTTAGTTTCAGCGGTAGAAGAAGCAATATTTTTTCATTGTATTGCTCGTCAAAATCAAACACAATTTGAACTCAAAGGTGAGAATCCCTTAACAGAAAACTATTCTATTTTACGTCCAGAAGTTTTGGTAGACTTTGAACAACGTCCACTTGGACAAAAGAATACACGGTTAATTCAACAACTTTTAGAATTTGATGCTGTCATTATCGGCGGACAAGCTAAAAGTCACTGCGTTGCTTGGACAATTGACGATTTATTAACAGAAATTAAACAGGTAAATACCAACTTTGCCCAAAAAATCTATTTATTAGCAGATTGCACTTCCCCCGTAGTTGTACCGGGTGTAGTAGACTACACAGAACAGGCAGATGCAGCATTTGCCAGATTTGCCGATGCAGGAATGCATATCATCAAATCTACGCAAATAATAGACCACTTGCCAAAGTAGATTTTTTGAATTTGGTCATTTGTTATTGGTCATTGGTCATTATTTAGCTTAACCCGGCAGAAGCCCCACACCATACCCGAAGTTGGTGTGGGATGAATGACGGGATAAAAACGAGACGCCCTCTAATTGTTTTTTACCGCAAGTAAAACAGATTAGAGGGCAGTTGAGTTTTTATCAATATCTTGAGATAGGTAATCACTTCTTGCTAGAATATATAAGTGACGACAAAGCCTAAAATGCTGGTCTAACATAGTACCTTCTCCCAAAGGGAGAGGCTGCGCCAAGAAAACTGAAAATATGGGGTTTTATAGGGAAATGCAACCGTGTATGCGTTGCTACCTCCTGTAAGTAAAATTTTCAAGGAAACTAGTTTGAACTTGCAATTTTTTTAAGACCAAGAGTGGGGCAGGGCACGTACCTCACTATAAAATGCTGTGGTGGGAAAAATGGAGTACCACTAAAGAAGTTCCTGATATCCTTAACAGGACTCGGAAGCCTACACCACATTGCTTGCAATTGGTGTAGGAGTGTCACTTGAGTCCAATACACTCCCCGGATTTCTCACCACAATTCTCAAAGCCTTATAAAATCTAGATTCCGGTTTTTCACACAAATCAAAACATAACCTGTCAAACGATTTTGGATACTTCTCTACGTTCGCGTAGCGTGTCGTAGACAGAGGCTACGCCAACGACTTAAGAGCGGGACGCTGCGCGTAGCTTGCTTCCACGTAGTGGTACGCTCAGTACAAGTTTTGGATACTTCTCTACGTTCGCGTAGCGTGTCGTAGACAGAGGCTACGCCAACGACTTAAGAGCGGGACGCTGCGCGTAGCTTGCTTCCACGTAGTGGTACGCTCAGTACAAGTTTTGGATACTTCTCTACGTTCGCGTAGCGTGTCGTAGACAGAGGCTACGCCAACGACTTAAGAGGGGGACGCTGCGCGTAGCTTGCTTCCACGTAGTGGTACGCTCAGTACAAGTTTTGGATTGACCCCGATCACAAGGAGCAAACAATTTTAGATTTGGGATACTTCTCTACGTTCGCGTAGCGTGTCGTAGACAGAGGCTACGCCAACGACTTAAGAGCGGGACGCTGCGCGTAGCTTGCTTCCACGTAGTGGTACGCTCAGTACAAGTTTTGGATTTTGGATTAAATCTAAAATCTAAAATCTAAAATTCTGCGGGACCTGCAAGGAACCGAAACAATCTAAAATCTAAAATCTAAAATCTAAAATTGGCTTGGTCGAAGGGATGCAATGATGTGCATACATTCATCCGTCAGAATGGTCATCTTCCAGGAATTCAATCGGGTGAAGATATGAAGAATACTGGCGTAAATCTCGCCGGATTTGCGATGAACCTGTTGCAAAAGTTGGAAGAGTTAACCCTCCATCTCATACATCAGGACAACACCATTCGTGACCAGCAAAAACGCATTGAACAATTGGAAAATCGCCATTGATAATTTCCCTAACTTCACCCAAAGAGGCTAAGAGAGGGGGTAACACCCATTTTTGGGCTATCTGAGGACGATTGTCGTTCGGAGCGCAAAGCCTTGTGCCCGAACGACAATCGAATAAGGGCAAAAACCCTGATTTTCCAACTTTGCTCAAAAAATCTATTTAATGTACATGAATGAGATTTTTTGTCAATGCGTAACTCCTAATTTCTAGCCCTTTCAAGGTGAGGAGTAAAATCCGTTTTTTTCTCTGCGCTGTCTGCGTCCTCTGCGGTTAAAAGCGGTTAAAAAGTCATTTATTTAACCACCGAGACACAGAGGACACAGAGAGAAGAGATGAAAAAGAGATTTCTTGAGCAAAATTTTTACCCACCTTGAAAGGGTTACTCCTAATTTCTTAAATAACCCTTGGGATCTTGCGCCACCCAACCGATAGAAGAACTAGCACGCACTTCAAAATGTAGATGGGGTTGAGTGGAAGTAGGTTGTCCAGTGGTGCCAACAGTCCCTAACAAATCTCCGGTATTGACTTGCTGACCAACAGTAACTTTGATACTGTCAAGATGGGCGTAGCGGCTTTGCAGTCCACCACTGTGGTTAATAATTACCAATTTGCCATAACTACCCTGTTCATTGGCAAAAGCGACAGTTCCCGGTGCGATCGCTTGTACAGAAGTTCCCACTGTTGCTAATAAATCTACCCCGCTATGGAAAAACACATCACCTGTAGCGGGATTAATTTGCCAGCCATAAGCTAACGCCACAGTAGCAACTTCTGGTAAGGGATAGCCAGTGAAGTTACTAGGGGGAGTAGTAGGGGTGGGGGGCTGAGTTACAGGACGATTGAGGGAGCGATTTCCTCCCGGAACAAACACAACTCTAGGGTCTTTTTGACAGCCATTCACTTCAAACAGCGCATCGGCACGGATTTTGTACTTTGCTGCTACTTGTCGCCAGGTTTGACCGCGAGGAACTTCTACGACAATCCCATTGTAGGGAGGAATTTGAAGTATGCTGCCAACGCTTACTTTACCATTTTTTACTACTGGATTCATACTAATAATAGTCGCAGGCATGAGATTGTAGCGTTGGGCTATACTCTCCAAAGTTTCGCCACCAGCAACTATATGACGCCGGAAGCGAGATAGGGCTGGAATCGGACAACTCCCAGCAGCGTTCGCGCTTTTTGTGTTTGGAGGTGTTGATAATAGCCCCACGGCGCCGATTAAACTACAGAGAAACACTAGACGATAGGGACAACTCATGTATGCCAGTGTAGAGAGCGTTAAGTTTCAATTTTAGATTGGGGATTGGGGAATGGGGAATGGGGACTGGGGACTGGGGATGCAATACTGCTCGGTTAAGCCGGAAATCCCGCCCTGCAATAAATTGCGGGCTAATACCTAAAGTACGGGCGCAAGGCCTTGCGCCCCTACAAAGCTTACTGGGTAATCTTCTAACCCATTTCAATGGGTTTAAGCTAAAAGCTAGAAAACAACTACGGCTCTTAACTGAGCAGTGTTGACAAATGACAAATGACAAATGATCAAAAAATTGATCTGTCCACTTGCTGTTTACTTGAATAAACTTAGAAATTAGCAACTGCATTGCTGTACTTAAGCAAAATGATTATGAATTTATCTTTAAAGCAACTTGGCCTTTATTTATCTTTACTTGTAATTGGGGGCGGTGCAGGTTTGTTGGGTAGTGGCTATCTTCTGCGACAAAATGACTCCTTTCAGGAGCTAAAAAATGTCACAGTGGCTTTACCTCCTGAATCTGTAGTTCCTCGTGCTACTCACGGATCTATTGGCGCTACTGGGGGCGATAATGTGAATTTTATTGCTACTGCTGTGCAAAGGGTCGGTCCGGCGGTGGTGCGAATTAATGCTACGCGCAAAGTGGCAAATCCCATCTCTGATGCTTTGAAAAATCCTCTGTTACGGCGATTTTTTGGCGAAGATGAGCAACCAATACCTGAAGAAAGAATTGAGCGCGGTACAGGATCTGGATTTATTTTGAGCCAAGATGGCGAACTACTGACTAATGCTCACGTAGTTTCGGATACCGAAACAGTACAAGTAACCCTCAAGGATGGTCGGACTTTTGAGGGTAAGGTGGTGGGAGTTGATTCTGTGACTGATGTAGCAGTAGTCAAAATTCCTGGTAATAAATTGCCTACAGTGCGGTTAGGAAATTCACAAAACTTAATACCAGGACAGTGGGCGATCGCCATTGGCAATCCCCTCGGTTTAGATAATACTGTCACCATTGGCATTATTAGCGCTACTGACCGCACTAGCGCTCAAGTTGGTGTACCAGACAAGCGTGTAAGCTTTATTCAAACTGATGCAGCAATTAACCCTGGTAACTCTGGCGGACCTTTGTTAAACGCCCAAGGAGAAGTGATTGGCGTCAACACTGCGATTCGCGCCGATGCTCAAGGTCTAGGTTTTGCTATCCCCATTGAAACAGCCGCCCGCATTGCTAATGAACTGTTTACCAAAGGGCGTGTGGAACACCCTTTTTTGGGGATTGAAATGACAGACCTTAATCCTGCTAAAAAACAGCAGATTAATCAAGAAAACAAGCTCAATATTCAGCAGGAAGTTGGTATTGTGATTAAGGGTGTCTTGGATAATTCCCCAGCCAAACAGGCAGGACTGCTTCCGGGAGACGTGATTCAAAAAATTAATCGTAAACCAGTCAGAACTACAGCCCAAGTCCAAAAGGTAGTCGAGTCTAGCAGCGTCGGTGACATTCTAGAAATCGAAGTCAACCGTAACGGTCAAACTCAAACCTTCAAAGTCCAGTCAGGGGTCTATCCCAAAAAGTAGTTATGAGTTATGAGTTGACGGTTGTGAGTAAGTGTTAACTCCTCACTCCTCACTCCCAACTCCTCACTCCTCCACCTCTGTCAACCATTAGACAAATGCTCCAAATGCATTCTTTGTTCCATCTGGCGCAGAAAATACCCCGTCATCATCGCCGATGCTAAAAGACCGGCTAAGTTATCCCTATCTGTTGTAATTTGCACATTGAAATTCTCCGCAGGAAGCATCCCCACAAGCCCTTGGACGTTTTGCGAAATGATTTGCTTAATTTCGGGGCTGACGGACTGGGCTACCCGGGCTAAAACTTCAGGAGACTGATGTTGCAGATATTTGAGTAACTGATTGGGGTTAGTCTCAAAGTGGTCGTTCAGAATTTGATTGGGGTGTTCCTCGGAGTTGTCATTGAGAAAGTCAGGATTAAACACCATTGGCAGTTTTTTTTAGCTTAGTTGCTAATTCTACTGTAAACCATACTCGAAAGTTAAGCTCTTACCCCTAGAAGTTGGAATTTTTTTGGGTTGAGAAGCTCAGATGATTGATTATTCCTCGTCATAGAACCTCGCGGGATGCGGGAAACTCAGACACTTCAGTGCTGAGAGGGAAGCGGCACGAGCGACTTTAGTCGCAGTGTCGTTTTCTTTTTAATTTGAGGCGTGGTGAGGATCTTCAATGTACTTCCTAACTGCCTCGCTACTTATGTTACCAGCAGTACTCACAAAATAACTACTTGTCCACAGCGAGGGAAGCTTCAGAAGTACAGGAAATTCTTTTCTTAGAAGGTAACTACTTCGTCCTTTAAAAGCCTTAATTACTAAATGTGGTGTATCTGTAGGCTTGACGCTAACAAATAAGTGAATATGGTCAGGCGCTACCTCTAGGGCTAGAATATCCCATTTTTTTTCTATAGCTAATTCAGCAAATATCTGCCTAGTTCTAGTTGCTATCTCTCCTGTTAAAACTTTCTTGCGACGTTTAGGTATAAAGACAAAGTGATAGTTAATTAAGTATTTTACATGGTTATGGGTATTATAATCTTCCTGAATCAGCATCCTAGATTAGTAGATATATATTGACTTATCTACTATAGTCAATTAGTATATATAAAGCAACTAATTTTGTAGGTGTTTTAGGGTGGGAAAACCCAATAAAAACATGGGTGTACAACAAGTCCTGTTGTCTCCAGACAAGGAAAAAAAAGCACTATTACAATATCTTTCTGAACAATCAGGAAAACTTTACAACACCGGAGTTTACTTTGCACGACAAACCTTTTTTAAGACAAATAAGTTATTAACAGGTAAGTTTGACTTAGCCTTTGAACCTTCAATTGCTAAGTCAATGCTTGCTCAATCTTTGCCTTCCACGCCAATGCAACAAACTTTAATGTCAGTTACAGAGGCATTTAAGTCTTTCAAAGAATTGAGAAACTTATATTTAAAAGGTGAATTACATTTCAGACCAAAAGCACCGGGATATCTTAAGGGTTCTAAGTTATTCAAAGTTGTGTATCCTAATTCAGGAGGACAAAAACCAACATTAATTAATGGACAACTTAGGTTTTCTCTGGGTTTAACAGTTAGAAGATGGTTTGGGATATCTGAGTTTTTTCTTCCAATGCCATCAAACATTGACTACTCAAAGGTAAAAGAGTTTACGATTCTGCCAAAGAATGGTGCTTTTTATCTAGAAATGTCCTATATAGTGGATAAACAAAAACACGACCTAGATATAAACCAGGCATTATCTATTGACCTTGGAACTGCTGATAATTTAGCTGCTTGTGTCGATACATTGGGTAATTCCTTGTTGATTGATGCTCGTGCAATGAAGGCGATGAATCAACTCTGGAATAAGAAAGTATCGACACGAAAAGAAGGCAAGCCAGAGGTTTATTGGGATAACTGGTTAGACCGTGTAACCCGTAAACGCAACCACCAAATGCGGGATGGCATTAACAAAGCAGCTAAGTTAATTATTGACCACTGTCTTAAACATGGCGTTGGTACTCTAGTAGTTGGATGGAATGAAGGCTTTAAGGAATCTGCTAACATGGGTAGAGTGAACAATCAAAAGTTTGTTCAAATGCCCTTGGGTAAACTGAAAGACAGATTAAAACAACTGTGTGATTTACACGGCATTAGGTTTATTGAAACAGAGGAAGCCTACACGAGCAAGTCGAGCTTTTTAGATGGAGACTCCCTTCCCAAATATGGTGAAAAGCCAGTTGGTTGGAAAGCATCTGGAAAGCGGATTAAGAGAGGGCTGTATCAGTCAGCGAATGGTTCAATTGTGAACGCGGATTTGAACGGAAGCGCGAATATTTTGCGAAAAGTAGCCAGCAATCTAAGCATAGACTTAGGCTTACTGGGTAGGCGGTGTTTGACGACCGCAACGAGAGTTAGACTTTGGGTTCTTCCAAATTCTCCTCTGTCCGTAGAATCTCAGAGTCTTCAGACCTGAGAGTGTCAACCTCCTGAGCTTATCAGCCTTCAACAGGCTTGTAAATTCTATTGGTACAGGATAATTCGTTTTCACCCAGTGTCTAAAATTACTCTTGACTTTTGACTCCTATGTCTTCTTTGAGTTCTAGATCTAGTTCTAGTTGTTGTTCTTTATCGCTGGTAGATAATATTTGGGGGAGTTGCTCGATTTGAAAATACTGATGAAATTTTGGGGTGACTTGTAGGGAGTAGGAGCGAGAATCACTATCTCGGCGTTTGCGGACAAAACCGAGTTCTACCAGTTCGGGAACATGTTGATATACTCCTGAACCCCGTAGGTTAATCAAGTCACTTTGGAGTATGGGGTTATGGAGGGCGATCGCTGCTAAAGTCCGCAATGCACCTAACCCCAATTCTACGGGAATTATTGTCTGCACTAAGTCATGAAAGTCAGGCCGCAATTGCAAACTATAACCATTTGGGGTTTCTACTACTTCTAGGGCGCTATCTCGCCGCGCATAGTCGTCAATTAGCTCAATTATGCCTTCTTCCACAGTGGCGCGATCGCACGCTGCATATTCGGCGATTTCGCCGAGCGACAAGGGTTTACCCTTTAAATACAGAATCGCTTCTATCTTCGTCGTTGTGGCTGTAGTCATTAGTCATTAGTCATTGGTCATTAGTCATTGGTCATTAGTCATTGGTCATTAGTAACTGACAACTGACAACTGACGCCTGACGCCGGACAAGTTCCAAGTGTATGGTTTATATCATAAATGCCTACGCCTGTCAAGGATTATGGGCAATTGGTGCAGTGTGGCTTTGGTACCCACGAAAAAAGCTTGGGATTAAATCGTGAACTAACCTTATTTTAGACTTAATTTAGCCAGGTAATAAAAGATACTTAATAAATATAAGTAGTATGTTCTCTGTTGGAAAAGCAGCTTGGCGTTATCACTTTTCTCATGGAGATCATCTTGATAAGCAAGAATCAAGGAGTAATCCAGATGTCTAAGAGTTTCATTTGTAACTTGACTCGCTGTGCTGCTTTAGTATTGCCAGTATTTTTATTGTCTGCACAACCAATACTGGCTTTTGAAGGTGAAAGTGTCAATAGTCCAGTAAGAACAAAACAACAGTCAATATTTGAGAGTTCACTTGGCGTAACCGTATCCAAACCTAGCAAGGAGCAGGGTGCTAGACTCTGTGTACAGACAAAGAAAACCAACCCTCAATCCTCTCAAAGCGGGGTACAGGGTGAGCAAGCATGTCAAACGATACTCAAAACCAAACCTCAAGGCTCTCAACCCACGACCGAGAATAATAACCTTGTACAGCCACAATCAGGTAGACGAGGTTTTGTCTATTTTAATTTGATCAATCGTACTAGTGTCAGCTTGGTACGGTTGTTCGTTGAAGGTAGCGGTAGTGAACAACCGATTGAAGTTAACCTGCTTGGTGGATACCTCGTACCTGGTGAAATTCAAAGAATTACAGTGACAGGTTACAACACTTGTTACTATAACCTTGGCCTAATTTACGCTGATGAGGATAGCTACATTCGTACTAATGTAAATCTGTGTAGCATACAAAACTATATTTTATATGAGGAATAAAGATTTTTAATTCCACACTAGTACTATGGCAACTTAACTTTAGATCCCACATTCCGCACTTCAATTTGTATTACGGATACAAGTGTCATAAGTAGCAAAAATATTTTAAGTAAAAACACATACTTAAAGAAGTAAAAATATAGACAATATTATCAAAATATTTAACAAATAGAAATTCAAAAGGCATGGATAATAAATTCAGGAACCAAAATGAGAGAATGAATCTGAATTAGATAAAAATGCCTTCATAATATGAATTACCAAAAAGAAGAAATTGAGAGTAAAAACATAGATCACTTAGGAATAATAGCAGGAATAATAGATGAGATAGGAATAGCAGAAAAAATCAATGAGATATTTTCGATAGATAGTAGAGAGAAAGTAAACACAGGAGAAGTAGTCAAAGCAATCATTCTCAATGGACTAGGTTTTGTATCAAGACCATTATATTTATTCCCAGATTTTTTTAAAGATAAAGCCATAGAACATTTAATAGGAGATGGAATAAAAGCAGAAGATTTAAATGACGACAAACTAGGCAGAGTCATGGATAAGCTCTATAAATATGGATTAACAAAATTGTTCCTCATCATTGCCTTAGATGTAGTAAAGAAATATGGAATAGTCACGAAATATTCCCATTTAGACTCTACCTCATTACATTTACATGGAGAATATAAAAATAGCCCGAATAATCTAGACAAAGAACTAAGAATAAGCGGAGAAAATCCAATTATAATTACACAGGGATATTCTCGTGACCATAGACCGGACTTAAAACAATGTATATTAGATTTAATAGTAAGTAGTGATGGAGATATACCCTTATTCTTCAGAGGAGCATCAGGAAACGAATCAGATAAAGCAGTATTCGCTCACATCTTAGTAGAATATGACAAGCAAATAGATTTTGAAAGTATCATGGT
The DNA here is from genome assembly GCA_038087035.1 of Gloeotrichia echinulata CP02. Taxonomy (NCBI): domain Bacteria; kingdom Bacillati; phylum Cyanobacteriota; class Cyanophyceae; order Nostocales; family Gloeotrichiaceae; genus Gloeotrichia; species Gloeotrichia echinulata. Next base: position 2,691,333 of record CP051187.1, on the reverse strand, counting down.
GGCTGACAGTGCATTATATAGCGAAAGTAATTTAAAATTAATGTCAAATATTAGATGGATAAGTCGAGTACCTTTATCTATTAAAAGAGCCAAGAATCTGGTAAAAGCATTCATAACTAAAGAACTGAAATCAAGTGATATTAAAGGATATAGCTATCAAGAAGAAAAAGTATCTTACGCTGGAATAGAGCAAAGATGGTTATTAATTGAAAGCGCCGAAAGAAAAAAAGCAGATACCAAGAAATTAACCCAAAAAATATCAGAGGAGTTTCTGAAAATTAATAAACAATTAGTCAAGTTAGAAAAAGAAGAATTTGAACAAAAATCTTTGGCAGAATTAAAAATTAAAGAACTGGGAGCAAAATTAAAATATCATCAAATATCGGACAGAGAAATTAGCGAGAGATTAAAGAAAGGACAAATAGTAGTTGATCAAGTCAAAGGTAAATTAATAGAAAATCAGGAGTTAATCACAAAACATCAAAATTCTTGTGGTCGATTTATTTTAGCAACGAATATTTTAGATCCAACCAAATTAGAACCTACCGAAATATTGAAAATATATAAAGAACAGCAATCAACAGAGCGAGGATTTAGATTTATCAAAGACCCGTTATTTTTCGCCGATAGTCTTTTTGTGAAAAATCCAGAAAGAGTGGAGACAATGATGATGTTAATGGCATTGTGTCTTTTGGTTTATAATCTGGGGCAACGACAATTAAGAATGGCGTTAAAGACACAAAAGGCGACAGTTAAAAATCAACTGAATAAACCCACAGAATCTCCCACATTAAGGTGGATGTTTCAATGCTTTCAGGGCATTCATCTTCTTATTAGACAAGGAGTTCTTATGGTTCTTAACCTAACGGAGTCACATTGTAGAATACTGCAATTTCTACCTAATACTTGTCAAAAATATTATTTATTATGTTAGTTTTAAAATCTCTAATTTCCTATTACATTGTCTTGTGTTTTTATCACTAGGTTAAAAATTCTTTCTTGAATTATCTCACTAGCTTTTTATACACAATAAAAAAGCTAGAATTTTGGTGTGCATAATTTATTTTTGGATGGTTATTTGATTTTTGAAAACTCTAGTTTTGAATTGCTCGCCAATGTAGTTTATTTATGCTACTTGTTGAAGTGCGGAATGTGGGATACATTATCAACAGGGAGATAAATACAAAGCAATTGCTGATTACAATCGGGTGATGCGCTTTGAACCCAAAAATCCGATAATCTACTACAACCGAGGTCTTGTATATTTTTCTCTTAAAAATATGCAAAATGCCGAGAATGACTTCAAAAAAGCCGCAGAACTTTTTCAACAACAGGGTAATGACAGTTATTACCAAAATATTCTCAATGAAATTAGAACTATGCAACGTTAGTTCAGCAAGGGGATTGGGGGAGCAGGGGGAGATGAGTTCGTACTGAAAAATTATTATTCCCCCTCATCCCCTCATCTTCCTCATCTCCCAATCCCCTTGCTCCTTCACTCTCCTCGACTTGTGAGGATAAATTTGGCCAGGGCTAAATCTTGTGGAGTGGTGACTTTTAAGTTTGTCTCTTCTCCGGGGACGATTTGCACTGGGATACCGCACTTTTCAAACAAAGCCGCATCATCTGTGACTTCCCACCCTTGACGAACGCCTTCGGCATGGCATTGTTTCAATAACTTAACATCAAATCCTTGAGGGGTTTGTGCTGCCCACAATTGGCGTCGGTCGGGTGTACTTTGAATTATGCCATTGCTATCGACAACTTTAATCGTGTCTTTGACAGGGACTGCGGCGATTAATCCAGGACAATGACGAATCGCTTCGGCGCATGAGTTAAATAAATCGGGTGTAGCTAGACATCTAGCCCCATCGTGAATTAATACTTGCTCTGCCTCTGTGGGCAAGGCCTGCAAGCCATTGTAAACTGATTCTTGTCGGGTAGCGCCGCCAAGAATAAACTCTACTGGTTTAGTGAGGTTTAAATCAGCGATAATGAGCTTGAAGTCCTCCCAGTCGGTAGGTTGGGAAATAATCCCAATCCAACTGATGCTATTTGCCGCTGCTGCGGCTTTAAGAGTCCAAGCAATAATTGGTTGCGATCGCACGCTTAGTAAGAGTTTATTGCGATCACTGCCCATTCTCCGTCCTATCCCGGCCGCTGGAATTAGTAAATACACAGAATTCCTCAATCTTCAGGCTATATATTTTCCCCTAAAATAAGGAGCGAGTAAGCGTCAATAAATATTATGCGAGTAGTAGCTCTTGTACCTGGCGGAATTGGCGACCAAATTCTTTTGTTTCCGACTCTAGATGACCTGAAGCGCTATTACCCAAACGCTCAGATAGATGTCGTCGTCGCACCCCGATCAAAATCTGCTTATCGGGTGAGTAAGTCTGTTCATGATGTTTTGAGCTTTGATTTCGGTGATCGTAATAGTCTGGCAGATTGGGGTAATCTGGTGGGGATAATTCGCGATCGCGAGTATGATGTCGCCATTACTACTGACCAAAGTTGGTGGGTGGGTCTTTTGCTCTGGTTAACGGGAATTCCCACACGCATTGGCTACAAAGGTAAAGGATCTGTTTTTCTGACGAATCCTATCCCTTTGAACCCATCCCAGTATCGGGCGGCTTTGTACCACGACCTCCTGCAGCCATTAGATATTAACTCTCCTACCCCAGAGTTAACTGTAAATATACCAAAAACAGATATTGAGTGGGCACAAAAGCAACAAAAACGCCTAGAACTGCATGAAACAGGTTACATCTTGATTTCTGATGGTGCTAGCGATTTATCCCATGCTCAAGGTTGGGATACAATTTACCCTGTCGAAAATTGGCAGCAAATTATTCAAGATATCCAAGTCAAACAACCAGATTTACCTGTAGTCCTTCTCAAGCAAGGCGATAATGATGAGTTTGTGCGATCGCTTTTAGAGTCTGGTTTGGATATCAAGGTGATTTCACCAGATGATATCGGCAAATTGGCGGCGATTATTGGCGGGGCAAGTTTAATGTTGTCTACCGACAGTGCTACACTCCAGTTGAGCGTAGCAGTTCAAACCTACACCATTGCCCTATTTGGTCTGACAAATCCAGCGCAGTTGCTGCCAAAAAGTGATAAATTCTTGGCGATTAAATCCCCTAATGGCAAAATGGCAGACATTACACCTAAAGCCGTTTTAGAAAAAATCTGGGGTGGCTAAACCAGCAGTTTTCTGAAACGGGATCAATAATGAAAGTCTGTAACATACAACACCTATAATATTTTTCTATAGCTGTTTTTACTTGGATGAAAAAAATGCCACTTGTATGGACACAACATTGTTGTGTCCCTTGTCCTTTTTCCATCCAAAAGAGAACTGCTATATTTTTTTAACCCTAGAGTCGAAAGCAACAGGTTACTACCAGTTTTATTTTTCTTAATCAACAACCTGTTCAGTGCTAACATCCGCTGTCTATCAATGGATTTTGGCTTATTTGCCAATCAAAATTCCCAAAATTCCTATTGAGTAACGGTTTTCGGTCAAATAAAAAATTTTTTCCAAAACATGTTACTTTGAATAAACTTTTGGGAAACATATAGCCTGGACTACTCAGATGATGTCAGTAAATGGGTGGGAATAAACCAAACTATATTACAAAACGTAAATCAGCCTCAAATCCTTACCAATGACCAATGACCAATGACGACCCCAAGAGTGGCGTTTTTGCCAATTCCCCTTGCTCTTAGCGTCTTACCCAATTCTCAGTCTGGATATAATGAACAGCCGATCTAGCATTTTGCATCCTACAGCGAATTTTCTCCTCTTGTTACCAAATCAATTAACCACAATGAGAAATTTACGATAAAACAAAGATTAGCAACTTCAATCTTGTGAATTGAGGATACTGGGTTTTTTAGGTCACTAAGTGACAGAAAAATTTCTGGTAGTTTAGCTTACGGGTGGATCTAACGCGCCATGTTAGTGTTCCTTATTTTCCCTATTGCCGTTAGTCAGGTGCATCCCCCTCGACGTGTTGATACATCAAAAGGAAGAACAAATGGCGATTCGTTTACACAACTTTATTATTAGTCAAACTCGTTACATTCAGGTTGAAAGCCAACCCCACCATATTGCTGGCATTTTTCAAGCCATCACCCGTTCCCTCAGCCTACGCCACTGTGAATTTACTGAAATTCATAGTGCTTATTATGAATGCGAAGAAGATGGAACTATGACTTTCTACCAAGCTAAAAAAACTGATACTGGTAATCCAGGTATTTGGACTTATCTTGTGTATGAATGTCCTGAAGGTCAAGAAAAAGTATTTCGGGATGCGTTTATTGAGACAAGCTCTAGCCGGTTGCAAGAACTATTAACTGGAAAAAAACTGCCTCAAATAACTGGAGATATTCATGAATATCTTAAATGTAAAGATAATGAATCTGAATATCTTGATGTTCAACTTCCTGATGATTGGAATAGTCAAGAAGGAAGAGTGATCGCTCATCTTATTTTAGAAGAATTTAAGGCATTAAAATCCTCATCTGTTTTTGCCGAAACTGCGGGTAAACAATACATGCAGGCTGTTTTAGATAACTTTATTGCCGCAGCCCAAGAAATTTTAGAAACAAATGGCACAGCAGCAGAATTTGAAGCTCTTCAAGACGATATTTTGAAGAGAATTTCTACTCATGATATAGCCAACTTAATTATTGACCGCAATGATTATCGCATTTGGCAGGCAGCTTTACCAAGTAAATCAAAAGCAGTTGAATATGCTTTCAATGTCGCATTAGCCTTGATTTGCCGCATTAAGTGATATCAATTGTAAGTGGTTGAAGGTGGAAGGTTGACGGTTAGTAGTCAAACTTCAACCTTCAACCTTTAAGGAATGAGTAATGAGTAATGAGTAAGGAGTAATGAGTAATGAGTAATGAGTAAGGAGTAATGAGTGCCTTAACGCACCGTCACAGTAAGGAGTTTGGAGTTGGACAAATGACAAATGACAAATGACAAATGACAAATGACAAATGACAAATGACAAATGACCAATGACAAATGACAAATGACCAATGACAAATGTTAAATGTTAAAATAGCTCAAAGAAAGCATCCTCCAATTCATAACCTAGCATTTGTGCCATTGACTTGAGTCGTGATGCACTGGGAATGCTTTGTTGCTTCAACCAATCACTCAAAATAAAAATTTTGTGCATCAAATATATTTCTAAGGCTTCGGGATTATACTGAATACCCTCCTGAGAACTAAACTGATGCGGTACAAGCATTGCGGTATAACGGGCAAATTCCCCAGCTTTCCAATCGAGTAAAAATGGCAACCAGGGGTATTTAGCATCCAGACGGACAAACCACAGCCGCACTTCTGGAATTTCTGAGAGTTCGCGTGGATCGCCTGCTTCCAAATCATAGTTTATCTCAAAGTGCAATTGCTGTTCGTGGGATGCGGCTCCCGGTTGTAGCAATTGCTCAATCACTGTTGACGCAGGCGACAGTTCTAGATTGTTAATGGCATCAGTATTGATGGCGATCGTGATTGTCATTGACTGAGAACTTTATGTTCAACTGTAGGATCGAGAATCCACAGTAGCAGTTTTCAGCGTTTGATGCTAGATTTGCTTGCACTTTGCTGCCCTGAAATGCTTTATTGGCAAAATAAAGACGCGAAAAATATCGCGTCTTATTGCGTCTTTGTCTCTTTGCCGACATTTATAGGAACACCGTGTTTAGTTTTCAACTTACGGCCTTTTCTCTAATATATTATGTAAATTTACAGACTGTAACTTCATGCGTGAATATGCTTAAACTTTAAGCGATTCTTACAAACATTTCAGTGTTAATAACATGATCATTTTTAGTTGATGCACATAATAGCGTGATTATGAACTGCGTACACCAGAACGCATAAACGTAGTTGTGCTTTATAGCGCTGACAACCAATAGGGCTAAAGCCCAACTACAAACAAGCCATCAAACTTTGTGTGATACCGTTTCACTTTAAGTATGATACAAATACCTTGGTAGGGGCACGGCATTGCCGTGCCCCTACTGGCTTCTATATGTATCAGAGTTTTGGTGAAATGGTATGACAGTGTACTAGTCCGTTACATAAGACCTATTCATAACTACTCACAAATAGACAAATCTACTCATGTGTAGTTTGATGCTTACTTCCTGCTTTATTCTGGCAACGTCGGCGTTAACCAGTCCACAGGCTAACACGATCTAACTGATCGCTATATGTGTCGAAGTTACAGAATAACTTCTGTTTGAGGCGCTACTAACGACCCTCTGTCTAGGTCGCCTGCACTTCGCCTATGGCACGTTTATCAAACGCCAGTCTATGCTGGAAGGTTTATCCTCTGACGGCACGGTTGTTAACCGTTAATTATTATTGATTATCCTACCATCTTTTCGTGATACCTACTCAAAATTGACGAGCTTTGATGAGGCTTGAATAGCTTTTAGGTTACAGTTCTTAGCCCTTCCAGTGGACATTAGCACCTATTTTAAGTTAAAGTTGTAATGAGTTTGTTTTAGATTAGGGTGTGACAAGCCAACCGTCAAATAGTAAAAAAATCATAGCCCTGTGATTTGGGCAGCTATCAAAAACAATCACACAGGTATAGGATCAAGGGCGAGATGTAATATTTTCGCATATAAGAATATCCTATAACCCTGGAAATGGGAAAATTACCCCAACAGTTAACAAGCATAGAATATGCAAAAACCAGCGATATCTACACAACCAATTCGTTCTCTGGAAGATGCTCTGGAGCGGTGTCAAGTGCTGGGTATGCGCGTTAGTCGCCAACGGCGCTTTATTCTAGAACTACTTTGGCAAGCGAATGAACATCTATCTGCTAGAGAGATTTACGATCGCTTGAACCACCAAGGTAAAGAGATAGGTCACACCTCTGTCTATCAAAATTTAGAAGCATTATCTAGTCAGGGCATCATTGAATGTATTGAACACTGTGATGGTCGTTTATATGGTAACATTAGTGATTCCCACAGTCACGTAAATTGTATTGATACTAATCAAATCCTCGACGTTCATATAAAATTACCAGAAGATTTTATTCGCCAAGTTGAACAACAAACTGGAGTGCAGATTACTGACTACACTATTAATTTTTATGGCTACCGCAATTCGTCAGAAAAAGGGACTGAGGACTAGGGACACAACGACCGGCTCAGTGCATCGCTGGGGACTGGGGATTGTTGTAGGGGTTTAGCAATGCGCTTTACCACTACGACATCTCCGGTTTTTTGCAGTCCATATTTTGTGTTTTTTGTCAATGCGTAAGTCCTAGTAATGTCCGGTTTTGTCCAGATTTTATTTAGGAGCAAAGGATTCGATAAATCACGGTCTGCTGAGGTTTTGCAGCAAAGTAGCGCGGTAATGTTCTCGGTGCAAGTCAATTTTGCCACTTACCTTTAAACTAAATATCAAAGCTGTTTTCTGGCATAGAATAACAGACAATGAGCGATCGCCTTCTAAAATTATTGTTAATTGACCAAGACCCGATTTTCCGCCTAGGACTACGGGTAGCTTTGGAATCAATACCTCAAATACAAGTGGTATCAGATGTGGAAACAGATACCGCTGCTTTGCAGGTTTTAGCAGAACTCGCTAAACACGACCCTAACTTAGTAAATTTAGTGGTTTTGGAATTAGGTAATGGTCGTACCACCGCCAGTCAGCAGCAAGGCTTACAACTGTGTCAGCAATTGAAAACCCAATACCCAAAGTTACCAATATTGCTCCTCAGTTCTATCACAGAATCAGCAGTACTTTCGTCCGCCAGAGTGGCTGGTATAGATGGCTACTGCCCTAAAGGTACTCCCGTTGCTGAGTTAGTCGCTGTTATCAGGAAAGTGGGGATTGGCGATTGGGGACAAGGAGATAATCATAACTCCTCACTCGTCACTCGTCAGTCCTTACTCCCCTTTGCTAGGGTGCGGAATAATTGGCGCTTGTCAGGAATTGCTCAAATAGAAGCCACCCTAGCTGATGTAACTGCACAATTACAAGTACCGGGACTCCCACTAATAGACCGCGCAATTTTGACTGGACAGCGAAGAGAACTGCTGACGGCTCGTTGGCTCGTCAATCGCTTGTTGGCTTCACCAGGGAGCAGGCGAGAAAAACAGCAGCCCTCTGCTATTCCCTCCCTCAGTCATGCCATTACCATATTCGACTCACAACAAACGGAAAATTTGCCGTTGCTACTTAGTCCCAGAGCGATGCAATCTGCCTTATTCGCCGATTGTGTGACTAAACTTCAATTACCTTTACAAAATCTCACCGATATCCCTTTAGAAATCGATATCTTTCGTGAAGATAAAAAACGAGAATTACTTTATCTGATTCTCCAAAAACTAACTAAACAGTTAGATGAATTACGTAAATCCGAAATTAATTTAGATCAAATAGATGAGTTTAAGTCTACCATATTAGATGATTTATGGCAAGTAGTAGTTACAGATTTTTTTGGTAAATTTTCGCGGCTACAAGTAGGTGATCGCGATTTAGAAATGGTTAATTTTTTGTTGCAGAATTCTGGAGTTGTGCAAACTGAAATTCTCGCAAAAATTCCTTTAGTTATAGAACTATTTTCTTATCTGCTATTTCAAATCGATTTGCAAATAGATAATACCACTTATCCAGCAGATAGCGCAGAAGCTAAATTTCAAGCCTTAATGATTTTAGAGAACTTGTTAATTCAGGTAGCAAATGGAGTAGTGCAGCCCCTGCTAAATTCTTTAGCAGATTTAGAAATGATCAAGAAAAGTTTTTATGACCGCAAATTAATTTCCACACGAGAAATTGAAAAATTTAGAAACAACTTGTCTTGGAAATACCGATTACAAAATTATATCAATGAGCCAATAGCCATTTTTGAAAGCCGCTATGAACTATTTGTATTTTCACCTCGCGGTATAGCCAAAACTTCGATTTATGCTCCCAGGAGTCAGGAGTTAGTAAACCTTACTGGTATTCGCCTAGTAGTGACATTGATAGTAGAATTTCGGGATGCGATCGCACCTCGGTTACAATCACTAATAGCATTTTTAGGCAGTGGTATAGTCTTCATTCTCACCCAAGTAATTGGTCGAGGTCTGGGTTTAATTGGTCGTGGTATTCTCCAAGGTATTGGTAGTGTTTCGTTTTTAGACAAAAACCTCAGACGCAATAGTGAACGAACTAAATGAGGTTGAGCCGAGATCAAGGCTAGTGCGGAAATAAGGACTGAAAACCCTTGATTTTTCGTTGCCTACAACAGTGTTGCGTACAATAAAGTAGCAAATTACCAAACACAAGTGGTTGGTGCGTTAAGAGCCTCTATTTCCGAAATCGCAGCTATCTCGGCTCAACCTCAAAATGTGGCAATTCTCGCACACGCCATTACAAAGGAAGAAGCATCTGTACCTCCAATTGATATTGAACGGGCGATAGCACGAAAGCTTTTATTTGAAGAAGACCCTGAAGTTCACACCTACGTAGAGGAGCAAGAGGATGGCCAAGACTAGCGATGCGATAAAAATCATTGAGCAAATGACTAGCAGCGACCCTGAGCTTGAAGAAATGGTGGCAGAAGCTTCAATCAATGCAGAAGTGGCACAGTTGATTTATGAAGCTAGAACAAAAGCGGGGTTAACACAGAAACAATTGGCTGAACTGATTGGCACAAAACAGCCTGTGATTGCACGGCTAGAAGATGCTGAATACGAGGGACACTCTCTGTCAATGCTCCAAAAAATCGCTCAGGCTCTTAATCAGCGAGTAGTGATTCATTTGAGCAATCTTTAGTTTCAAACTACCCGTTCTCCCAGTAAGTGCCCAGGAGAGACGCAATTAATCGCCTTTGTACAAGATTCATTTTTTTCTCCTGACACATGACAACTAACAACTGACAAATGACAAACAACGATTTTATTGGACTCGTAGCTTCCTATATTTACGTCATCAGTCTACTTATTATTGCTGAGGGACTGCGGCGGTTGTTTGGTATTCAACCAGATTTAACTCGCAAAGTTATCCATGTTGGCGCAGGAATGTGGATTTTCGGCGTACTCCTACTTTTTCAGCGCTGGCAAATTGGAATTATACCCTTTGCCACATTTATCGGCGTCAATTATCTGTTGTATCGCTACCGAATTATTGCCTCAATGGATACCGCAGACAGTTCACCGGGTACTGTCTATTTTGCCATATCCGTAACTCTGTTATTTGGGTTGCTGTGGCGTCCAGATGGCCCAGTGGATAACGTCCCCATCGCTGCAGCGGGGATCATGGCCATGACTTGGGGGGATGCACTAGCAGCCTTAATTGGTAAGCGTTTTGGCCAACATAAATATCAAGTCGGTAATTCTGTGCGTAGCTGGGAAGGTTCAGCGGCGATGTTTGTGGCGAGTACCATAGCCATATTTTTGGTACTGCTGCTATTACCAGGTTCTTCCTTGAGTCCCTTAGCAGTGTCTTATGGTGTGGGTAGGTCACTTTTGGCGGCTATTCTCAGTGGTGCCTTGGCTACTCTAGCCGAGGGAGTTTCGCCTTATGGTACTGATAACCTGAGTGTACCATTGGTGGCGGCGGCGGTAGCATGGGTGGTGATGCTTATTACTTAGAAATGCCAATCGCGTCGGAAATGATAGAAACTTGCCAAAAATTCTTGCAAAACAAGATTCCTCTCTAACCTTTGCTGACACCAATCTTTAGCAACTCGTTGCAAAATTTCTGAGAAACTAGGATAAACAGGCGCTAAATTGGCTAAATGGTTAATTTTAATCTTTTGTGATATGGCCAAAGCAATAATATTAACTAACTCCCCAGCTTCTGCACCACATATTTCAGCCCCCAATATTTCCCCATTCTCTAACACCATTAATTTACAAATTCCCGTGGTTTGTCCGGCAATTTGGGCTACTGCTAATGTTTTAAAATATTGCCGTAGAACTAAAACTTGATTGCCACTATATCGCCGTTTGGCTTGCGCTTCTGTCAAACCTATTTGCGTCAACATCGGCTGAGTAAATATTGCTAAAGGAATGCACCGATAATTGACTTTATATCTGGGAAAAAATAGTGCATTTTTTAGGGCAATTTTTGCTTCATAATTAGCAATGTTACCAAAGTCATAACCACCAATGACATCACCACAAGCGTAAATTCTGGGGTTAGTGGTTTGCAGTTTATTATTGACAACCAAGCGCCGCCGATACCATTTTACACCTACCCCTGCCAAATTTAGCTCTTCAACATTTGGCTGCTGTGCAATTGCTACTAAAATTTCATCAGTTTCAATTGCCTTATTTCCGGCTTGAACCCACTTTTTATCATCAATTCGCATCACCTGAGTTACTGCTGTTTGCGTTATAACACGTACACCATCAACTTCTAACTGTGCTTGCAACAGTTGGGCGATCTCCGGGTCAAGGTTGGGCAAAAGATAGGGGTGTTTAACTACCAGCGTCACACTGCAACCCAGCCGCGCTAAAGTTTGAGCAACTTCAATGCTTTGAGGAACGCCGCCAATAATTAGCCAATCTTTAGGTGGTATCCGCCCTGGGTTTTCCCATCCATAGGGGGAAGAGTGCCAAATATTCGCCAGAGTCAGGTAGCCAGTGGCTTGTAATCCTTCAATTTCTGGGATTGCTGGACGTGAACCATTAGCTAACAAATAGGTGCGGGCGCGTAGCAAACGGTCATTAACCGCAAATGCGAGACGGGGGGAAGATTGAAATTGACCCCTACCAACAATGACATCGACACCATTAGCCATAAGCATGGCGAGAGAATGCTGTGCTTCGAGATTGGCAACAACCTCTTGAGCGTAGAGCATCGCTTCTGGCCATGTCACAGATATTTGCGATTTTCCTGGGGAACCAACCCCGTCAGGATGAATACTAACACCAACCACATCACCTAGCTGCTGCGATAGTTTGCTGATTTGGCTCATCGCATGGTGGTAAAAAAACCCATAGTTTACGTTGGCTTCCACCAAGGCAACCTTAGCACGTAATTGGGTAGCAGCCAAGGCAGCTTCGCGTCCTGCTAGGCTACCCCCAATAATCACAACATCGTAGTCATTAGTCATTTGTCATTTGGGAATGGGGATTGGGGATTGGGGATTGGGGAATGGGGATTGGGGAATGGGGATTGGGAAACTAGGGGACAATTTTTCTCCCCGACTCCCCGACTCCGCCACTCCCCCACTCTTTCCATCACCCCCTATCCCCATCACCCAGTCCCGGCGTCGCACTCAGCACTGAGGGCTGTGAGTAAACGCTGGTTATCAGACTCAGAAAGCACAGCAACCCGAAAAAAACGATCGCCTAGTTCTTTAAAACTAAGGCAATCACGAATTAAAATTTGGTACCCTTTGAGCAATTTTTGCTGCAACTGTGAACTAGACTGTTGTGACTCAACTAGTAAAAAGTTAGCAGCGCTAGTTGCTGGTTGTAATCCGGGAATGGCTGCTAAACCCTGAAAGAGTTGGTTTCGTGCAGGTGGTAGCCATTTCCAGGTTTGTTGTTGAAACTCATGATCTGCGAGTGAAGCAATTGCAGCCGCAGCCGCCAACGTGTTTACCGGCCAGGGGTCACGCCACAATTGCCATCTAGACAAGCGGTCAGGGTGAGCGATCGCATATCCCAGTCGTAATCCAGGAAGACTGTAGAATTTTGTGAGCGATCGCAATACTACTAAATTCTCATGTTCCTGTACCAGGGAAATCAGACTTTGTTCCTCTTCAGGAGACACAAAATCCATAAACGCTTCATCTACCACAACCATTGCAAATTGTTCTAGGTAGGGCAGAATCGATGAGCGCGAAAAGAGTTTTCCCGTTGGGTTATGGGGGTTATTCAGCAGTAAACCGCAGTTTTGGGAGCAGGGCCACAGGGCCAGAGGGATGGGCGGAGACATTTTCACCTTCTCCCCAGTCCCCAAATCAACGGGAAACTCCAAGACTTTAGCGTTGTACGCAGCCAGCGTGCGGTAGTAGTCACCAAAGGCTGGAGTAATTAACGTTGTTCCGGCTAATGCTGCTAATTCCCTACCCGCTAAAGTAAGTAATTCTGCAGAGCCGTTACCCGGCAGAATCCACTCAGGCGGCAGTTGATGAAAGTGACTGAGGGCTAGTCTCAAATCACTATAATTTGAATCTGGATAGTGCCTAAGATTACTAAAATCCGACACAATAGCCGCGATCGCACTATTGGGTGGACCCAATGGGCTGATACTGGCAGAAAAATCCAGAATAGCCTCACGGGGACAGCCAGCCAGTGCTGCTGCCCAGGCTAAATTTCCCCCGTGTGCCCTTTGCCGCATAAAATCAAAATTCCTGGGGATATAACCTAGGATTTTGGGGGTGCTACCCGCTCTCTAAACATCTTCCCAGCGGAGAATGCGGGAACCTTGGTAGCGGGAATTTCCATCTTTTCGTTGGTTTTGGGGTTACGACCTTCACGGGCTTTACGTTCCCGTGATTCAAAGGAGCCAAATCCTACCAGCGTTACTTTATCGCCAGAAGACACAGCTTCGATGATTGTCTCCAAAGCAGCAGTTAAAACCGCATCAGCTTGCTTTTTAGTCACACTAGCCTTTTCAGCTACAGCATCAACCAATTCACCTTTGTTCATGACAAACTCCTTAAGGTTTACTTGAGATTCTCTACAGATACACCCTGATGTATCTTTACTTAAATCTCTGTTGCGAGAAATACAAAAGTTGTCCTTTGGGAGTGTTACGACAGAAAATCGCTGTAAATCCCATCGGCTCGACTTTTCAAAGAATCATTCTAAGGTGTTCAAGCCTGATGTGGATAGATGAAACCATTAATTTATATAGATTTCCAGATTATTTGTGATTTTAGACTCATTGTTTCACACAAAACAATCATTTTATTGAGCATAAATACTCACTAGGGGAGATGGGGGAGTGGTGACACACCCTATAGCGGTTCTCGGTTGAATCTCTTACGACTGTATTGGACTCAACCGATAACCGCCATATTAATTTGCTTGTGCAGGTTGTTTAACGCTTTGAGACTGTAGCCAGCGCTCGTAGGCTTCTGTATCCCCGCCAAAGGAATCAGGGGAAATCTCGCGTTCTGGCATTGGTTTTAGGTCGGCTTTGATGGGACTATATTTACAATGGCAAATCACAATCATGTCAAACTCACCCATAGGAACATCAGGGGTGTAAGTTTCTACCCGTGATACCACCCAATCACTCTTGCGGTAATGCGTCTTTTCTCCTGGGAAATTAGCATTCGCCAATTGCTCTACGCGAATAAACTCCAATGGGCGGTATCCTGGTTCAGGGGTTGGGTTATCTGAAGAGTCAAAATGCTCTGCAAGGATCTTGGTGAGCGATTGCGTATGTTGAAACCGTCGCTCTTTCCAGCCTGGTTGATTCTTTTCGGCTCTAAACACAATCCACTTACGCATCGTCTTTTTCTTCCTTGTCAGCGTTGTAGTAAGACTTTGGAAACTCGGTGTTTCCCTCAAAAACGCAATCAACCTCGAAGATATCGCCTTCCAAAGGCTCGATGTCTAAGAGGTTCCAGCCATATTTCTGTTCCATTTCTTCACAGCAATCCGCGTTTGCTGCTGCATGACGAGAAACATTTTCGTCTTCGTCATATCGTGGTTTTGGCATTATTAATTTAGCTCCTTTGTTGCTAACACAACAGGGGAGAAGTCGTCTTGGTGTAGTGGTGGCTCACTGCATCAAGGCGCATCCATAGTACAAGAGTATTTTACCGAAAAACTGGGTTTAGAGCGGCTGTCCTATAAGGACGGCTTATGCAGGGGCTTTGAGTCAGCAGTTGTTGTATCCGGTGCGTGGGGAAGTGGAGAAAATTAGGCGGCAGATGAAAGATAAGAGGAGTAAGGATTTCGGGGTTTGAGTTGGATTTTTTGGGAAAAAATTTGCCCGTAACTCGAAAAATTCAGGAATCGCTTTTTTATTGAGACAGAGGCGATCGCTGACAATTTATGAACTACACTAGCGATAGGAAAAAAAAGAGCATAGTTACTAATATGAAATATCTCGACATACAGGAAAGTGATGTTTCACTTTCGTCCATCATAAATGAGATTACAGTCAATCAATCGGAAGTTGTAATTACTCGCAACAGCTTACCCATTGCCCGAATTGTCCCCTGGCAAACTACTCACACCACAAAGCATTACCCACTGAGGGGAACACCAATTATCATTGCTAGGGATTTTGATGAACCTATGCCTGAACTTTGGCAAGCATTAGCAGAATGATTTTACTTGATACGCATGTTTGGCTATGGTTGCTTCACGACCCCAATCAAATATCAGAACCTGCACAAGCTGCTATTGAGACAGAAGAAACCCAAAATGGTTTGTTAGTTTCAGCTATTTCTGTTTGGGAAATAGCTGTTAAATCCAGTCTAGGTAAATTAGTTCTGCCTTTGCCGATTGATGAATGGTATCAGTTAGCGCAGAGTCATTCCGGTGTGGTAATTGAACCGCTATCACCGATAGATGCGATCGCCAGTACCCAGTTACCAGAGGATTTTCACAAAGATCCAGCAGATAGAATTTTGGTAGCAATTGCACGACGCTATGAAATTCCAATTATTACTTGCGATGCCAAGATTTTAAATTACCCCCATATCAAAACGATCTGGTAAGTCGGTAGATGTAGTTTGTCCTATAGCGTTTCTCGCCCTAGTGAGGTACATCGGTAAGGGCACGGCAGTGCCGTGCCCCTACATCGCGTGATACAATTTTGTACCTCATCTGAATAGGAAGTGCTATAGACATCGCTTTCTTGTGGGCAGATGAGCGATCATCACTTGGGGAAATTTGTCCATAAAGGCACGGCATCACCGTGCCCCGACGATGGTCTGTAGTTCCCGTCCTCTAACTACCTACCAGGAAACTTCAAACCCCGACGCTCAAGCATTTGCCGCACCTCTGGGCTGGGTGTGTAATTATAGCCATAAGATGAGCGCTCAGAGTCATCCATCACTTGAGGCGTGAGCAACACAATTACTTCTCTGCGTTCATTGGTTCTGCTTGTCTTTCTAAACAGCGAACCGAGCAAGGGAATATCACCCAAAATGGGAATCTTGGAAACAGTAGCTCGGTCTTGGTCTTGAATAATACCTGAGAGAATTAATGTTTGTCCGTCTCTGAGCCGAATTAAACCGGATTTAAGACTTCTTGCTGCTAAGAGAGTAATAATACCATTAGGACTTGATGCTGTACCACCAGGTGCAGACACAGTAGGTGCAACAGACAAGGAAACAAAACCATTATCATCAATCCGCTCAACTTTGACAGACAGAGTTAGCCCTGCTTCCTTGATAATAGGTTCACGAGTAGAGCTTGATTGTGAGTTTTGGCCTGTCGATGAACCTTGTGATGTTTCTTTTATCCCTCCATATACTTCTGAGGTTAACTTGACTACGGCCTCCTGCCCTTCTTGTACTGTCAGAGTTGGGTCAGTCAAAATTTTGGCATTGCCATTTGTCACCTGAGCCTGCAAACTAGCAAGAAGTTTTTTGGGAAACTGGTATAGAGAAGGCAAAGATGTCGTAGCTGTACCAATAGCACCTTGTGATACAACTGGCTTGCCATCAGCATCATATGTCACAATATTATTAGTTGCTGGGGTGATATTACTGAAGCCAGGTTGTAAAGGGTTTCCATTTCCAGTAGGAGCTATAGGTGTATAGAAATTCCGCGATCCTGCACTTTGGGTTATTGTAGTGGTGCCATCTTTTACTACTGTTGTGCCTGGGATAGTTCCAGGAATAGATACAGAGCTATTTGGATCATAGAAAGGCGCTCCTGTAATTGGATTCTTAATAACAGGTGTACTAGTCACACTGTTTGCAACTTCCGAAGCACTAGCTGGTCTAGAACCACCAAAATTAAAAGTTGCTGCACCACCATCATTGCTAAAGTAGTTATTACCAAGTCCAAAGGAAAAGCTACTGTTATAGTCCTGGGTTCCCAAGAGGTTAACATCGATAATTTTGACATTAATTGCCACTTGCCGACGGCGGATATCAAGCTGAGTTAATTGAGCGATCGCAATATCAAGTAGCCGTTGAGGCCCAATTAAAGTGACAGAATTGGTACGTTCGTCTCCTAATGCCTGTAAACCTCTGAGTAAGGGGTTAGAATCTTTAAACTCAACTCGTTGAGTTTCAAGTTTGCTTTCTGTCGTTGTCTGAGTTTGAGTAACTGCGACATTGGCCGCACCACCTACAGGCACAGCATTGACGCTGGTAACAAGTCGTTCGCGGCTTATAGCACTTTCCGCCCCCAACCCCACCAAAAAGTTTAGAGCGACTCCCACCGTTACCTGATTAAGTCGCAGGTTACGCATAACTGTATCACGGGTGGAGTTGGGTAACTTTGGACCGACAAACAGCGTGCGACCACTGCGGTTGGCTTCTAAACCACTCAAACGCAAGACGTAGTTAAACACATCTTGCACAGGCTCGTTTTGTATATCTAGGGAGATAGTTTGAGAGGCGTTATTAGGAGTAGCACCTGGCTGACCTCCTGCAGATGGGTCACTATTGACATAAGCCAAATTTAAACCTGCAGCGCGGGCTAGCAGTGATAAAACATCCCTGACTGGTGCATCTCGCAATACTAAGCGGGGAACCCGTTCTTGAGTACCCAAGTCAATGGTGCTAGGTGAAGCGTCGGTATTAGAAACTGCAATATCTCCCACAGGTGGGGCGACAGCTCTAGGTAAGAACGGTGGCGCCTGGCTGATAGGTTGGCTCATACCAGCAGGGTCTGCAGGTTTACCGTCAATGGTGACTACTGGGTTAGGGACGAGAACATCGGGTTTTTTACCCGGTGGGGAGGGGGTAGCAGTAGGCGCTGTTGTCGGTCTTGACGGCGGTTGTGTTGGTTTTGATGCGATGCTTCCAGCGGTGGGCGTAAAGCTGAGGGTAATACCGTTTTGCTTTCGCACCACAGGTTCACTGGTAGGAGCATCATTGCTTCCAGTTACCACCACCCGAATGCTATTTGCATCAAGCTGAACTATCTCAACTAAAGCAATTCCTGGTGCGGGGTTTTCTTGGCGAAAACTATTACCTTGTGGTAAACGTAGTTGAGTATTAATCAGATCGGCAACTGAGGATTTACCTTTTTTTGTTGTGAAAACTTGCGGGCGTTCTCCCGAAGAAGTTGTCAAAGCTACACTCAATCCACCATCAAATTGATTTAGCTTGACTTCAGTAATTTGAGTAGTTGCTGCTAGCACTGGTTGAGATGCCAATAATACACAAGCCGCAACACTAGATATTAAAAGATTACCGTGAATCTGTTTCACAGTTGATTCCTCACTTTATAAAACCTTGTAAACGAACATTTTTGACTACAGATGAGGATTGTCCTTTGTCATTAGTCAAGGGTCAATGGTCAATGGTCAAGGGTCAAAAATATTTACCAAAGACAAATGACAAAGGACAAATGACAAATAACAAATGACAAAACTAACTATTTCTTCTTAGGTGCTGCAGCTTGTACCGCTGCTATTTCTTCAGGAGTAAGTGGCATTAATGCTTGTAACTGGAAGGATGTAGAAATTGCTGCAGAACCACGCCTAATCATCATCTTCTGTGATGGTGATATCGGCTCTGGTGGTGCCAATGTGGATTGATAGTCTTTAACTATCAATAAAGGCTGTAACCGCTCGATATTACGCATAATTGCCTGTGTCTGTTCATAAGTGCCGATAATTTCAATATTGGTACTGCTACGTTTCAACTTGCCGTTTACCTCTACCCCCAGACTGCCATCATTAATCACTTCTGCTTCGTTTGTATTGGGGACAAATTTCTTGAGTTTGGCTCTGACTCCATTGCCAAGAACTTGAGAATTGCCCGATTCAACTAAGCGATTTAGATCTAAAAGTAATGTATCTAAGGTTTTCTCGTTAGAAAATAAACCTAACACCTGAATCTTTTGCTGTTTTGCCTCTTCTAGGGCTGCTTTTACCTGAACAATTTTTTTGATACTGGCTTTTTTCTGATCAAGTTGTCCTTGTAGGTCGTTACTTTTTGTTTGCTGCTGTTGATAATTATCCCAAGCAGGCATGACCATATTTAACAACAGAAACAAGGCTCCGGTAATGCCTAAAACTCCGGCTATGATGCCGATAATTTTGGGTGTGAAGCTAATTCCAAAGAGAACAGGGTAGGCTGGTGTTTCTAAATTAAACTCCCCAGCTTGCTCGGCAAAATTTAAATCCTCACTGATCGTCATTTTTGCATGACTCCTGTTACTGGCATACTGCGAAGTCGAGTCACTAGTCCTACTGTGCCTTTTTGTTCTAACTCCCGAATTAACTCAGTCGCTGGAACATTACTCAGACTTGATTTAATGGTGTAGTTGACTACTTGCGGTGGTTTAATGACTACACCATTATTCGATGTCGGTGCATTGGGTGGTAATGGTGCATCTACTAGAGTTGCAGTCATAATTTTGCTGTCTGAAGACTTTAAAAACGGAGATTGTTGCAGGGTAAGCAAGAAATCGTTGACATCGTTAAAAGAACGCGCCAAGCCGGTAACTTCTATTCCTCCTGCGGGATTGGGTGCTGGCTTTC
Organism: Gloeotrichia echinulata CP02; assembly: GCA_038087035.1. Classification (NCBI taxonomy): domain Bacteria; kingdom Bacillati; phylum Cyanobacteriota; class Cyanophyceae; order Nostocales; family Gloeotrichiaceae; genus Gloeotrichia; species Gloeotrichia echinulata. The sequence continues at coordinate 2,671,694 of CP051187.1, read as the reverse complement.
CTTGTACTGGGGCTGTAGGCTGAATTTGCTTGATGTTTTGAATTTGCACTGTCCCTGGGATGCGATCGCGCAAATCTTGTAAAATCGCTGACCAAGGGCGAATCTGGTCAAAAACCGTAATTAAAGACTGTGTTTCGCCTTTAATCTGGTTGGTCTCTTCCTGAATTTTCTTAATGTTGCCGATTTGTGTATCTAATTGCTGGCTTTCTTGTTCGAGTTGTGATATCTTTTGCTCTAATTCACCATTCTTGGCTTGTAAAAACCACCAACCACCGCCCACCAAGGCTGGAAAACACACCCCTAGGGCTACTCCCAAATAAACTGGTGTCATATCCCCAGTGGGGAATTTGATGCCTAAATTTTTTGTGGGTTTCGGCTGGTAAATTGGGCGGTCTTTGAGAAAGTTAACTTCGAGACTGTACATTGGATTAGACCTCTCGCATTCCTAGACCAAGGACTATTGCTAAACCAGTACGTTGTTGGACTGGGTATTTTTCCGCATCTACTTCTAAGGACAAAGACCCTATTGGATCAATTTGAGTAGTTGGTAAACTCAAGCGTTGGGTGAAAAACTCATCTAGCTGTTGTAGTCCACCCCCTGGACCTGCGAGAAAAATCTGTGCTATCTCCAAATTTTCACTTTGATTTAGGTAAAAATCGATAGAACGGCGCAGTTCATCCGTAAGTTCACTTAGAACTCTTAAAACAGATGCCATACCAGGATTAATTTCTGACATCCCTGTACTCCCTCCATCTAAGGCTGTTGTGGGAATCGTCAGACTGTGTAAAAGTTCGAGATCTCGCGATATCGGTAAACTCATCGCCTTTGAGAGGGCTGCTTGCATTTGATACATGCCAATTGGCACGGTGCGCGAAAATTGCGGCACTCCGTTGACAATGATGGCAATTTCTGAACTGTCAAACTCAATATCAACTAGCACAGCAGCTTCTTGGGGTCCAAATTGCCGTAGTTGGTCACGAATAGTCCGAATCAGGGCAAAACTGTTAATCTCTAAAACATGGATTTGTAGTCCTGCTTGCTGAAATGTACTGATATATGTATCTGTCACCTCCTTGCGGGTGGCTACTAGCAGTACTTGTACTTTCTCAATGCCATCCTCATCAATAAAATACCCAAGTTTCTGATAATCTACATCAGCTTCTTCACGAGGATAGGGTAAATATAAGCCGGCTTCATGGTTTAACACCATATCGCGCAGTTCTTGATCATCTAATTCTGCTGGAACTGGGATGAGACGCACAATTGAATCCCGCCCCGGTAAACCAGTAGCAACACGAGAAGCCTTGATTTTACTGTTGGACAGCGCCTGCTGTATTAATTGAGCCATTTCTGGGGGGTCAGCTATTTGACCATCAGTGATTAGCCCTTCTGGAACTTCTACCGATGTTAAAGCTTCTATTTTTAAGTTTTGGCGCTGTTTACGTATCTGAACTATGTTCACCCGTTCAGATGCAAGTTCGATACCGACCCCTTGATTAGATTTCCCAAACAAACTTTTTAAGTTTCTCACCACAGTTTCGGTAGACTGCTAAGTTTAAAATTTAAATGATACTAAAACCGATGCTGGTACTAAGTAATCGATTTAGCATATAATCTCAACAATTGTCCTTAAGCTTTTAACTGATAACAAGCGTAAAAACACTAGTAAAATGTTTAAATTTCATAAATTCCCAAGACTGACCCTTTTTGTACTGCTTGGCTTATTTACCACCTGGGTTGTAAGTTGTAGCACAGGTAACATTAACAGCAGCAAAAATCAGGCTACTACAGGTGCAGCAAAAATCGAGTTTTGGACAATGCAACTCCAGCCTCAATTTACTGACTACTTCAAAAGTCTAATCGCCAATTTTGAATCGCAAAATCAAGATATAAAGGTTAACTGGGTTGATATACCTTGGACAGCTATGCAGAACAAAATTTTAACAGCTGTATCCGCAAAAACTCCACCTGATGTTGTCAACCTCAACCCAGATTTTGCTTCCCAATTGGCTGGGAGAAATGCTTGGTTAGACTTGGATACGAAAGTCCCAAATGATGTACAGTCCTCCTATCTGGCGAATATCTGGAAAGCTAGCACGCTCAATGGCAAAAGTTTTGGTATTCCTTGGTACCTCACTACACGGTTAACTATTTATAACACCGATTTATTAAAAAAAGCAGGTATCACTAACCCTCCAACTACTTACACAGAATTAGCACAAGTAGCCCAACAAATAAAAGATAAAACTGGCAAGTATGCATTTTTTGTAACTTTTGTCCCACAAGATTCTGGTGAAGTTTTGGAATCTTTTGTGCAGATGGGAGTTACTTTGGTAGATGCAGAAGGTAAAGCAGCATTTAATACCGAAAAAGGCAAAGCAGCTTTTCAGTATTGGATAGATTTATACAAGAAAGGACTACTGCCAAAAGAAGCATTAACCCAAGGACATCGCCACGCGATAGATTTATACCAAGCTGGAGAAACAGCCTTTCTGGCCTCAGGACCAGAGTTTCTCAAAACAATATCCATTAATGCGCCAAAAATTGCTCAAGCTTCGGCGATCGCACCCCAACTCAGCGGGGACACAGGTAAGAAAAACGTCGCCGTTATGAATATAGTTATCCCCCGCGACACCAAAAACCCAGACGCAGCCGTTAAATTTGCCCTTTTTGTCACCAATGACGAAAACCAACTATCCTTTGCGAAAGCCGCCAACGTTTTACCTTCCACAAACAAAGCACTTGCTGATAGCTATTTTACACAAGTTCCAGCTTCGGCTTCAACACTAGAAAAGGCAAGAGTTATGACTGCTAAACAACTGCAACAAGCAGAAGTATTAATCCCCACATTGAAGGATATCAAGAAACTGCAAAAAGCAATTTATGAGAACTTGCAAGCAGGAATGTTAGGGCAAAAAACAGTAGATAAAGCTGTAGAAGATGCCGCACAACAATGGAATAATCGTTAGGTAGGGATTGGGGATTGGGGATTGAGGATTAGATTTACTTTGACCCTTGACCAAGCCAATTTTAGATTTTAGATTTTAGATTTTAGATTTTAGATTTTAGATTGTTTCGGTACCTTGCAGGCCCCGCAGAATTTTAGATTTTAGATTTAATCCAAAATCCAAAACTTGTACTGAGCGTAGCCTTCGGCGCCCGCTCTTAAGTCGTTGGCGTAGCCTCTGTCTACGACACGCTACGCGAACGTAGAGAAGTATCCAAAATCTAAAATTGTTTGCCCCTTATGGTCGGGGTCAATCCAAAATCCAAAATCCAAAATCTGTTGACTCTTTAATGTTTTTGGGAATTGGTATCAGCAGTGGCAAAAAAATGCCCCACTAAATAAAGTGAACCGCACAAAACAACTAAATTATCTGTATTAGCAAAAGCTGTTTCTAAAGCTGAAGATAAATCAGGATAAGATTGACAATAACTTAATTTTGGACAGACATTATGAGCTAGCTTGACTAATTCATCTGGAATTGCTGAATTAGAATCTGGTACTGGGACAACAAACAATTTTTCTGCAGGTCGCAGTAAAGCTTGGAAAATGTCCGCATGGTCTTTATTTGCCATCATCCCCATCACCCAAGTTACCGTAGGCGTATCTAAGGTATCGACATAATCGCGCAAAACTTGGGCGCCAGCAGGATTATGGGCACCATCTATTAATAATTTATGTTTTTTCCAAGTAATCCATTGTATTCGACCTGGCCACTTGGTTTTTGCTATACCGTTGATGATATCTGCTGGGGAAATTTGCCAACCCTTTTGTTGGAGAATTTCTAAAGCAGCTAAAGCCAAAGCTGAATTAGTTAACTGAATTTGTCCCTGTAATGGCAAAGCATATTTAATCGGATCACCATCTCCCCATTGTTCATATTCTGCCCATCCAGGGGAAATTTGCACAGCGGTTTGAGGTCTAAAAACCGGACATTCTAATTCTAAAATGCGCGATCGCACGACTTGTTCTGCATCTTTTGGCAATGGACCGACCACAGCAGGACATCCAAATTTGAGAATACCTGCTTTTTCTCTAGCAATGTCGCCCACAGTAGGGCCTAATTGTTGCCAGTGTTCGCGGCTAATAGAAGTAATTATTGTCACCAAAGGCTGTGAACATACATTAGTAGCATCCAATCGCCCTCCTAGTCCCACCTCCATCACAGCCACATCGACCTGCTGCTGGGCAAAATATAACCAAGCGGCTGCGGTAATGACTTCAAACTGAGTTGGACTATCTTCATGAGGATCAATAGCCCCTTGAACTTCTAGTAATAATTGGCACAATTGCTCAGATGAAATATGCTGCTCATTCAGAGATAACCGTTCAGTCCAATCGACTAAATGGGGAGAAGTATAGCGTCCTGTGCGATAACCAGCTTCCGTAAGTACGGATGAAATATAAGCACATACAGAACCTTTGCCATTAGTACCAGCAACGTGAATTACCGGAACTTGATCATGAGGATTACCGAGATTTGCCAACAATTTGACAATCCGCGACAGTCCCAGATTGATCCCAAAGTGTTGAAACGGTTCGAGTAAGGAGTCAATATCCACGGGATTGGGGTTGATGGGTTGGGTGTTTCCGGAGTTTCCGTAGGGTGTGTTAGCGACAGCGTAACACACCGAAACGTCCCATCAATACGGTGCGTTACACTCCGTTAACGCAGCCTACAAGAGCGGCGATGGCACCGCAAGCGCCGCAGGCATCGCACTATGCAAGAACCGCTATAATGGTCTAGAGGATTTGATAACAACCAAATGTCATGGAAACAAAAAATATTAAAGAAGAAGCTCGACGATTAATTGACAACTTGCCTGAAAATTCTACTTGGGATGATTTAATGTATGAAATATATGTCAGGCAGGCAATTGAGTCAGGATTAAGTGATAGTCAAGCAGGAAGAGTCATTTCTGTTGAAGACGTTAGGGCTAAGTTTGGATTACAAAAGTGAAAGTTTTTTGGACGGAAACAGCCGTTAATCATTTATCTTCGATTTATAGTTATATTTCTCATAACTCTCCCCAGTATGCACAAAGACTTGTTGAACGATTAACTCACCGGTCTGAACAGATAGCGCTGTTTCCTCTATCAGGTCGTATTGTTCCAGAATTTGAAACCAAGCAAATTCGAGAAGTCATTGAAGGCTCTTACCGCATTATTTATTATATTAAACCTGAACAAATTGATATTATCGCTGTCCTTCATGGTTCCCAGCAAATTAAATCTATAGAGGAAGAATAAAGGATTTTTTCGTGCGTGACGCGATCGCACTTTGCACCCTACAAGATATGCGATGGCACCGCAAGCGCCGCAGGCATCGCACTGTTTTGCCATTATGGTTCTAAATTCAATTTATACTTTAGAGTCGCTTCAATTTCCTCGTAATTTATATTGTTAGGATAGGGAAAAACTTCAACATCAGGATTTCTCCGGTTAACAAATAATTCTCGGATTGCTTCATCATCTGTCGGATGAGACAAAATATATTTTTTTAACTCCTTGCGAGTCATTTGGGTAAAATCAGGTTTCGTCATTTTGGTTAAACTCCCAAATACCATTCTCAAGAATAGTAATTTCTATACTTTCTTCTCTACCGGCAATCAAGAAAATGTGTTTATACACAGGATCGTATCTAAACAGCCAAATTGGCTGAAAAAGGTTGGAAAGGAGTTGACAGACAAAGATAGCAGTATCTTTTTGCTTCTCGGTCGGCAATGAATCATTCCTCGCTACGGTTCTATCATTATAAATGATCTCATTAACGCACCCTACCAAATCGGCGATGGCACCGCAAGCGCCGCAGGCATCGCACTACAAGATCAGGCGATCGCACTAATCGTTTTTCGGTAAAACAGTCCGATAAAGGTCAAGTTGTAGTTGATGCGCCAGCACTTCGGCGGCCATTGTTTTCCCTGTACCGCTCATACCCGCAAATAAGGCGCTTGTCCCTAAACCCCCGGCGCTTTTGCTGGCAAAACCCCAGGTACTGTCAATTCACTAGAAAACAGACTGCTTCTGCAAAGAGAAGCAGCCGATTGAGGAATGTTAATTTTTAGCCGAATTTAGGCTTCTCTGTTTAAAAAGGTTTGAATTTGTTGTAAAGCAGCCGCACCAATGTTAAAAACAGCCCAACCTGCAGCAACGGCAATTGGCGCTAAAACGATAGCTATACGGAAATCGATGTCCATATCTAGAACCCCTCTTTTTAAGTAGAAAATAAAGTTTTATCAACTTATGTGACATACTCCCACACCTCAGCAAGCTTTTGGTGTGGGCTTCTCACCAACTCCTGCTACTGCATAGGATACTCAATGAGCTTTATTAACGACACGGGATGCCCCTCCGCACCGGCTTTTATTAAATTTCTTTGTTGGGTAGGCTGCATTTACGCATTTAATTGGTTTACACCTACATTTTCCATTGTACCATAAACTTTGCCTCGTCTCCCATCTCACCGCCTCACTATGTGCAGGCGGGAGGCTTCCCGACGAGAAAGCTAATTTTTATTGTTAGCTGAAGTGGTCAATTTTGCTAGCCTCAAGTGTAAAGAATATTTAAATTATTAGTCAATTGTCAATTGTCATTCGGGTAACAGCCATTTTATCGGCTATGTGAGGAGGATTGTGGGTAGGGGACCTAGGCCTGGCGCCCCGGAAGCTCATCGAACAACGCCAAACAGCCTGATTTTCCCCTACTATCACGGGTTAAACCCACCATTCGCCAGTGATATTCTCACCGGGGTGGGCTAAAGCCAATATCAGTCCCCTTTCCCGCATGAACCAAGGCTAACTTTTGATAACGTTCAGCATGTTCGATGAGTTCTGCGGCTTCAGCTTCTGTAATTTGGCGCAGTACTTTGCCAGGAATGCCCACTACCAGGGAGAATGGGGGTATGTCCTTTGTCACCACTGCGCCAGCACCAATAATACTGCCACTGCCCACCCTAACTCCATTTAAAATGACTGCCCCAATGCCAATTAAACTACCCCGTTCAATGTAAGCAGAATGTACCACCGCACGGTGTCCGACAGTGACATGATCTTCTAAAATGGTGGGAAAGCCAGGGTCGCCGTGGAGAATAGCCCCATCTTGAATATTTGTGCATTCGCCAATTTCAATGCTTTCTACATCTGCCCTAATTACGGCTCCATACCAGATGCTAGCTCCTGCTGCTATGTTGACCGAACCAATAACAACTGCATTCGTGGCGACGAAAGCTGCTTGAGAAAAATCGGGAGATGGCCAGTAAGATGCGGTAGACACGATAGAATATGAATATGGTACCCAGGAACACTGGAAAAACTCCAACACTTGAGGCTGGTTGCACAACCAGAATATCACAGCGTTAACCATCTACATTGAGGAATACTCTTGTATTAAGTAACCCAAAGTGATGGAGCCGAAGTGTAAAATCTAATCCACTGGTGCTGGTGAAGACAAAACTACTATGTTATGTTTGTACGCACTTCATGATGAATCCAGGCTTGCAGTACCCAATATTTGGTCCGGAAATACAGTGTCCCCACTGTCGCCAAACAATTCCGGCGCTGACACTAACTGATACTTATTTGTGTCCCCGTCATGGGGCGTTTGAGGTGAATCCTAAAAATGGTGAACTGATCCATCTACAATCGGGGCGTCATTGGCGAAGATGGAATAATGAATGGTATAGGCAACATACTCATCCCGATGGGATTCGATTTGAAATTCACGAAGCTCTAGACAAGTTGTATACCCAAGGATATCGAGCAACACGAGTGATTATAGCTCGACGTTATCAGGAATTGATGAGTGGTTATTTAGAACGCAGTACGCCTTGGCGTTCTGGACAACCAGAAGGTGCAACTGCACGATTGTACGGTTTACCGGTAGAGTTTAGCCCCGATACTGGAGAAGAATCTTGCTGGGAAGTGATTAATTTTGATTTGGAAAAAGAGCCTGGTGTACCTGTACGCTATCCCTATTTCCGGTTATTTGAGTAGACTAAAAAGGGACTAGGGGCTAGAAGCTAGTGATTGGAAATAGGGAATGTCAAAGCCTTTCCCTAGTCCCTAGTCCCTAAACCCTAGCCCTTTTTTTTATGCACCACGCTTCTATTAGGACTGCGAATATTCATCGAGCGATCGCGTTTTATGAACAGTTGGGGTTTACGGTTTGTGAACGCTTCACTACAGGCTATACTCTGGCTTGCTGGATGGAAGGATTGGGTGGGAGAATTGAACTGATCCAAATTCCCGAACCAAAGCCAGCCCCAGATGCTTTTGGAGATGAACACTATGTGGGTTATTATCATCTCTCCTTTGATTTAACTGAAATTACCTCTGATTTGCCCACTTATTTACAAAATTTACAACAACGTTTGGCAGTCGCGGCTCAAAGCCAGCCAGAACAATTACAGCCACTAAAAATACTGTTAGAACCGATACAGCAGCAGATAGGCGATCGCATCTTGGAAGTAGCTTTCATTGCGGATGCTGATGGCTTACCCCTGGAATTCATCCGAGTTCTGGGAAAAATTGCTTAATTTCAACAATAGTATCTAGGGGACTTGCAGAAATTAAATTATCCACTATAGGACTTACGCATTGACAAAAAATACAAAATATGGTATAGGAGAGAAACAGTCCTAGAGTTTTAGCATTGCTAAACCCCTACAAGGCGGGGCTGTTTACCGTCAAAATAATCAAAGCAGACAACGAGATCAACTTTAGCTTCTCTCTGTATTACTTTTATTGGTAAAATAATCAATCTATGTATACTTCCTGAGATAAAAGATTTATGAGGAAGATTAAACTAGGGTCATAACCCCCGAAATATGTAATCTGCTTTACAAATAATCCCCAAAATACATGTCTGTATTTTCCGTCTGGTATCGATATCGTTTTACTTTATTGCTGTTAAGTTTATGGATGATAGCAGTTTTCCTACTTAGCGATCAACCAGCTAACAGCAAAAATCCAGTCGAATCTAGTTTAGCAAATTCTCAATCAACAGTAGTTGTAGATCATAAAATACCCCAAGCAGTGACAGAAAATGCCCAGAAGATAGTGCTAGAGAACGGTCTAACTGTTCTCACAAAAGAAGTGCATACGGCACCAGTAGTGACCGTCCAGGTATGGTACAAGGTCGGTTCGCGCAATGAAGAACCGGGAGTAAATGGTATTGCCCATCAGTTAGAGCATATGCTATTTAAAGGCACGAAAAGCCGTCCGATTCAATTTGGACGATTATTTAGTGCTTTGGGTAGCGACTCGAATGCTTTCACCAGCTATGACCAAACTGCATATTACGGTACTGTAGAACGGACGAAGATAAAAGCGCTGTTGGTGCTGGAAGCTGATAGAATGCAAAATGCGCTGATTGATACCGAGCAACTCACGAGTGAGAAACGGGTAGTCATTTCTGAGTTACAAGGTTACGAAAATAGTCCAGAATACCGCCTCAACCGCGCTGTAATGCGAGCAGTCTTTCCCAATCATGCTTATGGTTTACCTGTAGGTGGCACAAAAGCAGATGTTGAGCAGTTTGAGGTCGAACAGCTGCGGAAGTATTACCGCAACTTCTACAGTCCTGATAACGCCGTCTTAGTAATTGTCGGAGATTTCCAGACCCCAAAAACCCTGGAAACAGTCAAAGAAATATTTGGTAAAATTCCCAAGAGTCAAGAGTCAAGAGTCAAGAGTCAAGAGTCAAGGGTCAAGAGTGAAAAATCTACCCCTCTTTCCTCCTCCCCTATAGTACTGCGAGAACCGGGTGCAGGCGCACTGTTACAAGTCATATATCCGCTACCTGATATCAATCATGCAGATGTACCGGCGCTGGATGTGATGGATTATATTTTGACAGAGGGACGGAATTCTCGCCTGTATCAAGTATTGGTGGAATCAGGTTTAGCTAGTGAAATGACAGCTTCTGTGGCTAGTTTGCGGGAAGTTGGCTGGTATGAAATGTTGGTGACAGCTAATCCTCATCAAAGCTTAAAAAAAATTGATTCTGTGCTGAGTAGTGCGATCGCCAAGGTAGCTAAATCAGGGGTGACATCAGAGCAAGTAGATCGAGCTAAGACTCAGTTAGCAGCATCTGTCATTTTAAATAACCGTGATATCACCAGTCAGGCTATGCAATTGGGTAACGATGAGACAACGTCCGATGATTATCGCTATACAGAACGCTATTTGGCTGCTATCCGCCAGGTCAAGCCTGCAGATATTGTCGCTGTTGTCAACAAATATCTCAAACAAGAAGCGCGTAGAGTGGGCTTGTTTGAGCCTACTCAAAAGCAAAGCAAAGCAATTGGGAGCAAAACACACACAGCCCAAACTACAGAAAACTTCTCTCCTGGTTCACCCACAGGACCGAATGAGGTGTGGAAATATCTACCACCAGTGGAAGAAACAGCAGATACTGTGACGCGGGAACTACCACAGGAATTGACATTTGTTAATGGTCTGCGAGTATTGCTATTACCTGATCATAGCACTCCTACCGTCACTTTAAGTGGACATATCAAAGCTGGTACTGAATTTGACCCAAAGGATAAAGCTGGACTGGCCTCTTTTGTAGCAGATAACTTGATGAATGGAACAAAAACCAAGAATCTGCTGAGGATTGCTAAAGCTATAGAAGAACGGGGGGCTACTCTGGACTTTGAAGCCTACCGCGAAGGTGTACGCTTGAAAGGTGATAGTTTAGCGAATGACTTACCCGTTCTCCTCCAAACTTTGGCAGATGTCGTCAAAAATAGTACATTTCCCACCAAAGAGTTGGAATTGCATCGCCAACATGCTGTAATCGATCTACAGATGGAATTAGATGAACCATCAGAAGTAGCCAGAAGAACATTCGTTCAATCAGTTTATCCACAAGAACATCCTTTACACACCTTTCCCACAGAAGAAAGTTTGCAGCAAATTCGGCGTGAGGATGTAATTGCTTTCAAAAACCAACATTATCGACCAGATACGACGGTACTAGCGTTGGTGGGGGATTTTGATCCGGTCCAGGTGCGATCGCTAATTCAAGCAGAGTTTGGTGAGTGGAAAGTCAGTGGTCAACCACCAACATTAAAATATCCCACAGTCTCAATGCCAGATAGTGTGATCCGTGTCAACCCAATCCTCGCGGGTAAATCCCAAGCAATCACTTACATGGGTTACACGGGGATTAACCGTCAAGATCCTCGGTTTTATGCAGCCTTAGTATTGAATCAAATTTTGGGAGGCGATACTCTATCTAGTAGACTGGGCGCAGAAGTACGCGATCGCCAAGGTTTGACCTACGGAATTTATAGCACCTTCCAAGCAGCAAAGAGTTTTGGGGTATTTTGGATTGAGATGCAAACCAGTCCAGAAGATACCAGCAAAGCGATCGCCAGCACCCGTCAACTATTACAGCAAATCCATCAGCAAGGCGTCAGCGCTCCAGAAGTCGATACAGCTAAAAGCACTCTGATTAGCAACTACAATGTTTCCCTCGCTAACCCAGAGGAATTAACCGACAAAATTCTCATGAATCAAGTTTATGACCTAGATAAAATCGAATTGCGCTCTTTCACGCAAAAAATCCAAAAAGTTACCCTGGCTGAGGTAAATCAAGCAGCGCGTGAGTTACTTCACCCAGATCAAATTGTGGTGGTGACAGCAGGTCCATCGGTGTTAGCAGACCAAAGCGTTAAGTAGGGGTTGGGGATTGGGGATTGGGTTTATTTGCGCCGACCTACTTACTTTTATGGCTGCTTTTTAGCTGAAACCAAAATTCATCCCACATCTTACCCCGAAGGGGAAGTGTGGGATGAATTTTGGGGCAATGACGAAACCATCTCTGACCAATATCAACCGTTAGGTTGATGAGGGAGTGAGGTGGTTGAGGAATTGCCAATATTAGGGCTTGGTAGTTGGTCAATACACTCTTCAATTACCTGAGTCATAGTTTTATCAGACCAAGCAGCGTATAAGCGTACTTTATTTAACCTGCGTTCTGATATTCGGATTTTTAACTCTTTGTTTTTCATTTTTGTTCCCTCATTTGTCCCACGTTTATGTTAGCATAGGTGCAACAAGGAGGTGATTAAAGTGTTGAAAGCAGTTAAGGTTAGACTATACCCAACAAGTGAACAAGAAATAGCTCTAGCCAAGTCGTTCGGCTGTGCGCGTTGGTACTGGAATTATGCCCTCAACGCTTGCATTCAACACTATGAACAAACAGGAAAATCATTAAAATTAAGCGTCTATAAAGCTTATCTTCCACAGCTAAAGGTAGAGTATCCTTGGTTGAAAGAGGATTGTTATTCTGCTGTTTTGCAGTGTGTCGCGATTAATCTAAACAAGGCTTACTCTAACTTTTTTGAAGGTAGGGCTAAGTTTCCTAAGTTTAAATCAAAGCATCATAAGCAATCGCTCCAATATCCTCAAAACGTTAAAGTTGTGGGGGAGAGTTTGGAAATTCCTAAAATTGGTGCTGTTAAAGCAGTCTTGCATCGACCCATCGAAGGGAAAGTTAAGACTGTCACTATCAGCAAAACTCCAACAGATAAATACTTCGCTTCTATCCTTTATGAGGTAGAAGGTGAATCAAATCACCCAACAGGTGATAAAACGCTTGGGATTGACTTGGGATTAAAGGACTTTGCTATTGTTCATGATGGTGAAGAAGTTACCAAGCATTCAAACCCAAAACATCTTAAGCGTCATGAGAAAAATCTAGCTAGGAAGCAGAAAAAATTTGCCCGTAAAGTTAAAGGAAGTAATTCCAGAAACAAATACAGAAAACTAGTAGCCAAGGTTCATGAGCGAGTATCAAATTCCCGCCAAGACTTCCTACATAAATTAAGTAGAAAGCTGGTAGATGAAAGCCAAATCATCGTTGTTGAAAATTTAAACGTTTTGGGAATGGTACGGAACCGCAAGCTATCAAAATCAATATCCGACGTGGGTTGGGGGATGTTTGTCAATTTTCTTGACTACAAGTTGAAAGCCAAAGATGGACAACTTGTAGAAATAGGAAGATTCTTTAAGAGTTCCAAAACCTGCTCGTGCTGCGGTCATGTTCAGGACGAGTTAACGCTCGATATCCGTGAATGGGATTGTCCATCATGCCAAACTCATCATGACCGTGATGGTAACGCAGCACTGAACATCAGAAATGAAGGAGTTCGGATATTAAAAAATGGCGGAGGGAACCCCGTTATTGCCATGCCGAGGCGGAGTAAGACTAATAAGCCCAAAGGTGGAAAAGCATCTGTCAATGAAGCTGGAAGCCTACACTGTACCGTCAGGTCAGTGTAGGTAGTTCACAAAGCCTATCTTTGAGAATGCCATCTGGCAAACTCTTCAACATTTGATATAGTTAAAAAATCAATAGTCTGAAACTCTTTATCAATAGCTGGTAGGCTGCATATTTTAGCGCCGATACTCAAATAAGCCTGCATAATATTGGGAATATTAGGATGACATGAATCAGGACATTCATGGTTAATTGGCAGAAAATATTCGGGATTTGGATGCACCAAAATATTCGGATGCATTAAGTTATTTTGCTGAAAATAATGATAAGCACAAGCAGCTTGCCAAGGACTTTGTGTAAGTAGTGATGCACACCCAAAAAAATATTTACATTTACTCCAAATGAGATAATTAGCTAACCCCTCCCATAACAATAAAAGTGTTTGAATATTTCGGTATTCTTTAGCTATACATGCACGCCCAACTTCCACAGATGCTTGTAAAACAGAATCAGGAATACTATTGAGATTAAAGATATCAGCCGCATCAAAACCAATTTCTTGGGAAGCCATTGTATAGGTTTGCATCCGATAGGTGCCTATGGTTTTTCCAGTACATTTGCAAATCAGCATTAAATGATGACAAACCACATCAAACTTATCTTGATCCATTTGCGTCAGATTAGAACTAGAGAATCCCAAACCTAATTCCCGATTAAAAACTTCAAAGCGCAAGCGAAAAATCGATTCTAATTCTTCTGGGGTGGAAGCCAATTTGAGGATATACTTTTTAGTTTGCAGAAGAGGAACTTTTTTAAAAGAGGAAGCTGGATTTACTGGGTAATTGATATTGCGATTAAACATAAAATGCTTTCTAGCTAATTGAGAATTTTCTCAACTATTTTTGAGATTCCCAAAAACCTACCCTTAAATCAGTTATCAGTTATCAGTTATCAGTCCTGACGGCGTATGGTGTGGCGTAACAGCGCACCAACGCCTTCCACCAATTGGTGTGGTGTTTCGCCAGGGATTTAACTGATAACTGTTTACTGATAACTGTTCACTGTTGAAAGCAGCCCCTCCCCGCAGGCGGGAAGGGGAGACTTTGAGGTAAGTCAAAGGCGGGGAGGGGTTCTTTTTTTTTTGATTTATGCAAGAGGTCTAATGACCAATGACCAATCACAAATGACAAATGACAAATGACAAATGACCAATGACAAATGACCAATGACAAATGACCAATGACAATCAATTGCGGTGATTATTACTGTAGCGCACCCTAGTACCTGCCCAGAGCAACTTCTCTCGCAGGGTCTGATAATATGAATTGTTCTCCCGCAAAATAATAAATTTAGCCCGACAATCAGCCATCCGCACATCAACGCGGTGTCCTGGCCAAATCGAAGTAGCTAACACCCCATCAGTCCATAATTTGGTACTCAAATCGTAATCCCCCAAGGGCCAGATGCTAACCACAGAACCAGGGGGTAAAATCAGGGGGCGACTAGAAAGACTCATCGGACAAATGGGAGTGATGGTAATTGCCTCCATACCATCATGCATAATTGGCCCATTGGCAGAAACAGTGTAACCTGTAGAACCTGTAGGAGTAGAAATAATCAACCCGTCACCCACATATTGATCGACTATCTCACCGTCAATTTCCATTTCCAGAATTGAGGTAATCATGCGGTCAGCGGAAGCGGGTTTGACACACATTTCATTCAACGCCAGATAGCGTTCCGTTACAGGTTCCAAATTCGTGCGATTACCCTCAAAAACCGCCGCTTGTAACATCATCCGCCGCTGAATGGCATAGCGATCTTCAAATAACCGATCCCAAACTTTTTCTGTATCTTGAAATTCCTCAACTGACTCAGTTAAGAACCCCAGATGACCTCCCACATTCACACCCAGAATAGGGATACCAGCTGGAGCCAAGTGTCTGGCGCCAGTTAAAACCGTACCGTCACCGCCAAGAATCAAAGCCAGGTCGATTGGTTGACCAGCAGAAGCCAAAAAGACTGGATAAGGGTTGTCTTTTGGACCACTTGGCCCCATCAATACCTGGCATTGACGATTTTCTAGTTGCTTGGCGCAGATTTCAGCCCAGCGTTGACTCTGGGAATTTCGCGCCTTGTAGGCAATAATTACCTGCTTAAGTTGCACACACAATTACCACTTCAGGAGATTAAACTGCTCCATATCGACGGTATCACGGTTGCGATAAATGGCAAGCACAATCGCTAAACCCACCGCCGCCTCGGCTGCGGCCACAGTGATCACAAATACAGTGAAAACCTGACCCTTAATTAATGTTGAGTCCAGGAAGTTGGAAAATGCCATTAAATTCAGATTAACAGCATTGAGCAGCAACTCAATTGACATCAGCACCCGCACAGCGTTGCGGCTGGTAATTAAACCATAGATGCCGATGCAGAACAAAGCGGCTGCAAGTAATAAAAAGTACTGGAGTTGCATAAGTTTTCTCAGTTTTTCTTCAGGTGTCAGTTACCAAATTATTCGCGACGAGAACCCCCACGATAGGGAACATCATCACTTGATTGACCACCATCCTTACCTACCGATGCAAAGGTTCTGGGGCGTTCTTGCAGCGTTAAAAGGGTTTGTGGCAGTGCAGAAGTTGTGACTTGTTCTGGCAAATACTCGCGACGTGCCAAAATAATCGCTCCTACCATTGCCATTAGCAATAATACGGAAGCCAATTCAAAAGGTAATAAAAAGTCACTGAAGAAATGCTGACCAATCAAAAGTATCGAACTTTCACCAGCTACAGTGGTAGTTGAGTATGCCCAAGGAGTTGCCAACACCATCGTACTCAAAAGGGCAAACAATCCCAGACTGACCACAGCCGTTAGCACTTTTCTTACCCCAGCGCTGGAAACCGGCGCAAAATCCTGCCGCTTGTTCACCAACATAATGGCAAACAAAATTAGCACGTTCACAGCCCCAACATAAACCAGTATTTGTGCAGCGGCGACAAAATCAGCATTCAGTAACAGGTATAACCCCGCCATGCTGATGAATACGCCCCCCAGCAAAAAGGCTGAATAGACGATGCTGGAAGACAGCACTACACCTAGCGCCGCCCCAATCATCATCACAGCCAAGATGCCAAACGAAACAATCTGTACTCCTTCAGCTAAATTCACCTTTTTTGTCCTCAGTCAGTTGTCAACGGTCAAGAGTCAAGTGTCAAGAGTCAAAGGTCAACAGTCAAGAGTCAAGAGTCCAAATCTTGACTTTGGACTTTGGACTTTGGACTTTGGACTGACCACTTTTATTTTTCTGTTTGTTCTACCAGGTCTTCTGGACGCGCACCAGGGCGGGGTGCATCGGCAGGTAAGTCGTGGGGTTCCATGACGCCCTTGGGTAGGTAAACTAGTTCCCGTAGTGGTGTAACCATTGGGTCATTTGTGACTTTGTAAGGCAGACGACCCAAAGCCACGCTGTCATAGTTTAATTCGTGGCGATCATAGGTAGAAAGCTCATATTCTTCTGTCATTGATAGACAGTTAGTGGGGCAATATTCTACACAGTTACCACAGAAGATACAAACTCCAAAGTCGATGCTATAGTGTTTGAGATTTTTCTTTTTACTTACTTTGTCGTAATCCCAATCCACTACAGGCAGATTAATCGGACAAACGCGAACACAAACTTCACAGGCGATACATTTATCAAATTCAAAGTGAATTCTGCCACGAAAGCGTTCGCCAGGAATCAGTTTTTCATATGGATATTGTACGGTAATTGGACGCCGCCGCATGTGGTCAAAGGTAACAGATAGCCCCTGACCAATGTAACGGGCGGCTTGTACTGTTTCTTTGGCGTAATCACCAACTTGCTTAAGGAACTTGAGCATTTTGTGTTTCTCTCTCTTGTGTCAGTTGTCATTGGTCAGTTGTCATTGGTCAGTTGTCATTGGTCAGTTGTCATTGGTCAGATTAGTAAATGACTAATGACTAATGACTAATGACTAATGACTAACCACCAAAAGCGACGGGAAAGGCGAGTTTCAGGGCGGCGGTTAACAGAAGATTAACCAAACCAACTGGGAGCAAGAATTTCCAGCCTAAATCTAACAATTGGTCAATCCGCACCCGTGGGACTGTCCAGCGCAGCAGGATGGCGACAAACACTAGTAGATAGGCTTTGAGTACGGTCATGATGATACCCAAAGAGGCGGTTACTATTTGCAGTATGGGATTGACTTCACTGATTCCTAACCAACTGGCAATGATGTTGATGGGAATCGGAAAATCCCAACCGCCGAGATACAAAATTGCTACCAGTAGGGAAGAAAGTATCAAGTTAACGTAGGAACCGAGGTAAAACAGACCGAATTTCATGCCAGCGTATTCTGTCTGATAGCCTGCTACTAGTTCTTCTTCGGCTTCTGGTAAGTCAAAGGGTAAGCGTTCGCATTCAGCAAGGGCTGCTATCCAAAAAATGATGAAACCGGCTGGTTGGCGCCAAATGTTCCAACCCAAGATGCCATAGCCTGATTGTTGATTTACAATGTCAACGGTGCTGAGGCTATTGGACATGAGGGCGATCGCTAGCACGCTTAAAGCCAAAGGAATTTCATAACTAATTGACTGCGCTGCTGCTCGCAAGCCCCCCAGGAGGGAGTATTTGTTATTTGATGCGTAGCCAGCCATTAATAACCCAATCGGCTGAATGCTAGACAGAGCAATCCACAAGAAGACGCCCATCCCCACATTTGTAATCACAATATTCTGTCCAAAGGGCACAATCAGGAATGACAGAAATACCGGAATTACAACAATAATTGGTCCGAGAGTAAATAGCCAAGGGTCTGATTGGGCTGGCACGATATCTTCTTTAAATATCAGCTTCAAACCATCCGCTACTGGCACCAGCAACCCAAAAGGACCCATATATTCAGGACCAATCCGCTGCTGTGCTGCTGCCGAAATTTTCCGTTCCAGCCAAGTGGCAACTAGGACACCAACTGTTGCCCCAATGAGCATCAGTATCATCGGCAGAGGCATCCAAATCGCTTTGGCTGCCTCAAGTGATAATCCTAAATCCATGAGGGATTTAATAAAAGTTCCTTGGAGGTCAATTCCTGAATTCATGTTTGTGCTCTTTAAGTCATCGAGTCGTAGTGATTTACAACTATTAGTTTAATTAATATCTGTAAATTCACTGATTAATATCTCTGCCGAGATGATGCCTGATGGAAGATTGTTTGCCAATTACCATGCTTAGTATATCGTTGGATGGTTTTTACCCTCCAACGATATACTACAAGTTCTACTGATGCTTAGGATTGAGATTCACCGAGCAAAACCCCTGCTTGGAAGAGGAGGGGGGTGGAGAGGATCACAAATGACTTGAGTCAAGGGTCAAGGGTCAAGGGTCAAGGGTCAAGGGTCAAGGGTCAAGGGTCAAGGGTCAAGGGTCAAGGGTCAAGGGTCAAGGGTCAAGAGTAGTTACCACTGACAAATGACAAATGACAAATGACAAATGACAAATGACAAATGACAAATGACAATTGCGAATTCCCTTAACGCTGGTCGATGGGGATATAAGGAGCTTCGTGGCGACCGTTGTAAACCTGGGTAGGACGGAAAATCCGGTTTTCTTCCAGTTGTTCTTTCCAGTGTGCTAGCCAACCAGCAACACGGGCGATCGCAAATATTGGTGTAAACAAGTCTGTGGGAATTCCCATCTTTCTATACACCAAACCAGAATAAAAGTCAACATTAGGATAAATCCCTTTGTTACCCAGTTTTTCGCCTACCACTTGTTCCATTTCTTGGGCAATGTCAAAGTACTTATCATGCCCAAATTTCTCGAACAACTGTTCTGCTAAGGCTTGCAAAATAGTAGCTCTTGGGTCTTTGACTTTGTAGACACGATGGCCAAAACCCATAATTTTAGCTTTGCGTTCGAGAAGTCCGTCTACATAGGGACGGACGTTTTCCACAGAGCCGATTTCTTCCAACATCTGGATTACTTCTTCATTGGCTCCACCGTGTAGGGGTCCGCCTAATGTGCCCACAGCGCTAGCAACCACAGCGTAGGGGTCGGTTAGGGTAGAAGCCGTCACCCTAGCACTGAAGGTGGAGGCATTCATTGTATGCTCAACATGCAAAATTAAGCAGACGTCAAGAATCCGTGCCGCCAACGGATCGGGTTCTTTCTCGTTGAGCATGTACAGAAAGTTGGCGGAGTAGTCTAAGTCATCGCGGGGCTTAACGGGGTCATTGCCTTTTCGCATTAACTGGAACGCCGCTACCATTGTAGGAATGGTTGCCAATAAGCGCACCACCGCATCCCGGATGTAAACCGGGTTATGTAAGTCCCGACGTGAATAAAACAAGCCTAGCGCCGCTGCAGAGGCTTGCAGAGCATCCATTGGGTGGCCGCTTTCTGGGAAGCATTTCATCATATCGCGAATCCGGTACTTGATCCGCCTATGGCTCTTGACTTCATACTCAAACGCTTCCAATTCTTCCTTGTTTGGTAGTTCACCCCAAATTAGGAGATAAGCAGTTTCGAGAAATGTACTTTTTTCTGCTAATTCCTCAATCCGGATACCACGATACTCTAGTAATCCCTTTTGCCCGTCAACATAGCTGATACTGGATTGGGCAGCAGGAATGCCTTCCAAACCGGGCTTGTATTCGCACACCGACATGGCAACACCATCTGCTTTTGAAAGATTTGCTCAGGCTAACTTACCAGAAATTGTTGCTCCTATAACAGTAACAGTTGTAACCAAAGTTTTTTCGTAACCGTTGAAAAACCCTCACAATAAGTATTTGGGTTGTGTCAACCAAAACATTTGACTACGACCCAGAGGTGAGCCTATTTCTGGTAGTTTTATCCCGATCATACCTGCTTTTTTCAGGACTAAACCTGCTTTTGTTTCCCCCCATAGGAGAATTTCTGCCCAATTACTCAAATTAGGTTCATGTCCCACCAGCGCCAGTTGGGTTTTTGGGGAATAATTCCTTGGCTGTAACCACTTATTCACCCAATTATCAATCTGACCTTCAGGGGACAGGTGGGTTGATTCTTCTAGTTGAGAACTAAGTCTAGCAGCTACCAGGATTTCTGCTGTTTGTCTAGCCCGCACTAAGGGACTGGTGACAATCAAGTCAAAGTGCAAACCTAATTGGACTAGTCGCTGGGCTACTTTTTCTGTTTTTTGGCGTCCCTCTTTGGTGAGAACTCGCTCCTCATCCTTGAGGTTATCTGTTTTTTCTTCAGCTATGCCATGACGAATTAAATATAGTTCCATCATAAATTTTAGGCATTTTCAGCGTTATGGATACTCATTTTCTCGAACACTACGCACCCACGCAGTGCTATCAGCTAAATTTTCGCTATCGCGCCACATCCCAATAAAACTATCATTTCTCAACTCAAAATCAACTGAGGACGATGGAGGCTCAACTACTGCATATCTTTGTCGCAAAAAAGCAATAAAGTCTATGACTTGACGCTGTGCTTCATCAGGAAGGGATAAAAACTCATTCAACAACTCTTGCTGTGTCATTTTGATTGTTCTCAAACAGCATATCTAAAATGCTATAGCCAAACCTTGAAGTTGCTCTTCTGTCAGCAGACGATTAGATTCTAAAACCAATTCAATTGCTTCTTCCAAATTTGCTCTTGCTTCCTCAAGAGTCTCTGCTTGAGTATTTGCACCGGGTAGCTCTTCAACAAATCCTATATAACCTTCAGGAACTTTCTTAAATACTTTAGTTAGTTGCAGGCGCATATTTATCTTAAATGTATAACTTTCTGATAGTCTAGCATCAAACGTATACCAATTCCAAGAGTATCACATACAAAAATTTTCCGTATATTTACCCCATTGAGGACATTATACGGAAATTTAATGCATACCATTCCTAGTTACAACTTCCACAAAAGGTGCTAAAAAAATTTCAGGATGCAATTTTCAATTCGACTGGAGCTTAATTTAGGAGTTCTTCCCCTCTTTGTCGTTTCTTACCTACTCTGATTGAATCGGATTATCTTTGGGATTGACCAACCTCAATAATTTTTGCTTAATTTGAGCATCAAACACATCCCATTTCATTTTTGCATAAGCAGAATTTTCGTTGCTACCAGACAAGAAACCCATCGGTATTTCAAAGCCGCCTGCGCCTGTTCTTCCACCACCAAAAAATCGCCCTGTGCTATCTTGTCCAAAGGCTTCTTTGATGAATTCGTCAGGATCTAGAGTGAGTTTTGTGGTTCTCAAGGAGCCAATTACTACCTCCAATTCATCATCTTCATCGTGAACAATGCCATAAACCACAGCCGTATGCACGTTTTCTTCTGTCACGAGAAAATCTGCTGCTTGGGGGATAGCATCTCGGTCATCGTAGCGGATGTAACCAACACCAGCAATGGAAAAGTTATTTTGCACGATGCGGTTTTTAAGCGCTCGTTCTATCACATCCATTACCCGTTTGGAACGATTCGCCTGCAAAATTGCATTTAGCAGCTGGGCGTCATAAAATCGACTTAGATATGCAGCTGCCATGAAATCTTCTTCTTGCGCTTGCATCAGTCGATTAGTATCTGAACGCAAGCCATGCATCAAGGCTGTAGCACATTTGACATGTTGATTGATGCTGCTGTCTAACGTTAGTAGCCCCGCTTGTAAATATTGAGTAAATATTGTTGCTGTTGCTCGTACGTAAGGACGGACATCAACAAACTCTGACTTAAGTTCTGTCTGTAAACTGTGATGGTCAATGACTACAACCAGTGGAATTCCTGCGTGCTGCACTGCTGAAAGTAGCTGACTTGTAGTACCCTGGTTATCAATTAAGACAAAACCTTGATAAGAAGACAAATCTTTACTTTTGAGGTTTTGCAGTGTCCAACGTTGAGCAGGTAAATTAGTGAGCTTAACTAAGGCTATATTTTCTTGGTGACTCAATGCACCAGCATAAATAATTTCAGATTTGATATCATATTGCTGTGCAATTAATTGGTAAGCCCAAGCACAAGAAAGGGCATCAGGATCGGGAAAATCTTGTAAAATGATCAACTGACGCTCGTGCCTGTGTGCTAAAAGGGTCTTTTGTAGCTCTTCTGACTTTTGAGCAACCAGAGAATTGCCGCGTTGAACTAGATAAATACCTCCTTCACTTGTCGATGGCGGTAAGGCTGGCCTAACCAGTGGAATTTCAACTGGGTGTTTTTCTATTTCAGCATCCTCTGGGTTCGGCTCTCTGGTCAATGATAAACTCTCAAGCTGCGTAAACGAAGGATTCAATTGCATAAGTAAGTTATTTGTTAGATGTGAGGCTCCATTAATTTGTTAAGAAAGCTTATAACCAGCAGTATGCTGATTGAGCCACACACTATGATCTTCGCAAAAATCTAGAAACCTGGCACTAAATATCTCAGTCTATTTTGGGTCAATAAAACCAAAGACTGAGTGCTGAGTGAGGAGTTATAAGTAAGAACTCATAAGTAAAAAATACCACTATCTAGTTCCTAGTAGTCCGCCACACCAATTTTGATCGCTGAATTGCTTGTAAAGCTAGTACAGGATTGCACAAGTTCGTGACGAAATGAGAATAAACTCTATCGTTCGTAGTTGCGCTTTAGCGCTATTCGCGCAGCGTGGTGTTAGCCTTGAGCAACTACGAACCAAAACTTCATGAATTTATGAAAGGCTGTACTTAGTCATTTATTGAGGTAGATTAAGAAATATAAAGTATTGTTAAGAAAATTTGTACGAAATAATACAGAAATCGAGGTTATATCAGGTTATCTGGTTTGCTATAGAGCAAGGTGATCGTTTATAAAATATATATAGTGGATAAATTTTTCACAATTGGCATTTAATGTCAATTGATTTAACAAGCTAATTCTAAATTTTTCAAGGGGAGCATGGAATATGGATATGCAAGTCCTGAGAGAGCGTGCGGGTTTAAGCCGTGCAGAGGTAGCCTTCAGGCTTGCAATCAGCGAAACGAGTGTTCGCAATTGGGAAGCTGGGCGTACTGAACCCACGATGACACCCAAAAAATATGTGGATGCTTTGCGTCTATTCAAATGTACACCCGAAGAATTGGCCGCTGCAAGCGAAAAGTCAATTAATCAGCGACATAAACGCAAACCAGGAAGACCCAAGCGCTTTCCAGATAATCAGATAGCGCCACTACCTGATTCTCAAGTCTATAGCTGATTGTGTGTCAGTTATCAGTTTTTTTAGCATGAGTGTCTGACTATATTAAGTAGCTTGGCAAAAATCATGTAGGGGATCTAGGCCTTGCGCCCTTATTGGTCAAGGGTCAAGGGTCAAGGGTCAAGGGTCAAGGGTCAAGGGTCAAGGGTAAGGGCTGATGAGGAGGATCGCAATTGACAACTGATGACAACTTAATGAGTGCGATCGCTCACTATATTTACCATGACGGCGCGATAAGATTCTAAAACAGTAAATCGTACTAAAGGTCTAAATGGCAGAAACTCTATTCTTCAACGCCCTACGGGAAGCCATTGATGAAGAAATGGCGCGTGACTCTAGTGTATTCGTCCTCGGTGAAGACGTAGGACACTATGGCGGTTCCTACAAAGTGACCAAAGACCTGTACAAAAAGTACGGCGATTTGCGGATTGTAGATACACCCATTGCGGAAAACAGCTTTACTGGTATAGCAGTTGGCGCCGCGATGACTGGGTTAAGACCCATCATCGAAGGGATGAACATGGGCTTTTTGTTACTTGCTTTTAACCAAATATCCAATAACGCCGGGATGCTACGCTATACTTCCGGTGGTAATTTTAAAATTCCGATGGTGATTCGTGGACCTGGGGGTGTGGGACGCCAATTAGGTGCAGAACATTCCCAACGATTAGAAGCTTATTTCCAAGCGGTGCCTGGATTGAAGATTGTGGCTTGTTCCACACCAAAAAATGCCAAAGGACTACTAAAATCTGCTATCCGTGATGATAACCCAGTATTGTTCTTTGAACACGTCCTGCTTTACAACTTGAAAGAAGACTTACCCGAAGAAGAATATCTAGTACCTCTGGATAAAGCAGAAGTAGTGCGTAGCGGTAAAGATGTCACAATACTTACCTATTCACGGATGCGGCATCATGTGCTGCAAGCTGTAAAACCCTTGGAAAAAGAAGGTTATGACCCAGAAGTCATTGACCTGATATCACTCAAGCCACTGGATTTTGATACCATCGGTGCATCCATACGGAAAACCCATCGAGTGATTATCGTCGAAGAGTGTATGAAAACCGGCGGTATTGGCGCCGAATTAACAGCCTCAATTAATGACCGCTTATTTGATGAATTAGACGCACCAGTGCTGCGCCTATCTTCCCAAGATATCCCCACACCTTACAATGGTAATCTGGAACGATTGACAATTGTCCAACCAGAGCAAATCGTGGAAGCTGTGGAAAAAATGGTAGCTTTGCGAGTTTAGGACTGGGGACACTTCGACAAGCTCAGTGCATCGCTGGGGACTGGGGATGAGGGGGATGAGGAAGTAATATTACCATGCCCCATGCCCCATGCCCCATGCCCAATCCCTAATCCATACTCATAACCGATAAAAAGAACGCTATTATAGCCTTTGTCAGTTGTGAGTTATGGTATGCAAAGACAGCGATCGCTCTTAGCTTTAATTTTAGTTTTGGTTATCGCCGCTATTACGGTGATTGCCACAATTCCTATACCCCTGGGACTGGACTTGCGGGGAGGCTCACAGCTTACAATTCAGGTGAAAACAACAGCAGAAATTAAGCAAATCACCGAACGGGAATTGGAAGCTGTGAAGAAAGTCGTGGAAGGTCGAATTAACGGCCTTGGGGTTTCCGAACCAGTGATTCAAACTGTGGGTACAGATAAGATTCTAGTACAACTGCCGGGTGTGAACGATCCTGAGCAGGCAGAACGGGTACTAGGTGGTACAGCACAGTTAGAATTCCGCAAACAAAAGCCGGGTACAGAAACTCAACTGTTTGCTTTCCAAACATCTCGCGCCGAATTGAAAGGAAAGCAACAGGAATTGAGAACCAGCAAGGATAAAGCAGCTATTGTTAAGAATCAAGAAGAGTTGCTCAAAAATAATCAGGCGATCGCAGAATTGTTTGAAAGTACCGATCCACCACTGACGGGTAAATACTTGGAAAATGCCTATGGTGAACCCACTCAAAGCGATAATTGGAATGTGGCGATTCGCTTCAATCAAAAGGGTGGTGAACTTTTTGCCACATTAACCAAAAATTTGGCAGGAACTGGACGCAGTATTGGGATATTTCTAGATAATGAACTAATTAGCGCTCCTAATGTCGGACCAGAATTTGCTAGCACAGGGATTACTGGTGGCGCCGCTGTGATTACAGGACGCTTTAAAGCACAAGAAGCCAACGATTTGGGCGTACAGTTACGCGGTGGGTCTTTACCTGTACCCGTAGAAATCGCCGAAAGACGCACAGTAGGCGCAACTCTGGGTAAAGATAGTATTCAAAGCAGCATATATGCTGGTATTGGTGGTCTAGTTTTAGTATTAATATTTATGGTGGTTTACTATAGACTACCAGGATTGATGGCAGATTTGGCACTAATCATCTACTCCCTGTTGACTTGGGCTAGCTTTGCTTTATTAGGCATTACCTTAACTTTGCCAGGAATTGCTGGGTTTATCCTCAGTATTGGGATGGCGGTTGATGCAAATGTGTTAATTTTTGAACGCACACGGGAAGAATTGCAGGCGGGTAAATCTTTGTATCGTTCAGTAGAATCTGGTTTTTACCGCGCATTCTCTAGTATTTTAGATAGTAACGTTACCACATGGATTGCCTGCGCTGCCTTGTTCTGGCTGGGTTCTGGTTTAGTCAAAGGCTTTGCCCTTACCTTAGCTTTAGGGGTAGCGGTGAGTATGTTTAGCGCCATTACCTGTAGTCGCACATTGATGTTTTTAGCAATTTCCATACCCTCATTACGGAAGGTAGAACTATACTCTCCGAATGTGCCAGCATCAAATAAGGCAGAGGTGGCGAAATGAAACTCAGTATTAACAAATCGCGATCGCTTTGGTGGAGTATTTCCGCCGCCGTCATTCTTGCTGGTATCATCTCAATGGTGATTTCTTGGCAACAACCAACAATTGGCTTACCTCTACGCCCCGGTTTGGATTTTATCGGTGGTACACGCTTACAGTTGGAACGCGATTGTACAAAACCAGGTAATTGCGACAAACCAATTGATATTGTCGCTGTCCGCGAAGCAGCCAAAGCACAAGGTCTGGGCGATAGCAGCATCCAACTTGTCGGTGATAATGGCGTATTAATTCGGACAAAAAACTTAGATGTCGATCAGCGTAGCAAATTGCAAACCGTCTTAACTGAAAAAATCGGCACTTTTGACCCACAAAAAAATCAAATTGACTCCGTAGGTCCGACTTTAGGACAAGAGTTGTTTAGATCTGGGATACTAGCTCTGATAGTTTCCTTCATTGGTATCACGATTTATCTGACCTTCCGCTTTCAGTTAGACTATGCCGTGTTTGCCATTGTCGCCCTGTTGCATGATGTCTTGATCACCGTCGGCATTTTTTCCATTTTGGGTTTGGTACTAGGAATTGAAGTAGATAGCCTATTTATCGTCGCCTTGCTGACAATTACAGGTTTCTCAGTCAACGATACCGTGGTAATTTACGATCGCATTCGCGAAACACTACAAACCAATCCCAATCGTCCCATCGCTGATATTGTCGATGATGCAGTCAATCAAACCCTGGGAAGGTCAATCAACACGACCTTAACAACTATGCTGACATTATTCGCTATCTTTCTATTTGGCGGAGAAACACTGAGATATTTTTCCCTAGCTTTGATAGTTGGTTTCATAATGGGCGCTTATTCCAGTATCTTTATCGCCAGCACTCTCCTAGCTTTGTGGCGAGAACGCACTCAATCCCTAGCAGTCGCTAGCACCGAGGCGATGGATACGTTTACTGATACTTAGTCCATAATTAAGGGAAGTTAGGAGTTAGGAGTTAGGAGTTAGGAGTTATTTCCCCCATCTCGCTACCTTCCCCATCTGACTAATTCCCCATTCCCTCACCTCCCCATCTCCCTACCTCCCATCTTCTATGGATCAACCGGAACAACCACCAATCATTGGTAACAATACCGAAAACTCTGACCCATCTTTTGCTGAACAAGTACAAAAGCTACACCATCTGACAGTGTACGGTAGGTGGTTGTTTGTTGGTTTTTTATGGCTCACTATTTCGCCTGTTTGCTTGTGGAATCTGCGCGAAGAAATTGCTTTGTGGCGACAAAATTTTACCTGGGTATCCCTGCGATATGGACTTTTGTACCATCCACTGTCTACCTTGGGTTTAGCTTTTTGTATCGGGATGACCGCTGGTGTTTTAATTTGGCAAAGTCGTAATATTTTATTAGGAATACCAGAAGGCGAAAAGCAGCGTTTAGAAAAACAAGTCTGTCGCATCCGTCAGCAGGGACAAACCCATCCTCTGTGGAAGTGGGTTTGTAATTAGATCAAATATATGTGGATGAATGTACTATGACCAAAACTCTACCCAAGCTGATAACTTCTGCAGAATTTATTGAGTGGTTTCCTAATAACGGGAAGTGCTACGAGCTATATAATGGAGTAATAGTTGAAATGGCGCCACCAACCGGAGATCATGAAAAAGTTGTCGGGTTTTTAGCAGCAGAAATTACCTTGGAGTACAGACGGTTAAAATTACCATTCACTATTCCTAAAACCTCATTTATTAAAACTCCCAGCGCTGAATCAGTTTATTCACCTGACGTATTGTTACTAAATCTTGATAATCTTCCTAACGAACCTCTTTTTCAAAAGGAGTCCACGGTTACTCAGGCTGCTTCTATTCCTTTGGTAGTTGAAGTAGTTAGTACAAATTGGCGTGATGATTACCATAAGAAGTTTGCGGACTATGTTGGGCGAAGCCCTTCCCGAAGGGTAGAGATGGGTATTCCTGAATTCTGGATTGCTGATTATAAAGCTCTAGGGGGTAAAAAATTCATTGGAGACCCAAAACAGCCTACTTTCTCGGTTTGTCAGTTTGTTGGAGATGAATATCAAGTTACTAAGTTTACTGGCAATGATTTAATTATTTCTCACATTTTCCCCCAATTAAATCTTACCGCACAGGAGGTTTTTAATGCTGCTTTGTAAATTTAAATATACAGCAATTTTCATTTCTTTGAACCACAGATCCTTGTAGGGGCGCAAGGCCTTGCGCCCCAAAAGCGTGGTCTATTTACCTGAAAATTATTGTAATATCTGTACCTCATTTACCTGCAATCTGCTGTAAGTCAATCAACAATGGTTAAGAGAAATTTTAATCTATATTACGATAAGCAGCTAATGCATCTTGCTTAACTTGTTCGCTAACTATGGGAAATGTGCTGAGGATATATTCAAATTCTACTGCAGTTAAGCCGTAGAGATGCGCTATCATGCCATCAAGTTCGGCGCGGAGTTTGGCGCGTTCTGTTTCGTCGGTGACGCCGTTTGTGTGGGAACCTAGTCCGACTTCTTGCGCGAGTTCGTCAAATTCTGGGGTGGTGCATATGAGTTTGGCTGTCCGTTGTACAATGTCAGAAAAATAGCGATCGCTTGGTTTCAAAAACGGTACTTGTGTGCTGTATACAAAAAAGAAGTTGATATTCGCAGATACTTTTAACCTCAGCAATGAATCATAGGTAAAGCTGTTGAAAACAGCACATAAATATAGAATTTCATCATATGAAACTTCTTGATTTCCATCTTCATCCAGCATTTTTACTGTTTGGATATTTTCTAGGCATAAAGATGGAGGTATAATAGTCGCAATCATTGTCCTCTCATTTGTACTACTAGCTATTTTACGGAATCCAAGTCTATAATCCTGATAGTCAAGTTTTTGTCCTTTATCTTCAACTTTTCCCAGAATTATAGTTCTAGCATCTGCTTCTTTTATCCAATACTTCGCCGTTGTTATATGTTTGTGGGTAAATTGGTGCATCATTTTCCCCTCAAAAAGAGGAGCTAAATCCTTTCCTGGAGAAGTTCGGAAAAATTTAGATTTAGAATCTGGAGCTAATTCACGAGTAAATTTGATATGTTCAAATCCAGATTTAGTTTCGCTTAAAGGCAGATGATTTATTATTTTTGTTGCTATACTATAGTCAAGATTATTTTTAACCTCCATCACCGAAAGCGAATCAGGCGATAGTCGCCGTACCATATTAACATTAATTTCTAAACTCTCTTTACTAGGAAATCTTTCTAATTCCTGCACATCAAGCCGCATAAAAGCTGAGGGAAATTCAGTTGTTATACCACCTTTTACAAAAGTAAGGACAACAAATTTAAAACGGCTATGAACTTCTTCAAAAATTGTTTTACGATTCTCCAAACAAAATAACCCAGTCACCTTTGTTTGACTAAACAACATTTCTCGCAATTGCTTAGTTCCTAAATCAGTGTAGATTCCGCTAGGAATTACAATTCCACACTCACCCGCATCACGCAGTAAATGAAAACAGCGTTCGACAAATAATTTATAGAGATTAATATCTGTCCCAGCTTTTTTACCGTTAACTATAGAAATCTGATTTTTATAATTTTCTGAAGAACGATAATAAGCACTGACGTAGGGATATTGACTCTGATACTCTAACCAAGCTTCTGCAATTTCTGGATTTTGTAACAGCTTTTTCTGTTCTTTTTCAAAAGCCTTGATATCCATTTTGTTCTTCGTCACCAATTCATTATGCTGGGCGAAAAACTCTTTAGCTTGTGGTTTAAAAATTTCCCACGGTGGATTAGTGATAATCGCATCAAACCCACCCCGCGCTAAAACCTTATCAAAATGATAACCCCAGTGAAAAGGCTTTAAAGCAGTAATATCATCAACATTTAAAACCCGCTTCTGTGATTTACCACTTAACTGCACTTCCTCATACTTAATACCCAACTGCTTACTAAACTCATCCAACAACAAACCATTTAACTTAGCTTGCGATTCCTGATTAAGCTTTTCAATATGTCGCCGCAAATTTAACAACCTGCTATTTTGCTCAGTTCCCTCATCACCACCAGCTAACTGTTCCTCTCCAGGAATAAAAGCGTGTTTTTTGTAAAGTTCTATTGACTTATTTTTATCTGCTAAAATCGCCTTGTAATTAGCTGCAGCCAGCGCCTGTAATAAATTACCTTGTTTCGCATTTCCTACCGTATCAAAAGCCGTTTCATCTACTTTGATTAAACCAATCAGTGAATTACCCGCCATAATATTAAAATCAATATTCGGTAGCGGTTTCAATTCATCCACATCATGAGCCGCAGAAACCAAAGCTAAAAACAAACGCAATTTAGCAATTTCTGTAGCTTCCTCCATAATGTCAACACCATAGAGGTTATCAGTTACAATCTTCTTTTTAATATAATAAGATAGAGACTTATGTAACTTTCTTGTATCTTCCATTTCCTGCTTTAAACTTGCATCTCCCATCAAGTCAATCGTGCCAATCACCGCACTATAAACTTGAATTAAGGTTTTCATAGCCGCAATGAGAAATGCACCAGAACCGCAAGCCGGGTCAAGAATTGATAAATTTGGCAGAATATCTTTAATTAATAGACGACAAACATTAGTATCTAGCTTGAGCAACAATTCGTTAATATCTTCAAAAGGTGTATATTTATCTGATATTGCAGCATTAATCTGGTCTACGATTAATTTGTGAATCGTTCTGTCACAAAGATATTCAGTTATTTGTGGTCTAGTATAGTAAGCACCAAAAGCCTTTTGATTGATGTATTTTTCAAATATGTACCCTAAAACATCGGGGTTTATTTCATCGTCCTTACCCTCTGGCGTATCATCCAAATTCCAAGAATAACCAGCAAATAAATTGAGAACTTGGGTAAAGGCTTCATCCGCTATTGTAATATTATATTCTTGCTCAATCCGGTGCTTTAAAAATAAACCACCATTGAGATATTTAACATTTCCTACCAACCCTTGAACAGATGGGTCACGGTCAGTCTCTGGTTTAGCAAAACTTTCAAAAAATAAAGCTTGGAGAAATTCCTGATAAAAAAGATTTTCGCCTCTTTGCTTACTAGCTGCGAGTTGATTTTCTAAATAATTTAAATCACCATCATTAATAAATCTTTTGCGTTGCAGAAAATAAACAAACATCATTCTGTTGAGCAGCACCGAAGTATACCAACGGCGGTCATTTTCGTTATTAATTCCTTTAACGTAGCCCAAAAATTGCTGATGCTGTTCTTGAAAAGCCTTATAAAACTGTTTAGTGACTCGCTCAACATCAAAAGCCTTTTGCAATCTGTGAGCAATTTCTATAACCGAAAGTCCATCATCTTCCAGTTCCGTAATATCAATAACCAGAGAACCAAGCTTACTTAAAAATAAATCTCCCGGTTGACCTTTTACATACAAATGGTCACGAATCAAACTTTTATTTCCTTCTCGCTTCACCCAATACCAAAGACTGCGAGTGCGTGGATTATCAATAAAAATTAAGAGATTTTCAGCCTTTAACTTAGTAATTTCTTGGTAAATAGCAGCGTGATTTTTCCGCTCTGGAATTGCGCCATTTGCTGCGCTAACTTCAAAGACAGCTACTCCCGACAATTCAGCAATGCATTTGTACTCATAAGCCTGTTCCTCAATTTCCAACGGGACAGGTTTTCTACGTGTTGCTTGTGACCAACCCAACTCCTCTATAAACAAATCCTCGAACTGAAAGTTATAGAGTAAATCCCGTGTGCGTTTAAAATCAAGTGCCATAATATACTATTCATAGACAGCACTAGCCAGAAAAAAGCATGGCAAATAAGCCCCACAGATATTGAATCTGCGGCTAAGAAAAGCAAGCCTGCTCAATGCAGACTCTATCATTCCTAGGGTTGCTTACAAATGCTTTTTTATACCTAATGGATTATTTATAAATTCTTTGTTAAGAGAATAGCTGAGTATTTTCGCGTAAATTTTATTAAAGAAGTAAAATAAATTACCGTGTTACTGGATTAAGATCTGGGAAATAAATTCCTACGCTTTGTAGCGGGTTGTCTTGCGTCTGGTTCGCAGTCTCTGACTGAGAATGGATATCCGTACCTCAAAGCAGAAGAACCGCCTTTACAGTAATTTTCACCCAATAACCACAGATACTCGTAGGGAGCGCAAGGCCTTGTGCCCCTACCCCATCGTTTATTTAGCTGAAAATGGCTGTAATACCAATTCAAAAAATCTTTGCAACACATCGATAATCTGTAGGGGCGCAAGGCCTTGCGCCCCTACCTGGGGTTCCTGTACCTTACTTGACAGAGAAATGCTATATCAATTATTAAAGCTCAAATAATCCCAGGGAACAAATAATTTGAGGTTCTCGTTTCTCCATTTCTTCACTGACAATACACAACCTATCATCCAGCCGCAAGGCTACAATTAATTCTGCTAACTGCTGATTACTAATACCGCTTTTTAATTGTCGATTTAAAGTATCAATTGCTGACTGTCGTAACGGGTAACGGTAAATTTCATCAATCGCTTTCACAAGTTCTTCTGTTACAAATAGCGTTCCCTTCATTTCTTGAACATAACTTTTCAATCGTTCATAAGTGCGGAACCTTGCACCTGATGGTCTTCCCAACTGACCACCTGCATTTTTTTCTTCCTCAGCCAAGAGTTGGGCACCTTTTTTAACTAACTCATGATGCTGTTTATCTCTAGGAATAGCCGGAGTATTTTCTGCACAAGTAGCCATTTTTAAAACTCCTAATTGGGACTGAGAAACACTATTTCCTTCACGGTCAACATAAATTAAAGAATCATTACCCTCAGTAGTTTTCATATATAGTAATACTCCCTCTGGTTGTACAGGTTGGGGAGCATGGGCGCGGGTAGAATAAACTACATTTGACATTTCTTCAATTGTCTTTTTCAAAGCGGGATTTCCATCAGTGGCTTTTTTCCAAATTTGAAAAGCTTCTGAAGTCAGGTCTACTTCTGTATCTTCTTCTCCATCCAAAATTCCAGACTTTTCATTGTAGAGGTCGAGAATTACCTGAGTAGAATCATCTTCAAAAAAAGCCTCATCAGTTCCTACCACTTCAGCATTTTCTTGTAATCGCTGGCGGAGTCTTGCGCGTAAATTAATAATACGTTCTACCCCCTCCGCCGGTAGAAAAGAATAACAGAGAATATTGTCGGCATTTTGTCCAATTCTGTCTACCCGTCCCGCCCTTTGGATTAGCCTAATAATCGCCCAAGGTAAATCCCAGTTAACAATAATTGCACAATCTTGCAGGTTATGACCTTCACTTAAAACATCAGTGGCTATTAAGATACGTAATTCATGAGATTTTGGTACTTTATCAGTTTTACCATTACTAATAGGGCTAAACCTTCCCGTGAATTCTGTAGGATTTTGAGATTGACCTGTTACTCCTGCTATCTTGCTAATATTTCTTGCTTGTAAATTATCTGTGAGGTAACGGACTGAATCCGCAAATTGAGTGAAAATCAGTACCTTTTCTTGAGGATGACTTTTTGTTAATAATTCAACCAAAGCATTAAATTTTTCATCTTGCTTTTGGTTCCATTGACCACAGTCCTGCAACAAATTAATCAGTGCTTTCGCATCAGCCAGTAAATCTGTTTTCAACTTTTTAATGTCAAATAATGTAGAACGCAACCACTTAAAACGCCGTTGATATCGGTTTGCATAGAGAGTGTAAATTGACTCGGCTTTTTGACGAAAACTTTTTTCTGTTAAACTTCGAGCTTCTCCCTCTTCTGGGAAAGAAGAATCATCTACATCATCTTCTGTTTCCGTATCAAACAAAGCTGCTGCTACAGAATCAGCATCTTCATCATTATTGCTTGTATCTAACAACTCAGCATCCTGAGTCCCAATAGGAATATCTAACCCTTGTTCCAGAGCATATAAATAGATAAAATTTCGGAGAATGTGGCGTTCAAGTGATAGAATAAAAGCAAAACCACTACTTTCTAACCGTTTAAATAAATTCGTGCGAGAAAAACCCATTAACCTACGTCCACCACGAAATAAAGCATTAAGCTGGCGTTGTTCTGGTTCTGTTGGCGCTTGTTTAGATTTAGCCGCTACATAATTACCTAAACCATAACGCGGTAGATTTAATTGATTAATTACTTCTACTACAGCCTGAGAATACAAGCGAGAATAGGGGTCATTATTTGCAGATTCTAAAGTAAATTTAATAGTTCGAGGAATGCGGTCTGGAAAATAAGAACGTCTCCCATCAGCAAACTCTAAATATTTACGCACTCCCTGCTGATTAATGGAAGATTGAGGAGAGTCTGATTTAGCATAATTTTCTTTAATAAATGAGCGAGTGCGCCGCACCATATAGCGTTTCATTAACTCTCGCCAGTCATCAGGATGCTCGCTTTTTTCAAAAGCAGCTAAAGAACGTACAGAACATTGATGTTTTCTAATAAACTCCAACTCTCCCAAGGAACCGCCGCCCAATTGATTAATTAAAGCTTCTGGTCTTAATCCCAAATCTTCGTCTTCTGGCACAAATAGCCGCAATTGCGCTGAAAGATCAAGATAACTTTTATTGTAAGGTGTGGCAGAAAGTAAAATACATTTACTTTCATTGGCAGTAATATATTCAGCAATAGCTCGATATCTTTTACCTTCTCGGTTACGTAAGTTGTGACTTTCATCAATTAACACCAGCCGATAGCGGCGTAACTCTGGTAACTGATTCTGCACTTTACTAATCGGTAAAACCTTCGCATATAGCCGATAGTTATCAACATATTCTTGCCACATTTGCACCAAATTTTTGGGACAAATAATCAGCGTTTCTAAAAAACAATCTTCTTGTAATATCTTCGCCAAAGCAGTTCCGACTAAAGTCTTACCCAAACCCACTACATCCCCTACCAAAACACCACCCCGTCTGGTGACATGACGCGCTGCTAATTGTACCGCTGCTTTTTGGAAATCAAATAGATTATTAAA
This sequence comes from Gloeotrichia echinulata CP02, assembly GCA_038087035.1. Classification (NCBI taxonomy): domain Bacteria; kingdom Bacillati; phylum Cyanobacteriota; class Cyanophyceae; order Nostocales; family Gloeotrichiaceae; genus Gloeotrichia; species Gloeotrichia echinulata. The sequence goes on along the minus strand of CP051187.1, from coordinate 2,636,381 downwards.
TTCACGGGGAATGCGAAATTCAGATAAACCTGCTATTGCTTCATGAGACAAATGATAAGCAATTTTCAGATAAATATGGTAAGGGGGAATTAATTCTGACCTCGCCCAACTCTCATCAATAATTTCTGCTAGTTCTTGAGAAATATCTACACAGCCATAATCTTTCCAGCGGTCATCAAACCATTTTTGCAGTTTCTGGCAGGCATCATGGTCTAAAATATCAACATTCAATTCCCCTTGTTTAGCTAGTCCTGGAAGAGTCAAATTACTACTACCTAAAAATCCCACGGTTGGTGTGTTGGGGTCATGACGATGCACTAAATACAATTTTGCATGGAGGGGATGACGCAGAAACAGTTTAATAATTAATTTCTGAGTTTTTAGTTGATGACTTAATCGCCGCAACCCCGCTTCATCCTGATTAGTCGGCGCACCAATAGTTAACTGTTTGCGAAATTCAGCAGCCATACGTTTTTTGAAGCGTACGATCGCACTATTATCAATTCGCCCGTCACCAGTACCCAGGGTAAACGCCGCCTGGACTTCATCACTGGGTAAACTTTGCATCCCAATCAGCAGACGACAACCAGCCTTTTCACTACCAATATACTGTTCAATCAAATCATCAATTTTTTGCCAACCTCTGAGGTTGAAATAGCCAACGCAAAAATCTGCGCGATAAGAAACTTTGAGCGTTTCTCGTAAAATTGGTAGCAGTTGTAAGTCAATGTTATCAAAGATGCGTGGCATGATTTCATACCCAGTGGGGAATTGTTTGTAGGTTGCTGACTGGCAGTGTAATATCAGTATAAAAGGAACCGAAAAATTAACCAATGCCCTATGCCCGATCTCCACAAATAGCCTAGTACTGTGTCAAGATAAAAATGATGGACTGTAGTGCGGGCATCTTGCCCGCGTGAGCGAGACGCTCACACTACCAAAAATCCCTCAAAACAAAATTGACAGACTACTAGTGCGTAAGTCCTAGATTATTAATGTGCCCCCAGAGTCGGTCCTAATTAAGTTAAAATTCTATTAAGACTCATCATGGAGAAACCCTGATGCTACAAGTTAAACATCAATTTCAAAGCTTTGAAGAGTACCTGTCCTATGATGATGGTACAGACAAACTCTATGAGTTGTTTAATGGAGAGTTAATTGAAATGCCGCCAGAATCTGGAATTAATGTTGAAATTGCTACATTCTTACTGATTCAATTTGCCTTACTATTAGATTATAGAAGAGTGCGGGGGCATGGTTTAGAACTGGAAGTAAGAGGAGAACCCAGAAATCGTTATCCTGACCTGACTATTATTCGCCAAGAGCATATTCAGCAGTTAGCAAAGCGTAATACGATTCGCCTATCAATGTTACCGCCTCTATTGGTGATTGAAGTCGTTAGTCCTGGGGAATTGCAACGAGATAGAGATTTTATTGCCAAGCGTGGGCAATATCAAGATTGCGGGATTCCTGAATATTGGATTATAGACCCGGAAACTAGAACTATATTGGTTTTAGAACTCACAGGCAATACTTACACTGAAATTGGTAACTTTTCTGGTGATGATTTAGTTGTATCTCCACAATTTAATCAACTAAATCTCAAAGTAGCACAAATATTTGATGCCGAAAATTAAGATAAAAATTTCCTCGGTTTAATAGACATATGTGAAATATGAACTTACCCCACCAATCCGAAAATGCCTATTTTGTTACCTCAGATGTGCTGTAAAAGCTTGATTTTTCGTTTTTTATTTGCAACAAAATGAAGATTTTTACAGCTAATTATATTAGTGGGATAGATTTATGGAAACTTTCTGTATAATAAATATAGGACTTACACAACTGGCATATATATTTTCTATTTTCCACTATGGTGATCAAGAGTCAAAAGTCAAGAGTCTAAGTTTTTGGAATCTTGACTTTTGACCCTTGTCTGCGACACGCTACGCGATGTAAATCTCTAGTGTTAAAAATATCACAGTTCCCTAAGTCCTATAAAAAACTCATCTATGTCGGAAACGCTGTATTAGTTTTTCAACCTTTTACAGGAGACGAAAATGAAGAAGTTTACTGACCCATAGATACAAACACAGGCAATATCTAGCAAAATATGATTTAACGATATTGCCACAATTGGGTGCTATACATGAACCATTCTCAAATTCAATTTAGCGATCGCAAATCTGAAATTGACCTTTACCAACTCCAACAACTGTTTAATATATCAGCTTTCTGGGCACAGGGACGCACTATTGAGGATTTAGACATAGCCATTACCAACAGTGACCCAGTGGTTTCTATCTGGGATGAAGAGCGACTAATTGGCTTTGCTAGAGCAACTTCTGATGGCATCTACCGCGCTACAATTTGGGATGTTGTCATTCACCCAGACTATCGTGGTACTGGATTGGGTAGCAAATTAGTCGAAACTGTCTTGAGTCATTCTCGGTTGAGGTGGGTTGAACGTGTATATTTGATGACCACACACCAGCAGGGCTTCTACGAAAAAATTGGTTTCCAGACTAATTCCAGCACCACAATGGTGTTACATAACCAAGGCCAGCTTGATTCCTTTCCTAGGGCTGAAATTCAGCTTCAGGAATCACTTGGGGGATAGACACTTGCAGCCTAATTAAATGCTGATCTAATTCGTTGGTAGTTGGGGATGAAACAATTTCCAGCTTTCCCCCCATCACTTCCAGCAGAGTTTGATTGAGTAATAACTTCATTCCTGGCGACAGCGTAGGTAGAGATTTATCAATCACAGGCAATTTATCAACAGAATTAATTAAATCTATTGACTCACTTTTGGGTACAGCATGAGCCGGGACATCCAGCCAAATGTACACAAAATTATTTGTGGGTAAAAGACCAGTGAAAATCGATATCTTACCTTCTTCCATCTGAGCAATAGCAGTGTCTACCAAACTTACTAATACTTGGCGTAACCACAACGGATCAGCCAAAACATAAATTTCAGGATCGCAAGGCAAAAGCTCAAAGGGATAATTCCGATTTGCGGCCAGCATATAAGTTAAATCATAAACTTCCTGCAAAACTTCAGCTAATGATCGCGGTTGAATATTTAATTTACTAGTCCCGTGTTCGGTTCTAGCGACGCGGAGAATTTCATCCATCAGCTTGAGCATTTTCATTGTCCGCTCATGAGCTTGGTTAATAAATTCTCGCTCTTCTGCTGGATTTTCACACAAATCTGACAAAATTAACTGATGCAAGCCAATCAGACCATTGAGAGGCGATCGCAATTCGTGGGTAGTCCGTGCCAAAAAACCTGCTTTAAACTGGCTCATTTCCTGTGCCATGTAGTACGCCAGCTGCGTTTGCTTCACCTGTTGTAAGAGTTTTGGCTCATGCTGTTGCTCTGTTGGCTCTATTGCGGATGAGTTAGATGTAGTATTTGACTTGCGTGCAAATAATAGACGAAAACCCGTCCCTAGTAGTAGCCCTACTCCCAGATATACCCAGTTGCTCCAATTCATAATTTGGCTATGATAAACATTAACCACAATGGCGCACAATAAAATTCTATATTTCTGCTACATCAGTTTCACACAAAATTTTCATGCAATAACCACCGATACTCGTAGGGGCGCAAGGCCTTGCACCCCTAAAGCTTGGTCTATTTACAGGAAGATGCTGTATGACACAGAGTCATCATTATCTGTTTTATTTATTTCTTTATACTTCAGTAATATTCCTGAATGATTCAGGATTCGCAAATATTGCGACCCCTAAAGAAAGATCTGGCGTTTACCAAAGTCAAAAAAATAACCTTATCTATCAACTATAAAGCTTCCAGCGTCAAGCATCAAGCGTTAAAAATCGAACTTAATCGCACCTTGGCGCAAAATTTGCCAATTCATCCCCGTCCATTTAGCAACAGTTGAAGGTACTCCCAGCCCCGTGATTTCCCCCTGACTTTCTGTTGCTGTCAGAGTCAGAACATCAGGAAACTGAGCCGCAATTTCTGCCATTGTCAACAAAGCAGGCTGACCTGACAAATTAGCGCTAGTAGTAGCCAGCGGACCTGTTTGCGCCAAAATATTTTGCGCGATCGCACTTGCAGGAACTCTGATACCAATTGTTGTTGGGTCAGTAGGGTTCATTACCTTTGGAACCTTCGCTGAGGCTGGTAACACCAATGTCAGCCCACCTGGCCAATATTTATCAGCTAATTCTTGCCAAATTTGATATTCTATTTCATTTCCTGCGACATAAGGCCACAAATCCCACCCACTAGCCGCCATCAAAATCAGAGGCTTATCCTGACTCCGCTGCTTGGCAGCAAAAATTAATCCTGCTTTCTCTGGTAAAGTTGCCAATGCCGGAACAGTATCTGTAGGAAAGCTCACCAATAAACCAGCGCGTATACCTGCTATCAGCGCTTCTACCGTAACTTGCGTCATCTAAACCTCCCAGGAGACCCCCACTATATCGGTAATCCGATTAGTGGTGGGAGGAATGGGAGAGAAATTATGTTCGCGTAGCGTGCCGCAGGCAAACGTTTCCTGAACATTTTTCTGCACAGCAGAAACCGTAAGGGAAACAGTTGAGTAATTTCTAAATCTTTTATTGTGCGTAAGAGTAACCATCTTTTTTGTGAATGTGTTTACAAGTTTTGTGACTAATTCCTTGAACTAATCCGTTTCTGGTCGAGATGTTGAAACTTCCAGTTGCACGAGTTGCTATTCTTCCAATATATTCACCAACTTTTTTACCAGTAGTGACAACAGCCTTAACAATATCCCCAGTCTGAAAACCAAAGTGAAATTTAGTTTTTGAACAATGTCGATTTGGAAAACCAAATTTATCTGTGCGACACGATTGCCTAGTACCATGACCGTTAGCTGTAATCAACAATGGTTTAACACCTTTAATAATCAATTTTGGCGTTTTTTTCCCAACACAAGCCGCGTCTAACCAGTGAGATTTTTCTAAATTTTGTTGACTACGATTGAACTTTGTTAATCCTCCTGAACCTGTTTCTATAGGTAATTCCGTTGCTTTTAATGCGTTCAACAATGCAAATCGAGTTGTGTTTACTGCTGCTGCATCCCCTAACGGTCTTTTAGCTTGTGTCAAAATTTTGTTTAATTTTGATGGGTCTTTTTTCAGAAAGTCTTTAATGTCTTTTGTCCCTTTTTTAGTATTACATTTCTCGCAACTTAACGTAAGATTTGTAATCGAATTTGAACCTCCTTTGGCTCGTGGGTGTATGTGTTCAACCTGAAAAGGAACATCTTTAACACCACAATAAGCGCATTGCCTACCCCACTTTTCAAGTAGATATTCTCTGGTTTCGTAACCAGCAAGTGTACCTTGCTGGTATTCTTCACCTTGGATATCTGGGTTATGCATTAACTGCATATCAAATCTGACTAATTCCTGACTGATAGCTGTAATTGGCGCAAATTTACGTAGCTTCTCAACCCAGGTTTTTATATTATCAACCCGACTTTGTAAGCTCGGTGCTAACCATTCATCTGAGCGAGTTCTATTTAAAAAGCGTGGTTTTCTGTAACGAGTAATTCTGGCTCGTCTACTACGTCTTAATTGTCTCCTAGAGGTTAGAGCATCTCTAATTGCAAAGCCTCTATGCTTTAATTCAGCAGCAAATACAACTTCTCCAGTAGCATCATTGACTAATGCTATTCCTGTTGTTTTAGCACCAGGATCAAGCTTTAATCGCAGTGGTGTTACTGGTACATCAGGATGAGATTCTATGAGGATGATTGTAAACGGGAATCTTCTAAAAATTGCTGCTTTTTTGTTCCTTAATAACTGCCTAGCTCTGGCTGGATGAATTGGGTCAAGCAGTCTTTTTTCTGTGTTTAAAACAAATACTTTGGACATAATGTTCTGCTCATTCGAGCCTCCTTACGGGTAATGTTAGCTTAGACAATGTTAGAGGTCGGTAACTATATTGAGAACACTTCCTTAACCCTTGTACAGATGTTTAATCCTCAATTTCTAGAGCAGGGAACTAGCTACGCATCCCCTGGTAGGTCTTTAAACTCTTGCCTCTAACGTAGTACTCAAAGTACTTAGTCTGGTCAACTGGACTCTTTCAAGCCCCCACTAGATTGCTCTTGTCTACGACACGCTCCGCGAAAGCAATTAGTGGTGGGTGGTTGACAATTAGTCAGCGGGTCTAACCTGTAATTAACAATTGCCCTTGATTTCCTTAACGTAGTTCACTTTCATCCCGTTTCAACGGAATTTAGCTATTAGCCCGCAATTTATTGCAGGGCGGGAAAACAACGCCAAACCAGGGCTTCAAGAGTCAGATTGCTAACTCCAAACTCATTACTCATTACTCATTACTCATTACTCATTACTCATTACTCATTACTCATTACTCATTACTCATTACTCATTACTCATTACTCATTACTCATTACTCATTACTCATTACTCCTAACTTTTATACGCCAGGGCAAAGCGTTCAATTCCAGCTAAATCAGGGTGAATTTGAATATTATAATAACAACCTTGATTTTGCAAAAGTTCTTGGACTATATCCGCCTGTCCTGCCATCATTTCAATCAGCCATACTCCACCGGGTCGCAAATAAGTGGGGGAGATTTCGATCAAATGACGGATACAATCTAAGCCATCAGCACCACCATCGAGAGCTAGATGTGGTTCATGGTGGAAGACTTCTGGTTGTAGGGTAGGTAAGGTACTGGTGGGGATATAAGGGGGGTTCGACACCATACCACTGAATTGACCTTTGAGCGATGCCAAAGGCTCCCACCAAGAACCTTGAACAAATCGAATTCGGTCGGTAAGTTGCAAATTATTGGCGTTTAGGGATGCGATCGCCAAAGCTTCACTACTGTAATCAACGGCGTGAATGATAGCTTGTGGAAATATCTTTGCTAGTCCCAGGGCGATCGCACCACTACCAGTCCCCAAGTCAGCCCAATGTCCTTGTTGTAGAGGTGGGGTTGTCTGACTACTAGCAGTAGCGGCTAGGGCTAAATCAATCAAGCTTTCTGTTTCTGGTCTAGGGATTAAAACTGCGCTGGAAACAGCGATTTTAAAATGTCGCCAGGGTGTCACCCCAACAATATACTGCACTGGTAAGCGCTCATGTAATCGCCTCTGCCACAGCTGCTCTAAATCTTCTAGCGGTAACTGCAGTTCAATCTCAGGCCAATCTTTGAAGGATTCCAAACGCAGCGCCAACCGATCTAACCCAGCCACCTCCCCAAGTAACCAATCTACCTCTGCTGGTGGAACATCAGTGGCGTCAGCCGTTTTAATTGCCTGATGACGCCACTGCCACAGTTGCAACCCTGACACTAATTTTGATTGTATATCCCCCATGCTTTAACGTTGATTCGGCTTCTTGGGCTGAGAATTATTTCCATTACGGGGAGCAGGAGTATTGTTAGCACCCTCTTTAGGCAGCGTTCTGAGATAGTCTCTAGACTCTGGGGATGGCACTAAGACAACTTGGTTGAGCCAGGTATCGTTTTTTTCTTGCAAAGTTTTAATTACCCCATCTACATCTATTACTTGAATATCAGCCTTGGGAAACTTGGGCTTTACCTGACTTAACAAACCCTGTGCATCTTGTTTGCTTAAAAACAGAGGAATCATTTGCTGTTTGTCAGATGGCAATTGAATGGGTACATATCCCTGATCTGGTGCAAATCTGACAGCAAAAACAGGCACGCTTTTAAACTGATCTACCTTTTGACCGCCTTGACGCAACAATTCTAATGCGCCTTGAATTTCCTGGTCAACAGGTTTAAAGGCAAATAACAGACGGTTGGGCTGGTTTTTGGTTTGTTGTAATTTCTGATAAATTACTCCCAGAGGCACTGCTGTTACTTGTAGGCTTTTGACTAATTCTTCAATTTTTGGGTCTTTGTCTTTGGCATTTCGCAGTTGGTTGATAAAAGTCTGAGCTTCTTGCCGACTCAGATAAACACCTGTCACCGAACCACCAGCTTTTTGCCCATTTTGAGCATCAGGTAGGGGGCGACTGAGTGGTAAGCCATCCTTGTTTGTGACTAAATACACTGGTACTGAGTCTAATTTATCTTTTATTTGTTGTTCTGACAATGCCAACACTGGGAGGTTGCCGATAAAGACTGTCCCCAACAAAGTACTCCCGATTAAACCCAATGTTGCGCCCCAACGAACCAATGATTTCATGACTCCTCCTAGTATCAATAATCCAATTAATTCCGACCAATAGTTGGATTTGCACAGCACCAACTTGTTTTAGTTATATAGCAATCTCTTTGAGATCTAAATTGGTAAGATGTCCAAACCATTTAAAATTGCTATAGTCTCATCTTCATCCATTGACTTTGCTTAACTAATGCTGTTCTCAATTTTGCCTTAATATTCACCACTCAATGCCGTAGATGCCTGTTAGATGACGCTTTCCGGTAAGGAAACCCTGCAAGCGATAAATACCATTTAATTGTATTACGCAGCTCTAACTGACGCCATAATATAGGAAATTGTTTCTCATCTACAAGTTCATCATCCCTAAATTTACGACAGATTTATACAAAACAAACTTTGATAATCACTTACGCCTGTAACCCCAATTTGCCTGTTATTTTTGACAAAAAAGCCTAATACCATAACCACAAAATCAGACTTTTGCGAAAAAAAGTTTAATTTAAAAGCACATCTATTTTACCAGAAAACCCTTATTACTGGGGACTGGGGACTGGGGACTGGGGACTGGGGACTGGGGACTGGGGACTGGGGACTGGGGACTGGGGACTGGGAAGCAGGAATAAATGACCCTTGACCCTTGACCCTTGACCCTTGACCCTTGACCCTTGACCCTTGACCCTTGACCCTTGACCCTTGACCCTTGACCCTTGACCCTCTGCTGTCGCAAAGGTTATCGTCAAGCGATCGCCACGTCGGACTTATACTTTTTCTAGAGACAAAAAGCCAGTTTTTCTCCCGCAAATTTTCAGATGAAATCAGTATTTTAAGCTGGCTCAATCATTAATCTGTCAAACTCAAGATGTAAAAGTAATCTAGTTGACAAAATATCAGGAAAATTTGGTAGCTTTGCTCTTGACTACCACCAAACTCAATGACATTGTTAATCAAATAGCATGGTGGATTGCCTCAGAGAATGATGACCGACTTATACGAATGGCGCGACTATAACCTTGATTCAGTAAATCAAGGAGATATCTTAATTGTTAATTAAAGTTAATTTCTGCCCAGCAACTTATAAACTAAAGAAATACCAGGATTATTTGCCTGTTGCTGATGGAATAATCTACCACAAGCCAATACAACAGTTGTCTTGGGGTTATTCTTCGGCGAGAGGGTTGGAGTCAAGTATGCTGGCGATCGCAAGTTCCAGAGCAATAAAAGCTATGATGAGGCTGTAGCATTGAATGAGGAGCGTATTCTTTAAATATGTAAATAAATAAGTATTAGCACCTGCTGGTATCCACCAGCTAAAATCATGATCCGAAATTGAGTATGTCGAATTCTTAAAACATGAGCGGTCTAGATTGCCGCTACCAAAGCTCAAAAAAAATTGCCAATCGCTGATCGGTGCGAGAAACTATGGAAAATGATGCGGTAACGCTCTGCTGCCCAAATGAACAGTGTCAAGCTCCCAACCCCCTAACCCACAAATTTTGCCAGCGATGCGCCACACCCCTACCCAAACGTTACCTCTGGGTTGTGGGAGACGGTCTGAATGTGGGTAGTCCAGGCGAAATATTAGCTCAACGCTATTTAGTCATCAATCAATCTGTGGTTTTAGACACCGCGCCAGGAATAGTTCCCCAAGCGCCTGAATTAGATAATTTGCCGGCAATCAGACCCTACCTGAGACTAATTCCATACCGTATACATGTACCACAGGTATATGGAGTATTGCCCGTAGTTCATGGGCAATCGGACAAAGAAATTTTTCTCTTAGAAAAAGCGCCCCTACAGATTGATAGCACAGGACTACAAGTCCAGCTATGCCCTGAGTTAACTGCTGCTTGGCATGATGCCACATCGCTACGCCAACTCAATTGGCTATGGCAAATAGCAAACCTCTGGCAACGTTTTTTAAGCGAAGGTGTTGCTTCTAGTTTACTCGACTCTAATCTATTACGGACAGAAGGGTCATTAATTAGATTGTTGACATTGCGTTTAGACACGCCAACGGCACCCAGATTGTCTCAATTAGGTGAATTTTGGCAGCAATTAGCAGCAAACGCAAAGCCAGCTATAGCTGAATTTATGCAGGAGATTAGCCAAGCTCTAATTCAGCAGAGGATTAACTCACCAGAGCAATTAATTGCAGTCTTAGATCAAGCAATAGCAGATTTAGGGCACTCACAAACGCCTAAGATTAAAATATTTACAAAAACTGACACAGGCCCAGTCCGCCAACGTAACGAAGATGCTTGTTACCCTCCCAGTGGCACCTTAGTCAGCAAACCTCCCGATCCTAGAGCCTTAGCCATTGTCTGCGACGGTATCGGCGGACACGAGGGCGGTAATGTGGCATCTAATTTAGCAATTGAAACAATCCGGGAGCGCCTAGAGGAACTAACAAGCGTTCCGACTGACCACACCAGACCCTCAGTGCTGCTCAATAAATTAGAATCAGCAGTGTTTGCTGCTAATGATAAAATCAGTCAGCGCAACGACAGCGAGGGCAGAAACGGGCGTCAACGCATGGGCACCACCTTAGTGATGGCGTTACCAATTGCCCATGAAATATATATTACCCATGTCGGTGACAGTCGTGCCTATTGGATTACGCGCCACGGTTGTTATCAAGTTACCCTTGATGATGATGTCGCCTCTCGCGAAGTTCGGCTAGGCTATGCCATCTATCGCGAAGCCACACAACAAGGTGGTTCTGGTTCTCTGGTACAGGCTTTAGGGATGAGTTCCAGCACCTCATTACATCCCACAGGGCAGCGGTTTATCCTCGACGAAGATGGGGTTTTTCTCCTCACATCCGATGGTTTGAGCGATTTTGACCGCGTAGAAGATTACTGGGAAACAGAAATTTTACCCATTATAACAGCCGAAGCAGATTTAACGACTATTGGCGAAAGATTAATCGAAATTGCTAATACTAAAAATGGACACGATAATGTCACCATTGCTTTGGTACATTATCAAGTCACATACGTCGAACCACAATCACCACTAACAGCAGTTATTCCAGAAAGTTCCGCCTACCAAACTGTTGATCTGGCGACGAGAAGCGCACAAGGGACAGTCATCCAAAGCAATTTCAACGAAAAAACACACGCAATTTCACAACCAGTTTCTGCTAGAATTCCCAAGGTGCCATTAGGGGTGATAGTTCCAGCAGTATTGGTGGTAGCTGTAGGTGCAATAGGATACTGGGTGATTCATAATAATGTATTAGCACCAAGTAAGTCGGTATCTAATCCTACTTCAATCCCAACGCTGGAACCAGCTTCTGCTCCTATATCTACTGCTCCTCCAACTTCAACGCCGCAACCAACTTCTACAAAAGAATCTACACAGCGAACCGTTGACAATCTTAAGGAAGGGTGGGTGATTAAAACCAAGGAAGAAATAACCTTTCAAAATCAAAAGAAAAAACCTTTGGTTTCTGGTACTTTTTTACGAGTTGAGAAAATACTACCGCAGAACAAAAATCCTCAAGACAAGGTTGTGCATCTACAGGTGTGTCAAGATAATAGTTCCAACCCTTTGCAAACAGCAAAGACAAAAGAACCTATTAAATTATCTCAATCCCAACTTAAAAGGTTTGAGGTGAATGTATTGCCAGAGGGACAAAACAGTCCATGTGATAATATTTCACCATAGCCAGCCAGCACAACACCTGCACCAACTCTACCAAGTAATTCCAGTGACACTAAATCTGAGGGTTAATTAACTGGTAAAACCTGCAAGTTAGACTAGATATTTTTATGAAACATAAATATGCCCCAAACCCAAACCCTTACCAATGACAAATGACAAATGACAAATGACAAATGACAAATGACGATTAAAGATCTTCGGTATTTTTCCGAATTTCATCGTATTTAGCTCGTACCGCTTGCATATCTTGCCACATCAACCATTTAGGCGCACCCACTTCTTTAGAAGGACTACGCAGCAAGTAAGAAGGGTGAAAAATTGGCATACATAAACGCCCTTGCCACTCTATCCATTCGCCACGTATTTTCGTAATAGCCCGCTTGTCCCCAGTTATCCCTTTAATCGCGGTTGCACCTGTTAATAAAATTATTTTGGGGTCAACCAGGCGAATTTGTTCTAATAAATAAGGTAGACAAGCTGCCATTTCGTCAGGAGTAGGAGGACGGTTATTTGGTGGGCGGCATTTATTAATATTGGCGATGTATACATCATTCTCAGTAGTCAGTTCCACAGAAGCCAAAATCTTTTCTAATAGTTGCCCCGATCTACCGACAAAAGGTAAACCTGTTTCGTCTTCATTTTGACCAGGTGCTTCCCCGATAATCATGATTGGTGCTTGCAAATTACCCCGTCCCACAACAGCATGAGTACGAGTTTCTCCCAATGGACAACGATGGCACTGGTTACAATGCTGTGCCAATTCTGTCATTTGGGCATATGTGCCAGGGGGAATGGAAATTTTGGCGTTTGTGGGAATCAGATCTGGTTGCTTAAAACTTGATTCATCGAAGAGGCTGAGTTGGATATCGCTAGTCATGACAATGGGGATACTGGTATCAATGCCACCCGTTTAATGTGATTGGAGCAATTGGGAGTTGGCATCTGTATAATGTTTGCAGAATTTCTATTCTATCAGCATCCTTGTAAGAAAGCGTGGTTTCAAAGCCTCTCGCCTTGTAGGAGACCACTGGCGAATGGTAGGTTTAACCCCTCATCGCAGGGCAGAATCAGGGTTTTTGGCAGGGTTTGTGGCGTCGTTCGATCATCCGTAGGGGCGCAAGGCCTTGCGCCCCTACCCATAATCTCATTATTCGCAAGCAATATCCTTGTAGGATAGAGGTTTCGAGAGAGGTTTCAAGTAGAGGCGCAAGGCCTTGCGCCCCTACCCATAATCTCATTATGTCCACTGTTGATATTGCATTGCTTTGGCGTAATCACCCAAGGCGTAGCAAGCGACTCTCAGATTGGCAAGGGCTTGTTCTTGACTGCGGCGGTCTTTGAGCGTCTTTGCTAACAATAAACGTTCTTCATAATATGTAATTGCCTTATTATAGTCGCCTAAAGCTTCACAAGCAACGCCTAAACTGCCTAGGGACTGTTCCTCACTCCGCTTGTCCTGAAGTTCTCTAGCTAAATGCAACCGCTCCTCATAATATACAATTGCTTGAGCATATTCACATAATTGATAGCAAGCATTACCGAGATTCTTGAGTACCTGAGAGGCGCTACGAGAATTTTTTAGGAAGCGTGAGATTTTCAGACATTGCTCGTAGTAGGCGATCGCTTTTGGATAATCATCCAAGCCATACCAAGCATTACCCAGATTCTTCAGCACCTGTTCCTCACCCCAGTTGTCTTGAAGTTCCTGAACAATTTTTAAGCTTTGTTCCTGATATTCTATAGCCAGTCGCAAGTTACCCGAAGCTTTGTATACCAATCCCAGATTATTCAAAGCTGCTACTTGACTGCGCTTATCTTGTTGCAACTCGGTGATTTGTAAACTTTCTTGCAGACAGTCAATTGCTTTGTCATAGTCGTTAAGATGACGGTATGCGTTCCCCAAATGAGACAATACCTGCATCTGTAGCGATAAGTCTAATATCTCGCTTGTCAAGGATAGACACTCTTGGCCGTAGAAGATAGTCTTCTTATAGTTCCCTACAGTGTACGTTACCAGAGCTAACAAAGACAGCAGTTGTCCCTGTTTTTGGTAATCCCCAACTTCGCGAAACATCTCTAGGGATTGTTCTAAAGACTGGATCGCCGCAATTAAATCACCAGCTTGCTGCTGTTGAATTCCTTGTCGCAGTAACTGGGATGCTTCTGATAACTGGTCATCAGTTTCCTGTAGAATAATGACTAAATCTTCTGGTGAATCTTGGTCAAATTCGTCGGTAATTGTGCTGCGATTCGTTGATTTCAGGTACGTTGCTGGGAGTTGTATGGGAACTGTATTTTTAGAACTAGGATTCCATGCACCTTTAGACATCGACCAATTCCTGTTAAGTTTGGTGATAAATCTAGTATTCCCAAAATCCAGGATGCATCTTATCATCAGTGTTAAGTTTTTTTTACCAGAAATTTGGGTCTAGAGCCGCTGTCCTAGAAGGACGGCTTTCTGATAGAATCTTTTTGTCTGTTGTAGAATATCCGCCGATACAGGACGACTCAAATGAGTGCAACACGACTCTTCGGGAAATAATAAAGACAACTCGGTGGCGAATACGAGTCTAATCAAAGCTAGGGAAAACAACAAAGTACCACCAGCCAGAAAACAAAACATTTTTGTCTTTAAAGGTATCGTGGGGCGCACGAAAACTCTAGGCTTAGTGTCCTAGTAAGTCTCTGGAGATATAGCCCTCTGGGATCAACTAAGTTGAGCTATTTGATTGGTTCGGTCGTTCGGTTAATTGGTTTAAGCATTGCCAGTAATGGATGGTTGATTTTAAGGTTTGTCGCTGAAAGAGAAAACCTAAAAAGTAATTTTTAGAATCTCCGCCCTAAAAGTGCCCAGAGAACGTCAACATGTCCATTCTCATCCGTCCTCGTGTACACCGGGAATGATGTTACTTATTTCTCAATTGCAGTCAGCAGCCTTTATCTATTAATTGGTGTTTTTGTATTCCATATTTGTTCAAATTCCGCTTTTGTAATTTCAAATTCTTGGATGTCTTCTTCAAATATTGGTTTATCACTTAACATGCCATACTCATCTGCTAAGTGTGTTTGATCGTAAAATAATACGTTTCCATTTTCATATACTTCTATCTGTCTGACTGCACATAAATTATCACCAAATTCTATAAAATATGTGCTGGTACCCCAGGCATCAAAATCACCTCCCAATGATTCATCCCACGACCATTTACAATATTTATTAGTCTTTATAGTTCTAGACATTATATTTTTACTCCTTTCAGTTATTACTACTTTACGAGAATATAGCTTTTGCAAGTTTTAGCAAGTGTGGAATTAACAGTTAAATTTCCAGAAATGCTCTATAAAGTCAGCAAGCACACAACTGTTGAGTCTATTAATATTAGTTATATTGGCAAATTAACTGTGAATAAATACTTATTTGTAGGGTTGAAGTTGTTGACTGTTCATGGTTAACAGTTGACAGTAGATTTTTGAGATGTCGGAAACATTCTTTAGTTGGGAATTTTGAATTTTTCCATACGTAAGTATAATACAGTAAATTGGGTACCTCCATTAAAATTATTTCTAAAATATTTTTACCAGTGCCATTGGCTCCACAACCCCAATACCAATCTATTGGGGAATTTTCGATAAGTTTTTCATCTTTTAAGGTGGAATTTGTCAGTCTAAGTAGTGATTATGCTTGATGTTTGTTACTAGCAAGTTCCTTTGGTTCATAGTGACGACATCCCTGACAAGGTCCGCTGGGATTGACAGCACAGCGCATGTAGCCAGATCTAGCGTTAAATTTGCAGCTGATGTCGCCGATGAGGTAGCCTACCCCCTCGACATAATAGCGATCGCCTTGCAGTGGTATGATGTTTTCTCGTACCTGCACCCCTGCCAAGTTCATGCTTGTTTGTCTCATTCGTGTGCGTGCCCGCAATTGGGTTTTACGGATTACCCACAGGGAAAATAGGGATGGTAAGAAACCAATGGCAAACACTAAAAGAGTCTTTAACACCTTCTCATTACCTCTTTTATCAAAGAAATGCTGGAAACATCGTTTTTTGAAAGCAGGGATGAACGCTAGTTGCAGGATTTATCCTGGCTTGCCAATCTCTTAATGTAGTTTGGAATTACTTTTGATATTGTATTGCTGTTGGATTGACCATACATATCCTAACTTGTGCTATACAAGCTTGACATAGCAGGACTTGAAGGATTTTTTCTCTGCTTTGCCATGTCTGCTTGACTGTTACAATTATTTTAGCTGTCGAAAAACCCCCATGTCTAAAACCAGTTCCTCACACGGCACGTTCGCGTAGCGATTGGAACCACCTGCATTCATACCTGGAGTAGTTCAAAGTTGATGATGAATACTTTGATTAGGGTAGCAGTTCGCTAATATATTAAAATATATTAAAATTTGGCAAGAAATATTACAAAAATGGGGCGAAAAAGGACTCCGGTTCACATATCGGCTGAAAACTACCCACTGCAATGATTTTAATTTCTAGCAAATTGTGGGGGTTTGAGTCCGCTCCTGATATAAGCAGCGCAATTTATGTCGGGGTCTAAATTCCCGTCAAAAAATGTAATTGCGTAAGCGTTGCGGGGCGTAGCCAATTGCAAATTACGAATTGCTTTAATTTTGTTTACAGACTGACAAGATGAGTTACTTGTTTAATAATTCCGTCGCCAGTCTTCGAGATTTTCGATAGAGATTGATTTACTTACAACATTAACATCATTGCCCCGCCAATCAACTTCTGGATCTGTGGTGAACACGCCACACTCTAATTGATCTGATGGGATATTCCAATATTGACTAAATCGGCTTTTGAGAGTTATAACTTGTTCAAAAACCTTGTTTCTATGCTTATTTCTCCTTTTTCTTTCCGTTGCTCCTGTTGCCTGCGTATCAATAAATTTTGTTTCGATGAGAAATACACTACCTTGTTTTGTCAAGTAAACAAAATCACATTTCCCTAAATCTGTATAATCTGCAATTGGAGATTTTTCAAATAACAACAATTCACAGCATGAAGGAAATAATTTTTTCAGGTTCAGAAATAAATACGCTTGCAAGAGGAGTTCTTTGTCGTAAGGAAATACGATCACCCCCTCAAAAAATTTTTTAATATTTTCTTGAGTTTGGGGCTGAATTTTTTTACAATATGAAACGAATTTATGTACGTCATTTGCGATCATCAAGTGTTTGCTCCTTCCTCTAGCTGTTGCCTAGATAACCCGGCATCAAAAAATACCACATTTTCATGGCCTTTTTCATCCGCATAAGTAACTAAAAAACTGATAAATAGTCAATTATCTAGGGTTATTTAGTTAAAATAGAGTCAAGGGTATCTAGTCACCGGATGATAAAGGGCAAAAAAAGAAGGAAATAAAAGAAATTCAATCAGTCAACAGTAGTCACAAAACATGTAACAGGCTAAAGAATTAGGGTGTAAATGGTTCTATGCTTGTAGTAGCTTTACTCGGTGAGAAGTTGCTGTGTATTAAGAATGCTTAAGCGTTGTTACAGGGTTTTAAACTTTTTTAAGCTTAACCAGTTATCAGTCCTATAGTTGTCAGCACCAGGAAACCAAATTTGTATTATCAACTACCAATCAGCGGTCTAATGTGAGCAGTAAATCTGGCATTTTGAAGGGCTTGAACAGTTATTCTAGAATCTTGTACACAAAATTGCCAACCCAAGCGCACAAGTTTACGAGAATTTTCAGCTTGTACAATCCCAATTACTGGCATTTTAGCTTTTTCTTTGTCTCCTGACTGTTCCTGCAAAATCGTTTTCAGGCGATGTAGTTCTTCAATGTTGGCTGCTTGTTGGGGATTTAGTTCCACCATCACCATTTGTACAGTTTCCACGGGTTCGGCATCTTCAACAATAAATTGATTTTTGTCATCACGCCGATCTAGTTTACCCCAAACAATTAACCTCGCATCAACCTGGAGAAGGAAACTAATGCGTTCATAAGTTTTGGGAAAGACTACAGCTTCTAATTGTGTACTGAGGTCTTCTATTTGCAAAATTGCCATTTGGTCGCCCTTTTTCGTGACTACTTTTTTGACTCCATTCAACATCACAACTGCACAAAGCTTGGTTTCTTCTCTTTGTTCGCCTAGTTGGGAAAGGTTAATGGGAGTAAGGAGTGGTAGCATTTGCTTCAAGGATTGCAGCGGATGGTCTGATACATAAAAGCCCAAAAGTTCCTTTTCCATCCGCAACTTTTCCTGGGGAGGTAAGTCAGAAACAGGTTGAGCTTTGGGTGCTGTTTCAAAGGAATTATTGGCTTTTTTATTAGTAGCAGCAAAGCCACCACCTAATAAATCAAAGATACTTCCCTGACCGCTAGCTCTATCTTTAGCGCGGCCTTGTGCCCAATCGTAAACCAGTGCTAGGTCTTGAATTAACTGGTGACGATTGGGTTCGATTTTATCAAAAGCTCCACAATAAATCAATGATTCCAACGTCCGGCGGTTAATAGCACGCAAATCAACGCGGTCGCAAAAATCTCCCAAAGATTTAAATTCGCCGCCCTCATTTCTGGCTGACAAAATGCAGGCGATCGCATTCTGTCCCACATTGCGAATTGCCGTAAATCCAAATATAATCTTGTCTGCTACCGGCGTAAAATTTAACCCAGAGCGATTAATATCCGGCGGGTCAATTTCAATACCCATAGTGGTGCAATTATTAATATATTTTTGCACCTTTTCTGTATCACCACTGTTAGCAGTCAACAGTGCTGCCATATATTCTAGTGGGTAATTAGCCTTTAAATACGCAGTTTGATAAGTGACATATCCATAGGCAGTTGAATGGGACTTATTGAAACAATTGGAGGCGATCAAACCATTTTTTATGGCAAAATTATGGTCATGCTCAACCCCAATATCATAGACATTTTCTTTTCCCAGAGATTTTCGTGTAACTATTTTAACCATCTTCACCCTATGCCCGAAATCAAATTTGTATTCTAACAAGAGGCAAGAGACAATAGTCTAGGTCTATGGTCTAAAATTACTTTTGACTCTCAACCCTCTACCGTCTGCCAACCTCAGCCGCTTTCTGTCGTCTGGGTGACTGTTTGTGCGGCTGAAACCAACTGGGCAGAGAATGTCAATATGTACTAAAATCAATGACTTGAGTCACCAAGAGAGCAATCATGGCATCCATCCGCGAGTTGCACGAACAGCTAATTAAAAAAGAACGTTCTGCCCTTGAAATCACCCAAGAAGCTTTAGACCGCATTCAATCATTAGAGCCAAAATTGCACAGTTTCTTGCATATCACGGCTCAACAGGCGTTAGAACAGGCTCGTGCTGTGGATGCCAAAATAGCTGCGGGAGAAGAAATTGGGCTACTAGCAGGTATTCCCATTGGGATTAAAGACAATCTCTGTACCAAGGGGATTCCCACGACCTGTGGCTCTCGGATTTTGGAAAATTTTGTGCCCCCTTATGAATCAACAGTAACGCAAAAACTGGCAGCCGCTGGTGCGATTATGGTGGGTAAAACCAATTTAGATGAGTTTGCGATGGGTAGTTCCACAGAAAACTCTGCCTACCAAGTCACCGCTAATCCTTGGGATTTGTTGCGGGTTCCTGGTGGTTCTTCTGGGGGTTCAGCGGCCGCTGTAGCAGCGGAAGAATGTGTAGTAGCCCTAGGTTCTGATACTGGTGGTTCAATTCGCCAACCAGCATCTTTCTGTGGTGTGGTGGGGATGAAACCAACTTATGGGCTGGTTTCCCGGTATGGTTTGGTAGCTTACGCTTCGTCTTTGGATCAAATAGGACCATTTGGGCGTACTGTAGAAGATGCAGCGATTTTATTAAATGCGATCGCAGGTTACGATCCCCAAGACTCCACTAGCCTGAATGTAGAAATTCCTGATTACGCTTCTGGCTTTAAACCAGACCTCAAAGCCAGAGAAAAGCTGAGAATTGGGATCATCAAGGAAACTTTTGGTGAAGGTTTAGACTCGGTGGTGGAAACAGCGGTTACTAAAGCCATTGAACAACTACAACGTTTGGGAGCAGAAATTCATGTAGTTTCTTGTCCCAGTTTCCGTTATGGCGTACCTAGCTACTACATCATCGCCCCATCCGAAGCTTCAGCGAATCTAGCTCGTTACGATGGTGTTAAATATGGCTTACGCGCCCCAGACGCAGAAAATCTGTTGTCAATGTACACTCGTACCCGCGCTACTGGTTTTGGTGCAGAAGTTAAGCGGCGGATTATGATCGGCACATACGCCCTTTCTGCTGGTTATTACGATGCTTACTATCTTAAAGCCCAAAAAGTCCGCACCCTGATTAAGCAAGACTTTGAAAGAGCTTTTGATTTAGTTGATGTGTTAGTCTGTCCTACATCTCCTACCACAGCATTCAAGGCTGGAGAAAAAACTACTGACCCATTAAGCATGTATTTAACTGACCTGATGACTATTCCTGTAAATCTTGCAGGTTTACCGGGTTTAAGTGTGCCATGTGGTTTTGATGACAACGGACTACCAATTGGATTACAGCTCATTGGTAAAGTACTGCGAGAAGACCAACTGTTTCAAGTCGCTTATGCTTATGAGCAATCGACCACTTGGCACATAGAGAAGCCCCAACTCATCTAACTGAGGCGTTAGGAGTAAGGAGTTAGGAGTTAGGAGTAAGGAGTAAGGAGTAAGGAGTAAGGAGTAAGGAGTAAGGAGTAAGGAGTAAGGAGTAAGGAGTATTCGATGTAACTCATTACTCATAACTCATTACTCATAACTCATTACTCATAACTCATTACTCATTACTCATTACTCCTTACTCATTACTCATAACTCATTACTCATTACTCATAACTCATAACTCATAACTCCTCGGTCGAACTTGGGGTAGTTTGGGGAGATGCTACGGGCGATGGGGATGCTATGGGCAATGATATGGTCTTTTTTTGCTGGACTCGATAGAAATTTTGTGTAAGAGCCAGAAAATCAATCGTAAACCGTGGATTGAGTGTATAAACCAGTCCGGTAGAAGCCAGTACTAATAAGAGTATGTAAGGGACAAAAAGAGGTATGTATATACTTCTTTTTTTGTCTAAAATATGACTATTATTTGCGTGTATCGGGAAAATATGAGTGGCAAAAGTCTGTGCTATGGCGATACCATCTAATCCTAGCGCATCTCCATAACGACGGATGAATCCTTGAACATAAATCGGCTCTGGTAAGTCTTCAAATCGGCCTGCTTCTAAAGCTTGTAAAAAAGCTAGTCGAATACGTGTTTTAGCAGCTATTTCTTCTATACGCATTGATTTTTCTTGTCTGACTTGCCGTAAATGTATACTTATTTCCTGTAACTGCTCTTCTTGAGGCTCATTTAAGACTTTCACTGTCTTCTCCTGGTATCGACTAATGTCTACTATTCAATAGTGTATTTACGCAAATGTGTGTATATAACTACACGAATTTGTAAATTATTAAAAATTATTTCATGCATTTAACATAATTTTAAAATGCCAAAGCTACCGGTTAAGAGTAATGATTGTATTGATAAATACTTGTAATCTCTGAAAATCTAATACATGAGAACCAACAAGCTGCAACTACCAATACAGATTTTGTTCAAGCTGCTACTTTGGGCAGGAACGGTTGCAGCCGTGACATACTGTGTTGTTTGTTTGCTTCTATTTTACCAGCAAACACGGTTGATATTTGTGCCATCATCTGTAATCGAAAAAACACCAGAGTTGTATAATCTCCCTTATGAGGAGGTTTGGCTACCTGTAACAGTAAATAGGGGTAAGGTGGAACATATCCACGGTTGGTGGATCAAAGCTAAGGAATCCCATCCCAAGGTGTTATTGTATCTCCACGGGAACGGTCTTAATATTGGGGCAAATGTCGCCCATGCTAGTCGGTTTTATAAACTAGGGTTTTCTGTATTGCTGATTGATTATCGGGGGTATGGTCGTAGTGAGGGTTCCTTTCCCAATGAGATGCGGGTTTATCAGGATAGTGTTACCGCGTGGAATTACCTGGTCAAGCAAAAGCAAATTTCACCCAGCCAGATTTTTATTTATGGACATTCTTTGGGGGGTGCGATCGCCATTGATTTGGCGGTTAAACACCCAGAAGCCGCCGGTTTGATGGTCGAAAGTTCCTTTACCTCTATCCGAGAGGTAGTGGCTTATAGGAACTGGTTTTGGATGTTTCCCGTCGATTTGATTTTGACACAGCGATTTGAATCTATTCAAAAATTACCGCAGTTAAAAATGCCAGTTTTATTCATTCATGGCACCGCCGATTTGTCTTTACCATCGTTTATGAGTGAAAAACTCTACACCGCTGCGCCTGAACCAAAAAAACTGATTTTGGTTCCTGGTGCGGGACATAACAACGTAGCAGAGGTAGCTGGTATGGAATATCTACACTGGGTGGATTCTTTTGTCGAAGAAGTTCATGTGGGTAAGCATTAACTAGGTCGGCGCAAATAAACAGACTTGTCATTTGTTATTTGTGCCGTCTTGAGATTAGGGAGTACCAAAAAATAAATTACCCAGTTTATCTTGTAGGGTGCGTCACTCCTAAATATTTATACTGCGGCGGTTGTATTATTTTATGGTCTGGCGCACCCTACAAATTGGGTAAAATGCCAGAAGCCTACACCGACCTTTCCTGTGGCGGTATAGATAGTTCAGCTTAGAAACCGATTATGAAGTTAGGAATAACTTTTACCTAGTTTTTTGAAGACAGTAGAAAATTGATACTCAACAATCCGGTTATGGCGACAAATAGTAGAAGGAATGATACAGGTTAAATCATTTTTTGCTCAAGTACTAGAAGAGACTTAAAATCATGACTATGACACCTGTGTACTTGTTAAAAACGCCTGGAAATACTACTATTGAAATTTCTCAAGATGAGTTGCGATCGCTCCTCGGTAAAATAGAAGCTGATTTGCATCGCAGTAAAGTTTATTGCCGTGCTATGGCTACTTTGCAAAATTTATTGGGTTCTTCCGCTGAACAAGTCAAGAGTTTGTTAAAATCTGTTAGCAGAGAAGCCATTGGTTTAGCATTTCAGGAATTCATCCAACAGCATCAACTAAGTGCAGATATTAGCCAACAGACAGATAATACTACTGTTTCCCCAACTGTTGAACAAGATAACTCTCAGGACTTAGCGCAATGCTTAACGAATGTTAAATTACATCCAAAATCTGCTCTAACAAATACTAGCGAAGGTAATTTGGACTCTGAGTCTAAGAGAGTGACAAATAGAGCCGTCAATTCTGCCACAATCTCAAAATATAGAGTCTCAGAAACAACAGGATTGAAGTGGCTCAACCAGAATCAAAAATCTGCTAAAATTCAACAAGCCAAGCAACAAGAAGCCGAACAGCGATTGCAAAGTTTGTGTCAAATTGGTCAACAATTACGACAAGCTCGTGAATCCCAAAGTCTTTCGCTGAAGCAACTTCAGGTTTACACTCATATGCCAATTTATCAGATGGAGGCATTGGAGAATGGCAAGTTAGAGTTATTACCAGAAGATGTATTTGTCCGGGGCTTTATTCGCCTCATGGGGAATGCTTTGGGACTCGATGGTATAGCTTTAGCTGCTTCCTTACCCGCAGTTGATACAGCCAAATCTGTTTTACCCTCTTGGTATCGGTCGAAAAATACTGTAGGATTGGGATGGGAAATACAGCCTATACATTTGTATCTCGGTTATACAGCCCTTGTCGCTGGAGCCGTGGGAGGATTATCCTTGATGTCGCAGCAAGCAAACTCCGAAGTGCTACATCCAGATGTGGAAATTACCCCCCCTGCATCTGTTTCCCAGTCCGCCCAGAAGCCTGAAACAATTGCTAAACCGGGACTTAAGTCTACTAGTTATGGTGTAATTGTCGGTCCTGATATTTCTCCACCAGAAGCACTTTGACCCTCCGAATTTTAGATTTTGGATACTTCTCTGCGAGAGGCTACGCCAACGACTTCCCTGCGGGACGCTGCGCGAACGCTCAGTACAAGTTTTGGATTTTAGATTTTTGGGGTGCCTTGCAGACCCCATGTGTCTGTAAAAATCTAAAAGACGCTTCTACGTCGCTTTACGCTACGCTATGCCGTAGGCTTTACGCTACGAAGCACGCAAATCTAAAATCCAAAATTGGTTGACCAGGTAATGTGTAACGATTGTAGGGGCACAAGGCCTTGCGCCCCGAACTACTCAAAAAGAAGATGCTATCGCATTTTGTTGTATGATTGAATTGAGCAATGTCCAGAGCTGCAAATCAGTAAAATCTGGAATTGCCATAAATGTCCCCTCTTCTAACAAAACTTTTGGATCGTGGGTGGAGGTGATACCAATTGTCCGAATACCAGCGCCGACTGCAGCACGAATACCAGAGGGAGAATCTTCTATAGCGATCGCTTCTTCTGCTGTCATCCCCAACTTATCTAAAGCAACTTGGTAGGGTGCGGGGTCGGGTTTACCTGCGATACAATCTTCAGCTAAAACAACTACATCGAAAGCTTCTTTTATCCCCAAAACTTCTAGCATAAATTCGGCATTTAATCTAGGGGCATTAGTTACTAAAGCGAGTTTTAGCTGATGGGTATCTGTCCATGCTAGTAGTTCAGATAATCCCTTCAATGGTTTGAGTTCTGACGCGAGTTCGCGAAATAATACCTCTTTTTCATCGATCAATTTTTGACCTGCGGCTGGTGATAATTGTGGTAAAATGCCTTTGACAATTTCTGGGTTTATCCGCCCACTAATCCGCAATTTGTAGAAAGTTTCGTCCATTTCGATGCTGTAACTAGCCAGCATTTGCTCCCAAGCTTGGTAGTGTATGGGGTCACTGTTGACAATAGTGCCGTCTAGGTCAAACAGAATTCCTCTGAGCATAGTTTTTTGCTATAGTGTAAATATATTTAACAATTATTTACATATTTTAGCAATAATTCAACGGCTTACCTGCCTGCATTCATGCATGGGGCTATGATTTGACACTCCCCGACCTAAAGGTACGGGGATTCTTGATTCAACGAGTCCACTTAGATTAGACCCCTTGCGGTATCTAACCCAGAGGTGGTTCTCTCCTCTTCGCGCAGCGTCTCGTAGAGAAGCGTTAACTTTTGGTCTGCCCGACCATAGTTGCACATAGTGCAAAATTTGTTTGCAGTTTAATGCTGTTAGTCTAGTACCTGTAAATCTTTTACCTACTTCCAGGTGATACTAGAACTACGAAGTAGAACCCCATAGATTTAGTTGTCTTGGCGTAGCCTCTCCCTTTGGGAGAAGGTGCAGCGTCTACTTGTTAGGTAGCAAATGGGTTTTTTATGTGGTTGATTACCCTTCCACAAAGGCTATTATACCAAAAGCCGTCGTAGAACGACGGGGTTTTAGACCCAGATTTTTGATAACTTTAGGCGCTACCCCGCCGTTGCAATCAGGGATTGTGGATTCAAACAGCAACAGCAGGCATAGGGCGTCTTAGATCACTGAGCAACAACAGACAATGCCCTGCCTGTTGCCACTATTGTACCAAAAAGCCGTCCTAGAAGCGTAGCACTGAGCGGTCCTTGTGGACTTGGCTATAGACCCAAATTTTCGGTAAGCAAATGCGAATCGCAACAAATATTTTTCCTGTCGATGAGTTGATGGTACAGATTTTCAATTCTGAAGCCGAAATGGCACAAGAGGTTGCAGAAATTGTACAGCAGTATTTACAGAACCTTCTGCAGCAACAGGAAACAGCCGCTATATTGTTAGCAACAGGAAATTCCCAACTTAGATTTCTCGATGCTTTAATCACTTTGGGTGGTGTAGATTGGTCGCGGATTACCTTGTTTCATCTTGATGAATATTTGGGAATTGCTGCTGACCATTCTGCCAGTTTTCGGCGCTATCTACGGGAGCGGGTCGAGATGCGCGTTAATCCTCAGCAATTTCATTATATAGCAGGTGATGCATTGCAGCCTTTGGTAGAGTGCGATCGCTATACCAAACTCCTCCAAGCACAACCCATAGACTTGTGCTGTCTCGGTGTCGGCGAAAATGGACACTTGGCTTTTAACGATCCAGCAGTCGCCAATTTTCATGATCCTTACACCGTGAAATTAGTCAAACTGGATACAGTAAATCGCCAGCAACAAGTAAACACAGGACATTTTACCAATATTGAAAATGTCCCGCAATATGCTTTTACTGTAACCATTCCGTTGATTTGTACAGCCAAAAAAATCATTTGCCTTGCGCCAGAATTACGCAAGGCAAAGGTAGTAAAACAGATGTTGCAGGGTGCAATTACCACAGACTGTCCAGTTTCGATTTTGCGTCAACAACCCCAAGCAACGTTATTTTTAGATGTCCATTCTGCTAGTTTATTGGGGACCCAATCCCCAATCCCTGGTCACTGAGCGGAGCCGAAGTGCAATCGCTGATTACTTGGCGGTAATTGGGGTTAAAGCTACGCCCTTGTAGTAATAACCCAAAATTTGCAGGTGGTTGGCGCCGCGCAAAGCGAGATTATAAGCGCCCCACTGACTCATACCTAAACCGTGACCGTAGCCTAGTCCTTGAAGGATAAAACTACCATCTGTTCCCCTGCTGACGCTAAAACGGGTGCTTTTCAGCTTGAGAGCAGTCCGCACATCCTCACCCTTTAGCACCTTCGTACCCTGATCGCCGACAATTCTTAAGGCTTTAACACTCCGAAACGGCGAGAATACCTCTGTAATCATATCCTTAACATTGCCCACACCAGAAATTCTGGCGCTAATTTCCCCTGGGGAGAAAGTTCTGACCCATCTGCACTCGCTGATATTTTGATCATAGTCAGGAACAGCACGCAGGTAAGGCTCCCTACTTAACCAAACATCTTCGACGTTTTCGGTGTGTCCACCCGAACAAGCGTGAAAAACTGAGAGAATAATCTTGTTGTTATAAGTTAGTACCTTCCCCGCTGTAGTGTCAACGGCGGCGTAAGTATTAGCAGATTCACTAATAACACCTTTGTAAATTTGCCAACGGTCGGGGCTATCGCCTAAATCGTAAATGGGATTACTGCGCTGTTTTTCGCGCTCATATAAAGCAAAAGTCCGGGCGGCGATCGCTTGGGCTTTCAAGGCTTCTTGCGGCCAGCTGGCGTCCATTTCGCCACCGATAACGCTGTAGAGATACTCTTCGAGATCAACCCAGTTAACAGCGGTTAAACCTTTTTCTGTGGGGATAACCAGTGTTCGGCCGCGATACCAGCGATCGCCAATATAAACGAATCCCTTACCTGATGGCTCAATCCAAAATAAACCAGATTGCCATTTATCTAAGGCTACTCCCTGTGGAATCGCTTTAACATCAAATGGACTCATTGCCGGCAATTCTCCGAGGGTACGGCCACTGCTATCCTTAACTGTGGCTATGGTAGAACTACCGATTTTTACCTGATTCACTCCCCTCTCAATGGCGATGCGTAGGATTACAGATGCTTGAGCAGGCGCAACTAAAGCAATCCAGAAGAAGATACCTAGCCACCAATGACGTTTTTTGATTACAGAACCGAACAACACTTGGAATTTCATGGTGAACTACCTACACTAATTTGGAGTACCAAATATAGTGTAGGCTTCTGGTACATTATAAAAGTAACTGAACAACCAATTTTATTTAACACAACTGAGGACAAAGCGATGACCATTATCACCAAACATCTCGCCCCGTGGAAGCCCCTGCATTTATGCATGGGGGTAAGGGGCAGGCGATTTCAATCGCAGTCAGAATAGTTTCAAAATGAGTATGAGTAACCATCTTTTTTGTGAATTGCTGAACAATATTTGTAGCTAATGCCTGCGATTCTTCCCATTTTGGTAGCAATATCAAAACTACCTGTGGCACGACACAAAACACGCCCTAAATATTCGCCAACTTTTTTACCATTTGTTACCACAGCTTTAACAATATCTCCAGTGCTAAAACCATAATGAATTTGTTTATTTGAACGATGACGAGTAGGGAATCCAAATTTATCAGTACCAGCCATCTGTCTAGTACCATGACCATTAGCTGTAATCAACAATGGTTTGATACCTTTGATATTGAGAATTGGCGTTGATGTGCCAACACAAGCAGCATCAATCCAGTGAGTTTTATCTAATTTCTGTTGACTTCTATTGAACTTTGTTAAACCTCCCGAACCCGTTTCTACAGGTAATCCAGTTGCTTTTAAAACTTCCAGCAATGCATATCTAGTAGTGTTAATTGCTGCTGCATCAGCCAAGGGTATTTTAGCTTGTTTTAAGATTTTCTCTACTCTAGAAGGGTCTTTTTTGTTGGCGCAGCCTCTCGTAGAGAGAAACTCTTTAATGTCTTTAGTCCCTTTTTTGGTGTTACATTTTTCGCAACTAAGAGTTAAGTTTGTGATTGAGTTAGACCCACCTTTTGCTCTAGGGTGAATGTGTTCTATCTGTAGAGATACGTCTTTAACACCACAATAAGCACATTGCCTGCCCCATTTTTCGAGTAAATATTCTCTGGTTTCGTAACCCGCCAAAGTCCCCTGTTGGTATTCCTTGCCCTGAATTTCTGGATTACGCATTAATTGCATATCGAATTTGACTAACTCGGTGCTAATCGCTGCAATTGGTGCAAGTTTACGTAATCTTTCAACCCAAGTTTTAATGTTTTCAACACGACTTTGTAAGCTTGGTGCTAACCATCCTTCTGGGCGCGTTCTATTTAAAAATCGTGGTTGGCGATATCTTGTTTTGCGGTTTCTTCTACTACGTCTTAATTGTCTCCTTGAAGTAAGAGAATCTCGAATTGCAAAACCTCTATGTTTTAACTCAGCAGCAAATACAACTTCCCCAGTGGTATCGTCAACTAATGCAATCCCTGTAAATTTTGCACCAGGGTCTAGCTTTAATCGCAGTGGTGTTGCTGGCGAATCGGGACGGGATTCTTTCAAAATAATTGTGAACGGAAAACGCCGAAATATCGCAGCTTTTTTGTTTCTTAATAACTGTCTAGCTTGTGCTGGATGCACTGGGTCTAATGGTCGTTTTTCGGTGTCTAAAACAAATACTTTGGACATAAAGTCCCTCCTTACGGGTAATGTTAGCTTCTCCCAAGGGGAGACGCTGCGCGAACGTCAATGTTTAAGGTCGGTAACTATCCAAACGACACTGGTTTAACCCTTTTAAGCCTGTTTAATCGTTCGGTACTAGAGCAGGGAACTAGCTACGCATCCCCTGGTAGGTCTTAAACTCTTGCCTTAAACGTAGTACGCGAGGTACTTAGACTGGTCAGATGTGGGACTTTTTCAAGCCCCTGCCTTTAGGCATGGGGTTTCTGACAATAGATGATGAACTAATTAATGAAATTATCGCAGTCAGTCACTATGAAAATCCACAGGAAGCAGTCATTAAAATATTATCCAATTACTTGCAGCAACAAAAAAAAGAACTGCCTTTGTTTGAGCGACTACGTTTTATAGACGACGAATCTGCAGAAGATGATATCGCCTTATTGTTTGAACGTGATAGAGACACAGGCAGGAATTTTGAACTATGACTTATCTATCAGAATTGAAGGGTAAAAAATTAGCCGTAATGGATAGTCTGATTGCCGCAACAGCATATCATCATAAATTAACTTTAGTTACCCGCAATGTTGATGATTTTAAACTGACACCAGTTAAAATTATAGCGTTTCTCGCCCTAGTGAGGTACATCGGTAAGGGCACGGCAGTGCCGTGCCCCTACATCGCGTGATACAATTTTGTACCTCATCTGAATAGGAAGTGCTATATGAATCCTTACAGTCTTGAGTGAATTATGACCACAAATGTTCAGTTATTCACTTTACGGGATTTAACCCCCTATTCGCGATGGTTAACTCGACCTCGCGCCGCCTGGGTACGTCATAAATCATAAAATCATAAGCCATATCCGTCTTGGGAAAAATAGCCCTGGCTTCCTGAAGTAGATCCTTCAACTCTAAGGAATTTCCCGGAGCGTAGCGGGGACTAAAATGTGTCATAATTAGCCGATGCGCCCCAGAGGCTAAAGCTGTTTGCGCTGCCATTGTACTTGTGGAATGCAAGCGCTGAAAAGCCATATCTGCATCTTGATGGGCAAAGGTGGCTTCGTGAATTAACACATCCACATCCTGGGCTAACTGTACGGCGCCTTCACAAAAAACTGTGTCTGTACAATAGGCTATCTTGCGTCCCATTTCTGTCGGTCCACACAATTCTTGGCCATTAATGACTCTTCCGTCGCTCAGGGTCACGGTTTCACCACGCTTGAGTTGACCATAAACCCGACCGGCGGGAATTTCTAACGCCTTAGCTTTTTCCACATCAAAGCGTCCCGTCCGGTCTTTTTCGGCTACGCGGTAGCCAAAAGCTGTAATTCGGTGATGCAAATAACCACAGCTAACAGTGAACTCATCATCTTCATAAATTATTCCCGGACGGATGGCATGTACCTTGACAGGATAGGAAAAATGTGTATGGGAGTAACGTAAGGCAGCCTGGATATAGTCATTTAATCCAGATGGTCCATAGATATCAACTCGTTCCACATTACCAGCCAAGCCGCAACTAGCAAGAAGACCCATCAAACCAAAGATGTGGTCGCCGTGCATATGGGTGATAAAAATTCGGGATAGTTGGCTAATTTTCAGATCACTCCTTAAAAGTTGATGCTGAGTACCTTCGCCACAATCGAATAACCATAGTTCTGCCCGTTGGGGTAATCTCAGGGCTACACTCGAAACATTGCGCGATCGCGTGGGTACACCGGAACTTGTCCCTAAAAATGTTATCTGCACAGAGTTCTTTAGCCTTCCTCTTGCTCAATGTGATGCTCTACTCTCTATAGTGGCACGGTTGTTGAATTTTCAGGCTGTTGGGTAGCAAGTTATTTGTTTTTGATCAGGGCTTCAGCCTGTGTGATTTTTATGACTAAAGTCCTGAGTACAAAATTATATATATGTAAAAGATATATAGAACTTACACACTCTACAAATTCATCATGGTATGAATTTACCAAAATACCTCGTTTCAAACTTCGATGAATGATTCTTGGATGGTAAATCGACCCACGCTTTTGGGGTTTAGCATTGCTAAACCCCTAAGACAAATGTGGTTTTTCAAAACATTCATACTTAGTCTCCTCCGTCAATGTGTAAGTCCTAAGATAAAGAAAATTTAAGCAAATTAACAGTAGAGAATGGGGACTGATAATATCTGCTTATCCATATTTTTTTCTCGTCAGAGTAAATAAAAATGTCACTAAGTAAGCGTTGTATCGCCGAATTCGTCGGCACGTTTTGGCTGGTTTTTGGTGGTTGTGGTAGTGCAGTAATTGCTGCAGCATTTACTGCGGATGGAGCAAAGCTGGGTACCAATACAGCATTTCCTTTAGGTATTGGGTTAGTAGGTGTATCTTTGGCATTTGGTCTGACAGTAATGACAATGGCTTATGCAGTCGGTCATATTTCAGGCGGTCACTTTAACCCAGCAGTTTCTATTGGTTTATGGGCTGGAAAGCGGTTTCCCACTTCTGAGCTTTTTGTTTACATAGGTTCTCAGGTATTTGGGGCGATCGCCGGGGCTGGGATGCTGGCTTTAATTGCTAATGGTAAACCAGGATTTGACCTTGTAAAAAGCGGTTTTGCAGCCAATGGTTTTGCCGAACATTCTCCTGGTGGTTATTCGTTGTTAGCTTGTCTAGTCACTGAATTATTACTAACTTTCTTTTTTTTAGTGCTTATTTTAGGTGCGACAGATCGTCGTGCGCCTCAAGGTTTCGCGCCAATAGCAATTGGTTTAGGATTAACACTGATTCACTTAATTAGTATTCCCGTAACTAATACATCAGTAAATCCTGCTCGCAGCCTTGGCCCTGCAATTTTTGTTGGTGGTTGGGCGCTTCAACAATTGTGGCTATTCTGGGTAGCACCAATTTTAGGCGGTGCATTAGCAGGATTTTTCTATTCCCAAGTTTTGGAATCACCAAAACCAGAAAGGCAATTTTCAGAGGTTGCTTAATTGGAAGTCGGCGGTTTATCCATCCCCTTGTGCATGGAGGCCGTACCCAATCCCCAATCCCCAATAGTAAGGAGTAATGAGTAAGGAGTAATGAGTAATGAGTAAATTAATCCAATCCCCAATCCCCAATACTTCTCTACGAACGCGAGTGCGTGTCGTAGACAGAGGCTACGCCAACGACAAGCTCAGTACAAGTCCCCAATCCCCAATCCCCTGTTCAAGTATGAAATATCACCGTTATTAAAGGTAACAATGCCAACAGGAAACTATTCCAGGACTGCGGTTGAGTCTCAGGGGTTGGCTCTGGTGGCGCTAATAGGGCTTCGATTCTCTGTTCTAAGCGGTCTGTCCCTGACGAACCTAGGGCGGCACAGCAAATTTCGGATAATACAGGCGTGCTACTGACTACCAACAGGAGTGATTCTGCTAGTAGTAGGGGGTCTATTTGTGATGCGGCGTAGCCATCTGCACGGAGTTCGCGCAAGACTAACAATTCTTCCCATAAGGCATCTGTATTTGGCAACCAGGCGGTGCAGGAACGCACACAACCCAGCCAGAAAAACCAAAATGTGTCCCTAAAATGGTAATGCCCTTTTTCGTGGGCTAAGACGCTTTCTAAATGCTCTGGTGAGAGATTTTGCAGTAATCCTTGGCTAACTACTAGTTCGGGTTGCCAAAAACCAATCAGACCTGCGAAGAGTGCTTCTGTGTTGAGTAGGCGGACTTGTTCACCTTCAAGATGGGCTACAGGGAAGCTACGGGCAGCTTTCACAGTTTGCGACCCTTGAAAAACAAGTTTAACGCATAAAATAGCAACAATTGTCAAGAAAATTAATGCCAGCAGATAACTGATTTCGCCTGTGTACATCCCGCCCATTTTGCCTTGTGGTCCCATGCATAGCACGGCGATCGCGGTCATGAAAATTAGCAAGGGAGGGAAGAGAAACAAAAACAGCGATCGCTCCCATCGCAGACTCCAACTACCTGGGAGGGGATTCCAGGTGCTTCTCAACCACCAAGCGACGCTCAAAGCAGTCAAAATCATTATCAGATGCATCATTTTTCCTCCCTAGCTTGGCGTGCGGCTTGAATGCGTTTGGCGATCGCTTCTATTTGGTCGCTGGCTGCTTCATCTAGACTATCTGCAAAGGCGGCGATCACATCGGGGTTCCCCACTGCCAAAAATCGCTGCAACTGCTCGTGTGCTTTAATCACCTCTGCTTGTTGCTTTGTCAGCATTGGCCGCCAATAAAATGCCCGTCCTTTTTTGTCACAGGCCAGCCATCCTTTGTCCGTGAGCCGACGTAGAACGGTGGTTACGGAAGTATAAGCTAATTCCCGGTTGGGGTCAGCAAGAATGCGATCATGTACATCTTTAACTGTAGCCGAACCAAGTTGCCAGATGATCTGTAAAATTTCTGCTTCCAGCGGACCTAGAGACAGTTGTTTAGGGCGATAGTCGGGTAAGGGAGCCATATCTATTTTAAATTTGCGATTGTGGATGAGCCGAATGGACGCGAAAATTACTATCTTTATTATTTTGGCAGAATTCGCCTGATTCAGAAATAACTCAGCACTAGTCTGAGTCTATACATAAGTAAGTCGGCGTGAAAAAACCAAAGTATGTAAAGATAAGTAAATACGGAAAATGCATCTACCGAGGTAATGTAAGATATGGGCGCTCGTTTAAGGGTGTTTCTGACTCGTGAGCAAGACGGAACCCTATTAAACCTTAGAACTGCGGACGTACCACAGAAAGTTAAAGACCGAGCAGAGGTAATCAGGTTAAACGCACATGGTTGGTATGTCGAGAAAATAGCGGCTCACTTTAACTGGAGTCCACAAACAGTAAGGGATGTTTTACACAAATGGCAAAAACTTGGTCTAGAAGGGCTTTGGGATAAATCGGGTCGAGGGGGCAAAACCAAATACACCGAAGAAGACATAGTATTTTTGGAAGAATGCCTCAAAACAGAACCACGCACATACAACAGTCTTCAACTAGCGCAAAAACTTTATTGCGATAAGCCTTCGGCATAGCTTCTCTACGAGACGCTTCGCGAACGCTTACCGCCAAATAAAACTATTTCTGATGCTTCTTGGTACAATTTTCGTCAGTGGCTCGAATACTTTGGTGCAAAATTTGGACGGGAAATCATTGCGGTTCCTCCCCATTTCACAAGCCAGGAATGTTCTAATTGTGGTGCTAGAGTGCAAAAATCTCTCAGCACTCGAACTCATTCTTGCCCACATTGCGGATACGTTGCACAACGCGATGTGAATGCTGCCAAAGTAATTTTAAGGAGCCAGTGCCGTGGGCGGGTTTCCCGACTTGAGGCAACTGGCGTTCGTGTAAACACTAGGGGTGGGCAACCCCAAAGTAACGCTTTTTCGTGATGTTCCCTCTACTTCTATTGGTCGTAAGACCTGCAAAAGCAAGGAACGTCAGTGACGCTGGAATCCCTCGCATTTATGCGTGGGGAGTGTCAAAACTCAAATACTACTTTTAATGGAAGGAAAGTAAGATGGCTTCTACTATTTTGACAGTCAATACTACAGCAGATCAAAATGATGGCAGTGCTGCTAATGGTTTATCTCTGCGGGATGCGATTTTAATTGCCAATGCGAATCCGACTACTGATTATGAAATCCAGTTAACTGGAGGAACAACTTACAACCTCACATCAAATGGAATTAATGAAAATGCAGCCTTGACAGGAGATTTAGATATTAAAAGTCGCAGTAATGTGCTTTATATTGGGTCTGTGGGTGGGAAAGCAACTATTGATGCGTCAGGTTTATTAAATAGCGATCGCGTTTTTCAGGTACTGGCTGGAGGAGCATTAAGCTTACAGAATAGACATCTCCAAAATAGAACCATTCTGTGCTAAAAGGGTATAAAATCATCTTTTTTACCACAAAAATATGAGTGACATGTTAAGTTATATTCAAAATAACCCTCAAGAAACACAGCGGTTAGTAGGTGTAAAGTATGACCAACTTGAGCAACTAATAAAACAGGCGATCGCCTTAGATACCGAAAAGCAACAAAACATAGAAAAAAAGAAAGTTAGAATTATAAATAAAGGTGGTGGTCGGAAGGTAAAGTTATCTAACGAAGACCAAATTCTATTAACGTTGACATATTTAAGACATATGACAACGTTTCAATTATTAGGCATACAGTTTGGAGTCAGTGAATCAACCGCCAATGATACATTTAATTACTGGCTTACAATCCTAGGTAGTGATGCATAGTAATGATTTAAGCACGTAAATTGTTGTTATAATGATGAATGAAATACCAAATTGCCCCAATGTGATTGTCAATCGATTTTGAGAACGATAATGTTTTACGAACTAACCGCGAAACTCTTTGACGCAAAGTATTATTAAATCGTTCAATATAACTTGTATGACCGCTATCTTTACCAACTGAACAGTGGCGTTTGCTTGGTAAGACTTGTTCATAAGCCTCCCAGAAATCTGTGTGACAAACGGCACATTGACGATAAACGGGAGGAAGCGATGCGGAAGCCGCCGCTACGCGAACGCCACAATTGTTTTGCTGATTGACTAGAACGATCACCAATAAATACTCCAACAATTTCTCGTGTTGTGGCGTCAATTGCGAGCCAAATCCATTGTTTATTCTCTTTTGACCCCACATAAGACCACATTTCATCAATTTGGATGATTAAGCGACCTGGTTTTTTTTTAGTTACTTCTACGGTTTTGGGAACTTGGTAGTATTTCTGATTTACGTAGTATTGAAGCCAACGTAATGAAACACCAGTAACACGAGCGATGTCTACGACGGGCTTCGCCTACGCCCTTAATGAAACCCGTTCAAGTAGAAGTTTATCAATCAAGGTACGTGTTGAGAGATCGATTGGTTGTCGGGTTGGGCTTTCAACAAATTGTCGCTCACAGTTGTGACATTTGAACCGTTGTTTACCATAATGAGTGTGTCCATTTTTGACGATGTTTTTTGAGTTGCATTTAGGGCAGTTCATAGTTCCTGTATTTAACGATACTTTTTTAGTATATCATTACTATGCATTACTACCGTATCAGAGTTTTGGTGAAATGGTATGACACGTAAATAAATCCTAATTATCAATAAATCATCAAAATCAAGTTTGGGAATTACAAATTTTTAATTTCCCATTGCTTATCATAGAGATTAACGATTCTAGATTGTCGAGACTTACCATGCCAAAACGGCTGATTACAGAGGTAAATAATTGGTTCCAGCGAGATAGAATTGTACGGAGACTGGAGACATTTCAAGACTTCATTATCATTTCTCTGTGCCTAGGTTTATTCTGTGTGATGCTGATTCGCCTAGTAGACATGTTCTCCTCTTTTTTGCGTCCCTTAGATTTACGGCAAGTCACATCTGATATCCTGTTTATTTTGATTCTTGTAGAATTATTTCGCCTGTTAATTGACTACCTACAAGCACAAAGTATATCGGTAGGCGCAGCAGTGGAAATTACTATTGTTTCGGCTTTGCGAGAGGTAATTTTACGTGGTGTTCTAGAAATTGAACGTGACCAAATTTTTGGAATCTCTGTATTTCTAGTAGTTTTAGCGGGAATATTGATTGCTTTACCTTGGATGTCTCGTTTTTTTGAACATTCCAGAAATGCAAACCATGAAACAGGAGAAATCAAGACGCAATTAGTTACTGAAAATTACGTAACTTCAGATTAGTATCACGCGTTGTAGGGGCACGGCAATGCCGTGCCCCGGAGGTGTACCTAACTAGGGCGATAAACGCTATATTGTGGGCTTGATTCGTAATCCAAGTCAATGGAATTGATCGCATTTAATGGCTGGCTTTCTTGCGGCGTTTTAATTCAGCTTGAATTGCATCAACAACAGTTTCAATTACCTTCACCCTGGCATAATATTTGTCATTGGCAGCAACGATTGTCCAGGGAGCGGTGGGGGTGGTGGTGCGCTGAATTGCTTGATTGACTGCTACTTCGTAGTAAGGCCATTTGTCGCGATTGCGCCAGTCTTCATCGGTGAGTTTATACTGCTTAAAGGGGTCATTTTGGCGTTCAGTAAAGCGTTTGAGTTGTTCTTCTGGGCTAATATTTAGCCAGAATTTGACTAAAACGTAACCTGCAGTGGTTAACTGGGCTTCAAATTCATTGATTTCTTGGTAGGCTCTGCGCCACTCTGTCTCGGAAGCAAATCCTTCGACGCGCTCGACTAATACCCGCCCATACCAGGAACGGTCAAAAATGCCAATGGTGCCGGCGGTGGGTATTCGTCGCCAAAAACGCCACAGGTAATGATGGGCTTTTTCTTCATCTGTGGGTGCTGCAAAGGGATGGACAAAGTAACTGCGCGGGTCGAGAATATCGGTAAGCCGCTTAATTGCTCCGCCTTTACCTGCAGCATCCCAGCCTTCAAATAGGACAAGTACAGGAATTTGATGTTTGTGGATGCTTAATTGTAGCTCCCGCAGTTGTACTTGTTCCTCGGCTAATTGTTCTTCATAATCTACTGGCGATAGACTGAGGCGCAAATCAATCTGTGCGAGTAAGTCTGGCTCTGTGGGTTCTAAATGATTCTGTGCTGGTAAAATAGGGCTAGGTAGCTGAATTTGCAATCGATCTAGGGCAGTGGTTAAGGTTGCAGCCAACTGGGTAAGAACTTTCACCCTTGCCCACCGTTCTGAGTTACCCTCTACTAAAGTCCAGGGAGCGCTACCTGTGCTAGTTTGAATCAGCATCTCTTCGGCTAAGGTTGCGTAGCGGTCGTAGTGTTTTTCTTGTTGCCAATCTTCTTTCCGTACTCGCCAAGCAGTTAGGGGATCTTTGGCATAGTCTTTTAAGCGACTTTTCAATTCTTTGCGGTCTAGATGCAACCAAAATTTGGCGATCGCAGCTCCATTATCTACCATCTGGCGCTCAAAGGAGTTAATCTGCGCCATTACTGTAGGAATTTGGCTACTGTCCACGCGATTAAACAGGCGGTCTTCTAAAACATGAGTATACCAACTGTGGTAAAAAATGCTGATGGCGCCTTGAGCGGGTAGTTTTTCCCAAAACCTCCACAGGAATGGATATTGACGCTCTTGTTCAGTGGGCGCCCAGATGGGATATACCTTAAACCCACGAGGATCAATGTACGCGACCATTTGCTTTACCAGCCCACCCTTTCCAGAAGCAGCCCAGCCCTCCAAAACGACAATCACAGGTAATTTTTTTTGCCAACAAGCACTTTGTAGCGTCCGCAGTTGTAGCATCAACCTGTCAATTTCAGATTTATAGGTTGGTTTATCTAAAGAAAGGTTCAAATCAAGTGTATCCAGCATAATGAGGAATTGATGTTGGGTTTGGTTTGTTAATCGAACCTTAAAGATAAGCGATGTCTCGCTTTACCTGATGGATTATTGGGGTTTGCGGTGTAAACCGCTACGAAGATATCAAGCATTTTCTGATATCGCCAAAATTGTTTGCAAAGAATTGGCACTTGGTAGAATCGTACCAAGATAATCAAAACATTACCAAGTTAATTGGTAAAAATATGCCAAGAAAAGAACAAGGATGGATCACATTTCAAACATCGGAGGA
This sequence comes from Gloeotrichia echinulata CP02, assembly GCA_038087035.1. Lineage (NCBI taxonomy): Bacteria > Bacillati > Cyanobacteriota > Cyanophyceae > Nostocales > Gloeotrichiaceae > Gloeotrichia > Gloeotrichia echinulata. The sequence continues at coordinate 2,597,901 of CP051187.1, read as the reverse complement.
AGAGCGAAAAATCCTCCAAGAGTTCTGCAACCAGTCGCAGCGCACTAAAACTGAGATTCTGCGGGAACTAGTACGTAGTCTTAATCAGCACTCTTCTCCCACAGAAGCAGTACCAACCAACGATGTAAAACAGCAAAATACTGACAATGCAAAACCTGAAACTAAAGTTAGGAGTAAAAAAACAACACCCAAGCAAGGAGAAAAAGAACAACCCCACACTCCAAACCTAGAGATAGAAATTAGTAATCAAAAAAAATCACTAAAAGTTAGCTCCCGCAATGTCCTCAAAGGTATAGTCAAACGAGTTGTGACTGGTCCTATTAATAGTGAGGTGACGCTAGAGATTGTTCACAAAGTTGAATTAACCTCAATTATAACCACAGTATCAGCAGAGGATTTGCAACTGTATGAGGGACAAGAAGCTTATGCAGTCATTAAATCCAATGATATTGTAATTGCTAGAGAATAAGGAAATTAAAAGAATTGACACTCCCCGACCATTAGGTACGGGGATTCTGTAATCTACGTCAGAATTTGCTCTTGCTGGCTTGCGCCAACTAGCCTAGTCCCGCGATTTCAAAGTCTTATACAATACCACTAAAACGCTGACACATGTAGATTTCGCGTAGGGGCACGGCATTGCCGTGCCCCTACAGATGGTATCATATCGTGTGGATTTAGGGGTATCTAAAAATTTATCCGGCTAAACAAATAGTTTGAAATCGCGGGACTAGTGATTCCGAATCGTTCCTCATTATACTCGTCACCCATCTCCGTATTATCTCTTAGTTTTTTTCAAAAATCAAATATGATGGCTCTTCCGTACTTAGCGTGCTAAATTTATTAAATAATCAGCTTGAAACCCTTACTGAGATACGGTAATAGCCATTATTTCCTGTATTTTTGGTCATATTGCTGAAAATTAAATTATGAACGCCTGTAAGTCTTACTTTTAAAGCAAATTTATAGACTTTAACTAATAATTAAGCACGCTAAGTACGCAAGAACCAATTTTACTAGCAGCAGGAGTTTCCGGCAGCATTGGTTTAATCTTCGGTGTTGCACCAGCGCGACAAGCTGCGCGACTCGATCCCATCACTGCGTTGAGGAGTTCTTAGCTTTTACGCCTTAGCCTGGCACCATAACTGTACTCAGTTTGGTGTCGGGATATAAGGCGATTAATTACGAAACGCCCTCATTACCAATATTAGCCATAGGCTGATTCGGTAACTGGGGTAGTTGAGTAATTAATAATCTTTTGTTTTATTTTGGCTTATCTTGGGATTCGACATATTTTTTGAGAGTTTCAACCGTTACACCTCCACAAGACGCTATGAAGTAAGAACCATTCCACAGGACATCTTTATAATAAAATTGATTAACTCTGTCCGGAAATTCTTTCCGCAAATAACGACTTGTTACTGTTTTTATGTTGTTAATAAATTTTGGCAATTCAGTTTGAGGTGTGTATTGAAATAATAGATGCACATGGTCAGATTCTCCATTGAAATCCACTACCTTACTGTCCCACTTAAAAAGTAATTCTTTCAGAATTTCACCCAACCTATCAATCATCTCACCTGTCAATACCCGCTGACGGTATTTTGTTGTTAACACCAAATGCGCTTTGAGGTCTGAAACTCCCCTGGCGCGGGAAATATAAGACGCTCGAGTACTCGCTAACGCTCCGCCATCACTGTTCATGGTTGACTTTTCCTTCTCAATACTTTATAGTAATAGATTGCAACACTAAATGTAACCAAGTAGTTGATTACCTTATGCTGCTTAACTATCAGTACCGCGCTTATCCAGACACCAAGCAAAAAATTCAGCTAAACAATTGGTTAAGAATTTGTCGATACTGGTACAACAGGCAGTTAGGAGACAGGTTCGACTGGTATCAGCATAATCGCACTGCAATTAATTCTTGCCCGTTAATTTGTTCAATACCAAAACTACGAGACAACCCCAGCTATTACTCACAAAAAAAAGAACTGCCTGTTATTAAGTTCGACTTGATAAAGGTAAGTCATTCTGGTGAACTACTAGACTTTACAAGTGTTCCATCTCAGACATTACAGGATGTATCAAAGCGTGTAGACTTGGCTTTTTCTCGCTTTGTTGAAGGTGATTACAAAGGAAATCGTAGTGGCAAACCTCGTTTTAAAAATGCTGCGCGTTATCGCACAATAAAAATTGAAGGTCAAGCTATTACTGTCGAACGTGTTGAGCAAGAATGGCTATTTTTGTCATTTTCAAAATTAAAAGGCTGGGTAAAGGTGCGTTTACATCGCCCATTACCTAATGGATTTATTTTAAAAAATGCTCTTTTGACAAAAAAGGCGGATGGGTGGTACGTAACTATTTGTTTGTCAGACCCAAATATTCCTACCTTTACACCTGATGAAATTGCTCCAACTTGGGAAAACAGTCTTGGATTGGATGCAGTATTACATGAAGATGATTACTTGGCAACTTCAGATAATACCAAATTACCATCGCTAAAATCTTTCTCTAAGTCTGAAAAGCGACTAGCAGATATATCCAAACGTAAATCCATCAAGAAAAAGGGCAGTAAATCACGCCGTAAATTAGCTAAAAAAGAAGCAAAAGAACATCAACGTATTGCCAGAGCTAGAATTGACCATGCTTTTAAAACTGCCCATTCGTTGCTTAAGACTGGGAAGAAAGTTTTTGTCTATGAAGATTTAAATTTAAAAGCTTTATCTAAGAGAAATAAAGCCAAGCAAGACGAAAACGGTAAATATTTACCCAACGGACAATCAGCCAAAACAGGATTAAATAAATCCTGGAACGATGCTGCATTTGGACAATTTTTCACAATCCTAGAATACATAGCTGAAAAAGCACCGGATGTGGACAATAGCAGTCAAACCTGCATACACATCTCAATTGCTTGCATATCGTGATGAATTTATCTTCACTGACTGCAACATTCGTAATTACTGGGACGAAAAGGAATCGCTTTTGGTTGATAGGGATGTTAATGCAGCTATCAATATAAAGCGTGTTGGGCTGGGACTGGTCCCAACAATAAAACGCCGTAAAGGGAATCCGGTAGTGGGTGCTTCTACTACTAATAGTACCTCATTCGCGCAGCGTCCCGCACTTAAGGAAGTTCTGGCAACATTGCGAAATGTACCAGTTGCTGCAACCGTATTTGGTACTCCAAATCGGTGTAGGTAGTTCACGAACATGGATTTAATAAAATACAGAACCTCACTCCTGCTACGCATCCCCTCTCCGTCTACGGAGAGGGGAATAAAAGGGGAGAGGTTCCATATTAAATTTGCACTTTATTTAATCCAGATTCCTTAGGGCGAACGCATCTTAAACTGTCACAATAAATAATGAAAGCAAAACCTGTTTATGATGTCAGCTTATGATGTCAGCAGTTTCCTAAAATTCTGTTCAAAATTCTGGTTCTTGCGTACTTAGCGTGCTTAATTATTAGTTAAAGTCTATAAATTTGCTTTAAAAGTAAGACTTACAGGCGTTCATAATTTAATTTTCAGCAATATGACCAAAAATACAGGAAATAATGGCTATTACCGTATCTCAGTAAGGGTTTCAAGCTGATTATTTAATAAATTTAGCACGCTAAGTACGGAAGAGCCATAAAATTGCGCTTTCTTCAAAAAAAGTCGTGGAAACATAGAGTGGGACGTGAATGTCTTTCATGATTGACCTTTCTATACAATAGACCTCTTGGAAAATATAGGCTTTGTCTTAATTTTTCTACTTGCTATGAACAAAAGTGATCTCTGCTAATCCTCTTCTAACCAGAAACTTCTACTATCCTTGGACAAGCAGCGCAACCAGAGTTCAAGTGATAGGGTCTGAGCAAAAAGCGGTGAACTAGCAAAGAATCCCATATTGAAGTGTTGCATAGTATTTTCTAATTCTTTTATTTCTATTAGCCCCATATCAGCTAACAAAGAATTTTGGAATATTTCTTTTAAACTGTCCCTATTTTCTCGGAAACCAATGAATTCATCAGTTGTATAATCCCCTTTTGTATTACGGGCAAAAATACGGCTCTTCCGTACTTAGCGTGCTGAATTTGTTAAAAAATAAGTTTGAAACCCTTGCGTGGCTCCGATAAAAGCCATTATTTTTTGTATTTGAGATCCTGTTACTAAAAATCAAATTATAAACGCCTGTAAGCCTTGTTATTAAAGCAATTTAATCGATTTTCATTAATAATTAAGCACGCTACACACGCAAGAGCCATTAATTTGATAGCCATATTGTTCTACTTGCATATTCCAAAGCGTCGCATACTCACCTTTACGTCCTAATAGCTCCTCGTGAGTACCTTCTTCAATCAGCTGCCCATGCTTCAAAACTAAGATCCGGTCAGCCATGCGTACTGAAGCTAGTCGATGAGTAATTAAAAGCGTAGTCTTACCTTGAGCTAGTTCTACAAAGCGTCGGTATACCTCATACTCGCTGCGGGGGTCAAGGGCAGCTGTAGGCTCATCAAGAATCAGTATTTGGGCTTCTTCCCGCATGAAGGCTCTAGCGATCGCTAATTTTTGCCATTCCCCTCCCGAAAGTTCTGTACCACCAAATTGCTTACCTAAAGGAGTAAGTTCTGCTTGAGGAAATTTTTCGACCAGTTCAGCTATACCAGCTTTTTGGACTGCACGTCTGAGGCGTTCTGAGTCATCCAATGCCTCAATGTCTCCCAATGCAATATTTTCTCCCAGGGTAAGTGCATAGCAACTAAAGTCTTGAAACACCACAGCAATCTTCTGTCGCCACCCATCCAAATTTAATTCCCTCAAGTCCACACCATCGACCAAAATAGCTCCTTCTGTAGGGTCATATAACCGCGTCAGCAGCTTTACGAGCGTGGTCTTGCCTGCGCCATTTTCCCCTACCAAAGCTACGGTTTCTCCAGGTTCCAGAGTAAAGGAAACATCTGTTAAAGCAGACCGATTGTCTGGATAGCAAAACTGTACTTTGTTAAAAGTGATGCCCGTTCGCATGGGAACAGGTACTGGTTTACCCGGAATGCACACAGGCATGGTAGCTTGGCTATCAAGGAAACCAAAAAACTGCTGCATATAGAGTAGAGTCTCAAAGGTAGTTAAAGAGACAGTGATACATTGTTCTAAATTCTGCTGGAGGTAAGCTAGTGATTGCACGAAAAGAAGTACACTTCCTGGGCTAATCTCTCCTCTAAAAGCCTGCTGCACCACCCAATAAAAGGCAAAGCCATTCCCCAAAGCACTCATCACAGATAAACGTGCTGCCCAAAAAGCTTGTTTACCACGCAAGTGACGCATAGTTTGATGTAAAGACTGGAATTCTTTGATATATCGACTAATAAACAAAGAACCAAGCTTAAACAATCGCACTTCTTTAGCGTAAGTATCAGTAAGCATCACCGAAGAGCAATACTGCATCCGCCTGGCTTCTGGACTTTTGTCATACATAGCTCCCCAAATAATCATTTCATACTGGAAGGAAACATATATCTGGGGTATGGTTGTAATGATAATCACAAACGGAATCCAAAATCCCAGTGGGAATAGCAGCACTATCATAGTCACCAAAGTGAATAAACTGCTGCCTCCCTCAGCCAAATTGCCAATAAAACCCATTGGCTGATAGTTTACTTGTTCTTGGAGAAGCCGTAGCTCGTCATAAAACTTTGAGTCTTCAAAACGGTTCAGATCGGGAAAAGTGTCAGCTTTACGCATCAACAACAAGTTAATGTGAGTCGTTAGCTTTTCACCCAAGTTTCCTTGAATTGCTGACATCCAAGGTCGCAGGAGAGCCTGTAGCAGCAAAGCCCCAACCCATGCAGCTACCAAGCCAGCCATGAGTTCAACAGTAATTTCCTTACCTTCGTTCACAGCTATTGCCACTTTATCTACCACTTGCTTGGTAATAGTAATGCTGATTGCGGGAACAATTCCCTGCAACAACACACCAGCAATCATCAAGATTGTTTCTTTTGGTGCTGCTGTCCATAAGAACGGTAGAGAACGGCAGAAAGCTTTTGTGTACCTACGTACAGTATTCAGCACTTCTTTAAACATAAGAGGTTGTTTGAAAAGTGGTTGGCTGTGATTTTAGGCACATATATTTTTTGTTATGGCGGTAAAGAGTCACGATTCAAGGGGAACCACGGCGATGAGGCAGTTCATGATGGCTAATTATGTGCCCTAAGTTATTTAGCTTAAGTGCTACCACTCGCCATTTCAATGCACAATTTTGCCGTCAAGTAGGATATTCTTAAGGAGTTAGTTTCTCACGGTTTTAGCTGGGACTCTCTCCTCAATAAAGTTGCTCATGGTTTTATTTCTCCACATTGTTGGAGTTATATTGTAGAGCAGGGCAAACGCATCTTAATTGGAACGAAAAATGAGGTATAGTAGAGGGTTAGCATTTTTGCTGCTACTCCAGGCGCTCGGTGCATCCACTACTTATGAACCCAAACTTTGACGATACCATCCTCAAACACTTTTCTGGTCTAGAAGATCCAAGAATTGAGCGCACTAAACAGCATCTGCTAATAGATATCGTTGCTATTGCGAAGCGGTACTCACTGGAGCAGATAGCTGGGTAGCAATTGAAACTTATGCTCAAGCCAAACATAAATGGCTACAAACGACACCTTCTAATAGCCCTAGAATTAAGGGTAGTGTTCTTTTTATGGTGAAAGCTATTTATTTAACTTTTCGTATTGACAAAGAACGTGTATTATGTGTCCGTTGATGGTTGACGGTTGACGGTTGACGGTTGACGGTTGACTGTTCTCATTTGTTATTTCTCCCTCATCTCCCTCATCTCCCCCTCCCCCAGTCCCCAATCCCCAATCCCCAATTAACACCCGTGTCCCAAGTTATTTTAGAAAACATTTATAAAAGTTTTCCCCCCCGCAAAGGGGAAGGTACTACGTCACTATCCCAAAAAAGTGATACAGCGTCAGAACGTGCAGACAATATTAATGTCTTGCGACAGATTAACCTCACCGTCGAAGATGGGGAATTTATCGTGCTGGTGGGACCCTCTGGTTGTGGTAAAAGTACCCTGCTGCGGTTAATAGCTGGGTTGGAGGTGATGACTGGCGGTAAAATTTGGCTAGGCGATCGCTTGATTAATGACCTCCCCCCCAAGGAACGGGACATCGCAATGGTGTTTCAAAATTACGCCCTCTATCCCCACATGACGGTGTATGACAACATTGCTTTTGGTCTACGGCGCCGAGGAGGAGGGGGAGACTATTCAAGGGAAGAAGAAAATACTTCCTCATCCTCCCAACTTCCACCGTGGGCTGAAAATCTACTGGTGGAGATGACAAGAAAGTTACCTAAAGGACTCCGTTATGTTTCTGATAGGGAACGGGCTGTAGCTCAACGGGTGCTGAACGTTGCCCAATTGTTACAAATTGAACCATTGTTAAATCGATTACCCAAACAATTATCTGGGGGACAAAGACAACGGGTAGCATTAGGAAGGGCGATCGCCCGGAATCCCCAAGTGTTTTTGATGGATGAACCGCTGTCGAATTTAGATGCTAAACTGCGGGCTGAAACTCGCGCTCAAATTGTGAAATTGCAGCGACAATTAGGGACAACGACCATTTACGTTACCCACGACCAAACCGAAGCAATGACAATGGGCGATCGCATTGCAATTATGAATCAGGGACAAATCCAGCAAGTGGCTGCACCTCTAGAACTTTACAACCGCCCTGCTAACCGCTTTGTCGCCGAATTCATTGGTTCACCACCGATGAATTTTATCCCGGTAGAATTTCACGCCCCATTATTAATTAGCCATTCCCAGTTTCGCTTCACTTTACCAGATATCTGGGTCAATGCTCTGCAAAAATACGACGGACAAACCATAATTTTAGGTATGCGTCCAGAACACTTAATTATGGGTGTACCTGCTACGAAAAATTTACCAGTGGATGTAGATGTGGTAGAGAATCTTGGTAATGATTCTTTTATTAGTGTGAGACTGTCCCAGACTGATAATTATCTGCAAGTGCGGGTACCACCAGATAAATTAGTGCGTCCTGGTGAGCAACTTTGGTTATCGCTGGTGACAGATAAAATTCACTTTTTTGACCCGGAAACTGAGTTGGCGATATTTCCTAAGAGTCCATATCCTAGTTTACCATTTGAGAATTGAATAAATCTGTCGCCCATAAGAGGATGTTTGAAAAGTTTTGGGCGAATGAAGGTGACAACTACACAAGCAAAGTCCACCTCCGTGGACTACTCCCTTCCCGGTCTAAGATTACCTATAATTTTCCTTCTTTGCGCCTTTGCGCCTTTGCGTGAGCTAAAAATTATTTCGGTAATCTTCCAGCGGGAAGGGAGTAACACAATATTTTCTCTACGAACGCGAGTGCGTGTCGAAGAGAAGGTTTTTCCAACCTGCGGAGGTGGTCACTGAGCTTGTCGAAGTGCAGGTTTTGTCTGTGTAGCCGCGATTTCTAATCGCCAGGACACATGAAAACGGACTTTTCAAACAACCTCTAAGGAATTGACAGTATGACTGCAGCTATACCAAAAACCAAATTAGTAAATTTTACAGAATTTATTCAATGGAAACCTGACGGGGGACGCTACGAATTACATGATGGAGTGATTGTTGAAATAGCACAACCAGTGGGAGATCATGAAGAAATTACAGGGTTTTTAACTCTGGAACTAGCTACAGAAATTAAACGAATAAACCTCCCCTATTCCATCCCCAAACAAGTATTAGTCAAATCGCTTTTTGGTGAATCAGCCTATTTGCCAGATTTGCTGATATTGAACCGCAATAATTTAGCAAATGAACCATTATGGAAAAAAGAATCGACAGTAACTCAAGGTGCCTCAGTTCCATTAGTTATTGAGGTTGTCAGTACAAATTGGCGTGATGATTACTATAAAAAAGCTGGCGAATATGAGGGTATTGGCATTCCTGAATACTGGATTGTTGATTATTTAGCTAATGGTGCAAGAAAGTTTATTGGCAATTCTAAACAACCAACTATATCAGTTTACTTGTTGGTTGAGGGTGAGTATCAGGTTAGCCAGTTTAGGGGTAATGATAGGATAATATCACCAACTTTTCGAGATTTGAATTTAACTGCAGAGCAAATTTTTCAACTCGAACCGCAAGGAGTCCCACACCGAAATCTCTGATTCGGTGTTGGGAGGAATTGCGGGCTTGTTTTGTTGCGTCCTGCGACCATTTTCTTGCACAGCAAGAAGAGGGAGGAGGACAGCGACAAAACAAGCAATAGTTTATGCAACAACGCATAATCTCGTACTCCGTTTTATTAACTTGACATTGTTGGGATTAAATTGACCAATACGTGACCAGTTGTGGTCATAGATGGAAATATTTTTGGTTTTCCCAGAATTAGTAAATCCGCCAACCCAACCGCGTATTACTTCTCCCTTGCGAGAGGTTTGAACATAGTCACCTGACCGAAAACCAAATGGTGTTATTGTTCCACCTTGCCGCTTTAAAATTCCCCCCTTTGAGTAGTTTTCTTGATGCAATTTTCTCCTAAATAATTTAGGTCGAGTAATCACAATGAATGGTGATGGAGTTACAACACATTCCCCAACCCAATGATGCCCGTGACTTTTTTGGGTATGGAAAGCTTTGTATTGAATAAATGCGGTAGATGCTAATGCTATTGCATCGTTAGCATGGGTTTCTGGAGTCTGTTTTGATTTATCTTTCTTGTCTTTAACAAGACCTAGCCGAGTGCGGTATTTCCCGGTATCCAAAGAATCTATTTCTTTGACTGGTGCAAGCTTTGACGCTTCGACTCTAAACCATTCTTGCCCAACTGTTACAGGAGATATGCCAAATCCATTCCGTTTGGAATTACCACCACACGACTCGTCTCTAATCTCGGAGATAGGAATTATTTTAGACATTTCTGACAAGATTCTTAATTCCATTTCTCGGTTAGCTTTTACGCTAGGTGGTAGCTTGTTTTGACGACGATTGTTAAACCTTTTTTCTCGGTGATTGCGTAATTTAAAAGCAACTTTACGATTAATACGCTGTCCTCTACGAGTACGACGTAGTTCTGTGCGTTTCTCCATTTTTCCTGTCACAGACTGTCTATCTTTGCTGGTTTTCTTGGATTTGTAGAAACCAGGTAAACAAGCATGAAATAACGCAATCGTCGCCAGCTTTGATTGAAAAGCAATACCTGTAAATGCTTTACCTCTATCCGTGCCAACTACTATTTCTTGTGTCTCATGTCCAGATGCTTCGCGCAATAATTGAACGTAAAAAACACCAACTTTATTATGTTTACCAACAGCTTTACCAGATTTTATCCATTTCCTAGCCCGTGCTGGTGTGGTTGGCATAAGTGCAATTCCTTTTGGAGATATTACTGGTACTCGTATAACTTGATTATTTTGATTCATGAGGATAACCCAAATTATTACTAATTTGTATTTAGGAATAAATCCAGTCCCTTCGGGCAATTTGGCAAGCGTATCTTCTATTCACGACTAGACCGCAAAGAGGAGCCACTGCGTTGGACGGGTTCGCCGGCTTAAAGCAAGTGGCGTGTACAAACTAGGGAAATATTTGTACGTTTGTCCTTACCAAATCTCTACGCCCTAACCAACTCTTAGTTGCGTACCGTGAGCCTAGCAAGCTAGGTTTTCCGCAAGCCTACACTTACCCGTTAGGGAAGTGTAGGTAGTTGACGCTGGTAATTAGAGGATATTTGAGAACTAATGAACTACCCCATCTTACTTCGTTGAAGATGGGGTTTCTACATCCCCATTTGAAAGCGAAAGCCCATCATCCGCCCCTTTGGCTCTTTCCCCGGCTCGTTTCAATCCCGCGAACGGGTTTCATTAATTTGAAAGTGAACGGATGCGGATTCGGGGTACTTCGTGCTAGGTTTCAATCCCGCGAACGGGTTTCATTAATTTGAAAGTTAGGCGGATTAAGCCTTGGGTTGGTAATGATGGGAAATAGTTTCAATCCCGCGAACGGGTTTCATTAATTTGAAAGTTTGGGAAATTGTGAGGTTCCTATTCATGTTCCTGGGTTTCAATCCCGCGAACGGGTTTCATTAATTTGAAAGACACCACCAACCACACCACCAAGTGACCCTTGTCAGCTAGTTGTTTCAATCCCGCGAACGGGTTTCATTAATTTGAAAGCCAGTCGTCTAGAGAGAAGAGTTGCGATAGTGTCCTGTTTCAATCCCGCGAACGGGTTTCATTAATTTGAAAGTTTTTTTTGGTTAAGATTCCAGCACTGATTTTAGCAGTTTCAATCCCGCGAACGGGTTTCATTAATTTGAAAGTTGCTGGTGGTACGGGAACTGAGATGCAAACCTGGATGTTTCAATCCCGCGAACGGGTTTCATTAATTTGAAAGCTGACCGATTAAAACAACATTAGCAGAATCCTTGCCATGTTTCAATCCCGCGAACGGGTTTCATTAATTTGAAAGTAAAAAAGTACCCATCCCCACCAAAGAGCGGTGGGATGCAATGTTTCAATCCCGCGAACGGGTTTCATTAATTTGAAAGAGCCGCGTTAGATTCGGCTAGCGGTGACAGAACAGCGGTTTCAATCCCGCGAACGGGTTTCATTAATTTGAAAGTTGGGGTAAGGATAGGCAGGTTTGTGCTATCCCTCAATTGTTTCAATCCCGCGAACGGGTTTCATTAATTTGAAAGTTTGCAGTTAGTGCAAGTAGGTTTCATCAGTTTGTTTCAATCCCGCGAACGGGTTTCATTAATTTGAAAGCAAAGATATCTATTTTCGTGCCCAAGTGCGCGAAGTGTTTCAATCCCGCGAACGGGTTTCATTAATTTGAAAGTTGGCCCCTAACGCTAACGGTAGGCGTGCTGGAGAAATGTTTCAATCCCGCGAACGGGTTTCATTAATTTGAAAGGTCTTGTTCTTGATGTTCCTCCTACTTTTGCTGCGGGGTTTCAATCCCGCGAACGGGTTTCATTAATTTGAAAGTTTAGGGGTGAAATGCCAAGAGCCTTTAGCTTGTCGTTTCAATCCCGCGAACGGGTTTCATTAATTTGAAAGATAGCTTAAATTTTATTCCCTGTGTAGTAGTTAGGAATAGTTTCAATCCCGCGAACGGGTTTCATTAATTTGAAAGTTCTTGGGATTCTGGATAGTCCCCCTATGGCAAGTTTCAATCCCGCGAACGGGTTTCATTAATTTGAAAGTCCGCCAGCCAGAACCTAATCATAGAGCCATTCCTACCGGCAATTTTGGCAGGACTACTTTAAAAGTCCGTTTCCGGCATTCAGTAGTAGACTCTACATTGGATATGAAAACGCTGAAAGTATGGAATTGTCAAGGTTCTGGGGATTTGGCGGGAGGTTATGGGTTTTCGCCCGTGCTTTGCCCTGCCAAAAATTGGACTTGGATCATATTACCATCATAATATGATTGTCTCTTGCTGTCGAGGTTGTTCGGAACCATAAGTAATGGTTTTGCGTACCGAGCCAGCATCCAAAACATAGATCCTGACTGAATCTTCAGCTGGTTTAATCAAGGTTTCAACTTGCACCTTCAATTTAGCGAACTGGACAGCACTCAAAAAACATTCAAACACACTGTACTGTGTCCAAGTTCCATAACCAGAGAGCATTTTATGGAGTTTTGTCCGCCGCTTATTCGCCGCCTTGCTATCCGGTAAATCATAAATGATCAGGTAAAATAACGTACTCATCGCAGTGTCAGGGCTAGAAACTGTAACTTAATTCCTTATCACCTCTCTTCATAACTACTCAATTTTGGGGAGCTTTTTAATATTTGTACGGCTTTAGTACGGTTAATACTACTTGATATATGGGTATTTCTTGGGTAAGATAGACCCATAGAGTCAAAAAAGTTATGCCTAAACGCGATAAATGGTTTAAAGCTTTACTCAGTCAAGAAGAAATAAATAAACTTCAAGCTTACGCAGATAAGCAAGGTTGGAATATGTCACAAGCATTTAGAGAATGGATTAAGGAGTTACCGTGCTACTCGGATTCAAAACTGAATTGAAACTGAATAATCAGCAACGCATAGCATTCGCTAAACATTGTGGAGTAGCTCGTCATGCTTGGAATTGGGGACTTGCTTTAACAAAGCAAATTCTTGACCACAACAAAGAAAATCCCGGTTCTAAGATTAAATTTCCTACTGCTATTGACTTGCACAAATGGTTAGTGGCATTGGTGAAATCTGAAAACGAATGGTACTACGAATGCTCAAAATCTACTCCACAGCAAGCATTGATGGCTTTGCGAGAATCCTGGAAACGCTGTTTTGACCATCAGGCTGGAGTACCCAAGTTTAAAAAGAAAGGTAAACGTGATTCTTTCACATTAGAAGGCACAGTCAAAATTTTAGACAATAACAAGATTCAAGTACCTATTATTGGTGTTCTCAAAACTTATGAACGATTACCACAAGTATTAACTAAATCTTGTACAATATCTCGTCAAGCCGACAGATGGTTTATCAGTTTCAGATTTGATGTAGAACAACAGGATTTAGGCAACAAGAGTATTGTCGGCGTTGACCTTGGTGTTAAGGCACTGGCTATACTCTCGACTGGTGAAGTTTTTTTAGGAGCCAAATCCTACAAGAAATATGAAGCCAAGCTGTCAAGAATGCAATGGTTGAATCGTCATAAAGTCATCGGTTCAGCTAACTGGAAAAAAGCACAGATAAAGATTGCTAGACTGCATAGAAAGATAGCCAACATCCGAAAAGATACATTACACAAGCTCACGACACTACTAGCCAAGAACCACGGCACAGTAGTGATTGAAGACCTTAATGTGTCTGGAATGTTGGCTAACCACAAACTAGCTAAGGCAATTACTGATATGGGATTCTTCGAGTTTCGCCGTCAATTAACATACAAGTGCAAACTGTATGGTTCTAATTTGGTTGTAGTTGATAGATGGTTTCCTAGTTCCAAAACCTGCTCTAACTGCGGAACCAAAAAAGAAACGCTCTCGCTATCAGAAAGAGTGTTTGAGTGTGGTAACTGCGGTTTCACAATTGACCGAGATTTAAACGCAGCAATCAATTTGAGTCAAGCTGTCAGTTAGACAGTTTTAGCCTGTGGACTGGTTAACGCCGACGTTGCCAGAATGTTCGCTCTTAGCGTTCCCGAAGGGTAGCAGGAAATAAACGAAACTCAAACTCAGTTGAATAGCTTTGATAGGTGTTGACTAGGTTTGAGTAGGATTTATGTAACGGTTTATAGGGAACGTCTTCTTGTAAATGACGACTTAATAAACGTGCTTGCAATTCAATGGCACGACGATAGCTGCAACGATAGCCAAAGGTGGGATGCTTAAACTCATCGGTCATTTTGCGTTCCCATGCTTGCAAAAACGGCTCTTGCGTACTTAGCGTGCTAAATTGATAGGATAATGCCAAGAAAGTAAAGCTCTAATCTCAAAATTACGAAAGTTTCTAAATCCAAATCCACTTCGCTTTATTAACTTCAGTTTATTATTTATTCCTTCTACTACTCCACTGGTAGTCCTTCGTTCAAAATATCCGACTATTTCTCCAAACCACCGTTTAATTGTCTGCACACTTCTTTGATAATATGGTTCAGCTTTTTTTAACCAATTGATTAATTCTAGCGTTCCCGTTACCACATTTTTATTGTCTTCAAATAAATTGTGAAAATCTTCTTTTAATGAATGCATTCTAGCTATTAAAGGAGAAGCTTGTTTAATTCTATTTAATTTATCTTTTTGCTTTTCGGTGAGCTTATTCTCGGCTTTTAGAATTGTAAATTTATTTCCTTTTAAACTTTCAAATACTTTTTTTCTTTCCGGGGCATTTAACTCAGATGCTATTTTCTTTTCTGCTATCCTAGCTCGATTTAATTCTTCATGTACTAATTTAGTAACATGGAACCTATCTACCGTTACAAGGGCGTTTGGACAAATCTTCTCAATTAAAGATTTATAATTGCCTGTCATATCAATACTTACTTCTTCTATTTGTGACAAAACTTTTTCTCCCCACATTCTCATGGTTTTTTTGATTTCAATTTGTTTTCTTTCTTTTACTAAACCTATCAATTTACCTGAATCTATATCTACTAGCACGACAATAAATTTTCCTTGTCCTTTGACCAAACTAATTTCATCTATTCCTAATCTTCTTAAATCTTTGACATCTATTGGCATCACATTTTTAGCTACATCTTCAAGCATTGATATGACTTATTCATTAGTTAGTCCATTATTTCTTGCCACATTACTTACATTACTATTAATCACTTGTTTGATAATATATTCCGCATATCGGTATGTATACCTCTTTCTTGCTCCTAGAAAATCTAGCTTTTCATTAAATGTTTTTCGGCATTTTTTACACTTGAATCTTCGTCTATTGACATTCAGTATTACTTCAAAATCCCCCATCGGTAAATCTTTCACTAAACATTTTTGATTTTGATGTAAATGTCTTGAGTTTTGACCACAGTGTGGGCACGATGCACTTTTCGCTTTTTTACCTACTGATAGAATTAGGACTTGACCCTCTTGTAGGCTTGATTCTACTAATACTTCAGGCAAATTTAGGAGTTGAGTCATTATTCGTTTCATAATTTATTTTATTAAACATTATTAAAAAATATCTTAACATTTTAGCACGCTAAGTACCCAAGAACCGTATCTTTTGAGATGGTTTCGATGAGGAGGGTTTGGAGGAGGGTAGACATAATAAGATGAGGAGCGATTTTTAACGCGGAGGTACGCTGAGTTTGGGTTAAAATATGGAGGATTGAAAGCGGGTGTTGGTGAATTTTTTTAAGCGCCATTTTAAAGATTCGAGAAGTAGTGCATCTTGATTAAATGCACAGGCGTAAGTTTGTTCGCTAGCATCAACTAGGCGATATAAACCAAATAATGGACTAAGATTTAGGGTGCGACTTACTTCCCAATGGCTATTTTGTTTGTTTTTGTTGACTGGTACTAGAAAGGTTAGTAGTTGTTTTTGTTGTAAACATTTAATGACATCAGATTGAGGATGTCCAATTAAGCTTAATTTATCGATTAAACACAGTTCGCCAATTGCTAATTCGCTACTCAGGCGATTGGTATGGAAACTAAGGTTATCAATTCTGTTATCAGTCCATTCTTGGATACGAAGATAAACTTGAATAAAATCATCGGGAAATTCTTCTTCGCCTCGTCCTGAGTTATTAGCTGCATTTAAAAATGTCTCGCTGTCAATGATTTCTACTCGCGCATAGGGTAATAATCGGAGTAAGTCGTAAGCATAAAAATTATTGCTATCCCAAACTGCAGCTTGTAATGTTGAACCACCTCGGAAGCTTAATAGTTCTTTTTGAGTGGCTTTACCAACGGGATTATTTTGCATTGCAAACCACTGTTTATGTGCTGACTTAAAATCTTGGGAATATAAGCGCTGCAAATCTTCTGTCATGCTTTGGCGCACGATTTCACTAACTTTTCTGTTCTCTTGGGTCATCCGCCAAAACATTCCCTGTGCTTGTAATGCACCCCAACGCTGGCGATAGTTTTCAAATTCTTTGGGTGGATCAAAAGCACAGGCGATCGCCAACGCTAAAATATCCCGTGTTACTGTTTCTTGAAAACCAATTTTTTCTTGTAGTCTAGCCATCACCCAAGGTGTATGACCAGGAATCAAAATAAATGCTGTGTAGGTATTAAAGCCCGGATGTCTCCCCAATCTTCCCAAACGCTGGGTTACTGTTGCGGAGTCGCTGCTTTCAAAGATTAACAGATGAATTTTAAAGTCTACACCAACATCAACTGCAGAAGTACCCACAACTAACACTGGCTGTTTAGCATCTTTCAAGTCGCTTTGAACTTGCAATCTTTGTTGTCTGTCGATGCGTCCGCTAATTTCTCTAACTTTTACCCCTGGTAATAACTTATCTAGTAACCGAGTCACTTGACCAGCTTTCGCTACCGAATTAACAATAATTAATCCTCTGGCTTTTGACTCTTTATTTAAAATTTGCTCAATGGTAGAAATGTTTTGTTTTAACCATGTCAGGGTGTCTGCATCTTTGGCTAATTCCACAAACTCTAATTCCACAGCTTGCAGAATTTGGCGAAAACCCGGAGTTTCTTCATTTGTATAAACACCCTCAACCGCAGCAACTTTAAAGTTTGCTTTGCGTAATTGTTCGATAAAATCGGGTTTTGGCGTTGCGGAAGTAAATAAAAACCGCCGGGGACGAGTTTGATTTTCTTGGCTACGACGAATAAAAGCTAAACTATTTAAAGCTGCAGTTTCTTGATGACTACCAAAAATATGAAATTCATCAAGGACCCACAAATCAGGCCATTCTGCTAATACTAACGGTAGTTGATCGCTACCATAAGCAGGGTCGCGATATTGATAGTGAGTAATATAATGGAAAATATCAGGGTTGGTCAGCAAAATCGGCTTTTGTTGAATCGCTAGCAGTAATTCTTGAAATTTATTACTCTTATTTGCTTGCTTCACTCTTCTGCTTAATTCCGCACCAAATAAACGGTCTACCCGTTGAGCAGCATCCAATCCAAACAGCGTATGATATTTGTTTTGCTGTTCCGCTTGGTCTTCCACCAGTTCGATTGTGGGATATAACCCCATAATCCGAAACTCAGGATTAATCAATGCTGGTAAATTTGCACCTAGGGTCTTACCGTCACCAGTTGCGGCTTGATTGCAAATAATATCTGCATCCCCATGTATAATTTCACCATAGGTCTGGGCTTGGTGCGATGATAGAGGACAAGCACATCCAGGTGGTGCTTGCAGGTCAGGAGCCTTTTGAGTGACAATACATTCAGACTTACACCCCAAAGGACAATTCTCGACGCCTGGGTTCATCTGAGAGAAAAGAGGCTGTAAAAAAAGCTTCATGCGGTTATCTGTATTTCTATGACACCTAGCCTAATACAAGTTTCGGAAATGTTGTAGTCAAAATTTGATATCAATCATTTTTTTGTCGGGGATTTTGGATAACTTTTGTAAAGTGGCAAGGTAAAATCAGGATTATCGAAAATTTGGGTTTAAAACCCCGTCCTTCTAGTCACGGTACTAGGAGAAAAGAATTAGAATAAACTATGAATTGGAGTTTTCTCGTATGAGCGTCATAATTCCCGATGACATCCTCCGAGCATCAAACATGACTGAGGATGAACTGAAATTAGAAATTGGCATCTTGCTTTATGAGCAAGGTAAAATTAGCAGTGGCAAAGTTCGAGCCTGGACAGGAATCACAGTACTTGAATTCCAGCATGAACTGGCTAAACGCGGTTTACACATCAACTATGATGTAGAAGACTTCCAATCCGATGTGCGGACACTGCAATCAATGGGCTTGTTGTGATTATAGTTAGCGACACATCACCGATCACAAACTTGGCAGCGATTGGTCAGTTAGATTTACTGCGTCAGTTGTATAGTCGCGTTATCATTCCCCAAGCCGTTTATAACGAGATGGTCGGTGTAGATAAAGTTGTCCCTGGCGCAGTAGAAGTACAACAGCTATCTTGGATTCAGACGATAGCTGTTGTTAATTCTCAAGAAGTTACAGAAATTCAGGAAAAACAGGACAATATTGACTTAGGAGAAGCCGAAGCAATTATTTTATCCAAAGAACTGAAAGCTGACTTGCTATTAATGGACGAACGCCGAGGACGAGCAGTCGCTACAAGTTATGGACTAAATGTAACGGGTCTGTTGGGAGTCTTGCTACAAGCCAAAAAACAAGGGTTAATTCCAGCTATTAAACCATTGATTGATCAGTTAATTGCTACTGCTGACTTTCGGGTTAGCCAAAAGTTGTATGCAATTGTCTTGCTATCTGCTGATGAGGGTTAAGACTTTGATAGAACAAACGCCTTAAATCCCTTGGCTCGAACAATTTTCAACAGGGTTCAGTTAACTGAACTATATTGGATTTTGGATAACTTTTGTAAAGTGGCAACGTAAAATAATGAAGTATGAGCTTATACTTTCGGTAAGCCAGTTTTTGGCAGGGGAAAGCGCGGGCGAAAACCCATAACCTCCCGCCAAATCGCCAGAACCTTGACAATTCAATACTTTCGGCGTCATGAATGTTTTTTGGTTGGCTCTTGACAAAGGCTGAAATGGCTTTTTAAATTAGTCCCGCCAAAATTGCTTCTAAAACTTGGTCTATAACTAGCTTCTGGCTGGCGGACTTTCAAATTAATGAAACCCGTTCGCGGGATTGAAACTATTTTGATTCAGCCGGTGGACTGGTTGCTTATGGCCTTTCAAATTAATGAAACCCGTTCGCGGGATTGAAACCGCTATCAGGTATTTGGGATAACATTAATGGGAACTTTCAAATTAATGAAACCCGTTCGCGGGATTGAAACGTACTAGGTAAGGGCGACAAGCATCCCAAAACCAACTTTCAAATTAATGAAACCCGTTCGCGGGATTGAAACAAGAATGTGATTATGAGGGATAACGGGCGGATGCACTTTCAACTTTCAAATTAATGAAACCCGTTCGCGGGATTGAAACCTACAGGCTGTAATTCAACAATTTCATCAGCTTCATCGCTTTCAAATTAATGAAACCCGTTCGCGGGATTGAAACATCCCCAATTACAACCAGCCATACACCCGCATTGTTCTTTCAAATTAATGAAACCCGTTCGCGGGATTGAAACAGTTCCTTAATTCATTGAAGCAATCCCTAAATAGGACTTTCAAATTAATGAAACCCGTTCGCGGGATTGAAACACTTTTTTATCATCGAATATTCTGCTGATAGCAACTTTCAAATTAATGAAACCCGTTCGCGGGATTGAAACAGCATGGCTTTGGCTGTGGCTGATAAATAGTTTCTGCTTTCAAATTAATGAAACCCGTTCGCGGGATTGAAACTCCATATTTTTATTGAATCCCTATAACGGGATTATACTTTCAAATTAATGAAACCCGTTCGCGGGATTGAAACATTCCATAGTGCCGCAGAGTCTTTTCAAAAGCCGAAGACTTTCAAATTAATGAAACCCGTTCGCGGGATTGAAGCTTCCGTCAAACTGATTTATAATTTTTAGATATTCATCTTTCAAATTAACAAAACCCGTTCGCGGGAAACTGCACCCAAGAGTGGGTGGAGAGGGAGAGAAGCCGCCGAGGAGGGGCATAGGGCATACATAGGGCATTGGTTACTCTTCCCCATGCTCGATGCTCTAAAACTCCACCCAAGAGTGGATGGAGTTTTTCATTGACTTTTTGGAGGTAGATAAATGATTCAATCGCTACCAATGACGATTTCTGTTGACCAGTTTCTAGACTGGTATCCTGCTAATTCAACACAGTTGCGTTACGAACTGCATAATCGATTTATCAAACAAATACCACCACCAACAGGTGATCATGAATTACTTATCGCATTCTTAATCCAGCAAATTTTGCAGGAGTGCGCCCGGATTTCAAAACCCTATTTGATTCCTAAAATGGGGTTTGTTCAATCAACTGAAAGTGAATCTACTTTCTTACCTGACATACTGTTGTTGAATCGCCCCAACTTAGTCAATGAGCCAAAGTGGAGAAATAAATCAACAGTTAGTCAACCGTCATCAATCCCATTAGTTATAGAAGTTGTCAGCACGAACTGGCGTGATGATTACTTTACCAAACTTGGTCAGTACGAGGCTATTGGCATCCCAGAATACTGGATTGTAGATTATGCTGCTAGTGGTGGTAGAAAATTCATTGGTAATCCTAAACAACCAACTATCTCGATTTACTCGTTAGTTGAAGGGGAATACCTTGTTAAGCAATTCCGAAATGGCGATCGCATCGAATCCCTAACTTTTCCAGACTTGGCTCTGACTGCTGAACAAATTTTTCAATCCGCCAATCCACTGACATAGCTACGTGATGAACGTTGCGCCCCCGAAGCTCATTGCACCACAATAACCGATTGACACCCATTTTATCCCAATACGGTTCAGTTAAGGAAAATTGTCGTAGGGGCACGGCACGAATAAAATTGTCAATTAGAAGAAAAAATTTTGGATGCCGTGCCCCTACAGTGTATATCATTCGAGCCTAACTGAACTGTATTGCATTTTATCCGCCATGTCAGGATGATTCTCCGTAGGGGCGCAAGGCCTTGCGCCCCCCAAGGCCTTGCGCCCCCGCAAGCCATAGATAGAGTTCGCTTACACCTCAGCCGGCTGTTGTTCCTGTTCCTTCTCCACAAATATCTGCACGCGCTTACGGTAATGTCTTAAAGTCTCATCGACCCAATCGCGCTCATTGCTATTAGCATACAAATGCACTACCGGTTCACTAGCATCGGGTAAAACTAGTAGCCAACTGTCATCGTAGGGCTGACGAATTTTCACCCCATCGATTAATTCTAGATTTTGCGCGGGGTTAGTTTCCACCAAATGACGCATCAGCGCCCCCTTAACACTCCAGGGACAGCGGACTGTATAATTTTTGTGAACCACACGGGGTAATTCTGAGCGCACAGCCGCAAGCGATCGCTCTTGTATTGTTAACATTTCAATGAGCTTGGCGATGCAAAACATCGAATCAAATCCCGGATGCAGTTGTGGGAAAATAAAACCAGTCTCCCCACTACCTGCCAATACCACATTTGGGTATTTTTGGGAAGCCTCCATCAAGGCTGTGGGATTGGCTTTGGTGCGAATTACCTTCCCATCATGGCGACGGGCGACTTGTTCCACCGCACTAGAAGCATGAACTGGCACCACTACAGCCCCTCTGGGGTTAGACATTAAGATCATGTCTACCATCAGGGCGGTGAGGGTTTCCCCCCGAATGGGAATACCAGATTCATCGACTAAAATAAGTTGTTCCCCATTTGCCGATACTTGCACACCAAAATTAGCCTTTAACGCCTCGACTACATGACCAAGTTGAGTCAGCAATGTTTCGCGGTCAGTAGTAGACATCGCCGTTTTATTCAAACTGGCGTTTAGCACCACTGCATCCGCCCCAAATTTATGTAACATTTGGGGTAATACAGCCCCAGACACCGCATAAACATAGTCTATGACGATTTTTGCCCGACTGTTACGCAGGGTGTCAACGTGCAATAGCTTCTCAAACGCCTTGCAATAAATGTCACTAACTTGACTGGGGTAGGCGACATCACCAATTTCATGAATTTGCGATCGCCGCATATCTTCCTTAAAATAAGCCCCCTCAATTTTCTTTTCCTGCCCTTTAGAAATATTAATCCCTTTGGCGTCCATAAATTCAATCAGGATGTAATCAGCACGGTCTGGGTGTACCCGCACATGAATACCGCCAGTTATCCCCATTTTGGGAATAACCGTCCGCGCCATAGGAATCGCCGTAGCATCGAGGTTTTGAATATCAACCCCCACCGACATCAGACCAGCAATCAGCGATCGCGTCACCATGCGCGAGATATTCCGCTGGTCACGGGAAACTGACACTTGAGAACCTGGTTTTAAAGTAGAACCGTAAGCAGCACCCAACTTCACCGCAAATTCTGGGGTGATGTCAATATTAGCTAAACCTTGCACCCCACGCTGTCCAAATAGATTCCGTTGGGCGGTATTCCCCCAAATCAAGTTAATGTTTAAAATCGCACCAGACTCAATCTTTTTACTAGGCCAAACCCGCACACCAGGGCTAATTTTGGCTTCTTCACCCACCGTAGAAAGCGAACCAACTACAGCCGCTTCCAACACATGAGCGCGGCGGTCTACACGGGTGCCACGAGAAATTACACAAGCAGATAAATGGGCTTCTTCGCCAATAATTGCCCCATTCCAAACAATCGGACGCTTGAGATTAGCATCACCAGCAATGGTAACATTATCTCCAATGACGGTACCTGCCTCAATTTGGACTCTAGCCCCGATGCGGCAATTATTGCCAATCACTGCTGGGGTTTCAATCATCGCTGTTGGGTCAATATAAGTGTTTTGTCCCCGCCATAAACCAGGAGAAACTTCATTGTAAGCAACATCGAGGTTTACCTGACGATATAGGGCATCATACTGAGCTTGACGATATGCATCCAAGTGACCCACATCGCACCAGTAACCTTGGGCAATATAGCCATACATTGGCTCATCTTGTTGCAGCAATAACGGGAATAAGTCCTTAGAAAAATCGCATTCTGTGTGTTCTGGTAGGTATTGTAAAACTTCCGGTTCGAGAATGTAAGTACCAGTATTGACGGTATCAGAAAAAATTTCACTAGTAGAAGGTTTTTCTAAAAATCGCCGAATTCGACCTTGTTCATCGGTAATCACCACCCCAAATTCAATAGGATTGGGGACTCTGGTTAAAATTAAAGTAGCTTTGGACTTTTTTTGTTTGTGAAATTCAATGGCTGCAGTCAGGTCAAAATCCGTGACACTATCGCCGCTAATCACTAAAAAAGTTTCATCTAAAAGTTCGGCAATATTTTTTACACAACCCGCCGTCCCCAGGGGTTGGTCTTCCTCCACCGCGTAGGTCATCTGGACACCAAAATCGTCACCATCTTGAAAATAGTCTCGCAAGACATCAGGTAAATAATGCAATGTCGCAATTACTTCCGTAATTTGATGTCGTTTGAGGAGATTAATAATGTGTTCGGCAATTGGGCGATTGAGAATGGGTACCATAGGTTTGGGCAAATCGCAAGTTAACGGGCGAAGCCGCGTTCCCGAACCGCCAGCCATTAGTACTGCACGCATAATTCCTCCTTAGCTGTTTGCAGCATTTGCTGCATCAAGACCCGCAAGATACTTTGTGTTCTTCTTACACGATAGTGCGCCAAGTGAGATAGATTACTATTTAGATTAATAAATTCAGAAAAAATTCAGCGTGTAATATCAAGTCTTCCCTGTAGCAGCTTCCGGCTTCCCTGTAGCAGCTTCCGTCAAGACGTTTCCGTGTTCCGCGCAGTCTGTAGCAGCTTCCGCCTTCCCTGTAGCAGCTTCCGTCAAGACGTTTCCGTGTTCCGCGCAGTCTGTAGCAGCTTCCGCCTTCCCTGTAGCAGCTTCCGTCAAGACGTTTCCGTGTTCCGCGCAGTCTGTAGCAGCTTCCGCCAAGACGTTTTTATGTTCCGCGCAGTCTGTAGCAGCTTCTGCCAAGACGTTTTTATATTTTACGCACTTATTATTTACAGCGATTTTCATTGATTTGAACCACAGATCCTCGTAGGGGCGCAAGGCCTTGCGCCCCTACCGCGTGGTCTATTTACCTGAAAACTGCTGTAAGCTCCGCGTTATACCATTTCACTTTAAGTATGATACAAATACGTTGGTAGGGGCACGGCATTGCCGTGCCCTTACGGGAAACCTTATGTGATCAAGAAACTGTATATAGCGGTTCTTGGTTGAGTCCAATACACTCGTAAGGGCACGGCAGTGCCGTGCCCCTACACGCGACAATATAATTTTGTGTATATAGCGGTTCTTGGTTGAGTCCAATACACTCGTAAGGGCACGGCAGTGCCGTGCCCCTACACGCGACAATATAATTTTGTGTATATAGCGGTTCTCGGTTGAGTCCAATACACTTGTAAGGGCACGGCAGTGCCGTGCCCCTACACGCGACAATATAATTTTGTGTATATAGCGGTTCTCGGTTGAGTCCAATACACTTGTAAGGGCACGGCAGTGCCGTGCCCCTACACGCGACAATATAATTTTGTGTATATAGCGGTTCTCGGTTGAGTTTAATACACTCGTAAGGGCACGGCAGTGCCGTGCCCCTACACGCGACAATATAATTTTGTGTATATAGCGGTTCTCGGTTGAGTCCAATACACTCGTAAGGGCACGGCAGTGCCGTGCCCCTACACGCGACAATATAATTTTGTGTTGCATTCAACTGAGAACCGCTATATTGCCTGTTCCCTGTTTCCTGTTATTCAAATTTTAGGTTTTTTAACAAAAATCAACAATTTTACGTATGACAACTGTTTAAACCATTGTCCACTATAGAGTTATCCAAAATGTGGAGAATGAGTATTAATTATGCCAAGACCAAAACGCAGTTCACGTACTCTCGATAAAGCTCAGATTCGTCTAGCAAGCGTTAAATCTATCAGTCAAACTCTAGATATCGGAGAAGGATTGACAGTTACAGAATATACTGATAAAATAGAAACCCTGCGTAAAATACTGGAAACGTACAATAGCAACCTTTCTAGTATCGATATCTTATTAACCCAGATTATCGAACAAGAACAAGATTTAGCAGATTATTCTGAGAAAATCTTGCGTGGTATTGCTTATAAGTTTGGTCACGATAGCCATGAGTATCAGATGGCTGGAGGTACTCGCAAAAGCAACCGCAAGCGTACTGTGCGTCAAAGTGTAGCTTTGCCTACTACCTAAAGCTACTTACAGGGATTTTCTGGTAAATAGACCACGTGGTAGGGGCGCAAGGCCTTGCGCCCCTACGTTCCCCTTGCGCCCCTACGTTCCGCTTAATTGTGCCTACCTACTTATCACACAATAAATTATTTAGAGTCACCCCACGTCCCTGAGTACCTGCATTTCTCACAAATAGGGTCAGGTTCATAAGGATCATCAATTATTAACGAGGATATCGCGCTCACCCGCCCCTACGAATTCGGGACATAGAGAAAGCAACGGTCAGAAAAATCTGGTGAGAAATCCGAGAGTAGAACTTTTTGCAAATATTTTCTCAATATCCGATATAAATGTTCTATACACATTTCAGAGGATTAACGATGGAACCTATCTCTCTGATTCTTGCTGCATTGGGTGCAGGCGCGATCGCTGCTACTAAAGAGACCGCACAAACAGCAGTTAAAAATGCCTATCAGGGGTTGAAAACCTTGATTAAAAAAAAGTTTGCTGAACAGGGTAAAGAAGATGACAGCGATATTGTAGATAAACATGAGAAAAAGCTGGATTCAGAAGCGTTTAAAGCATTGCTTAAAGAAGAGTTAATCAATTTAGGAGTTGATAAAGATACGGAAATTATTAAGTTAGCGCAGGAGTTATTGAAACAAGAAAAGCCGGAAGAGTCAGCTTGGCAAGAGCGACTGCGTTCAGCCAAGGGACAATGGGAAGCAACGAAGCAAGATTCTGGTTCATTGTTGCGGGGTGCGGCTTTGGCGGAAGCAGAAGAACAACTCAAGGAACGCCCAGAAGACTTAATTGATGAGCAAGAATTTATTGAGCAGAGTATCCAAGAAGGAAATCGCCTCCAACAAGTCGAAGTAGCCAGCAGGAAACGCGAAATTAGAACCGCCTGGGGAATTGCTGCGGGTTCGTTGGTGGCGGTGATGATTAGCGGTGGGTTGGCTTTGACTGCATGGAATCAGACAAAGCAATCGGAACTCAATGGAGCCGAATCTCTTGCTAGATATTCTTTATTATTATTTAATGAACATAAAGAATTGGAGGCTTTTGTCACAGCAATTAAAGCAGGGAAAATCTTCGGGAAACACAACACAACTAACCCACAGCAATTAAATGCTTTGCAGACAGTTCTTACTCAGGGAAAAGAACGCAACCGCTTAGAAGGGCATCAGGGTTATGTCTTTAGTGTGAGTTTCAGCCCCGACGGCAAAACCATCGCTACCGCATCAAATGACAATACAGCGCGGTTGTGGAACTTGCAAGGGCAACTGCTCCAGGAATTTAAGGGGCATCAGGATCGTGTCTTTAGTGTGAGTTTCAGCCCCGACGGCAAAACCATCGCTACCGCATCAAATGACAATACAGCGCGGTTGTGGAACTTGCAGGGGCAACGGCTCCATGAATTTAAGGGGCATCAGGGTTATGTCTCAAGTGTGAGTTTCAGCCCGGACGGCAAAACCATCGCTACCGCATCCTTAGACAATACAGCGCGGTTGTGGAACTTGCAAGGGCAACTGCTCCAGGAATTTAAGGGGCATCAGGGTTGGGTCACGAGTGTGAGTTTCAGCCCGGACGGCAAAACCATCGCTACCGCATCCTTAGACAATACAGCGCGGTTGTGGAACTTGCAAGGGCAACTGCTCCAGGAATTTAAGGGGCATCAGGGTTGGGTCACGAGTGTGAGTTTCAGCCCGGACGGCAAAACCATCGCTACCGCATCATCGGACGGGACAGCGCGGTTGTGGAACTTGCAAGGGCAACTGCTCCAGGAATTTAAGGGGCATCAGGGTTGGGTCACGAGTGTGAGTTTCAGCCCCGACGGCAAAACCATCGCTACCGCATCATATGACAATACAGCGCGGTTGTGGAACTTGCAGGGGCAACTGCTCCAGGAATTTAAGGGGCATCAGGGTGAAGTCTGGGGTGTGAGTTTCAGCCCCGACGGCAAAACCATCGCTACCGCATCAACGGACGGGACAGCGCGGTTGTGGAACTTGCAGGGGCAACTGCTCCAGGAATTTAAGGGGCATCAGGGTGAAGTCTGGGGTGTGAGTTTCAGCCGTGACGGCAAAACCATCGCTACCGCATCATGGGACAAAACAGCGCGGTTGTGGAACTTGCAGGGGCAACTGCTCCAGGAATTTAAGGGGCATCAGGATGATGTCACGAGTGTGAGTTTCAGCCCCGACGGCAAAACCATCGCTACCGCTTCAGGGGACGGAACTATTAAACTCTGGGATATGGATTTCGACTCTTTAATGAGGCGCAGTTGTGATGTGGTACGCGATTATTTAACTTATAATCCTTTAAAAAATAATCCTGATGTCAGCGAGAGTGACAGGCACTTGTGCGACGGTATTGGCAGGGAAAAATGAAGCTGACTTTTTGCGTTATGTGGAAAAACCAACGCGAAACCTAACCCCCCTACCCCCCTTACAAAATTGAATGAATCATGGTATGATTTGACCAGAATAGGTCATTTCAGGCTTTGATTAATCATTGCTTCGACGGTAAATAGATCCGCGCTTTGCGGGTTTAGCGGTAGGGGTTTAGCAATGCTAAACCCCTACGAGAGACTTACGCAACTGGCACAATAATAATCGTAGGGTGCGTGACGCAGCGATAAATATTGTACGTAGTCACAAGACTTGTGGCGTCACGCACCATTCTTTGACGGTAAATATAGCGGTTCTCAATTGAATGCAATACAAAATTATATTGTCGCGTGTAGGGGCACGGCACTGCCGTGCCCTTACGAGTGTATTGGACTCAACCGAGAACCGCTATAGATCCGCGCTTTGCGGGTTTAGCGGTGGGGGTTTAGCACTGCTAAACCCCTACGGGTGCGTCAGACCGAAAAAATTCAAATCAAAGCGCATCAGTTGCGTGTTTCGCTGACGCACCCTACAAAATTTCTATTCGTTAACTAGTAACTAGCGATGATGTGCAAGCCTCATCTACACTGGAATGAGATAATGTATCACCAAGTAACTCAGATGCCGAAGTTTGAGGAATTTAGTCCCAGCTTCTCGGTTTTGGTGATGATGTGCCTAAATGGTGTAGGAATACTCAAAACAAATTCTGTCAGTTACTAACGGAGTCAATAGGAATGGTTAAATTAATTATTTTCGCGTTAATCGCAGCTTACGGGTACGGCGCTTGGAAGTTTTGGAATGGGTTTGAGCGGACTAATTTTAGTCAAACTTTACCCAATCGTATTGGTTTATCCTTGTTATGGCCTGCTTTGTGGATTACTAATAAATCCTATCGTCGCAACTTTCAAAAGGCTTTGAAAGGTCAATAATTAGCATTAAGTTTCGATTTATTACAGTCGCGAAATAGACCAGGCTTTTGGGGCGCAAGGCCTTGCGCCCCTACAAATACGAAATAGACCAGGCTTTTGGGGCGCAAGGCCTTGCGCCCCTACAAGGATCTCTTGACTTTTGTTAAAAAGCTTGAATCCACTCTTTCACAAAATATTCAGTCCAAATCCCATTTTTCCAATATGGGTCAGCTTCAATCAATTCGCGGACAGTGGCTTCATCTTCGGCTTCATAAATGCCAAAAACTTTCGTCACATCTTTGGTAGGTCCAATAGTAATCAACACACCAGATTCTTTCTGTTTTGCTAATCCGTCTAAATGGGCTTGACGGTAAGGTTCGCGTTTTGTTAAAACGTCTTCGCAGTAACTTCCCCAGAGGATGTATTTTGTCATAGTTCAATAATTAAAAATTCAAAAATTCCAGAATGAGTGCTGAGTTCTGAGTTGTGAGTAAAAAATTTGAAGAATATTTTCGACTCCCAACTCCCAACTCCTCACTCCTCACTCATTACTCCTCACTCCTCACTCCTCACTCATTACTCATTACTCATTACTCATTACTCATTACTCATTACTCATTACTCATTACTCCTCACTCATTACTCATTACTCATTACTCCCAACTCCTAACTCCTAACTCCTAACTCCTAACTTCTCAAACTGACACCGAATTTCTCCACCAAAGCTTCGCGGACTTTATTGTGTACTGGTTCAACTTCTGCATCGGTGAGGGTGCGATCGCTCACTCGATAGACTAGGCGAAATGCTAAACTACGTTGTCCGCTTGGGACATTTTCACCGCGATATTCATCAAACAATCCCACTGATTCCAACAAACCTTTACCTGCTTTGGTAATTGCTTTTTCAATTTCGACCACTGAGACTTTCACGGGTGCGAAAAAGGCGAGATCGCGATCAGCCGCTGGATAGGTGGAATAAGGATGGAATACTGGTATGACAACTTCATCTTGATCTAGAGCATCTAAAAGTACATTAGCATCCAATTGGAACAGATAAACTGATTCGGGTAAACCTTTGTCTAGACGCTGTTGGGGATGGAGTTGTCCAAAGATACCGAGTCTGTTACCCCTCGTCCACAGGGAAGCAGTGCGTCCGGGATGTAGGCGTTCGTCGCGGCAATCGGGTTGATATTCTACTTGTAGCCGCAGATTGTGGAATACGCTGTCTAAAATGCCTTTGGCTTCAAACCAAGTCAGGGGTTGTTCGCGTCCGCTTGTAGACCATTTATTCACGCGGGTATCACCACCGATAATTCCAGCGATGACATCTGTTTCTTGTAACCCTTCTTCTTCTTCCCAGAATATGCGCCCAATTTCAAAGCCGTTGAGTGAACCGTTTCCCTGCTCTAAATTATATTGAAAAGCGTCAATCAAACCAGATAGCAAATCGGTTCGCAGGGCAGAATATTCCCCAAATAAGGGATTTGACAGCAATATCTGTCTATCTTCCCCTGGTTTAACTAAGGAGTAGTTGATTAATTCTGTTAATCCTTCCGCCCGCAGGGAAGCACGCAATTTGCGAATTAATTCTTGGTCTAGAGGCAGATAGCCAGCTTCGGCTTTTTGTGGTAATGTATCACAAAAATTGTCGTAGCCATAGAGACGGGCAATTTCTTCAATCAGGTCAATTTCCCGTTCTAAGTCGCGGTAACGATAGGGTGGGACGGAAACTGTCCATTTACCAACGCCAGTAGAAGTTAGCTGACATCCTAATGCAGTTAAAATGCGTTCAATGTCTCGTCCTTGTAGTTCTCCGGTGTCCTCTCCCAAATCGATTGGTCCGAGGACTTGATTCACTCTGTCTAAGCGCAGAGAAATGGAACGACTCCAGGTAGCAGGATCGGGGCGAGTGTCGCCTATTTCTTGTTGGACAATGACGCCATGTGCCAATTCGTTAATCAGAGACAAGGCGCGACGGGCGGCGATTTCTAACTCAGCCCGATTCACGCCCCGTTCGTATCTCCCAGAGGACTCACTTCTTAATCCCACACTCCGGGAAGAACGGCGAATAGCCACGGAATCAAATAAGGCTGCTTCTAAAACTAGGCTTTGAGTTCCTTGATGAACTTCAGTTTCTTCTCCACCCATAACTCCCGCCAGTGCTACGGGTTTCTCGTTAGCGGTGATTAACAAATTTGGGGACCAGAGGGTGCGAGTTTGTCCATCTAGGGTTTTGAGGGTTTCCCCAGCATTGGCAAACCGGACACCGATAGTTAAATTTTCACTCCCACCAACAGATTTTAAGCGATCGCGGTCAAAGGCGTGTAGTGGCTGTCCCCATTCCAACAAAACGTAGTTAGTAATGTCCACGACATTATTTATGGGACGCACTCCTGCAGAGCGCAACCGTTGTTGTAACCATTCAGGTGATGGAGCAATTTTTACTTGTTCAATTACCGTACCAATATAGGCAGGACAAACTTGAGTATCGGCGATTTTTAAACTTAAATTTCCCGTAGCGTTGGGAATCGTCACCTCCGGTGGTGCGGGAATGCTCAACTTAGCATTTGTCAAGGCTGCGACTTCCCGCGCTATACCTACCATACTCAATGCATCAGCGCGATTGGCGGTAGCAGTCAGGTCTAAAATTACATCATTTAGACCCAACAGGGGACGCACATCACTACCCAATGGGAGATTTTCTTGAGTAAAAATATGAATCCCATCGACATCGGTGGGTAAACCGAGTTCCTTTAAAGAACAAATCATCCCCGCAGAAGGGACGCCGCGTAATTTCGCGGGTTTAATCTTCAAATCAATCTGCGGTAGGTAAGTACCTGTAGTAGCCACTGCTACATAAATATCTGCCCGGACGTTAGCCGCACCACAGACAATATTTAAAGTCTGTGATCCACCGATATCGACTTGGCAAACACTTAATTTATCAGCATTGGGGTGGGGTTGACGTTCAAGCACTTTCCCCACCACTACGCCATTTGCCCAAGTGCGGCGATCTTCAATTTCTTCGACTTCAAACCCAGCCATTGTCAGGGTTTCGGCTAGTTCTTCTGGGTTTAATGTAATTTCTACTAGTTCACGCAGCCAATTGAGAGAAATACGCATGGAGTGTGCTGTTTTTAGGACTCGTCTTTTGTTCTAATTTTAGGGCGTCGATCAACAAGCGATGGCGACTCACTGATTCACTTTAACAATCCTACTACGTTGAACTAGCAGAACATCTGATTTTCTGTTTTTTAACAAATATTACTTTGATGGTAAACAGACCCGCGTTGTAAGGGTTTAGCAATGCTAAACCCCTACGACATCTCCGGTTTTTTGGCAGCCCATATTTTGTGTTTTTTGTCAATGCGTAAGTCCTAGCAATGTCTCGCTCCCATGCTCTGCGTGGGAGCGAGATATAGTGGGCTTCCGCCTCAAGGACGGATGAGTTGAGGCAACATTTGGGGGGCTTTGTTGGGTTTCGTTCCTCAACCCAACCTACGATTTTCCTTAACCGAGCAGTATTGGGACGCATGGTCTATTTACCTGACAATAGCTGTAACATAACTAGTTAGAGATTGGCATCTACTCAGTTCCATCACCAAAGTATGCAAGTTAACACTCTGTTATTTAAGTGCTTATGCTATTCTCTTTGATACGTCAACGTTTGCGATCAATTAAGCGTCTGTTACCAATCCTGTTTGCGATATCATTTGCTACCGCGTTACTCCTAGAAAACTTCACTCCTGCAACTGCTCAACTATCGCAACCACTCCGTCAAGAAATTCGCGGGGTTTGGCTGACAAATAATGACTTTGACATTCTTCGGAATCGCGCTAGGGTACAGGACACAATTGCTCAATTGCGGCGATTGAATTTTAACACAATTTATCCCGTGGTTTGGAATGATGGCTACACAAAATACCCCAGTGCCGTAACTCAAAAAATGGGTATCCCTTTTTTCTTCAAAGGTACAGAGGGACAAGATGTGGTTGCAGATATGATTGCTCAGGGCCGCCGTCAAGGGTTGCTTGTGATTCCTTGGTTTGAGTTTGGGTTTATGGCTCCCCTGACTTCAGAACTAGCATCAACCCATCCCGATTGGTTGACACAAAAGCTGGATGGGACGCAAACTTCGATTACTGCTGCAGGTGAGGTGGCGTGGTTGAATCCCTTCCACCCAGAAGTGCAACAGTTTATTACTGACCTTGTAATGGAAATCATCAGCCAATATGACGCTGATGGTATTCAATTTGACGACCATACAAGTTTGCCTGTGGATTTTGGCTACGACAAATACACGATTAACCTATATACTCAGGAAACCGGGAATCCGCCACCGCCTAATCCTCAAGCCCAAGCATGGGTGCGATGGCGAGCAGATAAAATCACAGCCTTTATGGTGCAGCTATACCAAGCTGTGAAAGCAAAAAAACCAAACGCAATTTTTGCGGTATCTCCTAATTACTATGACTTTGCTTACAAATTTCAACTGCAAGACTGGCTCAATTGGGTACGTTTGGGGATTGTAGATGAGCTTGTAGTACAGGTTTACAGAAATGATTTACCAAGTTTTGTTAGTACAATTTCTACACCAGAAATTATAGAAGCACAACAATTAATACCAGTTGGCATAGGTATTATGACAGGGTTGAGAAATCGCCCAGTTTCCCTACAACAAATTCAGTCTCAAGTCCGAACTGCTCAAGAACGAGGTTTAGGTGCGGTCTTTTTCTATTACGAAAGTCTTTGGGACTACGCACCAGAACCAGTAGCGCAGCGACAGGCTGGATTTCAAGAAGTTTTTCCTAATCCATCTGTGCGTGATACTGCCGAAATCATACCCCGAAAACCGAGTTTTGATACGATATCAGTTCCCTTGTATACAAGAGGTGCAGCTAGTCAAAGCGGACGTGCATACTTTCTTGAGGTAGCAGTGGCAGGTGGTCAGCCTAGACGTATTTTAATGGATACAGGTTCTGCAGGGCTAAGAGTTCCTCAAGAGTTTTTGGGAAATGCTCCGATTAATTCAACGGGTCAAGTTGTCAAGGAAGTATTAAGTGATGGCACTATCTTAGAAGGAGAGATAGTTTACGCTAATATCCGCATAGGACTGATTCCCACAGCAGAACCAGTTCCCGTCCAAGTTGTTACCAGTCGCCAATGTCTACCCGATAAACCTAATTGCTCGGCAAAAAATGGGCAGCCGTTTTCTGGTATAATTGGTGTGAACTATTCAGAAGAGACACTCCCCTATAACCCATTGAGAAAACTACCAGGAAACCTGAATAACGGATTTATCGTTACTGGTAATGGCGGTAGTAACAACAGAGGTACCCTGATTCTGGGCTTGACAGCAAAGAATCGAGAAGGATTCAAGCTGGCTTCCCTGACTCCACAACCTGTGATTAATGGTATACCTGGCAATATATGGGACTCTAGACTTAACGGAGTTTGTTTGACTATCTCAGGAAGTGCTATAAAAAATAGCTGTAACGGTAGAATGTTAGCGGATACTGGCACCAGCAATAGTTTTATTCACTTTAAGTCTGCTTCCCTCATGGGTAAACTGAAAGCAGGAAGGTTACGCCCAGAAAATACTGTCAAGGTAACAATTCCGGGGATATTAAATTACAGCCTTGTCCCAGGAAACCGCAATGGGTTTAATTTGTGGAACATCAATGTCTTACCACAAGCAGAGCAACCTGTAATCGTGAACAGTGCGATCGCATTTTTCGACAAGTACAATGTACTCTTTGACCCCATCAATGGGCAACAGGGTTTTCTTCCTCGTACTTAAGTACAGCGTTTCCTAAATTCGTGGCGTTTTGGTTCGTAATTGTCCAAGGCTAACGCCACGCTGTGCGAATACTCCCTTCCCGGTCTAAGATTACCTATAATTTTCCTTCTTCTCTGCGAGACGCTCCGCGAATGCGCCTTCTCTGCGAGACGCTCCGCGAATGCGCCTTTGCGTGAGCTAAAAATTATTTCCCTACGGGACGCTCCGCGAACGGTAATCTTCCAGCGGGAAGGGAGTAGCTACGAACGATAGACTTTATTTTCATTTCGTCACGAATTTGTGCAATCCTGTACTAATACCAATTCAAAAAATCTTTGCAACACATCGATAATTTGTAAGGGCGCAAGGCCTTGCGCCCCTACCGAGTTTTTTCGTTTTTTCGCGTTACCTTAGCTCAACCAACTTCTGAAACTGAAGATATTTCTTGTTGGATGATCTTCAGTAAATGTAAAGATTTTTCGTAGGCGAGTTTGTCTCCCTGATGGACAAATAAATCCGCCGCTTTTTGTAAGTCTGAGATCGCCCCTTGATGATATCCTAAATTATATAGAGCTACTGCCCGGTTAACGTAAGCCATTGCCTGAGTTGGATTCAGCCTGATTACTTCCGAAAAATCACGCACTGTACACAGATCATCCCCATTTCTGCCGCAAATACAACCCCGGTTAAAATAAGCTCTATCATCGTTAACATTGAGACGAATTGCTATACTGAAGTCGTCCATAGCAGCTTCTAGGTCTGACAACTCAAACCTCGCTAAACCTCGGTCATTGTAAATATCTGCAAGCAGTAGACTCATGGTCTGGGGAATTTGAGTTAAGGCGCGATTGTAATCAACAATCGCCTCTAAATAATTACCATTGTCAGCATGGGCTAACCCTCGGTTGTAATGAGCGCGAAAATCAGAGGGTTTGAGTGCAATTACTTGATTATGATCGACAATCGCGGCTTGATAATTCCCTAGTCTGTAGTATGCGATTCCCCGATTTAGGTAAGCCTCAATATTATCTGAGACAAAATTTATGGCTTGAGTACAATCTGCAATCGCTTCATGGTATTGTTGTAATTGGAGATACGCCAGACAGCGATTGCTATAAGCTCCAGCCAAATCCTGTTTGAGTTCAATCGCTTGATTGAAACTCTCGATAGCTGCTTGATAATGCTCATGTCGCATCTTATCTACACCCAATTTCAAGAAATCACTCCCTTTGACTTGGGTGTTTGATGTAGGTGAAGAATGGGCAACAGGTATTGGCAAAAAAGTCAGAATAAAAGCCAGAATCGTAATCAGAACTAATTGCCTAAAATAAGTCATAAGGGAACTCCAAAAAATAACAATAATCTCTTGAAGTTGTTGACTGTTAATTGTTGTGATTTGACAATTTCGGCCTCTACACAATTAGCGGGACAAAAAGCCCCGCTAATTATTAATTGTGCAAATGAGATATAGCTTTACTTCTTCGGCCAGCCTTTATCTGCTTGTTCAAGCACGTAAGCAGCTACATTTTCAATCTGGTCTTTTTTCAACTTCCTACCAAAAGCAGGCATAGCACCTTTACCCTTGGTAACTTGGTAGATAATTTTGTCTGCTGAGTACATGCCATACTTTTCCAAAGCTGCCTTTTTTAAGGTTTTGGCACGGTTAACTATATTACCACCACGTGCATGGCACTGGGCACAATTAGCTGTAAATATAGCCGCTCCCTTAGCAGCCTCTGCAGCCAAAGCTGAATTACTGAAGGAACAAGTAAAGATTGTTACGCACAACAGTAATACTGATAAAAATTTTCTCATTTCGTGTTCCCTCTGCGACAAAAATCAATTCGGTGCAATATCCTCCACAATTGTCAATTGAGCTGTTTACCTTCGTCAAAAGACAGGCTGTCATACTTCGGCGAAACGGCTTACTATCATAGGTTTCCAGGTTTTTAATTTTAATCCAATTTTTTGGGAAAAGGCATCTATCAAAAAAATGTAACTTTTTGTAAAGCTGGATACTAAATAGTCAAAAAATAATAAAATCTTAACGAATCGCGGAAGTCCCCACCCTCAACTCGTGAGTTCGGTGGGGATAGGGAGTGGGGGATGAGAATTACATCTGGAATTGATTTTTTACCTGGTAAAAATAAATTCTGGATGGATGACGAATCCCTAGGATTTTCTGCTAATATATTTAATGTCTTGACCATCAATGCCATAAGCGAAAACCAAGCTAATAGGTATATGTTGCAAGAAGAAGATTTGGGTCTTGGGAATCAGGACTCCTGCCCTTGGAGGGAATGTCAGACCAAGAGAACTGCGGAGTTTTTGAGGCTATTCCTGATGAATTGGGAGAGCTACAGACTTCAGCCGTAGGCAAGTCTGAGTAGTTCACGATGGTTGTCATTTGTCATTTCTCACTACTTTTGACTCTTGACCCTTGACTCTTGACGGAATGGCACTAAGGAAAGCCCAAAGGCTTGTGTCGTCTTCCAGCCTCATGGCTGGGAATGTAATGTCATAGGCTCTGCCTTTTGTCAAGCTACTGGAGGCGGAGCCTCCCAGAATGGTTTCCCAGTCTAGAGTCTGGGAACCAGTGAAACTCCTTACTCCTTACTCCTTACTCCTTACTCATTACTCATTACTCATTACTCCTAACTCCTAACTCCTAACTCCTAACTCCTAACTCCTAACTCCTAACTCCTAACTCCTAACTCCTAACTCCTAACTCCTAACTCCTAACTCCTAACTCCTAACTCCTTACTATTTTGGTCAACCCTGCTTCGGTGACGCGACAAATGCGCCAGTCATCTAAAATTGTGGCTCCCATGCTGCGGTAGAAGGCTTGGGCTGACACGTTCCAATCTAAAACGGACCATTCCAAGCGCCCGCAATCGCGCTCTACAGCTATCTGGGCTAATTTAGTCAGCAGTGCTTTACCAATACCTTGACGCCGATATTCTGGTAAAACAAACAAATCTTCCAGATAAATTCCTGGCTTTGTCAGAAATGTGGAATAATTAGGAAAAAATAGGGCAAAACCTACAGCTTGCCCCGCATACTCTGCTAAAATCGCTTCAACGTATCTTGGTGAGCCAAATAGATGCTCCTTGAGCGCCATAACATTGCCAGTGACGGCATGAGAGAGTTTTTCATACTCTGCAAGCTGCTGAATTAAGTCAAACAGCACGCCACAATCATCTGGTTCAGCAAAACGCAAATTCAAATCCATTAGTCCATAGTCCAACGTCCATAGTCCATAGTCTATAATCAACAGTGCAAAGTTTTTTAACGGATGACTGTTGTCAGTCTTCAGTGGTAACTACTTTTGACCCTTGACCAAGCCAATTTTAGATTTTAGATTTTAGATTTTAGATTTTAGATTTTACATTGTTTCGGTACAACCCCCGCTCCGCAGAACTTTAGATTTTAGATATTAGATTTAATCCAAAATCCCAAATCCAAAATCTAAAATTGTTTGTCCCTTGTGGTCGGGGTCAATCCAAAATCCCAAATCCCAAATCCAAAATCGTTTGACCCCTTAGCTGTTCAAATCAACCAACCCTTCAAGCGTTTGGCTATGTGAGGACGGCGCAATTTCCGCATGGCTTTGCTTTGAATTTGGCGGACTCGTTCACGGGAAAGATTGAACATATTACCGACTTCTTCTAGGGTACAGGGTTCGCTAGTTGTTAGCCCATAACGCAAAGAAATTACGTCTTTTTCTCGCGGGGTTAGGACATCACCCAATACTTCCCAAATCTCCTGGCGCATCATATTTTCGTTCATTTTGGCTTCTGGAGATTGGTTATCTTCATCTTCTAGCAAATCCATCAATTCCGTGTCTTCTTCTTTACCAACGCGGTGGTTAAGAGAAAGTGCTTGACGCCTTAGTTGTTGTAGTTGGCGTAGTTGTTGGACATTAATTTCCAACGCTTCGGCCATTTCGGCTTCCGTAGGATTACGGCAAAGTTTTTGTTTGAGTTCTCGTTGCGCTTTCTTAAGTTTGTTAAGTTTTTCAACAATATGAATGGGTAAGCGGATTGTGCGTGCATCGTTGGCGATCGCCCGTGTTATAGCTTGTCTAATCCACCAATAGGCGTAGGTAGAAAACTTATATCCTTTATCTGGATCGAATTTTTCCGTTGCTCGATTTAAACCCATTGCGCCTTCTTGGATTAAATCCAGAAAAGGGACTCCACGATTAAGATATCGCTTGGCGATGGACACGACTAACCGGAGATTCGAGCGAATCATTTTCCGTTTTGCTACGCGACCTTGATACAATCGGCTTTCGAGTTGCTTATCGGTCATCTCTAGCTGGGCTGCTATTTGTGCCTTGGTCGGTTGATTTCCTAGGGTTGTGTGTAAGGATTCTTGGATTTCCCTCACTTCCTCTAGAAACCTAACTCGCCTTGCTAATTCTACCTCTTCATCGGGTTTGAGTAGAGGATAACGCGCCATTTCCTTAAAAAAGGCGCCTACAGCATCATCATGCTCGGTTTTATTGTATCCCGACGGTCGGGCCGCAGCCATTTCATCTCCATCGCGTTCCTCTGATTCCAGATGATCTGGAATTGGGGAGTCTTCCTCTGCTACTGCTGCTAAACTATCGAGTGATTGTTCTTCATCAGCAGCATTCTTGAGTATTTCCATCGTTCCCAATTCAGCAATATTCATAGTTTCCTCTAGGGATGGTTTTGCTTTGTTTGGTACATAATTCAGTGACAGCTGCTTCTTTGAGGTTTGGTAGTATTCTCGTGAGGACAAATGCACCCGTTTAATAGCAAAATAGAAGTCTCTGCTAATCTCTGATCACAAATAAAAATCCGTCTTATGCTGTCAGTCCTTAATTCCTGCTAGATTTAACTTCTAACCCATACTGGCTTTTGCACCCACAAGCCATTTTCCAGGTTGCTGACCCATATATTCTTCATTTTTTGGTTAATCACGAAATATGTCAAACACCCTCAAACTTTCTCAACCTTAACCAATATAAAATTTCACGCCAGCCATTCCTAGTTCTTAAAGATTCATATATTTTTATAAAGTTTTTGAGGCTTTATCGATTGAGAATCATTTAAGACCTTGGAGTTTTCGTGATTGTGATAGTTTTATGCACCCCTGATAAATTTGGGTAAATGATACAAAATCTGTAGTGTAAAATTCGGAAATATCATGTTTGTATAAAAGCATGTCATAGACATAAAGGATTGAATATCTATCAAGAGACGGAAAAAGGCTACCTCCTATTTAGGAGATGGATGAACCGATGCAAATAAGACCAGTGAAATGATTTTTTTGTGTATAGTAGACATCCAATATTTATGGCACGTATAGTTGTGAGAAGTTTGTCTAGTAGATTACATAAGAGGAAACTTATCAAGTATTATGGGTGATAAAAGTATTGCGAAATACAGTTTAGACCGGAAACCGGAAAAACTTACAAATGAGCCAGGAAGCTGCATTGTGAGTAACTACGTGAAGGAAATAGAAATATCTATCCATTAAATCAGAAAATATGTATATTAATGACGTAAATTTATCCAATTTTGTGGTGAATGAGCCGGGGGAATCCTATCAGTTAGGGACAACAGCCAATCGGTGGATCGAAGTCCTAGTAGACTGTCCAGGAAACTTAGAACTGTTTACATACCGATTACCAAGCCACTTGGAAGTAAAACCAGGTGATATTTTAACTGTACCGTTTGGCACACAACAACTAGGAGCGATCGCTATCCGTCTTTTGGCTCAACCAAGTGACGATTTACCACGTGAAAAAATTCGGGATGTAGAAGATATAGTCAGTGGAGGGTTTTTTCCCACAAGTTATTGGGAATTGCTCAATCGAATATCAGCATACTACTACACGCCTCTAATTCAGGTAATCAGGGTAGCCTTACCACCAGGGTTGCTGGGGCGATCGCAGCGTCGCATCCGCTTGAATTCCCAAGCATTGGAAACAGAGGGAGATCAGATGAGTATCAATTCTCCCAATGCTTCTGCTCCAGATTTCCTCACTCCGGTAGCGCAGCAAATTCTGTCACTTTTACAAGCGCAACCAGCAGGAGACTACAGTTTCGCCTACCTCCAACAAAAAGTCAAATCAGCCTATCGTGGAGTCAGAGAGTTATTGCGATTTGGTTTAGTCGAAAGCTACTTAGAACCTCCCAAATTACCTCGACCAAAATTGCAAAAAGCAGTCACCCTTATTGGGACAATTGACAATGATTTAACCTCTCGCCAAAGAGAAATTCTCGAAGTATTGCGGCGGCGTGGTGGTGAATTGTGGCACAATGAATTATTGCAAATTTGTAACGCTAGTTCCTCTACCCTGAAGACCTTGGCAACCAAAGGCTACATCGTCATTGAAGACCGGGAAGTATTGCGAGCAGAACAAGGCCCTGTATTAGCTGGCGATGGACATAAATCCTTAACTGTAGCCCAAGCTAACGCCTTGGAGACGATACAAGCCCTAAATGGATTTGCTCAAGTTTTGTTGCATGGGGTAACAGGTTCCGGCAAAACAGAAGTATATTTACAAGCGATCGCCCCTTTGCTCCATCAAGGCCAATCCGCCCTCGTCCTAGTCCCAGAAATTGGACTCACACCCCAACTAACAGACAGATTCCGCGCCCGTTTTGGTCAAAAAGTCAGCGTTTATCACAGCGCCCTTTCCGACGGTGAACGGTACGACACCTGGCGCCAAATGCTCACAGGCGAACCCCAAGTAGTGATTGGTACCCGCAGTGCCATTTTCGCCCCATTACCCAGCCTGGGTTTAATTATCTTAGACGAAGAACACGACAGCAGCTTTAAACAAGACTCCCCCATCCCCACCTACCACGCCCGTACCGTCGCCCAATGGCGAGCCGAATTAGAAAATTGTCCCTTAGTTTTAGGTTCAGCGACCCCTTCTTTAGAAAGTTGGGTCAGCGCCGTAACCTCACCCCCTAACCCCCAAGAAGCCAGCACAGAGGGGGAACAGGAGAGAATTTCCACAACTTATTACTTAAGTTTACCAGAACGCATCAACTCTCGCCCCTTACCACCAGTGGAAATAGTGGATATGCGGCTAGAGTTACAGCAGGGAAATCGTTCGATATTTAGTAGATCGCTACAAACAGCTTTGCAACAGCTCTTAGAAAGAGAACAGCAGGGAATATTATTTATCCATCGTCGCGGACATAGTACATTTGTATCTTGCAGAAGTTGCGGATATGTGATGGAATGTCCACACTGTGATGTGTCGCTGGCGTATCATCACACCGAAGCGGGGGCGCCAGAATTATTGCGTTGTCATTACTGTAATTATGGGCGATCGCATCCCCGAAATTGCCCCGAATGCAGTTCGCCTTACCTGAAATTTTTCGGTAGTGGAACCCAGCGAGTCGCCCAAGAATTAACCCGACAGTTCCCCCAATTAAAATACATCCGCTTTGATAGCGATACCACCCGCAACAAAGGCGCACACCGCACCCTACTCACCCAATTTACCAACAAAGAAGCCCATTTATTAGTGGGGACACAAATGCTCACCAAAGGCTTAGATTTACCCCAGGTGACACTAGTTGGTGTTGTCGCTGCTGATGGACTGCTGAATTTATCAGATTATCGCGCCAGTGAACGCGCATTTCAAACCTTAACCCAAGTCGCTGGCCGTGCTGGTAGGGGG
The DNA here is from genome assembly GCA_038087035.1 of Gloeotrichia echinulata CP02. Lineage (NCBI taxonomy): Bacteria > Bacillati > Cyanobacteriota > Cyanophyceae > Nostocales > Gloeotrichiaceae > Gloeotrichia > Gloeotrichia echinulata. The sequence goes on along the minus strand of CP051187.1, from coordinate 2,555,766 downwards.
GAAGATCCAGGGAGAGTAATTATGCAAACTTACACCCCAGAACATCCGGTAATTGCAGCAGTCAAACATCACGATTATCTATCTTTTTCTCATACCGAATTAGAGCAAAGACAAGCACTTAATTATCCCCCCTATGGTAGGTTAATTTTGTTGCGATTGAGCAGTTTAGATCCCATACAAGTACAAAACACCGCGCAAATCATCGCCACAGCATTAGGTACGGGAGAAGGATTTGAGATATTAGGCCCAGCACCAGCTAGTATTTTACGGGTAGCTAATCGCTATCGTTGGCAAATATTAATTAAACTGGCTCCCGATGCATTACCACAATTACCCGATTGGGAAGATGTGCGATCGCTCTGTGCAAATTCTGTCAGTTTAACGATAGATGTAGACCCCATCAATATTATGTAGACTACTTTCAATTAAAAAAATATCCCATCCTAGGGGCGCAAGGCCTTGCGCCCCTACAAATGTACAAATATGCGGGATAATTTATTTATTTTTCGTCAGTCCCTAAGAGGTTATTTATAAAGTGGGATGTCTACGACGGGTAATGCGTAATTCCTGCTTTTATTTGGGTAATATCGCCCAATACGGTTCAGTTAAGAAAAATTGTAGGTTGGGTTGAGGCAATGCATTACCCAACAAACCCGCCAAATGTTGGGTTTCGTTCCTCAACCCAACCTACATGGGTCAAGGTTTTTGGCTCTAACACCAAGCGTATTGTAACCCACATTCCGCACCCTAGGGTGTCACATAGTTTAATTACTTAAAATATTCTATTTTTACAGCTATAAATTATGCCTTGCAAACATGCTTTATCCGTTAATATAAGGGGAATTAGTATATTATACTACTTTATTTCCTGATAAAAAACAGTAAAATACGATTGTGACAGTTGAGGGTGCGGAATGTGGGTTGTAATATAGCCTGAGAACTTAATCACCATTTAAATAATGAGATTTTTATTCAAGTTGATTGGTTTAGCATTACTACTAGCCGGAGTTTACTTTCTCGGCCAAAATATTTACTTCACTACCAATGTACATCCCTATTGGTGGCGTGGTATAGCTGCTGATGCTTCTATACTCTGTCTAACCTCTGGGATTCTTATGTTATTTTTCCTACACCGTCAGGAGAAGAGTTTAGGTTGGGTGGTGCTGGGAATAGGTATTGTTCTAATTTTTCTCAGCAGCAGCGCTATCCTCAACCCTACAAGTCTCTGGCAATTTTCTCTTTCAATGGCTTGTTTTGTCGGAGGATATCAATTGTTGACTACAGGGCGCCTCAATATTTAACCATTATTTACAGCAATTTTCGGGTCAATGAGGTACACGAGTAAATACAATCTCTGAGTAAGCATATTGTTGACTAATTATGCAATTTGTCAAGTAGCCAAGCCACAGCACTTTTAACATCTGAGACTTGCGCCCCTGGTGGTGTGGCTTTCCGGTTTACCATCACGACTTTAACGCCTAATTCCCGTGCGGCGATAATTTTGGCATAGGTTGCATCACCACCGCTATTTTTGCTCACAATTGTATCAATGTTGTGGTGAATGAGGATTTTTCGCTCATTCTCCAGAAAAAATGGGCCGCGATCGCACAATAGCAAACCTGGGGGTATCAAAGCATCAGGGCTGGGAGGGTCAATCATCCGCATCAAAAACCAGATATCCTCTAAATGGGCGAAGGCTGCAAGTTCTTGTCTACCGACGGTTAAAAATACCCGCTGTGCTTGATTTGGCAGTACCGCTGCTGCAGCTTCCGTGTTCTCAACTTCAATCCAGCGATCGCCTTTTTGCTGCTCCCAAGGCTGGCGAACTAACATGAGATGGGGTATTCCCACTTCATTCGCAGCCATAGCCCCATTGCTGGAAATCTGTTGTGCGAAGGGATGGGTAGCATCAATTAATACATCAATTCTCATCTGACGCAGATAATTAGCCAATCCAGCCGCACCACCAAAGCCCCCAATTCGCAAATCCCCCAAGGGAAGAGATGGTTCACGGGTGCGACCGGCTAAAGACGAAATCACCTCAAAGTGTGGGATAGCAGCAACTCTAGCAGCTAGTTCCCCTGCATCTCCGGTTCCCCCCAAAATCAAAACCCGCACCATCATCCTAGAGCTAAGGGGGGAATTTTGGCTAAAATGCCTTTTTTCAAGGCTTCCGGGCGTGCTGACCAAGGTAGTAAACCCTCAGCTTGAGTGTAGTATTGACTAGCACATTCTAAAACCGCAGATGCACTCTCATCAACGGCTAAATCACCAAAGAGATATGTGATTTTACCAATACCTGCAAAAGCGACCACGCAAGAACGGTTACAAGCACTCATACATTCCACTTCTTGAATGGGGAATTCAGCTTGTAAATCCCAATCTTGTGCCAGGTGCTGAAGCTGTTCTAGTAGTTTTTGACCCCCACTTTCACCGACACGCTTTCCCTGTTCCCAAACGCTGGCACAGGTTTTACAGACAAATAAGGTATGGGAGGCCACATCCAAGGGGCTAGTTATGGAAATATTCGCAGCAGCAGTCATCCGTACCTCGCAGATGTGTAGAATTGATCGGTCAACCTTGGTGGGCGTTCTGACTAACTCAAATTGTAATTTTAGATCACTTAACTCGCGCATCTAAAATTGCAAATTGGCTCACAGTTGCGGGACAGTGCCGGACTTACACCGAGCTTTCCCCGTTACCTCTGATGGCTGTTCCCCACCAGAACCTGATGACTCGTTTGATTATACACTAGCGCGTGTTTTCAAACTATTTGTTTGGCCGGATAAATTTTTAGATACCCCTAAATCCACACGATATGATACCAGATGTAGGGGCACGGCAATGCCGTGCCCCCACTCGCTCCTACATGTGTCAGCGTTTTAGTGGTATTGTATAAGACTTTGAAATCGCGGGACTAGGGGGATACAAAAAAATAGTGTTGGTGATTGATGGACTGGAAGTCTGACCCCACAATAAAAATGGGAAATTTTTTGGGAAGTCCCTGGTTGTTTTCGCCTTGTTCGTAACCCGAAATAGGTGATTTTGTGCCTTAATTTTCAGCACCTGACAAAATCGCACTGCTGCTGTTAATTAATTAGGTGTCTGATTCAGAAAAAAGGTTGTGCTACTGGGAATATAGAAGATCCAAATGAAAAAGCTTGTCTATCGTCATTGAGAATAGTACCTACTCCCCGATCATCAGCTATAGTGGCATTTGTTGCCCCAAATAGATTGACCGAAAATGTCTCGTTCGCTTCAAATTTGTTATCGCCTCTAACGCCAATGCTAATAGTTTTCTGGGTTTCACCAGGATTGAAAATTATTGTCCCTAATCCAGGAATATAATCCAGATCAGAAGTTTTGGCAGTGCCATCACTACTATTGTAATTAACGATAATCTTCTCATAACTGGGGTTGGAGAGAGTGACTGCAAAGTTAGCATTATTATTTATAATGCCTATGTTGCCTTCTTTGACAGAGACATCTGAAATACTAATAGTGGGTAGATTGTCATCGTTTATAATGTCTATATTAGCTTGACTGGTAGTGATTGCGGCAGTTTTAGTAGTAGATGTTTTGCCATTACTCAGGGTAACAGTAATATTTCTGTCAGGTTCAAATGTTTGGTCACCTAAAATATCCACTGTAATTGTCTTTATCCTTTCCCCGGTTTGAAAATTTAAAGTTCCAGATAAAGTACCATCCATAAACTGACCTACGTTACTTGGTGTAGTAAATTCTTCAGTTTTAATTAGTATATTATCATAGTCCTTGCCCAAAATTGCACTACCGCCAAAGGCATAATCAACACTACCCGCTACCTCAGTATTACTACCAATAGGACCACCACTATCACCACCACGGTAGACAGTAAAAGTAACAGTTTGCCTACCACTATTACCTTCATCAATAGTTGGAGTATCTGTAGAAATCGTGTAAATAACATTACGCAAATTTGTAATCCACGTTGTGTTCTTTCCAGGATAACCTGCGCCTGGAGTAGCTAATGTAGATGCAGCATCAGCAGACCAAGCGGGATTTTTAGTATTTTTAGCATCCGCTGCTGAGTCACCAGTATAAGCACTAAATCTGCCGGCGCGTGGAGTCATAGCGCGTGGATAAGCAAATATTGTAGCATCACCAGAATTTCGCAAAACGGGAATATCTTTATCCTGGCTGTTGTTAAAAGCAGCAGCTGTGGTACTCCAGCCTTTTGTACGAGTAACTGCAAATCTACCACTATTATTCAGAGATGATATCTGTAGTACATAATCTCCAGTTAATGGATCGTAATTTAAGTCTTGGGAAAGAATCTTGCCATCGCGATCACCGCCGTTATACAGCACTATTAAAGTTCCAGCTTTCAACGATTTAAAGCCATCACCAGATAAGATGATCTCCAGAGTATTATCACCATCAATTAATTTGACATTTTGCAGATTTAGTTTATCGGTAACAACAAGAATTTCAACCCATTCTTTAGCACCAGTACTACCTTGGGAAAATTCGTTGATAATTAGATCATTGTTTAGCAGATTACTATGAATTAGATCAGTTTCTAGATTACTCATAAGTCCTAGATTTTCAAGCACTAAAGTGTTGACTACGAAACCATCAAAATTAATGAGACGCAGCACTAGAACAAATCTACTATTCTCTTCACAGCGCCTCGGATAATTAGTAGTAATATATATTACGTTACACGAAATTAATACCGTGGTTTCACGCAAAAATATGGAGATGACTCAAGATTGAGACGGAATTTGCTTTTGATAATTTAAGGTAAGCTTTTAAGAACTTCTTTTCTAAAGGTGCAGTCAATCTAATTAATCAACAATTCTGACGCCACTAATCCTTGTTGAATCGCTAAAACTGCAGCTTGAGTGCGATCGCGCACCTCTAACTTCTGTAAAATGGTATGGACATGAACCCGCACGGTACCAGGGGCAATGTAGAGAATTTCCGCAATTTCTTGATTGCTTTTGCCAGCTGCTACCAGCGCCAAAATTTCTTGCTCTCGCTTGGTTAAGGGATTTTCTAAGGCTTCAGTAGTTTTTGTGGGCAACACTGCTGTAGAATTACCCTCAAAAGCTGCCCTAATTTCTGTAGTCGCCGTTTTATCCCACCAAGAAGCCCCAGTCGCCACTGAACGCAAAGCCAATATCAGAGACTCAGGGGCAATACCCTTGAGACAGTATCCTTGGACACCTACAGCAATTAACCGTGCAATCAGGGGCTTTTCTGAACGAGACGTTAAAACTAAAATTGGTAAACTTGGGTGCTGCTGCTTAATTTGGCGACAAGCTTCTATCCCACCAATTCCCGGTAAACCGATATCCAGCAAGACCAAATCCAATGGATAACGATTTGCTAATTCTACAGCTTGTTCCCCATCCTGGGCCTCTGCTAAAATCTCCAAACCCGACTCCTGCTGTAACCGCATCCGCAGTCCCAGACGAAAAAGTTCATCATCTTCAACAAGTAAGATTCTGATTGCAGTAGCAGGTTTTGTCATTTGTCAGTTGTCATTTGTCGTTACTCCCGTTTTCACCCCACAACAACAGAAGCAGCGAGTTTGAAACCAAATAATGCACCGCGTGGGGAACGATTCTCTGCCCAAATTGTACCTCCATGTGCCTCTATGATTTGCCTACTTAAGTAAAGTCCCAATCCAGAGCCAGGAACGTGGCGATCGCTATGGCCTTGATAAAATCGCTCAAATAGGTGGGGTAGCTCTTCTTGAGTAATACCAGGGCCACTATCGAGTATTTTCACAATTTGCTCCCCATAATTACTTTCCAATACTACTTCCACTTTACCGCCACGAGGAGTATGATTAATACCATTAATCAAAAGATTGCTGAAAACTCTCCCAAGTTGCAAAGCATCGCCATTTACCCAAAAAAACCGCCGAAAATCTGATTGGCTATCGTTAAGAGAAACGTATACTTGACGTGTTCTTGCTAGTTCAATTAGGGTGGCAATTACTTCTTCTGCTATACTCACTAAGTTAACAGGCGATCGCTGTAGTGTCAGTCCTTCTGCATCATTGCGGTACACGTCTAACAGAGTTTGTACCAGTTGCAGTGTGTTGCGATGACTGCGAGCCATTGTTTGTAATACTTTTTCTTGCATGGGGGTGACTTCGCCAAATTCCCCATTTTGAAAATATTTTAGGGTTTCAATTGCGCCTAATAGGGGTGTTTTTAAGTCATGAGTCAGAGTAGAAACAAAATCTTCACGCATCAGAGCCAGTTGTGTTTGGGAGCGCAATTGTGATTGCGTATAAGCAATCGCCTCTTCATGGCGACGGTTGCGATCGCTTAACCACCCTGTTACTAATAATGCTATTACTGCTATTAATCGATTTGCCAAAGTAGGCGGATCAGTGACTTCCAAATGTGGAATTAACAAATTTAATAGCGTTAATCCCGCAGATGCTAGGGTGACACCAAACACGGCGGACCGATTTAATCGGTAACTGGCTAACAAAATTGTCCCGGTGTAAAGGTAGCCAAATACATACTGAGGCGGTGTCAAATATTCCAACAATATCACTACAGCAAAGGCAATAGATATTAGCCAGTAGGTCCGCCAATGTTTATCTGGGTTGAAAATACAATTTTCGATAGTCAATAATCCAGTTAATATCCTCATATTTTTCTAAATTATTTGAATTAGATAAGCGAAGGGAATCCATCATTTCAGTGGTAGCTTGAACTCTGCACTGATGTAGGACTACTAAATTAAAAATTTAGTGCTTGCTTCCATTGTTTAATTATAAATTCTCAATCATGAATTGATAATTATATGCTCATCTATATCTGCAAGTATAAGCCCTATATTTTGATGTATATACCTTAGTCATGCATAAAATCGTAAGTTTTGTATGTATCGTTTACCGATAAAATATATCTAAAATGCCATTGATTTTTCAACTTATCTATGTGATATTTATGATTGATTTTCGTCAGCAACAGGAGTATAGCAATCCGGTTTGAAGCTTGAAAATATCGACTGGGGGCTAGAGAAATAGATTTTCACGATTTTTCCCAAAAATCTTAAATATGCAATATAATTCTTTTCTATGTTTAGTTATCGTTAGAGGTGAGTAGATTAAACTGTGTAAAGTTATACTATAAATGAAACCTGGTAAATTTTGTCAGACAATTATCCAACTATTGATATATATTCAAAATTACCAACCTTTCAGTATGTATTGTATAAACAAATCATATTAACAAGTGAGATAGATGGAAAACCGGAAAAATTAAATATTTTTGACAGAAACTTCAAAAAACATCTGGATAATAGCAAAAAAATGATAATAGTAAATCTAGATGAACGAATTGAGGTTATATGAAACATCGCCAAATCCCTTGCAGTCAGATTGCCCAGTAGTTGATCTGTTAGTTGTAAGAACTGGTTATCTAACACTTAAAATTTAATTGAGCGCGAAATAGATGGGACAAGGTATTTTACAAATTGGGTTAACACTGTGTATCGTTATTGCCATGACTCCGGTTTTAGGAAGATATATAGCCCGTGTGTTCTTGGAAGAAAAAACACTGCTTGATACTCTCCTGAACCCTATAGAACGGAGTATTTACGTACTAGCAGGTGTTCGTAGCAAAGACTCTATGACAGGTTGGCAGTATGCACGGGCAATACTATACAGCAACCTCCTCATGGGCATTACAGTATATTTACTGATAATGTTCCAGAGATTCTTCCCCTGGAATCCCAATGGCTTAGGTGCGCCTACCTGGGATACTGTACTACACACCGTCATTTCATTTGTGACGAATACCGACCAACAACATTATGCAGGAGAAACAACCTTAAGTTATTTTAGCCAAGTAGCGGCTTTAGGCTTTTTGATGTTCACCTCAGCAGCCACCGGGTTAGCGGTAGGAATTGCGTTTATTCGCGGGTTGACAGGGCGACAACTGGGGAACTTTTACGTCGATCTCACCCGTGGGATCACGCGGATATTATTGCCCATTTCCGTCATTGGGGCGATCGCTCTACTAATATTAGGTGTACCACAAACCTTAGCCGGAACTCTAGTGGTGAAAACCTTAGAAGGCGGAACACAGTATATTGCCAGAGGACCAGTGGCATCCTTTGAGATAATTAAAATGTTAGGCGAGAACGGCGGCGGTTTTTTTGGCGTTAATTCTGCCCATCCCTTTGAAAATCCCAATGGCGCCTCTAATTTAATCGAAATGATCGCCATGATTTCTATCCCAGCATCCTTAATTTACACCTACGGTGTATTTGCCAACAACATCAAACAGGCTTGGCTACTTTTCTGGATGGTGTTTGTAATTTTTGTGGTATTGGTAGGAGTAACAGCCCTGGGAGAATGGGAAGGTAATACCCTCATTAACCCCATCTTCGGATTAATAGAACAACCCAATTTAGAGGGTAAAGAACTCCGGTTTGGCTGGGCACAAACTGCGCTTTGGGCAGTCATGACTACTGCTACAATGTGTGGTGCCGTCAATGGAATGCACGATTCCTTAATGTCCCAAGGATTATTTTCTACCTTATTTAACTTATTTCTTCAGATTATCTGGGGAGGTCAAGGAACAGGAACAGCTTACCTATTTGTTTACCTAATTCTCACCGTATTCCTGACAGGATTAATGGTAGGACGTACCCCGGAATTTTTAGGGCGCAAAATCGAAAAGCGGGAAATTGTCCTCGCCAGCGTCATCCTGCTAATTCACCCCATAGCAGTTTTAATTCCCAGCGCCATTGCCTTAGCTTACCCCATTTCCCTGTCAGGAATCACCAACCCTGGCTTTCACGGCATTTCCCAGGTAGTTTATGAATATGCCTCCGCTGCAGCTAATAACGGTTCCGGTTTAGCAGGATTAGCCAATACCCAACCCGCACCCACAGCATTGTGGTGGAATCTGAGTACCTTATTCCCCCTGTTAGCAGGACGCTACATCCCAATTATCGCCCTCCTGCTGTTAGCTCAGAGCATGTCTGGCAAACAACCAGTCCCGGAAACCCCAGGTACCCTCAGAACCGATTCTCTGCTATTTACTACTGTGACAGCTGGGATAGTTCTGATTTTGGGAGTCTTAACTTTCTTCCCCGTTTTAGCTTTAGGACCAATAGCCGAAGGTTTTAAACTAGCCTCTAGGAACTAACTCCCTGCACACAAAAATAGTATGAATCGAGTTGCAACTACCAAACAAAAATCCTCGCGTTCACGTCCAGGCGATCGCCGCCAATCAAACAAAAAAGCCAAGGTCAGTACCAAAGGGTTATACTTAAGAGCAGTAGGGGATGCTTTTGTCAAGCTTAATCCTCAATATGCAATCAAAAACCCGGTGATGTTTTTGGTTTGGGTGGGCACAATCATCACCCTGTCGGTAACGATTGATCCCAACCTGTTTGGGACAACTACCCAAAAAAACCCCCAACTGTTCAACGGCTTATTGACGGGGATTTTGTTCTTTACCGTTTGGTTTGCCAATTTTGCTGAAGCAGTCGCCGAAGGACGGGGTAAAGCCCAAGCTGATGCTTTAAGGTCAACCAAATCAGAGACAAACGCTAAAAAACTTGCCCCTGATGGCACAATTACTGACGTTCCTTCTACCAGCCTCAGACAGGGCGATACTGTCTATGTAGTTGCTGGTGATATCATTCCCGCTGATGGCGAAGTGATGATGGGTGTCGCCTCCGTCGATGAATCCGCAATTACTGGCGAATCAGCACCAGTACTGAAGGAATCAGGCTCAGATGTTGCTAGTTCCGTAACAGGTGGCACCCGCATTATCTCTGATGAATTGATCATCCGCATCACAGCCGACCCAGGTAAAGGATTTATTGACCGCATGATTGCCTTAGTGGAAGGCGCAGAACGTACCAAAACACCAAATGAAATTGCCCTGACGGTATTATTGGCAGTTCTTAGCCTAGTGTTTATGTTTGTTGTGGCAACTCTGCCAGCCCTAGCTTACTATGTTAACAGTCCCGTTACTGTGCCAATTTTAGTTGCTTTGTTGGTAGCCCTGATCCCTACCACCATTGGCGGTTTACTCAGTGCCATTGGCATTGCTGGTATGGACCGAGTAGCCCAATTTAACGTTATTGCCACTTCAGGACGAGCCGTAGAAGCCTGTGGTGATATTAACACCCTCATCCTTGACAAAACAGGTACAATTACCCTTGGCAACCGCTTGGCGGAAGAATTTATCCCCATCAACGGTCATTCTTTAGAAGATATTGCGAATGTGGCTTGGGTAGCTAGTATATTTGATGATACTCCTGAAGGCAAATCAATTGTCCGACTGGCAGAAAAATTAGGCGCAAAAGTAGATCTAGACCGTAACCAGTCCCAAGGAGTGGAATTTTCCGCCAAAACCCGGATGAGTGGCACAAACTTACCCGGTGGGCGAGAGGCTCGAAAAGGCGCTGTAGGAGCAATTAAAGGCTTTGTACGTTCCCGCAACGGGCGCGAAACCCCAGAACTAGACACCGCCTACGAACGAGTTTCCTTACTTGGCGGTACACCCCTAGCAGTTTGCTTGGATAACGAAATTTACGGCGTTGTCTATCTCAAAGACATTGTTAAACCAGGTATCCGCGAACGTTTTGACCAGTTGCGCCGCATGGGAGTACGTACCATCATGCTGACTGGAGACAATCGCATTACCGCTGCTGTGATTGCTAAAGAAGCCGGAGTAGATGACTTCATCGCAGAAGCCACACCAGAAGACAAAATCAGGGTCATTCAAGAGGAACAGGCAAAAGGTAAACTGGTAGCCATGACGGGTGACGGGACTAATGATGCACCAGCCCTAGCACAGGCTAATGTAGGCGTAGCTATGAATACGGGTACGCAAGCAGCCAAAGAAGCCGCCAACATGGTCGATTTAGACTCAGACCCCACAAAGCTTATCGATATTGTCAGTATTGGTAAACAATTACTAATTACTCGCGGCGCGTTGACAACATTTTCCCTCGCTAACGATATTGCTAAATATTTTGCAATTATTCCGGTGATATTTGCCTCTGCTAATTTGCAAAGCCTAAATATTATGCAGTTGACCAGCACTAATTCGGCTATTCTATCGGCGCTAATTTACAACGCTTTGATTATTCCAGCCTTAATTCCCCTCGCTTTGAAGGGTGTGGAATTTAGACCCCTGACAGCTAATCAACTTCTCCAACGTAATATCTTAATTTATGGTTTAGGAGGGGTGATTGCGCCGTTTATCGCTATTAAATTGATAGATATGCTAATCACAGTAGTAGGATTGACTTAAGCAATTAAACAAGAGTCAAGAGTCAAGAGTCAAGAGTCAATAGTTAAGAGTTAAAAGTCAAATGAACCAACGAATTGATTTACTAGGAAAGTTTTTACTAATGGATGTGGTGCCGGCAATATCTTTTATTTGGTCAAGATGGCGTAAACAAAAGATACCACTCGCTATTTTTATCATTCTGTGCTTTAATTTGGCAATTTCCCCAGTTGTTTATGCAGCCACTGATGGCATCTTAGAACGCCGTTCTACTTGGGCAATTGGTATCTTGGGATTTGTCACTGTAGCCCTTGTATTTTACTTATTTGTTGTTGTTTTTCAACCAGAGCGCTTCTAACAATTCAAAATTAAAAATTCAAAATTAAATACCTTCCAGTCCAATTTCCAATTTCCAGAGTCAAGAGTCAAGAGTCAAGAGTCAAGAGTCAAGAGTCAAGAGTCAAGAGTCAAGAGTCAAGAGTCAAGAGTCAAGAGTCAAGAGTCAAAATATTAACCCTAATCCCCAATCCCCAATCCCCAATCCCTCATTAAATTCTCAAAAAAAATTGAAAATTATTTATGTCTATATTTAGAGAAATTTCCAGAGCAATTCGCATCACTTTAATTCTCTGGTTGTTAACAGCAATTATCTATCCTTTGTCAATTTTAGTGGTAGGTCAGGCTCCATTTCTTCCCCTCCAAGAAAAGGCTAACGGTAGCATCATCGTGAATATCGATGCACAACCAATTGGTTCGGCTTTAATTGGTCAGTTGTTTACATCTGAAAAGTATTTTCAGGGTCGTCCCAGTACGGTGAGATATAGCCAAGGAAAAAAAGCCAAGCCAACTGGAATATCTGGCGCTAGCAATCTTGCTCCCAGTAATCCAGCACTAAAGAGTCGAATTATCGAGCAAGCAACCCAATTCCGAGACGAAAATATTCAACCTACCCCTGATTTAATCTACACTTCAGGCTCTGGATTAGACCCACATATTTCCTTAAAAGCCGCCTTCCAGCAATTGGAACGGGTTGCGCGTGCCCGTGGTGTCAAAGCGGATGATATACTACCTTTAATTAATAAGTATACTGATGGTCGATTTTTATGGATTTTTGGTGAGCCTGGAGTCAATGTTCTGCGCTTAAATTATGCTCTCGATCTATTAGAGCTTAACCGTCAACAAAATCAATAAAGGGGATGGGGGTATGGGGATTGGGGAATATAATAATTAGCGATGCCCAATGCCCAATGCCCAATGCCCAAAAGCAGTTATGATTATTGACATACCTCCTCGTCCTAAAGGAGCGAGGATTCCTTGACACTTCGCGCTCGTTGCGCCACAAGTGGTCTTACCATCCCTCCATGTCCGTTTAAAGTCTCCCAATGCCCTATGGCGACTATACCTGAATTTTATCATAAAGCCGTCCTAGAAGGACGGGGCTTGAATCCCATTTTTTTGGTTATGATTAGTCAGCATGAGATTTTGAATAAAACTAATACGAATGCAGATGGCACTCAATATTTAACCTCTGCAAGTACTACTATTCATCCGGCGCGACGAGGTAAACACAAAATCTTTATTGGTATGGCTCCTGGTGTGGGTAAAACCTTCAGAATGCTCGAAGAAGGACACGCACTCAAGCATGAAGGTATTGATGTCGTCGTTGGTCTGTTAGAAACCCACGGACGCAAAGAGACAGCACAGAAGTCCGAGGGACTGGAAATTGTACCCCGTCTGCAAATTCCTCACGGTAGCTCATCCCTGACGGAAATGGATACAGATGCAATTTTACAGCGATCGCCCCAATTGGTGTTAATCGATGAACTCGCTCATACTAATGTCCCCGGTTCCCCACGGGAAAAACGCTACGAAGATGTAGAACTCATTTTGGCTGCAGGCTTTGATGTCTACTCTACAATGAATATTCAACATCTCGAAAGTCTCAATGATTTAGTCGCAAGAATTACAGGTGTAGTAGTACGTGAGCGTGTCCCTGATAGGATACTGGAAGAAGCAGACGAGGTAGTGGTAATTGATGTTACACCAGAAACCCTGCAAGAACGGTTGCTAGAAGGCAAAATTTATGCACCAGAAAAAATTCAACAATCCCTAGATAACTTTTTCCAACGCCGCAATCTGATTGCGTTGCGGGAGTTGGCGTTGCGGGAAGTCGCAGACAACATAGAAGAAGGTGCGATCGCCTCTTCACCCAACGGCGAATTCTGTAATATTCACGAACGGGTTTTGGTCTGTGTATCCACTTATCCCAATTCAGTACAGTTGTTACGCCGGGGTGCTAGGCTGGCTAGCTACATGAATGCGCCTTTTTATGTTTTATTTGTCGCCGAGCCAGAACGCTTCCTTAATAAGGAAGAAAGCCTACACATCGACACTTGTCAGAAGTTGTGTAAAGAATTTGACGGTACTTTTATTCGGGTGAGCAACGGTAACATTGCCAAAGCAATCGCCGAAGTCGCCCAAAAATACTATATCACCCAAATAGTCATCGGTGAAAGTCAGCGATCGCGCTGGCAAATACTCTTCAAAGGATCTTTAACTCAAAAATTGGTGCGCTTGGTCAAAAATGTCGATTTACATATCATCGCCAGCGATAAAAAATCCTCGTCTAAGCGCTTATCCTAAAACCTAACAAACAAGCGAAGTATCTCCAAAAAACTTCGCTTGTTTAGCTATGATAAATTGTATAGGAGCTAATTTTTTGACATGGGTGGCAACATGAATTAAACTACCCCATGCAATCAACAAAATTATCTCTGTCAATGTATCCAACTGAACAAACTGCCGTTTCTTTAGGACATCAGAGTATCACCCGTGTGATTGGTTTAATTAGTGGTACCTCTGTAGATGGTATAGATGCTGCTTTAGTAGAGATTTCCGGTACAGATGTAGACCTAAAAGTTGAGTTAGTCGCGGGAGCAACATATCCTTACCCCATCGACCTCAGAGCCAAAATTTTGACAGTTTGTGCTGGTGCTGCCATTTCAATGGCAGAATTGGCTCAAATAGATGATGCGATCGCTCTTGCTTTTGCTCAAGCTGCTCAAAATATTCAAGTTGGTCATCAGCCAGCCACTTTAATTGGTTCCCACGGTCAAACAGTTTACCATCGACCACCTCAGAACCAGGGACTGGGTAATTTTCCCAATTCCCAATCTCTTGGCTACACCCTACAGCTAGGTCGTGGGGCTGTAATTGCCGGTCTGACAGGAATTACAACTGTGAGTAATTTCCGTGTGGCGGATATCGATATTGGTGGTCACGGTGCCCCTCTGGTACCGAGAGTAGATGCCTTTTTGCTTAGTCATCCCCAGGAAGGGCGTTGTATTCAAAATATTGGTGGTATTGGTAATGTTACTTATATTCCTCCCCGTCGTGACAACTGGCTCCAAAAAATTCGCGGCTGGGATACAGGTCCAGGAAATAGCCTCTTGGATCTGGCGGTGCAACATTTAACTGCTGGTGCTAAAACATACGATGCAGCAGGGGAATGGGCTGCAAGTGGTACTCCCTGCGAACCTTTGGTAGAAAAATGGCTCAATCAAGACTATTTTCATCTCCCACCGCCTAAATCAACGGGTCGAGAGTTATTTGGTGTAACTTATCTGCATCAGTGTTTAGAAGACGCCGCAGCATACCAACTTAGTCCCGCTGACCTGCTGGCGACTCTCACCGAACTCACAGCGGCTTCGATTGTTCACAGCTACCGTACTTTTTTGCCACAAATGCCAGATCGCGTATTATTATGTGGTGGTGGCAGTCGCAATCTTTATTTAAAACAACGAATACAGTTATTATTAGCATCAGTGCCGGTTTTAACTACAGATGAAGTTGGCTTGAGTGCAGATTTTAAAGAAGCGATCGCCTTCGCAGTTTTAGCCTATTGGCGACAGATGGGTATTCCTGGTAACTTACCATCTGTCACGGGCGCACCTCAAGAAGTGCTTCTGGGAGTAATCTCCTAGTAGTGCTAGGGGACTTATACCGTCTCACTTTAAGTATGATACAAATACGTTGGTAGGGGCACGGCATTGCCGTGCCCCTACTGGCTTCTATATGTATCATAGTTTTGGTGAAATGGTATTACAGCGATTTTCATTCATATGAACCACAGATCTTCGTAGGGGCGCAAGGCCTTGCGCTCCTACCCTATGGTCTATTTACCTGAAAATGGCTGTAATTTGTAGGGTGCGTCAGCAGCGAGAAAATTTGGGAATAGCAAGAGATTATTGGTATTGACGCACCCTACGGAGTAAAGTAAGGGCGCAAGCCTTGCGCCCCTACAAAGCTTACTGAGGATGCTTTTAACCCATTTCCATAGGTTTAAGCTAAAAGCTAGAAATTTATTTCCCGGCTCAAAATCTACCCAGTATTGCAAATCGATCAAGACAAGGAACATGCTAAGTGGCTCACACTTTTTTGATGGAACCCGGACGCTGGAAAATACAAGGAAATTGGCTTGAAGGTAATGATATGCCAATTAGCGTCAAAGGTATGACCTTGGTAGCTTGGAATCGAGATAACTGGTTCACTATGGCGACAAAGTTAATATTTCCTCAAGGCGATCGCCCCGATATCTCTTTGCAATATAAAGGACGTTTGCATGATGGAGAGCGTCAGTATACCTTCTTAGTTCAGCATAATCTTTTTGGGCAGATTGAAGGAGAGGGCTGGATTGGTTTATCTACGATAGTGCAGCATTACTGGGTACTAGGCGATCGCCAACGTCGTACTGGTTTTGAAACTTTACACCGCATATCCGACGATACATATTATTTAAGTAGCGCGATTTTGGCTGGCCATTTTTTAAACATTATCATAGAAGCCAGCCTAGAGCGTCAGCAAATATAACAGTCAACCGTCAAGGGTCAAGGGTCAAGGGTCAAGGGTCAAGGGTCAAGAGTCAAGGGTCAAGGGTCAAGGGTCAAGAGTCAAGAGTCAAGGGTCAAGAGTCAATATTTTGACTTTGGACTCTTGACTTTGGACTCTTGACTTTGGACTTTGGACTTTGGACTCTTGACTTTAAACTTTTGACTTTTTACTTTAAACTATTTGGCAAAAATTGGGCAAACTAAATCAGAATCAAAGTACAGAATTTTACAAAATATCAGATGACTTTAGCAGTTATCTTTATTTGATTATTGGAGTCGAATTTTCTATGTCAGACCCCAACATTGGGCGCTTACTCTGCAAACGTTACCAGATACAGGAGTTAATTGGTGCTGGAGCAATGGGTCGAGTTTATTGTGCTAAGGATCTTTTGTTGGGTGGTGTACCTGTGGCTATCAAGTTTCTCGCTTTGTCGATCCAAACGCAAAAAATGCGAATGCAAGAACGTTTTGAGCGAGAAGCGAAAACCTGTGCGTTATTAGGTCAAAAAAGTATTCACATTGTCCGGGTCATGGACTATGGGGTAGACGACAATAACACTCCGTTCTACGTAATGGAATACTTAGAAGGAGATAGCCTCAGTAATATTATTCGCCAACAAAATCTATCTGTACCTAGATTCCTGAGTATGGTACGTCAAATCTGTCTGGGGTTACAGTGCGCTCATGATGGTATCTCGGTTGAGGGGAAAATTTGCCCAATTATTCATCGCGATATTAAGCCGAGCAATATCATGGTGATTCAAGACCCCAGTTTTGGTGAGTTGGTCAAGGTTCTAGATTTTGGCATTGCTAAGTTACTACAGTCAAATAGTAATGTTACTAACTATTATTTGGGCACTTTGGCTTATTCTTCTCCTGAACAAATGGAGGGTAAGGAACTAGATAATCGCTCGGATATTTATAGTTTGGGTGTGATGATGTTTGAGATGCTTACTGGGAAAATGCCACTATTACCACAAACTTCATCTTTTGGGGCATGGTATAAAACACATCGTTATCAACAACCACGTTCTATTATGGAGGTTGCACCGCAATTACAATTACCAAAGGATGTGGAAGATTTGGTGATGAGTTGTCTAGCTAAAACACCAAGCGATCGCCCTCAAAGTATCAGTGAAATCCTCAGCGTTTTAGCATCTCTAGAACAGCATTACTATCAGCGGTCAATTCGGCAAGAAAGTCATGTGCTAATTGGTGCGACTACTGGTAAAACTCAGTTTGAACATAATACTCAAGCCGATTTACCGACTTGTATTGTCAATCAGGATACTACTAATAGTATTTCCTGGCCACAAAATAAACCGATAGCCGATATTGTTTTTCCCCAACCCATCCATATTGATGGGGAGATTGTACCAGCTTTGTGGGTGATGCTCCCGCAATCGGAAATTCTCAAGCGCTTAGTCTGTATCCGCTATAATCAATTTCTTTTCCTCACTCTTCCCCACCCCATGCTGCTATGGATAACTGTCATCTACAACCGCAAACATGGACCTAAATGGTTGCCTTACTACCTTGATCTTAAAACCAGTGTCGGTCAAGAAATTGTTAATTTACTGGGACAAGCAGGTTCCTATCGTTTATTATTGTTTGCCAGGGAAACACCAAATCACTGTTCTCATATCCTCATATCCAGTATCGCCCCTGTCCAACGCGAAAAATTCCAGCAGTGGGTCGCCAGCAGTAAAATGTTGGTTTCAACTACCGACGCCCAAATTAGCAAAGGTTTACTCAAAAGCGAGTACGAAAAGATTAAGCCCCTAATTCTTACTAAGCTGGAAACTCTGGATGCAGATTCCCCACACGACCTTTCCGGTGATTCGTGACTATTAGGTTTCTCTACTAGGCTGATTGCCCTTGATTACATGTAGTATTCATCATACAAAAATCAAAGCGGGAAAATTGTAACGTTTTATCAACAAACTTCCCAATCTAGTTGTAAGTTTTATTTATCAAAAATATAATGGTTGACGGTGATGGCTGCAAGACATGCTTTTGCTAGAATCTCCGCAATTGTTCTTCTGTACTCAGTGCAGTAGGCGATAAATTGTGAGCATGTCTGACTATCACGGTAGCCAACAGTAAATCAGTTTGGCTAATGCTGGTAGTGAATATGTTCTCAAGGCTGCAGTACATTAGAAGCACAAAATATCTGTAGCCGAAAGGCTTGTGATGTTGAGGTTTCGAGGTTGAATTGTTTTGTTTTCCATCGCTGATCGAAGTTGACGCCCCAGCATCCCCAGCTCCTTTCCTCCTTGGAACCGAGCAAGAGAAGGAGGTCGCCCACTGCGACAGTAGAACGACTCTATGCCATAGTGGAGCCAGGATCTAAGCCCCACTGGTGCTTGAGCAACTCTTTATAAGTTGCCTCGCGCACTACCATTTGCTCATAGAGTTTGACCAAAAAGTCTTTAGCTTGTTCATGACTCATGTGCTGCACTTGGGCTGCAAATGAGTGTATATTGAACTGCTGTTCTAAGGACAATTGGATTGGTTCGCTCATGGTTAACTCCAAAAAATACAACGTGTAAAAGTTATATCGTCCACAGAAGTCCCAAAGGGATAGTAATTGGACTTATGTTTGTCTGCCAATTGTTCCTCTGTATTAAGAAAGATAACAATTGTTTGACAAATTGCCCATGTCCTTTTGGCTATATTTTGGGTTTTGGCATCTTGTACCTCACCCTACTGGTATAGAACCCAAGTTTGCAGCAGCGCATTCCTAAAAAATTGACACTGTGTCAACCTGAGTTGGCAATAATACCGTTATTTAACCCCTACCTTGATTAATCTCTCTTTTCCAGAGAGATTAATAGTGGCATGGAGCAATGAAGGGTATTTAGTTTGAATTATATTTCCTATACCTCATTATGTGCAAGATGTCAATTTACCAATTTGTGTAAATTTAACCTCCAAAGTTACTTATGGAGGTTAAATTTAGTTGTATCAAGTTGTAAATAGGAAAAATGCTCAGGCTGAACAAATTGCTGAGTATATTTACTAGAAAAAGTTAGGAGTAAGGAGTAAGGAGTAAGGAGTTAGGAGTAAGGAGTAAGGAGTTAGGAGTAAGGAGTAATGAGTAAGGAGTAAGGAGTAAGGAGTAAGGAGTAAGGAGTAAGGAGTAAGGAGTAAGGAGTAAGGAGTAATGAGTAAGGAGTAAGGAGTAAGGAGTAAGGAGTAAGGAGTAAGGAGTAAGGAGTAAGGAGTAAGGAGTAAGGAGTAAGGAGTAAGGAGTAAGGAGTTAGGAGTAAGGAGTAAGGAGTAAGGAGTTAGGAGTAAGGAGTAAGGAGTAAGGAGTAATGAGTAAGGAGTAAGGAGTAAGGAGTAAGGAGTAAGGAGTAAGGAGTAAGGAGTAAGGAGTAAGGAGTAATGAGTAAGGAGTAAGGAGTAAGGAGTAAGGAGTAAGGAGTAAGGAGTAAGGAGTAAGGAGTAAGGAGTAA
This sequence comes from Gloeotrichia echinulata CP02, assembly GCA_038087035.1. Taxonomy (NCBI): domain Bacteria; kingdom Bacillati; phylum Cyanobacteriota; class Cyanophyceae; order Nostocales; family Gloeotrichiaceae; genus Gloeotrichia; species Gloeotrichia echinulata. The sequence continues at coordinate 2,536,146 of CP051187.1, read as the reverse complement.
GGAGTTAGGAGTAAGGAGTAAGGAGTAAGGAGTAAAAAATACTCCCCAGACCCCAGTCCCCAGACCCCAGACCCCAGACCCCAGACCCCAGTCCCCAGACCCCAGTTCCCAGACCCCAGACCCCAGACCCCAGACCCCAGACCCCAGTCCCTAATCCTGGTCTTCGACGGCGATGATCACGACTGTAATGTTATCGTGTCCACCTTCGCTTTTAGCCGCCGCAATGAGGGAGAAGACAGCTTTGTCAACGGAAGGATTGTTTTGCATGATTGCAGAAATCTTGTGATCGACAAGTTCTTCAGTCAGACCATCAGTACATAACAGCAAGCGATCGCCAATTTGCACATCGAGTGGTTGTACGTCTATCTGATGTAAGTCTTCACGTCCCAAACAGCGCGATAACACATGGCGAAAAGGATGAATCCTTGCTTCCTCGACAGTGATATCGCCCAATTTGATTGCTCTGGCGACCCAAGTATGGTCTTCGGTAATTTGTTCTAGTTGCGATTTTCTCAAGCGGTACAGCCTAGAGTCGCCAACATGGGCGCACCAGGGAGACTCTGGTTCGCGAAAAAGTACTACTACAGCCGTTGTTCCCATATCAGCACGTTCTGGATGATTTTGCTGATCGTGCAAAATCCCTTCATTAGCCTTCCACAAAGCTTGGACTAGCAATTCCTGGGAAGATTGAGAGGATTGCCAATTTGCTACTAAATACGCCTGAATTTCGTGAGTAGCAATGCGGCTAGCTTCCTCACCCCCCGCATGACCACCCATACCATCGGCGACGATGAAAAATCGCCCACCAGGGTCGTCGATATAGTGAGCGTCCTGGTTATTAGAACGAATCAGTCCCGGATCGCTAACACCGATGAAGTTAAGTTTCATAAATTTATAAGGCAGCAATTATTACATACGGTCATAACGGTCGAGACGTAAAAGCATCCGGATAAGTATTCCTGAGACTGCGACGGCGATTAAACCAGCTAGCAGTGCTAACCACACATAATGATTAACCAATAAAATTGTGGCTGAAAGCGTAAAACCACTGATGATTAAAGCGTAGCTAATTCCTATCTGTATATTGCCCTGACGGCGTAGCAGACGCTCAGTTTCTACAGAACGAACCCGCAGACGCATGTCTCCCCGCTCTAGTTTTTCTAGTGTATCTTCTAATCTACGTGGTAGACCAAATGCACTAGTACTAACCTGAACTGCTTGGCGACTTAATTCGTTGAGGAAAGTATTCCCCTCAGAACCATTCATATTGCTCATAAGCTGCATTGCATATGGTTGGGCAACTTCCATAAAATTAAATTCGGGATCTAAACCTTTGCCTACCCCCTCAAGAGTGGAAAAGGCTCGCATCACAAAAGTAAAAGTTGCTGGAAATCTAAATGGCTGATTATAAGCTATTTCGTACAAGTCGTCACTGATCGCTGCAACCGATTGGTTCTCAAAAGGCTTATCCATGAAATTATCCAGCATGTACTGGACAGAACGCCGCACAGGTCCGATATCATCGACAGGTGCGATCGCCCCCAAATCTATGAGAGACTGAACAACGCGATCGCCATCTTTTTGGGCAATACCAAACAGCGTTTGCATCAGTCCTTCCCGCACGTTGGACTTAATTCGCCCCATCATGCCAAAATCGTAGAATATTAAGGCACCACTCGGACTGACGGCGAGATTACCTGGATGAGGATCGGCGTGGAAAAAGCCATTATTCAGTAGCTGATGTAGATAGGCTTGAGCGCCATAACGAGCGATCGCCTTGCGGTCTATACCTGCTGCTTCCAAGGCTTCGTATTGGCTAATTTTAATCCCAGGGACATACTCCAAACTCAGCACGCGGGAGGAGGCGTAGCGCCAGTAAACTCGTGGAACTTTCACCCAGTCATATTCGCGAAAATTCCGCCGAAAAGCGTCGGCGTTTCGACCTTCATTCAGATAATCAATTTCTTCCCAAAGAATGCGACAACATTCCTCATAAATACCCATCCAATCCCTTCCCCGTCCCCATTTGGGATGGTTTTGAAAGTAACGGGCTATTCCCTTGAGAATCTTTAAATCAATTTCAAATAACTTTTTCAGTCCCGGACGTTGTACCTTAACAACAATAGATTCCCCAGAATGCAAAACAGCTTTGTGTACTTGTCCTAAACTAGCAGCAGCCAGAGGAATCGGGTCAAAACTATGGAAAAGTTCGGGAATTTTTTTACCTAATTCTTGCTGAACAATTCCTTCTACTTGCTCATAACTAAAAGCTGGTACTCTGTCTTGCAACTTGGCTAATTCTTCTACATATTCACCAGGGAATATATCAGCACGAGTGGAGAACAGTTGCCCAACTTTGATAAAAGTTGGACCCAAATCGAGCAAAGTATTACGAATCCAGACAGCTTGCGCCTTGCGTCTTGCAGCTTGCTGTGTCTCAGTTATACCTCCTGGGTAACTCCAAGACTTGTTATACAGCCAAAGCTTGAACATTAAGGTCAAAACAAAAGACCAAATGTCCACAAACCGCCGTTTACTGGAGTAATTTTCCCGATTCCAACGGTATGCCTGATCTGAATAACCTTTTTCCATATTTTTTGCGTACCGTTGGTTTGTAATCGAATTACCTGGAAGGAAAGACACTCTGATTTCTCATGTTATTTGTCATTTGTCATTTGTCATTTGTCCTTTGTCCTTTGTCACTGGTTCATGACTAATGACTAATGACCAATGACCAATGACCAAATTTAAACTTAATTGCTGCGATACTTTTTTAATTCAGTTCGCAACAGGGCAATTTCTGCACGTAGTTCATCAATAGTGGTTTGCACGTCCCCGGATTCAGAACCGGGTTGTCCTGTAACAGGTTGACCCACATCAGCAGCTTCTGCAGCCCGATTTGCCCGCTGTATCACTTCATCTGTAAACTGGCGCAGTTGCTCTCTAGCTTCAGCGTCAAACTTGCCCAGTTCGCTCAAAGCATCAGTTACAGCGACTTCCAGGCGTTCATTAATCACTTCAGCTACGGCTCTGCCTACGAAAAAGGCTTGTACAAGGGGATTGCTCATAAATTTTTGTTACGTTGCTCCGCAAGAGAATTATAACCTGCCCGTATGCTTTGCGGCTTTTCTTATCGAGTTTGCTGTGGCGTCTACAGGCTAGCTATTTTGTGGCTCGTGATATGGCTATATATCTATATATCTATATAATGATTTTTATCATAAATAAAGATGCTCGGAATTAAGTCAGGACTTTCCCAGATGGGAAAGTCTTAGGGGGATGGAGACTGGGCGTGTGATTTTATACTTGATTTCGAGGCTGTAGAGACGTTGTACATAACATCTTTACATCTATTGGTGAATGAACTAAATTTTTAACCTTTTATACCAATCTTCACGCAATAACCACAGATATTCGTAGGGGCGCAAGGCCTTGCGCCCCTATAGCGTGGTCTATTTACCTGAAAATCACTTCATGAACTGCATACACCAGGAAACATGAAAAAACTTCTTATTCCCCTCCTCGCTTGCGGGGAGGGGCTAGGGCGTGTTTTCAAAGTCTTATACAATACCATCAAAACGCTGATACATGTAGATTTCGCGTAGGGGCACGGCATTGCCGTGCCCCTACAGCTGGTATCATATCGTGTGGATTTAGGGCTATCTAAAAATTTATGCAGCTAAACAAATAGTTTGAAATCGCGGGACTAGGGGTGGGGTCTTATTTTCTCACCTTTCTGACTCGTAAATCAAATTTCTGACTCGTAAATCAAATTTCTGACTCGTAAATCAAGTTTACGACTTGTCAATCAAGTTTCTGACTCGTAAATTAGGTTTACAAGTCATAAATCTCTCACTCTAACCAAATTTCAGCCCTATGATAAAATAAACCTATAACTACTTGATGCCGTATCAATTCTATGACCATTGCCCAAGAATTAGATTCACTAGAAGGCATCTCTCAAGATGTTATCTTTCCCCCTGGTGATTTATTAAGTGACGAGCCTCCCTTGGAAACAGAACTGCATCTGCGACAAATAATCCTACTTTTACAATGTCTGGAATGGCTGTGGCGAGACAGAAATGATTTCTACGCAGCGGGAAACCTGACCATTTACTACAGTCCGCGCCAACGCAAATCAGAAAAGTTTCGCGGTCCAGACTTTTTTGTGGTGCTAGGAACTGAACGCAAAACTCGCAAAAGTTGGGTAGTTTGGGAAGAAGATGGCAAATATCCCAATGTAATTCTCGAAATTTTGTCTGACTCCACAGCTAATACAGACAAAGGTTTGAAAAAAGAAATTTATCAAAATACCTTCCGCACACCAGATTATTTTTGGTTCGATCCATATACACAAGAATTTGCCGGTTTTCATTTAGTAGATGGAGAATATCAACCTCTACAAGCTAATGAAAAAGGACATTTGTGGAGTCATCAACTAGGATTATATCTGGGAATTTATCAAGGATTATTGCGCTTTTTTACAGCAGATGGTCAACTAGTTCCCACACCAGAAGAAACAGCACAACAAGCAGAACAAAAAGCGGAACGTTTAGCAGCAAAATTGCGCGAGTTAAATATTGACCCAGATACAATTTAAATAAATGCGATCACTCTGATAATTTACCCAGATTAAATAAGTGCGATCGCACTATGATAAAATAAACCTATAACTACTTGATGCCGTATCAATTCTATGACCATTGCCCAAGAATTAGATTCACTAGAAGGCATTTCCCAAGATGTTATCTTTCCCCCTGGTGATTTATTAAGTGACGAGCCTCCCTTGGAAACAGAACTGCATCTGCGACAAATAATCCTACTTTTACAATGTCTGGAATGGCTGTGGCGAGACAGAAATGATTTCTACGCAGCGGGAAACCTGACCATTTACTACAGTCCGCGCCAACGCAAATCAGAAAAGTTTCGCGGTCCAGACTTTTTTGTGGTGCTAGGAACTGAACGCAAAACCCGAAAAAGTTGGGTAGTTTGGGAAGAAGATGGCAAATATCCCAATGTAATTCTCGAAATTTTGTCTGACTCCACAGCGAATACAGACAAAGGTTTGAAAAAAGAAATTTATCAAAATACCTTCCGCACACCCGATTATTTTTGGTTCGACCCATATACACAAGAATTTGCCGGTTTTCATTTAGTAGATGGAGAATATCAACCTCTACAAGCTAATGAAAAAGGATATTTGTGGAGTCATCAACTAGGATTATATCTGGGAATTTATCAAGGATTATTGCGGTTTTTTACAGCAGATTGTCAACTAGTTCCCACACCAGAAGAAACAGCAGAACAGGAAGTGCAAAGGGCACAACAAGCAGAACAAAAAGCGGAACGTTTAGCAGCAAAATTGCGGGAGCTAAATATTGATCCAGATACAATTTAGACTAGGGACTGACAATTAAATAAATATCAAATTTGTAGGGTGCTTATAGCGCAACACATTCAGATGCGGCTGAAAATTAATTATATCGTGGGGGAAGGGGCACGGCAATGCCGTGCCCCTACGGGTTTACTCAATAGGTCAGGAATAGCGCAACACATTATATCGTGGGGGAAGGGGCACGGCAATGCCGTGCCCCTACGGGTTTACTCAATAGGTCAGGAAACGCTATATAAGTTATTATTCTTCGCCTAGCTCAAAATTAACTCCTTCATAAATATCATTGAAGGGAATTTCAAATTCTACCGATTTGAGAAATAACACCGCATCCGCTGATTCATACTCGGTTAATACCCATTGACCTTCAGAATTTTTAGCAAACTGCTCAATTAGATATTCATATTGGTCAATCATAATATATTCTTTTAAAGTTGATATAGAGCGATAAAATCTAAATTTATCTGTTCTGTCATAGTTTTTTGTTGAGTTAGACAATACCTCAACAATCATTAAAGGATTTGTCACTGTAGTAGTACCAGTTCCCTCATATATTGGTTCTCCCTCAATTACCATCACATCTGGATAAGTGTAGATGCGATGACGGGGTATCGATAATTTGACACCGCCCATATATATTTTGTAATTTTTACCCCGCATTGTAAATTTAAAATTAGCGGAGAAATTACCAGCAATTTCGTTGTGATTAGTCGTACCGGAATTTATGGCAATAATTTCCCCATCTCGATATTCATTTTTAAATTCTGCTGTTTCTTCTAATTGCAGATATTCCTCTGCGGTGTAATACCTTTGTGGTGTTTGGATTTGCATAAAGACCTCATCTGTAAACTATATTTGTGAACTATAAATTATAGAGGATAATTCTGGGCTAAAAATGCTTGGGCTTGTGTAATATCTTGAATGACTCCATCCAAAGTAGCCTTAAGTAAATCATCGATAATTTTGCGAAATTGAGGACTGGGTTTGTAACCTAATTTCTGCAAATCATTGCCATTTAACAGTGGTTGCACGTGACGCCAAACTGTTAAATATTGCCAAATATAACGCCTAATTCCCCTTGGACTTTGCAAGGCAATTAATATTAACATTTGCCAGTCATATTTTCGCAACAACTCCACCACTTGACTAGGGAGAATATTCTCACCCCTCTCCGCTTGCAAAGAGGGGCTGGGGGTGAGGTTATTCACTTCTGTTTGCGCCTGGGCTAAATTTTTCAATCTCGCAATGCTATCATCTTGTAATTGCAGATTTTTTGCCACTTTCACCCGATATTTAGGTGCAAGGTGGGCAATTAAAGCCTCTAAACGCATTTGCCAATGGATGAGGGTTTGTTGGCTATCAAATCGCCGTAAACAGCGTTCTAGTAACCGGAGTTGTCGCAGCAGTTCCTCATCTAGTTTGAGGGTGACATGGATACACTGTAACGCCCCTAAGTTATCGAGTAATTGTAAAGCAGATTTCCAGTAAGGGGCTTCGAGAATATGTTTTAATTCTGCCTTGAGTCGAGTTTGTAGGGCGGGAGTTTTGCTATTTTCTTGAGCAGTGCGATCATAAATACCACTGTTAATGGCATAACGGATATATGCTTCAGTTTGTGCTTCAATTTCCAAGCCAAAACGCACTGCGAAACGCACACCGCGATAAATGCGGGTGGGGTCTTCAATAAAACTATTAGCGTGTAAAACTCGAATTTGTTTGGCTTGTAAATCTAGTAAACCGCCAAAGAAATCTAATAATTCACCAGCACGGGGTGAAGTTAGACGTAAAGCGAGGGCGTTGATGGTAAAATCTCGACGATACAAATCTTGCCGAATTGAACTCGCCTCTACTTCTGGATTTGCGGCTGGGTAAGGATAAAATTCTGTTCTAGATGTGGCAATATCTACCCATAAAGAATTTAATTCTGGGTCTTTGTGCCACAATAACGCTGCAGTTTGAAAAGCTCCATGAATTTCTAAGCGGGCACTTGGATAAACTTGTTGCAGTTCTTTTGCTAATTCTACACCAGCACCGACAGATGCTGATTTGTGAAAGCCATCAACTACAAGATCAATATCTGTAATCATTAAGGTGCCAGGTACAGCTTCAGCTAATAATAAGTCTCGCACTGCACCGCCGACTAAATAAAGATGCCAACCTCGTTTTTCTGCTGCTTGTGATGCTTTAGTCAGCAATTTCCACAATTGGGGAGTCAGACGATTTTGCAATTCAACTAAGGTCGAGAATTTCTCTTCCCCCTCTCCCCCTTTCTCCCTCTCTCCCTCTCCTTGATGCAGTTCCCGCAAAACATCTGTACGGGTGACAATACCAATTAACTGTCCATTATCCAATACTGGCAAGCGTCCGATATCATAAGTCACCATCAAGCTTTCAATTTGTGGTAATATGGTATCTGGTGTAATTGTTTTCAGATTTGTGGTCATGTAGCCCTTGACTGGGGCATGATTGAACCCGTGATGTAAAGCGATATCGATATCTCTGCGGGAAATAATGCCGACTAATTGCCCTTGAGTATCAACTACAGATAAACCAGAGTGTCCATAGCGTAATAATATCCGCTGTGCTTCGGTAATTGTGGTTTCCGGGCGAATGGTGCGGACGGGAGAGGACATCAAATCTCTGGCTGTGGGAGGATGGGGAATAGTCGCCTTGAAACTGTCTACGAGTTGTTTTAAGATTGCCTGGGAATCAACTTCGCGCAGATTAACAGATGCGGCTTGAGAATGACCACCACCGCCTAAAGGTTGGAATAAAAGGTTAAGATTTGTACCAGAAATTTGCGATCGCCCAATCACTGTTAACCGTTGAGAATTACTTTCACCAAAGGGATATTCATTAGCCAGTAATAAGGCGTCAATTTCCGTTAACTCCAAAATTTGCGACGCTAAACTGGATAACCCAGGGACAAACCCCTCAGTTTGCAACAGTACCCAGGCGATCGCATATCCGCGAATACATATATATTGTAATTTGTCCAGTCCCTGGGTTAATAACTGTTGTAATTTCGGAGATAAACCAGGGTCAAGGTAAGTGGTAATCACTGGTAAACTGGCACCTTGTTGCATTAACCAAGCCAAAGCTAGGGCGTCCCTGGGTGTGGAATGATCATAGGTGAGAGAGCCAGTATCAACATGGATACCCAAAGCCATGACAGTAGCTTGGGCTGGCGTCAGAGAGATTTGCCTCTGTTGCAATTGCTCAACCATTAAAGTTGTCGTCGCCCCCACAGGAGAAACATACAATTGCGTCGCGGGAATATCCAGTGCTTGCCCTAGGTGATGGTCATAAACTATGATGTCTTGAAGATGGGGGAGATCTAACCATTCAGCAGCCTTACCCAGGCGATCGCGCTTTTGGGTATCCACCACAGTCAGAGAACGAATTTTTTCTGGATTGACAGAACGACGTTCAATTAGCGGATACTCATCGCGATGCAACGCCAAAAAATCCCGCACAGGCGGATGAGTTCCCCCAGTCAACACAATTTTACTACCAGGCAGTAGACAAGTTAAGCCTACCGCCGCTCCGAGGGCGTCAAAATCTGCTGTAGTGTGGCAAAGAATTAAATCCATATTTGTCAATGGTCAGTGGTCAGTGGTCTGACTGTTCACGGTATCTGGAAAACCTCGCTTCCATTCCTCTCCCCTACAAGGATACTGGCTTTGAATTCTCCCCCTTACAGCAATTTTCACTCATTTGAACCACAGATCTTCGTAGGGGCGCAAGGCCTTGCGCCCCTACCCTATGGTCTATTTACCTGAAAATGGCTGTAAGAGCAATTTTCAGTTCATTGAACCACATATATATATTGTAGGACGCCGGCAAAACGTGCCCTCACCGCTTTCACAAAGATGGTTGACAAGCTTTACCTATGTAATTATACTAGTTAATGTAGATTTTATTAGTAGTAATTACCTAAGTCAACAAAAAAAAATTCTGCAAAAGCCTTGTCATCAAATCATTTCAAATTCAGATCTAAGTAATATTGTCTATTTAGTTTTTAATCGGTTTTATTTTTGACAAAGAAATAAAAAAGCATTAAGCAATAAAGAATACAATACACGTAGTTCTGGCATCCTGATTTATTACTACCATTCTTGACAAGTTAAGCCGATACAATTTGTCAAACCTCAATAACTGGACTTTGGGCAAATCTAATTTGGTCTTAACTTGTCATGGATAGTGTTAGGGGACTTTTGCAAGAGGTCTTTTGAACGCAACTAATTACCGCCAAGACACAATGCAAACTACTATCGAAAGAATTGAGGCGATAGCCCCAGTCCCTAAAGACGCCTACACCCTTGTCTTGATTGACTCTGGGGTTGATGACTATGAGATGCTACTGCAGGGTATCTTGCCAGATGCCCGTGGCATTGTGCTCAACCGGGAATTGGATGGAATTGAGCAAATTAGCGCGATTTTAGGCAGTCAAAATGTTGACAGTCTCCAGATTATCGCTCATGGTAGCCCTGGTAGCCTGCAACTGGGTAACACTGTACTCAACGCTGAGAATATTCACAAATACCGGCAGCAACTGCAGCAGTGGCAAGTTAGAGACATCTTGATTTATGGTTGTGAAGTGGCAGCCACAGCACAAGGAAAAAGCTTTATCAGTCAAATACAGCAACTGACTGGAGCAAATATTGCCGCATCTGAGCAAAAAGTGGGCAGCAGTCAACAAGGAGGAACCTGGGAATTAACAATCCAGCAAGGGGAAATTTCCTCAACCCTAGCCTTGGAGTCAGCAGTCACACAAGCATACCCCGCCCTTTTAGCTGACGATGTAACTTACGCCTGGGCGAAAAATTTGGGGGGGAGTAGTAGCGACCAAGGCTATGGCATCGCCGTGGATAGTGGGGGCAATGTCTACACCACTGGCTATTTCGTTGAGACAGCCGATTTCGATCCTGGTGCTGGCACCGCTAACCTCACCAGTGCTGGCTCTCAAGACATCTTCATCTCCAAATTGAATAGCGATGGCAGCTTTGCCTGGGCGAAAAAATTGGGGGGGAGTAGTCTCGACCAAGGCCAAGGTATCGCCGTGGATAGTGGGGGCAATGTCTACACCACTGGCTATTTCTTTGGGACAGCCGATTTCGATCCTGGTGCCGGCACCGCTAACCTCACCAGTGCTGGCATTAATGACATCTTCATCTCCAAATTGAATAGCGATGGCACCTTTGCCTGGGCGAAAAAATTCGGGGGGAGTAGTAACGACATTGGCTATGGCATCGCCCTGGATAGTGGGGGCAATGTCTACACCACTGGCTATTTCTATGGGACAGTCGATTTCGATCCTGGTGCTGGCACCGCTAACCTCACCAGTGCTGGCAATAATGACATCTTCATCTCCAAGTTGAATAGCGATGGCACCTTTGCCTGGGCGAAAAATTTGGGGGGGAGTAGTGACGACATTGGCAATAGCATCGCCGTGGATAGTGGGGGCAATGTCTACACCACTGGCTATTTCTTTGGGACAGCCGATTTCGATCCTGGTGCCGGCACCGCTAACCTCACCAGTGCTGGCTCTCAAGACATCTTCATCTCCAAATTGAATAGCGATGGCACCTTTGCCTGGGCGAAAAATTTGGGGGGGAGTAGTACCGACATTGGCAATAGCATCGCCGTGGATAGTGGGGGCAATGTCTACACCACTGGCATTTTCCAGGGGACAGCCGATTTCGATCCTGGTGCTGACACCGCTAACCTCACCAGTGCTGGCAGTTATGACATCTTCATCTCCAAATTGAATAGCGATGGCAGCTTTGCCTGGGCGAAAAATTTGGGGGGGAGTAGTACCGACATTGGCAATAGCATCGCCGTGGATAGTGGGGGCAATGTCTACACCACTGGCTTTTTTAGCTGGATAGTCGATTTCGATCCTGGTGCTGGCACCGCTAACCTCACCAGTGCTGGCTCTCAAGACATCTTCATCTCCAAATTGAATAGCGATGGCACCTTTGCCTGGGCGAAAAATTTGGGGGGGAGTAGTTTCGAGCAAGGCAATAGCATCGTCGTGGATAGTGGGGGCAATGTCTACACCACTGGCTTTTTCTATGGGACAGCCGATTTCGATCCTGGTGCTGGCACCGCTAACCTCACCAGTGCTGGCTCTGATGACATCTTCATCTCCAAATTGAGTCCCACCAACTCATCTCCCACAAACTTGACATTAAGCGCCACCACAGTCAACGAGAATGTCGCCGCTAACACTGTCATTGGCAGTTTCACCACCACTGACCCGGATGCAGGTAACACCTTCACCTACAGTTTAGTCGCTGGTACTGGTGCAGATGACAACAGCGCTTTCACCATCAACGGGAATCAGTTGCAAATCAATGCTTCCCCTGATTTTGAAACCAAGTCCAGTTACAACGTCCGGGTGAGAACAACAGACTCTGGTGGGTTGACGTTTGACAAGGCGTTGACTATCGGAATTAATGATGTCAATGAAGCCCCGACAGACTTGACATTAAGCGCCACCACGGTAAATGAGAATGTCGCCGCTAACACTGTCGTCGGCACCTTCACCACCACTGACCCGGATGCAGGTAACACCTTCACCTACAGCTTAGTCGCTGGTACTGGTGCAGATGACAACAGCGCTTTCACCATCAACGATAATCAGTTGCAAATCAATGCTTCCCCTGATTTTGAAACCAAGTCCAGTTACAACGTCCGGGTGCAGACAACAGACTCTGGTGGGTTTACGGTTGACAAGGAGTTGATTATCTCTGGTGGGTTGACGGTTGACAAGGCGTTGATTATCTTTGGTGGGTTGACGTTTGACAAGGCGTTGACTATCGGAATTAATGATGTCAATGCTTACAGCTTCAGCGTCAGAATAAAAGACTCTGGTGGGTTGACGTTTGACAAGGCGTTGACTATCGGAATTAATGATGTCAATGAAGCCCCGACAAACTTGACATTAAGTGCCACCACAGTCAACGAGAATGTCGCCGCTAACACTGTCATTGGCACCTTCACCACCACTGACCCAGATGCAGGTAACACCTTCACCTACAGCTTAGTCGCTGGTACTGGTGCAACTGACAACAGCGCTTTCACCATCAACGGGAATCAGTTACAAATCAATGCTTCCCCTGATTTTGAAACCAAGTCTAGTTACAACGTCCGGGTGCAGACAGCTGACCAAGGTGGGTTGATTTTTGAGAAAGAATTGACTATCAATATTAATGATGTCAATGAATTGAACGGTAGCAATACTCGTGATCCGTTAACAGGTAGTGCTGGTAATGACTACATTACAGGTAGCGTCGGTGCTAAAACCCTCACAGGTGGTGCTGGTAATGACTACTTTATTTACAACAGCCTCCGAGATGTCGGTCACACCATCACCGATTTTACCGTCGGCTCAGACAAACTTGTTTTCACCCAACTGCTTGATAGCCTAGTCACTGGTGGTTATAACGGCACCAATGCCATTGCTGATGGTTATGTGAAGATAGTTCAAGGTAGTACAGCTAACAGTGCCGTTGTGCAAATTGACCGCGATGGTATTAGCGGTTCTGCTGTGTTCCGAAACTTCATTACGTTGGACAACATTACTTCAACTCAGTTGGACAACGTTACTAACTTCGTTTTCTAGAAATTCGTAGTCAGGATTGTACTCCTGACTACAAAGTTGTTTTTTCTCTACCAACCAGAATAGCAAAAAATTAACATCTCATGCTGACTAACATCAAACACTCTCTTCTAACTGCAGGCGCTACCAGCTTATTAAGTTTCGGCACTTTCGCCGTTGCTAGCCCAACTTATGCTGCTAATATTGAGCTGGGTTCTTGGACTTCAATTGGTGATGCTAGCACTACATCAACCACAGCAACTATCAATTCAGGCACTGATTATACCGCTTTCACTGGCGGTGGTGCTGATTCTGTAGAAGACTTTCTGGGTATTACTCCTGCTAGCCTAACTAACGCAATTCCTAATAACCAGTATGGTTCTGCAATTAAGAATACTTTAGGTGTCAACGCTGGTGATGTTTTCAGCTTCAACTGGAATTTTGCCACTACGGACGCTGACAAAGCTTTTGTCACAATTAATAACGCAGTTACCCAGTTGACAGGAACCTCTCCTTTCACCTACAGCTTTGCCACTGCTGGTAATTATAATATCGGTCTTGGCGTTGTCGATGTAGATGATAGTATTGGCACCTCGACTTTGACTGTCTCTAACGCCAAGATTCAATCAGTTCCCGAACCAGTGAGTATTTTTGGTTCAGTGGTAGCGTTGGGGTTTGGCGTCCAACTCAGGAAGCGCTTTGGGAAGAAAGCTGCTGTGTAAATCATAAAAAACTCCACCCCACCCACAAGGGGATGGAGTTTTAGGACATGGGGGAGCCATTGCGGTGGACGGGTTCCCCGGCATATAGCAAGTGGCGTCATGGCAAAGATTCACCAATGCCCCATGCCCTATGCCCCATGCCCAATGCCCCATGCCCTATAATGAAAAGTCTGGTCAGTGGTCAGTGGAAAATACAAACAACCTAAACCGAGAACTGACCTGACTAAAATGTAGCAATTTCTGCTAGGTTAAAAAATAAGCAAAAAATTAAAGTGTCTTCGGATCGGCATCACGAAGACGTAAATCAGCCTACAACCTACAGATTGCTGTTGGTGTAGAAGATGTCAATATTTAACTGTGTTGGGAGAAAAAAATGACCATAGTATTCCAAATTTCTTTGTTAGCCTTAGTTCTTGTGTCTTTTGTCCTAGTGATTGGCGTCCCCGTTGCCTATGCTACCCCGCAAAATTGGGTTGAATCGAAAAAGTTGTTGTGGGTTGGTTCTGGAGTTTGGATCGGCTTGGTACTTTTAGTAGGTGTGTTAAACTTTTTCGTGGTTTAAGGGACTTCCAAAAAATAAATTATCCTAAATCATCTGTACATTTGTAGGGGCGCAAGGCCTTGCGCCCTTACGAGATGTCACTTATCAGGCGTATGCAGGGGAAAAAGCAGCCCCAGCATACGCTTTTGAGCAATTAACCTGGTGTTTATCGTCAGCAAGCGGCTATATGATAGCTGATAACTCCACTATTTAAGCGTGTCCATGCTGAAAGTAGAGTCGCTTAAAGCTAAATTGCATAAGTCTGACTATATTTGACCATGTGATTTGGAACTATATTGGCTAAGAAGTATAGTGGATTTCAGAGACAGTTATGGCAGTTTTTGAGGGAAATTTTACGCAAACCGAACCTTTGCGGTTTGCATTGGTAATTGGTCGATTCAACGACCTAGTTACCGTAAAGCTGCTAGAGGGATGTCAAGATTGCTTGAAACGTCATGGTGTAGACACCAACCCCCACGGTAGTCAGGTAGACTATGTTTGGGTACCGGGAAGTTTTGAAGTGCCCGTAGTCGCTCGCCAGCTGGCACTTTCTCAACGCTATGATGCCATAATTTGTTTGGGTGCGGTCATTCGGGGACAAACACCTCATTTTGATTATGTCTCGGCTGAAGTCGCCAAAGGCATTGCTGCCGCCAGCTTTCAAACCGGTGTACCTGTAATTTTTGGCGTTTTAACCGTGGACACCATGCAGCAAGCCTTAGAAAGAGCAGGTATTAAAGGCAATCACGGTTGGGAATACGCCATGAACGCCCTAGAAATGGCTAGCCTGATGCGGCAATTGCGCTCTAACCTCTCAGAGCCATACACTCGTAATAGCCAATCTTTGCCAGCCGCTTTTGATGGTGCCAGCATCGGCACTTTTGCTTCTGAGTCAGAAGAAATCAGTTAGGAGTTAGGCGCTAGGCGCGTCATTAGTCAGTGGTCAGTGGAAAATACAAAACAATTCACCACTGACCACTGACAATTGACAAATTCAGGGCTTGACAAACCAATATGGATATGAGAAACTTATATTTAGTTAGAAGATGCGGGTATAGCTCAGTGGTAGAGCGTCACCTTGCCAAGGTGAATGTCGCGCGTTCGAATCGCGTTACCCGCTTAGATAAATTTATAAGTGTGTTTAGCTGAAAACGTTTGATGAGGATGTTTGAAAAGTTTTGTGCGAATATAATTCGTTACTACACTGGCATTGTCCACCGACCTGGACTAACGCAAAATCAAGATTTTCAACCCAGGTCGCTGGGTTTTGTCCGTGTAGCCGCGATTTATAATCGCCAGGGCTGGTATGGTGAATTTAGAATCCCCTCGGCTTTAGCCAGGGGAGTGTGAACAACACGCTCAAGTTATTAGAACGCTTGTGCAACCTCAAAAACCTGAAAAAATCGATTTCGAGACGGAATATAGCTGTCCCTGCCGTCGTCGGGGACGGTTAATTCCCATTACACTCACAGAAGCATTTGGTTGCGATCGCTGTCAACAAATATTCGTGGTGGAAGATAATGGTTATGTTCTAGAGCAGCTTTCTACAACCTATCCCTACAAGCGTGCTTGGCGCTGGACGGGAAATAGTTGGCATGTGGTCCATCCGCGACTAGGAGAAAGCTATTTGCCGATAGCACTGGGCATTATTGTTGTGTTAGTGATTATATGGTTACCATTGGCACTACGATTAGCAAATAATGGTTCCAGCATTATTGCTTGGGCAATGGTGGCGGTGCTATTGGCTATCCTGCCAGCACTTATGGTCTGGCTTACATACAGACGTTAACTCAATGACCTCTGAAGCTATTGATGATTACCCCGAACCAATGAACAGCGCTAAACGCGCTTATCAAGCTTCCCTAAAGTTGGGAATTGCCAAGGGAGTAGACCGCAGTCGTGCTGTTTTGGCAATGGCACGGGGGCTGGAACGTTCATTTGACGACATTCTCGAAGCCAATACCTTGGATTTAGAAGCAAGTCGAGAAATGGCGGTACCAGAGTTAATTTTGGATTGGCTGAAGCTAACTCCCACTAGGCTAGAGACAACAGTAGGAATTCTCCAACGATTGGGGGAATTATCAGATCCGCTGCGGCGAGTAAGAAACGCTGAGTATCAACAGGAAGACTCCCAGAGTTACTCCCAGTTAATGCCTTTGGGAGTAATTGGGTTTATTTATGAGGCGTTTCCCGATTTAGGGGCGATCGCAGCGGGTTTATGTATCAAGACTGGCAATTGTATAATACTCAAAGGTAGTACCGAAGCCAGTCATTCTAACGCGGCGATCGCCGAGGTACTGCAAACCGCTGTGACGGAAGTAGGTTTGCCACCAGGCTGTATCGAATTGATTACAGCAGAACACGGTGCTTCAATTCGGGATTTAGTAGTCCAAGACAAGTACCTAAATTTAGTGATTCCCTACGGACGTTCTAGCTTAGTACAGCAGGTAATGCGACAAGCAACTTGCCCAGTGTTAAAATCAGCAATGGGCAATTGTTACCTTTATTGGTCGCTGAATGCCAGCTTAGAGATGGTGCGCTGGATGATTATCGATAGCCATGAAAGCGAACCTGATCCGGTAAATGCCATTGAAAAAGTCCTAATTCATCGCCAAGCCTTACCATCGTCCTTAGCAGTTTTGTGGAACAGCTTACAGGAGAAAGGCTTTGAAGTCAAAGGAGATGCGGAACTACAAGAAGCTTTTCCCCAATTGCAGCTGGCTAAAGAAGCTGAATGGGGAAACCCTTATTTAACTAAGACAGTAGCTTTTAAACTAGTCGATAGCTTAGAGGCGGCGATCGCCTGGATTAATCAACACAGTAGCGGTCACGCCGACTGCATTGTTACTGAATCATATCAGGAAAGTCGGCAGTTTGCTTTAGGAGTTAACAGCGCCTCTACCTACATCAACGCCTCCCCCCGTTTTTCCCGCAACCCATCGCGGGGAGAAACGGTATTTCTCGGTATGTCTAATCAAAAAGGTCATCGTCGCGGGTTTATTAGTTTGGAAACCTTGACAACAGTCAAGCATATTGTGCAGGGGAATGGTAGGTTTTAGGCGTTAGGGGTGGGAATTAAGACCGGCAGACATTTACAATTATGATTCTAAATATTCCTGAACGTCCTCGCGGTTCATCGCTAATTTAATCACTCAAATACAGCAGTTAGAACCTCCAAGACGACATTCCCAGTTTGGAGACTGGGAACGAGATCATCCTCGCAAAATCAAATCCATAGCTTCTTGAATCACTGCATCTTGATTGACCAAATCTCCTAATTCATCTGCTTTATAGCTTCCTTCAAAAGCCTCCAAAGCAGCCTTTCTTAAAGCCGACTCATAAGCATCTTGTAAGGTTTCCAATAATTCATCTTCCTGTAAATAATAACCCTTACCCTTTGGACGTTGATTAGTGCGTTGAATTTGCTTAACAGAATTAAAAATAGAAGTTTCCCAAGACCTAGTAGAGCGTTTTTCAGCCGCTTGTTTAATCAAGTGCAATAAAACAATAATTCCATAACTAAAAATTTTATTCAATTTATCAGACTTACTCATTTCCTCCAACTCTTCCACCAACTCCAAAGCTTGGGAAATCTTCCCCTCAAGCAATAATTCCTTTAAAGTTAATAACTCTTCCATATTTTCGTTCTCCTTTCTACGCTTCTTCGCCTACTCTACGAGAACGCCTAGCGGCGAATGCACGAAACATAAAAACCTACTCAAATACGGGCGGCCATATTTCAGAAATCGCCACTTCCCAACCAGGTAATAACTCATGAATAGTTAACTTATCATCCCCAGTTAAAATTTGAACATCACCATTAGGACGATATACAGTTACAGTTAACTGGTCTGGATTAATTAATATTCCTACCCTTGCACCTAATTCTAAAAACAGCTTAATTTTCTCTTGCAATTTAGAAATTCTGTCTGTTTTCGATTTTATTTCTACTACCAAATCAGGTACTAACTCGGCAAAATCGCGCACAGTTCGTTTTAGTCTTGACGCCGCTACAAAAGAAACATCAGGGGCGCGTAAATCTGTGTTAGGCATGATAAATCCACCACTTGAGTCAAATATCCGCCCGAGCTTACGAGGATTAACCCAAAGTTTTAATAAGTATATCAACTGAGCGCCGATTTCACTAGACTCAATATCTGATGGACCCATAACTAGAATATTTCCGGCTTGCAGTTCTATTTGGTAATCCTGCTGTTCATCTTGTAGTTTTTGTTGTAGTCTTTCTACATCTTGAATAGTGAGCGTCATAAAACTTTTCAGATATAGTTCATTTTTATCTAGACCTAACAATTTTGACACTCCCCCGACTGAGTAAGTTTCGCTTTGCTCACTTACTCGTAAAGTCGGGGGATTCTTCCTTCATCCTAGTAACTTGCTCTAACAGGCTTACGCCAATTAGAGTAGAGGTTACTAGTCCAGAAGCGTTACTTTGGGTATGCCCTACCCTAGCTTTTGCATCGCGGAGCGTGTCGGAGACAAGATTTAGAATATTTTTTGCAGCATTAACATCCCTCTGCAAACTGCAACCACAACTACATACATGGCTACGAGTTGAGAGGGATTTTTTGACAATTGTTCCACAATCCGAACATTTTTGAGATGTCATTCTAGGATTGACAGCAACAACAGTGCTGTTAAATTTAGCTGCAAAATATTCTAACCAACTGCGGAAAAGTGACCAAGATGCATCATTAATGCTCTTGGCTAGACAGTGATTTTTTACCATGCCTTTAATATTCAAATTTAGCCTTCGGCAACGGCTTCGCCGAACATAGGCTACTAAAGCGTTAGCTTTGCATACGTTACGCGCCAATTTAAGAGCGTGTTCTTTCCGTTGCCTACTTACTTTTAAATGTTTTCGAGCATACCTGTTTCGTGCTTTTCTTCTTTGGTTTTTGCCTTTCTCTTTTTTGTAAATCTGTCTCTGAGCGTGTTTAATTGCTTTCTCAGATTTCCTCAAAAATCTAGGGTTTTCTACATGATTACCATTAGAATCTGAGTAGAAAAACTCTAGACCAACGTCTAGACCTATTTCACCGTCAGCAATTCTAGACTCAGATTCAACATCTACATCAATGCAGAATTGACAATAGAATCCATCGGCTTTTTTGAGCAATCTAACACGCTTAATTTGCTTAACTGGGTAAGTTTCGATATCCCATTTACCAAGTAACTTTACTTCACCAATACCTTTTTTATCAGTAAATATGATGCGTCTTTTAGTTTGATTTAACGACCATCCAGAGGTTTTATATTCCACCGAACGGTTATCTTTTTGAAATCTGGGATAGCCCTTTTTACCTGCTACTACGGCAGTTGCTCCACTTGGGGAGACCCCAAGACCGCACTGCCTCTTCTTCTTACAGTTATGGTAGAACCTATCAATGGCAGACCATGCTCGTTCAGTTGCAGCTTGGCAAGCCATTGAGTTTAATTCCTCAACAAATTTAAACTCTTTGCGTAACGCTGTTGAGTAATTATTTAAAGCAATTTTATTAATTTTGGCTTCTTTTGGGGAATCCATCCAGTAGCGTATAGCTTTATTTCTGATGAATTGAGTTGTACGGATAGCCTCATTAATTGCATCGTATTGATGCTTTTTAGCTTTGACTTTGTACTCTAAAACCAGCATTACTTAATCACCTCCTTGATGATTTTGTTAACTGTATATATGATAGCATGATTGTGTACACATAAACTACATAATATGCCAAAAAAGCAATTACATATACTTTTAAGCGAACGCAGAATTAATAAACTACGCTTATTAGCGGTGGAAAAAGATAAAACTATGACTCAAATCATAGAAGAATTGATTGATTCTTTACCTGAACCAAAAAGAAAAAATCACGTTTAATTTATTCACCGTTGGCGCTACATCCGGAGTCTAAAAGACACAGGGTTTTGCGCCTATCGGGTTACTTCTATAAACCCCGAAACATACAAAAAAAAGTCCGCCTACGCGGACTTCGTTTGTATAGCCACAGACTTCTAGTCTGTGAGAAAAGTTACTTATTATTGGAAGTATAGTAGACCTGTCCGCCAGCATCGGGAACAAAATGACAGCTAATAGCTGAACGCCATAAAGCTTTCCAAATTGGCTCCTGTGACTTGTGGTAATATTCACCCATAATCGGTTTGATTGCCTCAGTTGCCTTGAGCAAATTGTAGTGAGGCATATTCAAGAAGATGTGGTGAGCTACATGAGTACCAATATCGTGATGGATGTGATTGATCAACCCGTAATCACGGTCAATGCTAGAAATCGCACCTTTTAAGAAAGTCCAATCATCTCCACGATACCAGGGAAGTTCTGGTTCAGTATGATGCAAAAATGTCACCAAATCCAACCAAATTACAAACACAATGTAGGGTACAGCGTAATTTTTCAGCAACCACATCCAACCCCATTGGTAGGTGAGGAAACCAAGCAACGCTACCATACCAATCCATAGGGTAGTGCTAGTAATGATATCCCATTTTTCGGATGGTTTGAAGAGTGAGCTATTCGGTGAAAAGTGGGAACCTTCTTTATTGGGAGAACGCTTAAACAAATATATTGGATAAGCCAATAAAAATACATAATATCGGCCTATCTTTTGCAGCGAATCCATTTCGTTATACTGCGATTCCGTCACTGGGTACCAGCTTTCATCATTATCGATATTGCCAGTATTTTTGTGATGAGTTCTGTGACTAATTCGCCAACCGTGATAAGGAACAAGAATCGGTGTATGGGAAAGATGTCCAATCAAATCATTCAGCCATTTATGCTGAGAAAAAGATTGGTGTCCGCAGTCATGTCCGACGACAAACAAAGCCCAAAACATTGTTCCTTGCATGAGCCAGAACACTGGCCAGAAATACCAAGAATCCAAGTAATTAGCAACTGCATAAAGCAGACCGATAATCAAGATATCACGAAAAAAGTAATATAGTGATTTTGCCACATTGGGCTGAAAACATTCAGCAGGTATTGCTGCTTTTAAATCTTGAAGAGTAAAGGGAAGTTTAGTTGCAACTTCAGATGATGGAGAACTCTGGGAATGGTTTAAATTAATGGTATTTGATGACACTGGCGTTCTGCTGTTGGATATAAATCAAACGTTGTTTGAGGTCAGAAAATCTCACCTCTGCGATGCACCGTTGTGGATAGGTTGAAACTCTCACGAATCCGCATGATGATAGTTACTGGCAATTTCTCTCACAAAATTTATAGATAGGAATTGCCAGAATCTATTTGACGGATACGATGATGTCAACAGGATAAAGGACTTAAAAGTACAAGCGGACTAGAAGCAAAGCTCGCAGGTATTTTTCCTGCTTTATACTTAATACTTCATAGTAGTTTATTTTTCAGCGTAATAGTCTTTAAAAGACTGATATCCAACATCAGTTGTGTAAAGTTGACAATGGTCTGCGATGTTCTTCATTAAAGGCCAAGAAAACTGACATTCTTCATGGAGATAATCGCCCCAATTTTCCTTAATACTGCTGTAAGCCATCCGCAAATTATAAGAAGGAATAGCAGTAGAGATGTGATGGGGGACGTGGACATTGATATCGTGGCAGAGGAACTCTACCCAACGGGGGTAATCACAGTGAATTGTACCAAATAGCTGTGCTAGAGCC
Source organism: Gloeotrichia echinulata CP02 (assembly GCA_038087035.1). Classification (NCBI taxonomy): domain Bacteria; kingdom Bacillati; phylum Cyanobacteriota; class Cyanophyceae; order Nostocales; family Gloeotrichiaceae; genus Gloeotrichia; species Gloeotrichia echinulata. The sequence continues at coordinate 2,514,232 of CP051187.1, read as the reverse complement.
TCATTCCACTTATTAACTGCGACAAACGGAACATCTGAAGCAGTATGGTGAACGATAGTAAAGGTACTCATCCAGAAATGGTAAACCATCCAGGGTAAGAGCCAAAATTTGACAAATCCCCAGATACCAGTTGTAGCGATGAGAATGGGGAAAGCGATCGCCGCAAAGACCACGACTACAGCCACAGAAAGCTTAATACTTGATTGGTCTTTAGTTTTAAAATTCCGCCAATCAAAATGTACAACAGCCCAATGTCCAATAGAACCAACCCACCATAAGTAGTTACGTATGAACCGTTCAAACGCAAACTTCTTCAGTGGAGTAAAACCTTCAAACACTTCTGGTCTGATAGGGTGCCAAGCGTTGTCCTCATCCAGCTTATTGGTATGAGTATGATGATAATTATGTTTAATTCGCCAGCTGTGAAACGGGTAAATCAAAGGCATCATGAATATGTGTCCTACCAGATCATTCACCCAGGGACGTTTGGCGAACGAACGATGGCCACAATCATGACCAATGACAAAAAAACCTGTTAACGCAGTCCCTGTAAAAATCCAAGCTAGGGGTAAGAGAAACCAAGGTGTAATTGTCAGAATAAAGTAGCCTAAGCCTACCATCACAACACTGGTCAACGCCCTAGTCCAAGCCTTACGAATATCTTGCTGAAAACATTCTTTGGGCAGAGTTTTGACAATATCTGTTAGCCTCAGGTTGGAATCACCCAGGTCATCAGCTGGTTTTTGGTTATTTATTGTTGATGTAGTCATGAAAACCTAAAAAACAACACGGCTTGACACCAAGTCACCAGAAAGTGGCTTGCTGCAAAGTTTCTTAACATTAGCGCTTTGGATTATAGCAACCTAGCATACACCAGCGCAGCTGCTATGAGAATTTTTCAGCTGATTGAGAATTTGCGGGAGAGGGGGAGAGGGGGGAAAGTTATCTCCTTGTCCCCTTGTCCCCTTATCCTCCACTCTGCTTCTTGATCAGCTGACAACCGTCAACCGACTTACTACTTTATGGGCGCCAGCTTGACATTTGTAGCCAAACCGAGTATTTGTAGCAATTGAATCGTCATCCAAGTTAGATCAACTTCCCACCATTGCAAACCATGACGGGCTGAGTATTGAAAAGCATGGTGGTTATTATGCCAGCCTTCACCGAAAACTAGGACGGCGACCCACCAGCAGTTAGTAGAATTATCACCAGATTCATGGCTACGATAGCCGAATTTATGGGTAGCACTATTCACCAACCAGGTGCAGTGGTAAACCCAGACAATCCGCACAAAAACACCCCAAACAAGCATCGACCAGCCACCCAAGAGTAGCAGAGCTAAACCCAGAGCAAACTGAATCAAAATGAAATATTTTTGGAAAAACTGATAAACTGGGTCTTCGGCAATATCTTTAGTAAAACGAGGAACTTCAGGTTGAGTGGGAGATTGGTAAATCAGCCAACCCATGTGGCTCCACCAGAAACCCCGATTAGAATCATGGGGATCTTGCTCAGTATCCGAGTGCAAATGATGCATACGGTGTGTGCCTACCCACTCAATTGGACCGCCTTGACAGGCCAGAGTCCCGAAAAAAACAAAAACATACTCCAGCCACTTAGGTGTTTGAAAACTACGGTGAGTGACAAGACGGTGAAATCCCAGGGTAATACCTAAACCACCAGTCAGCCAGTAGAGAAATAAACCTACACCAAGCCCAGCCCAGCTAAAATTACTAGGAAGCAAGGCAAACAGAGCGCCGATGTGCAGAAAAACGAAAAACAGGGTATTAACCCAGTTAATTTGAGGTTTAGTTGAGGTAGCAATTGTCATGCAGGAACCTGAATACGAGTGGTTAAGCCTAATCTGCGTGATCCGAAAACCCGCATATCTATATTTTTTGTAAACGAGGAACCAATGAACAGCTTGGAACAGCTGCGGCAAGCAGAACAGGCACTGTTAGAGATTTTTTCTGGAATTGACGCTCAGGTCAAGCATAATCTGCAACGAGTACTGAACGCATTTCGTGATCACCGTGTAGGCGCACACCACTTTGCGGGCGTAAGCGGTTATGGTCACGATGATTTAGGCCGAGAAACTTTAGATAAAGTTTTTGCCCAAGTAATGGGTGCCGAAGCAGCAGCGGTGCGGGTACAGTTTGTTTCGGGGACTCACGCGATCGCTTGTGCATTATTTGGTGTACTCCGTCCTGGAGATGAATTGCTAGCAGTGGCTGGTTCTCCCTACGATACGCTAGAAGAAGTAATTGGATTAAGGGGAAAAGGACAAGGCTCCCTAATTGAGTTTGGCATAAAATACCGCCAATTAGAGCTGACTAAAGAAGGAACAATCGATTGGCAAACCTTAAGCCAGAGTATCGGCGATCGCACCCGTTCAGTATTAATTCAGCGTTCCTGCGGGTATTCATGGCGACCTAGCCTATCCATCGACGACATCGCAAAAATCGTCCACCTAGTCAAACAGCAAAATCCCCAGACCATTTGCTTTGTAGACAACTGCTACGGCGAATTCATCGAAACCAAAGAACCCACAGACGTAGGCGCCGACTTAATAGCCGGGTCATTAATTAAAAATCCAGGCGGTACAATAGTCACCGCCGGCGGTTATATAGCCGGTCGCGCCGACTTAGTAGAAGCAGCCGCCTGTCGCCTCACCGCTCCCGGCATCGGTAGTTATGGTGGTGCCACATTTGACCAAAACCGCCTCCTCTTCCAAGGGTTATTTCTGGCACCACAGATGGTAGGCGAAGCCATGAAAGGAACGCACCTCACTGGTTACGTATTTGACAAACTCGGTTATCCAGTCAATCCCCCACCCCTGGCGCCCCGGCGAGATGTGATTCAGGCAATTAAGCTCGGTTCTCCCGAAAGGCTGATAGCCTTCTGCAAAGCCGTACAACAAAATTCCCCCATCGGTTCCTACCTCGACCCCATCCCCGACGAAATGCCAGGCTACGAGAGCCAGGTAGTCATGGCTGGCGGGACATTCATTGAAGGCAGTACCTTAGAGTTTTCCGCCGATGGTCCTTTACGTGAGCCGTATGTCGTATATTGCCAGGGGGGGACTCATTGGACTCATATTGCGATCGCACTAGAGGCGGCGATTGATGCTGTGGGGAGGGCTTAAGATTTTCTCACGCATTCGCGCAGCGTCTGTCTTCGACACGCTACGCGAACGTAGAGAAGGCGCAAAGACGCAAAGGAAAGAGTTAGGGAGTCTTTGCGTCTTTGATGTGAGATGTTTATAGGCCATTCACAACCCGTGAGATACCGTCTTTGATCAAGAAGGCGCCAAAGTTGATGATTGACATACTCCCCAGCCTAAAGGCGTGGGGATTCTGGGGTCAAACAGCAATTGCAGGCATAGCCCGTCTTACATCACCTAGCCCGACAGACAATGCCCTGCCTGTTGCCACTATTTTACCAAAAAGCCGTCTCCGAACGGCGGCTCTAGACCCAAACTTTCGGTAAACAACGGGTATGGGGAGTTCGGCTTCTACCCGCAATCCTCGCTTCCCTAGCTCATATTCCATCACTTTCTGATAAACAGATTCCAACAACCCAGGCCCCAAAGTCGTGTGAACTTTGTAAGCAGCATCAACAATCTCCTTTGCAATTTCATTCTCATTCATCTTTCTTTGCGCCTCTGCGCCTCTGCGTGAGCTATTCCTTTGGTAGCTTATACTGCCCAACAATCCGCTTGGCAAACTCCGGCACATGCGCTGCTAATTTCTCTGGATGATTCCGCTTGACATACAAATAATTCCGCGTAAAGTGAGAATCTATGGAAAACCGCGCATATTCCAAACCCTTGGGGCCAATTTTCTCAATCACGACACCCATGAGTTTTGCTGCCCACATTGGCAAGGTGACGGCTTTATCATAGGCGGGTATGCTTTGCTGTACGGCTTCTTTCCGGTTCCCTTGGGACATGACTGGCTGGGTGTCTAGTTGGTCTTTTACTAAGTCCAGCATTTCTTTGCCTGTATCGTTTCTGACTACAATCCATTGCCAGCCGAAGGGGGCGCCCATATAGCCAACTACTAAATCGGCTAGGGAGTTGACGTAATCGAAGCAACTCATGCAGGAGGGGGCAAAGACATCTTTGAGTTTGTTGGTTTTTAAGCCAAAGAAGGGTACGGTTTCTGTGGAGCCATCTTCATGTTTGAAGTGTACTCGGAAGTCTTGCATGAATTCGTAATGCACTACGGTATCGGGTGAGCGGCTGGTGGTTTCTAGAAATTTTTGCAGTCCGGCGCGGGTGACGTTATCTACGCATGGTGTACCTAAAACGTAGAGTTTTTCTAAGCCTAGTTGTTTTTCTACGGCTCTGAGTGCCTGGATTTGGCAACCAACGCCTATGACTAGTAGCCGCTTCATCCCCGATTTTTCTATCTGTTCTAATACGGAAAGGTTGGGGGATAGGGTTGGTTTGTTTACTCTGGCTGCTAGTATTTCTTCGGGGGTACGGGCGATGACTGGCATGGGACTAAAGCGGTCTTCTTTGGTGTTCTGCACGCAGACAACGCCTTCGACTATGCCGCGATTCAGCATTTCAATGGCTATGCTGCTGACAATTCCTGTCCACTGGGCGCCTTCTATGGGCTGCTGTTTCTGCGCTGCTATCATGTCTTGATGAACACCAAAGTAAAGTTCATCGGGGTTGTCGAGGTTCCGCTTTCGGGTGTGGGTTTGTGTTTCGAGTTCGTCGATTTGTTGATTGATGAAGGCGCAGGCTTCTTTGACGTAGTGGATGTAGTATGTATCGCACAGTCCGCACTCGCTACACAGTTCTTTGGCTGGTCGGCGGCTGGTGGGTTTTAAGGCTCTGGCTTTTTTGTGCTTGCTAGAATTAACTGAGGTCATATCAAATTTCTTGTTTTATCCAGGCTTCGCTTTTATTACCATACCTTTACGAGCTATGAAGTTGACTATTGAGATTGAATAAGAAGAGGACGGAGGCTTTCTGGCTGATTTGGTCGATTTTCCTGGCGTGCTGGCTTATGGGCTGACTAGGGAGGAGGCTGTTGCTAGGGTTCAAGCTTTAGCGCTGCGGGTTTTGGCTGATAAGCTGGAAGATGGGGAGGTCATGCCAATTTAAGATAGCTAAGTACAGCTTTGCGTAAAATCATAATGTTTTTAAACGCAGAGGAACGCAAGGTAAACGCAAAGTAACGCGGAGTTTTGCCTAATTTTATTACCTACGAATTAATCAAATATTGTACTGAGATTTTTCTGAAGTAGGATTAAAAGGAAAGGTCAAGGCTTAAGTAATTTTTACGAAGACGCAAAAGTATTAATTAGTCTATGCTCTGGGTAATAAGGCTACTCAGATAAACTTATGGGACTTTACAGGATGCGCTACACAGGAACAATTGAATGCTAACAACTTCATCAATGTTAATCAATAAATTAACTCACCCTTCGCCAACCTAGGATGCTGGGAACTTTTTTCCATCCCATAGCGTCACTACTGGTTTACCGTGATCAATCTAAAAGCTATCGCCTATGCCAAAATACCTACTACCTTTGACCAAGGCAGAAATTTGTGTATTCAGTTACAGATATTGTCGAAGCAATGTTGAGAATATTATATTCTGCACAAATAAGAGGAGATATTAGCTAATACCCCTAAAGGATGTTATCGCACTCAGCCCTGGTTTCACTAGAGCAATAATACTCAATTTTTCGCCTGCTTGGTTACGATTTTTTAACTACAATTTTTCAGGTTTTGCTATGGTTCCAAATATTACTTTATTTTCACACCTTTTACTTGTTGTTTCTTTGTGAAGCGAGGCACAAAGGCTTTATCGATATTACTCTTGTTTGCTTTTATGGATGCCACTTTACTTCTAAAAGCTCGTGGTTTCAGGAGTGATTAAAGTAAAATATATACCCCTTTAGAGGTCTTGACAGGAAAAATTATCAAAGCATCCATATTGCATATTCTGAGAAAACGTTATAAATTATTAATTTATAGGGGAATAAATTGATTTGAGTTTCGATCACAAATCCGAATTAACTAGAAATACGGCAAATAATTAGGATTTGACACCAAGCATGAACGGTAAGGACGATTTATTGTTTTTGTCATAGCAAAGGTTCCGCACATGAAAGCGGAGCTATGAATAATCCAAAAAATAATAATATATCGGACGAAACTGTTTAGAGAAATTCTGTTATTGCTTGAGGTGGACAACAAGGGTTGTAATTCACTGAGAGAATAATTGGTTAACATCAGATTAACTGTCAATTAAGCTGCGAATAAATTAGCAGCTTGATCTGTTATTTCTGGATGAATTTTCCGCGATATTATATTTGCTAGTTCAAAAATCTTTTTTGATATGATCAGAACAGCAAAAATAATCACTCAGGGCGCATCTACCATAAATGTACAATACTCATGGAGTTATTCTGGCGATGCAACTAAATGAACTGCTGACATCTGAAAAAATAGAAGAGGAAGCTTGGAAAACACTCGAAAAATCCATTCTCTATTATCAAGGGCGTCCTATTGGCACTCTAGCCGCCTATGATGAATCTGTAGAGGCTCTGAATTATGACCAATGCTTTGTCCGGGATTTTGTATCATCTGCTCTAATTTTTCTGATTAAAGGTAGAACAGATATTGTCCGTAATTTTCTAGAAGAAACCCTAAAGTTACAGCCTAAAGAAAGAGCATTAGATGCTTATAAGCCTGGTCGAGGTTTAATCCCCGCTAGCTTTAAAGTGGTATTATCAAATGGTGAAGAATATTTAGAAGCAGATTTTGGTGAACATGCGATCGCCAGAGTTACACCAGTTGATTCTTGTCTCTGGTGGATTATTTTATTGCGTGCTTATGTTGTCGCTACAGATGATTATTCTCTAGCCTATGAACCTGAATTCCAAAATGGTATCAGGTTAATTATGGAAATCTGTTTGGCGAATCGATTTGATATGTACCCAACGCTATTGGTTCCAGATGGCGCTTGTATGATTGACCGTCGGATGGGTATATATGGTCATCCTCTAGAACTTCAGGTTTTATTCTATACGGCATTGCGTGCTTCTCGCGAAATGCTGATTTGTGAAGGTAATCAAGATGTTGTCGCCGCAATTGATAACCGCTTACCTCTTTTATGCGCTCATATTCGTCAACATTATTGGATAGATATTAATCGCCTCAATGCTATTTATCGTTTCAAGAGTGAAGAGTATGGCAAAACGGCTGTTAATCTTTTCAATATATATGCTGATTCCCTTCCTTATTATGAATTGGATAAGTGGCTACCTATAAAAGGTGGTTATCTTGCCGGCAATGTTGGACCATCCCAGCTAGATACTCGCTTCTTTTCTCTGGGAAATTTAATGGCTATTATTTCTGACCTTGCTAGTGAAGAACAGTCACAAGCAATTATGAATCTCATTGATGAAAGATGGGATGATTTGGTAGGAGATATGCCAATGAAAATCTGTTTCCCAGCCTTAGAAAATGAGGAATATAAAATTGTCACTGGATGTGATCCAAAAAATATACCTTGGTCTTATCATAATGGTGGCAGTTGGCCTGTGTTAATGTGGATGTTGGCAGCATCGGCTGTGAAAACTAACAGAACAAATCTCATCCAAAAGGCTATTGAAATTTCTCAAACACGCCTGATTGAAGATGAATGGCCAGAATATTATGATGGTAAAAGAGGGCGATTGATTGGTAAACAAGCTAGAAAATATCAAACCTGGACTATTACTGGTTTCTTATTGGCAAAAGAGTTGATCAAGAACCCCTCTTATTTACCATTAGTCAGTTTTGGTAAATTACCCCCAGAAGTGGTTTCTAGAGCTTGTGAGTTTGAAATCCGCAGTGTAGACTCTTATCTGTCTCGATAGTCAAGATTTTGAGTATACATAAATACCTGGTAAATGTCTTGATGCGTACAGTAATTTAGTAAGTCAAGCCAATTATCGTCGATTAATGCTGATTTAAAAGCCCCCTTGTTGTTATAGGGGGCTTTTGGTATTGTGAAAATCAATGTCAGCCATCAAATAATAATGTATAATTTTATATATCAAGGCGGATGTGAGCCACTCAGATCATGAATAGGCAATTAATCATCCTAGCCACCACAGTCAGGATGCTGCTGGCGATTAGGGGGTAAGACCCAATACAGTTCAGTTAAGGAAAATTGTCGTAGGGGCACGGCATCCAAAATTTTTTCTTCTAATGACAATTTTATTCGTGCCGTGCCCCTACAGTGTATATCATTAGAGCCTAACTGAACTGTATTGGGGTAAGACCCATTTGGCTATGTAGGGGCGCAAGGCCTTGCGCCCCGGAAGATCATCGAACAACGCCAAAAACCCTTAGTTTCCCTTGCTATAGGATTGATATTTGATTTTTGAAATACACGTAGGGTGGGTATTGCCCACCACATCCAGGTTTTGCTTGGCATTGCCTAGCCTACAGATACTTGACTATTTCGTATGATTCGAGACTCAATATTTAGGCGGGTGCGGGAACTAAAAAAGTGAAAAGTTCGTAGTAGTGTTTTAGTGCCTAAGCTGCAATGCGGTAAAGCGGTACTACGAGTATGGGAGCATTCTATATTTACTACCAAATATCTGTATTTCCTTTAGCAAAACTAAGAGTATGGAAGTGTGGGGCATCTACTGCAAAAACCACATCAAAATGGAGTTAGTCTAGCAATGAAACGAGATGAGTTCGCAGTAGTTGATCCAATCGAAACAGAGGCATGGGAATTATTAGAAAAGTCGATTATTTACTATCAAGGTCGTCCAATTGGCACTTTAGCAGCCCGTGATGAATCACAAGATTCGCTGAATTATGACCAGTGCTTTGTCCGAGATTTTGTTTCTGCAGCCTTACTCTTTCTACTCAAAGGTAGAGAAGATATAGTCCGCAATTTTCTAGAAGAGACATTAAAATTACAGTCAAAAGAAAGGCAATTGAATGCTTATAAACTAGGACGAGGTTTAATACCGGCTAGTTTCAAAGTGGTATTCAAATATGGGCAAGAATATTTAGAAGCAGATTTTGGTGAACATGCGATCGCCAGAGTCACACCAGTTGATTCTTGTCTCTGGTGGATTATTTTATTGCACGCTTATGTCAAAGCTACCAAAGATTTAGATTTTGCTTTGCAGCCGGAATTCCAAGAAGGAATCATGTTAATCATGGAACTCTGCTTGGCGACTCGGTTTGATATGAATCCAACATTGTTGGTTCCAGATGGGTCTTGCATGATTGACCGTCGAATGGGTATCTTTGGCTATCCTTTGGAAATTCAAGCTTTATTCTACACAGCATTGCGTGCAGCTCGTGAGTTACTAATTTGTGGAGGTGATCAAGAACTTGTCATCGCCATTGATAAGCGCTTACCGCTTTTGTGCGCTCATATTCGCCAACATTATTGGATAGATATTCAGCGTCTGAATACAATTTATCACTTTAGGGGTGAAGAATATGGAGAGAGTGCAGTTAATCAGTTTAATATCTATCCCGACTCAATTCCCTATTCTACATTAGACAGATGGCTGCCAAAAAAAGGTGGTTATCTAGCAGGTAATGTCGGTCCATCACAACTAGATACTCGCTTTTTTTCACTCGGAAATTTAATGGCGATTATTTCTTCTCTAGTCAGCGCAGAACAATCAGCAGCGATTATGAATTTAATCGATGAAAGATGGGATGATTTGGTGGGAGATATGCCCATGAAAATTTGCTTTCCAGCCTTGGAAAAGCACGAATACAAAATTATTACCGGCTCTGACCCTAAAAATATACCCTGGTCATATCATAACGCCGGCAGCTGGCCAGTGTTGCTGTGGTTTTTAGCTGCTGCGGCTCAAAAAACAGGTAGAAACACTATTTGTAATCTGGCGATTGAAATTGCCGAAATACGTCTGAGTCAGGATAAATGGCCAGAATATTATGATGGTACGCGGGGGCTATTAATTGGCAAACAAGCTAGGAGATATCAAACCTGGAGCATTACGGGATTCTTATTAGCAAAAGAACTCATGCGAAATTCGGCTCATTTAGCTTTAATCAATTTTGACGAATTTATCCCAGAAAATAAACTTATGGCTTGTGAGTTGTTGAGTTAGGTACAAGAACCCCACCCCCCAACCCCCTCCTCGCTTGGGGGGTGGGGGCTATGATATCTATTCTGTGCCAGGCGATCGCACCGTTTACCCAGATTAGGTTTTATCAACCCCCCATTGTACAGTATTTCCCAAGACCAGTCTACTGTTTTTCGCGAAATTACTACAGGGAATACAGATATGATTTTGCAGGCGATCGCATCACAAGCCTCAGTCACTAGTTTCACCTATTACCGCAATTCCTCTCACCAGTGATCTTGATATAGCAAAAAATCACTAACTAATGTCACGATCCCAATAAAGTCTTAAAATATTGTTAATTTCCGCCTACCGGATCTTCACACGAACCACCCTGGAAGAATTATGGCTATTGGCTACGTCGCGCTTGTACTCCATGCACATCTACCCTTCGTCCGTCACCCAGAAAGTGACTATGTGTTGGAGGAAGAATGGCTCTATGAAGCTATTACAGAAACTTACATTCCCTTATTGAAGGTATTCGGGGGTTTAAAGCGAGACGGTATCGACTTTAAAATTACAATGAGTATGACACCGCCTTTGGTGTCAATGCTTCGAGATCCTCTGCTACAAGAACGCTACGACGCACATTTAGCCCAACTAGAAGAACTCATAGAGCTAGAAGCTGAACGTAATATCCATAATGGACATCTTCGTTATTTAGCCGAACATTACACTGCTGAGTTTAACGAGGCGCGTCGATTATGGGAACACTATAAAGGCGATTTGGTAACAGCCTTTAAGCAATACCAAGACAGTAATAACCTAGAAATCATTACTTGCGGTGCTACCCACGGCTACCTACCCCTGATGAAAATGTACCCACAAGCTGTGTGGGCACAAATTCAGGTGGCTTGCGAACACTACGAAGAAACTTTTGGACAAGCACCCAGAGGTATTTGGTTGCCAGAATGCGCCTACTATGAAGGTGTAGAGCGGATGTTGGCTGATGCAGGGTTGCGCTATTTCCTCACTGATGGACATGGTATTTTATACGCCCGTCCTCGTCCTCGGTTTGGCACTTATGCGCCAATTTTTACCGAAACTGGTGTTGCGGCTTTTGGGCGTGACCATGAATCTTCACAGCAGGTATGGTCCTCAGAGGTGGGTTATCCTGGTGCGGCGGAATACCGGGAATTTTACAAAGATTTGGGCTGGGAGGCTGAATATGAGTACATCAAGCCCTACATCATGCCCAATGGTCAGCGGAAAAATACGGGCATTAAGTATCATAAAATTACTGGACGGGGTTTAGGGTTATCTGATAAGGCACTCTATGACCCTTATTGGGCAAAGGAAAAAGCAGCAGAACATGCTGCTAACTTCATGTATAACCGTGAGCGCCAAGCCGAGCATTTACACGGAATTATGGGGCGATCGCCAATTATCGTTTCGCCCTATGATGCAGAGTTATTTGGTCACTGGTGGTATGAAGGTCCTTGGTTCATTGATTACCTGTACCGCAAGTCATGGTATGACCAAGGAACCTATGCTATGACCCACTTAGCTGATTATCTACGGACAAATTCAACACAGCAAGTTTGTCGTCCTTCTCAGTCGAGTTGGGGTTTCAAGGGTTTCCATGAGTATTGGTTGAATGATACAAATGGGTGGATTTACCCACATTTGCACAAAGCAGCTGAACGCATGATTGAACTCTCGCGCCTAGAACCAGAGGATGAATTGCAATGGAAGGCGCTGAATCAAGCAGCGCGGGAACTGCTATTAGCCCAATCTTCTGACTGGGCGTTTATTATGCGGACGGGAACAATGGTACCCTATGCAGTCAGAAGAACGCGATCGCACCTCATGCGGTTTAATAAACTTTACGAAGAGGTGAAAGCTGGTAAAGTCGATAGCGGTTGGCTGGAAAAAGTTGAATTAATGGATAATATTTTCCCCAGTATTAACTATCGCGTCTACCGTCCGGTGTAGATAGGGGTTATATGGGTATAATCCAATACGGTTAAATTGGCGCTAAAAACCTGAAAGAGCGTAGGTTGGGTTGACGAAGGTAGCTTGCTTGCCGTAGGCTAACCCAACTTATGATTCTGATTTTGAACGCACCCCATCTAAATCGGAGATTATAGATGGGGATTCTTACGCTATGCAGCTTTTAGACTACGCAGCGTTCCCAGAGTTACTGGCGTTCTCAGTGTGTCGTTAGAACTTTCGCTGACGAAAACTCTAGAAAAGGTTTTATCTCCCATAGTTAGACAATACCAATATCTAGCACCGATGTTATAAGATGCTGATAAGAAAACACGCCCTAGTCCCGCGATTTCAAACTATTTGTTTAGCCGGATAAATTTTTAGATACCCCTAAATCCACACGATATGATACCAGCTTCCGGGGCACGGCAATGCCGTGCCCCCACTCGCTCCTACATGTGTCAGCGTTTTAGTGGTATTGTATAAGACTTTGAAATCGCGGGACTAGCCCCTCACTTGACAAACTGAGGCATAATTTCAGCAGCGGTAAAGATACCGTAAATACCGCGTTGGTGCAGTTGTTTACCAGCTTTGAGATAACCAAATGCAGGGCCGCAAACGTTGGCTGCCATGCTGGTTTCATCTCCTAAAGTAAAGGTATGGGTGGAAATTTTGCCTTCAAAGGTGCGCCCTGTAACCTTAACGTTGGTGCTGAGTGGTTTTTTAGGATTGCGGGTATCGACTACACCACCAACAGTAACGCGATCGCGTCCCACTATTCCCGCTACCTCTAACATCACATCATCGGCGTGTTCCATATTTTCTAAGGTAAGCACGCCATTAGTTTTATCCAGCAACGCTGCTACTTCGGCGTCAGTCATCGCCCTAGCTGTTTCTACAGTGTATCCTGGCATATGACCTATATCTTCCCGCACCGTGGCGCGGTAAGCTTCCCAATTGGCAATTCCTACACCAAAGGTAATTTCTACTTTGTGAATTTCGGCGTAGCTTTGGGCGGCTAAGGCGGCGGCGGCTGTTAATAATCCTGGTGTTGCACCGCACCCAGTCATATAAGTAATTCCCGCAGCTTCCAATTCTGCTTTCATTGCTAGCAGTTGTTCTACAGCCGTGGTACGCTTAATTGCATCCACCAGCACACCCCGCCAACCAGATTTAATAAACTCTTTGGCTACAGAGGGGATAAAATCATTAGGCAGGTTGGGTAAAGCCAGAAAATAACCATCTACAGATTGTGTAGTGGCGATTAAATCCTGAATACTATTGTTTGTTAAAGTGCCCACAGGCTCTAAATAACCTACTGAACCTTGAGCTTGGTAAGTTGCAATGCAAGCATCTGTTTTTAAACCCTCAGCAGCATAGGCGTAACCCTTTTGATCTGCTGCTGCGACTAAAATCATTTCCCGTTTACCAGCCAGTACCTTGGCTGCTGCTTGTCCGAGTCCGCCAAAACCCAGTACTCCGATGCGTATCGCTGGCGAAATATTTAGAGAACCGTTGACTTGTTCTGGATTCATAGTCAATTAGTTAAGTTGAATCGAAAGCTTTCAGCATCTCAGCTTGTGGCTGAGGGCTTTGAGCTATAGAGGTTAATTATCGTTCATTATCCTGGGTTATTCCATTGGCAGAGTCGTTTTTTTACCGGAAATTCTTTCTGGGAGGTTTGGGCTTGGGTAAATTGTCGCCAGAACTATGAAATACTGGATTTAAGGGATTTTATGAAAAATTAACCAAAAACACCTGCTAGTATAGTCAATAGATGAAGAAATGTATCGAACTGGCAATGTCTATTTATTAGCTGGCTATAGCGAAGAACTGGAGTTTCAAATTCTACCCAACGGGGAGTTTGCTGATGAGCCGCGTTAACTATGATGCCATGTCTAATGCAGAATTGAGAGAGTATTTTCTCAAACATCGTAAAGATGACGCTGCATTTCAGGCGTACTTAAACAGAATTAATCAACGTCCACTCAGAATTATTGCATCTCTCAACGACCCTGATTTTGATGAAAAGGTTCAGCTAGCTATTCGTCAAAAGTTAGAAGCTGGAAGAAATAGTAGTAACCAGTCGTCTAACACAGCATTGGAGTCAAAAGGTCAAGATTGATCTGTGAGATTGATTTGCGTCTAGATGAAATCATTTCCGTGTTTTAGCTGAGTTGATAGCCTGGAAATTGATTCGGCGTTTTCTAGTATTTAAATATGTTGAATATTTATAGGATGGATATAATTGTTTATTAGAAAACAAATGTTTAATGGTAAATTAAATGGCATCCAACAAATATTACGTTGTTTTCAAGGGTCGAAAGACAGGTATATTCACAACCTGGGAAGAATGTGAAAACCAAACCAAAGGTTTTAGTGATGCGCGACATAAATCTTTTAAAACTAGAGAAGAAGCAGAAGCAGCATTTAATCGGCTTCCAAATGCAGAAAATGCAGTAGTTGACATTTGTAAACTAAGTGACTACTGTCTCAATCCAGAACATAATGAAGGAAAAAATAAAACCTGTCTCTTTTCATCAATTCTGGGTATGACAGCAGACTATGCTGAGGAATTACGCCAGATTCTTTTAGAAACAGTCAAAACGCATGAGGTTAAATTGGGACGACGTGATGAATTTGGACAACGCTACATACTAGATTTCACCCTAGAATGGCAAAATAGAAGTGCGACCATTCGCAGTGCTTGGATTATCGAAAATGATTCTGATATCCCAAGATTAACAACCTGCTATCCTCTGTAATATCTGGAAGTGATAGAAATAGAAGATGACTAAAAATACAGTCAAGTTGCTTGATATAGTAGCACTAACAGTTGATCTGCCTGAATATCATCTGTACCGTGGTCAAGTTGGTACAGTAGTAGAATTATTAGCTGGTGGCGCTGCGTTTGAGGTGGAATTTAGCGATCGCAATGGGCGTACTTACGAATCTGTCGGTTTACGTCCAGAGCAAATAATGGTGTTACGTTTTGAACCAGCATCTCCTGATTCAGTACCTGAAATGGTGAAAGTCTAGCTAGAGCGTAACCCAACATTAGATAAGCTGTCTTATATTACTATAAATATGCGCGATCGCCTGTTGTAGTACCAAAACGTGAATAACTACACAAGGAAATTAAAAACGAAATGGAAGACGAATTACGTCCTGAGTATGACTTTGCTCAAATGAAAGGTGGGGTTAGGGGTAAGTATGTTGATCGATATCGTGCAGGGACAAATTTAGTGCTTTTAGATGCTGATGTTGCCCAAGCTTTTCCCAATGATGAAGCAGTAAATACAGCATTGAGATTGTTAATTCAGATTGCCCAGCGCCAACAGTAGCAATATTATTATATATTCTGCCCAACCAGAAAACGCGCATTTTTCAGACACTCTGACATAGAATGATATCTAGAAACATAAGGCAAAATATCCGATTATGGCGATTGTTGTTTCCCTTAGCCCAGAATTAGAAGCACGACTGCGCCAGAAAGCTGCACAGCAAGGACAAGATGTTAGTTTCGTTGCAGCACAGTTGTTAGAGGCTGTCCTAGAGTGGGATCTGCAAGACTCAGAAGCAGCTATTAAGGGTATTCAGCAAGGATTAGAAGATTTTGAAGCTGGTAGATTCCGTTCATTTGATGATTTTGCTGACGAGCAGCGTCGCAAATATAACCTACCAGCCGACGCATGAAATACCATATTGAAATCTCTAGTGTAGCTGAAGCTGAAGCAGACAACGCATTTTTACAGTTGTCTCAAGTTACTTCTCTTGAGAGGGCGAGTCAGTGGTATGCAGGATTACTAAAAGTAATTGAGTCTTTATCGCAAATGCCAAAGCGATGTTCTCTAGCTAGAGAAAATGATTATTTTAGCCAAGAAATTCGCCAGATAATTTACGGTCGAGGGCGCAACTCATACCGAATAATTTTCACGATTTTGGTAGGAGAAGAAATATCGACAGTGCGTGTTCTTCATATCCGTCATGCTGCACAGCAGACCCTTGGTGAAGCACCGGATGACTCTGAGACGACCTGACCAATACGGTTAAGTTAAGGCTAAAATTCAATTGACAAAATCCTGACTTGTAGTTACAATGTAATTACGAATCAGGAAAATTATCCTCATGGGGACAGCAATTAGAACCCGTATCGTGAAAATCGGTAACTCTCAAGGTATCCGCATTCCTAAACTTTTGCTGGAACAAAGCGGTATAGATGAAGAGGTGGAGATTGAAATTCAAGATAGTCACCTAATTGTCCGTCCTGCCTCGCGATCGCGCAAAGGGTGGGAGGCAGCCTTTGCTACAATGGCAAAGAGAGAAGACGATGCTCTGCTTGATGATAATCTAACTACAGAGTGGGAGCATCTAGATTGGCAGTGGTAGTCAATAGATTTGATGTATTTTTGATTAATCTCGACCCGACAATTGGCAGTGAAATTCAGAAGACAAGACCCTGCGTAGTAATTTCACCAGATGAGATGAACAAATATATTGCTACTGTCATTGTTGCTCCGATGACAACTAAACGACAGTCTTATCCAACTCGTGTTGCTTGTCAATTTCAGGGTAAAGATGGGCAAATTGTTCTGGATCAAATTCGTACAGTTGACAAAACTAGATTAGTCAAAAAATTAGGTCAGATTAGTTCTGATGAACAAAAAGCCGTTTTAGATACGTTGGCTGAAATGTTTGCTGAATAAGGCTATAGAGTAGAGAGCAAGGCTGAGTGCTTCAAGAATTTATGCCATACCAGAATAGGGGTAATTCAATGATAATGATAAAGTTTTTCAATTAATTGCATATTTTTGTAACTGACTTTACTGGCTATACTACTCGTAATGCCTGTGGTTAGGACATTCTAGCGCTGATTGTCCTAGGCAACTTTTACCTTGACTAATCCAGGAGATTAAGAGAAACTAACTAGAGACTGATGTGAGCGCTAATTAAAATAATAACTTTTGTAAAGATTCTGAGATATATATTTTGAAATATGGAACATTAGTTAACAAATGGCAAGTTTGTATCTAAGTATAAATGTTCCCAGGGCTATATATTTTTAGCCTCTAGTTACGGGACACAGTTCAAGCGTACTATCGTGGTTGGCGAAGCGCATGGAGACATTAGAGTTCATAATCTATCCAGATGGTCGGGTACAAGAGAAAGTCACTGGGATTGTGGGTGCTTCTTGTGCTGAAGTTACCGCAGCAATAGAAGCACAGCTTGGACTTGTAGTGAGTCATGAACCAACCTCAGAATTTTTCGCCGCTCATCAGGTGCAGCAATCTGTTGTGGCAAATACACAAGCCACGTTCAGCGAATGGTAAGTTTTCAACATAGTAGTTTACTGTCATTGAATTACAATCACCATGTCACACTTTAGCCAAATTAAAACTCAAATCCGTAACCTTGAATCTTTGAAAGATGCTCTGACTGGTTTAGGTATCGATTGGAAGCCCGGTCCACAGGAAGTACGCGGTTATCAAGGTCAAACCCATCCTGCGGAAATTGCAATTGAGCAGGAAAATGGCTATGATATCGGCTTTAGATGGAATGGCAAAGAATACGAACTAGTAGCTGATTTGCAATATTGGCAACAAGACCTCTCAGTAGATGGATTCTTGCGCCAGGTAACGCAGCGGTATGCATACCAAACAGTTGTCAAAGAAACTGCTCGTGTTGGGTTTGAAGTTGCAGAACAACAACAACAAAAAGATGGTTCTATTCGCCTAGTAGTACAGCGCTGGAGTGCGTAATGGCTGAGTTTTTGCCGTCGTGGGAAGCACAAGAAGACAATCGCAGCGGTTTAGAGCCAGAATTAGGTGGTTTTTTACGGGATGACCCCGAACGGTCTGGTTTAGAGCCGGAATTAGGCGGTGTGTTGCGACAAAAGGGTGTTTATGTAGACGAACTCACCTGTATTGGGTGTAAGCACTGCGCCCACGTGGCACGGAACACCTTTTATATTGAACCAGATTATGGGCGATCGCGTGTAGTTCGCCAGGATGGGGATACAGAAGAGGTGATTCAAGAAGCGATCGACACCTGTCCGGTTGATTGCATTCACTGGGTTGATTACACCAACCTGAAACAGTTAGAAGAAGAGCGTAAATATCAGGTAATTCCTGTGGTGGGTTATCCGGTAGATCATGCTGTAGCTTCTGGTGAGCGACGGCGTAAAAGACAAAAATTAAAGAACAAAAAATCCCGTTATTAAAATATAAATTTCAATCAATATAATCAAGAGCTGGTTCTACCAGCTTTTTTATTGCACCATATTGCCGTATTACTAAAGAAATGGGTTTAAAGCCTCGCCCTTCTAGGGCAACTTTGATATAATATTGCCATGATCACACTAAAGTTTAAGTTGTATGAACACAAAAGGAATAGACACCTGAAACGGATGATCAACGCCGCAGGGATAATCTATAACCATTGTATTGCTCTACATAAACGGTACTATCGCATGTGGAGCAAACACTTAAACTGTGCAAAACTCCAGTCTCATATTGCCAAATTAAGAAAACGGCATCAATTTTGGCAATCAATAGGTTCTCAAGCAGTGCAAGATATCTGTCAACGCATAGAGAAAGCCTACCAATTGTTTTTTAAACATAATAAGAAAGGAGTCAGACCACCGAATTTTAAAAAGGTTAAAAAATACAAATCATTCACGCTTAAACAAGCAGGTTATAAACTCTTAAGTGGGAATAGAATTAAAATTGCCAATCGAGTTTATCAATTTTGGAAATCTAGAGAGGTAGAGGGCAAAATCAAAACATTAACCATTAAACGCACTGCACTAGGTGAGTTATTTATGGTGATTGTAGTTAATAATGAATTAAAACCAGAAATTAAATCAACGACTGGTAAAATAGCGGGGTTTGATTTCGGATTGAAGACATTTCTAACTTGCTCTGATGGAACTTTAATTGATTCTCCACAATTTCTCAAGCAATCTTTGAATGCTATTAAGAAAGCTAGTAAAAACCACTCCAAAAAGGTAAAACGGTCAAATAATCGTGAAAGAGCTAGAAAGAATTTAGTTCGTCAACATGAAAATGTTTGTAACCGCAGACGTGATTGGTTCTGGAAATTAGCTCATCAATTGACAGACAAGTTTGATGTTTTATGTTTTGAAACCCTAAACCTCAAAGGTATGCAACGTCTTTGGGGTAGAAAAATATCAGATGTAGCTTTTGGAGAATTTCTCCAAATATTGTCATGGGTAACTAAAAAGAAAAACAAACAACTTGTTTATATAGATCAATGGTATCCATCTAGTAAAACTTGTTCTCATTGTGGGCATATTTTAGAGAATCTAGATTTATCCATAAGACAGTGGCGTTGTCCATCTTGTCAATCAATTAATGGACGTGATGAAAACGCCGCGAGAAATATTCAAATGGTTGGGGCATCAACCATTGGGTTAGGTGATGTTAGACTGGCAAGAGCCAGCAATTGCTGTTTGACTCCAGAATCTGGGACCTTTTAGGGCGGGGAGTATGTCAAATGTATTTTCAGGTAAATAGACCACTGGGTAGGGGCGCAAGGCCTTGCGCCCCTAAAAATATCTCATGACAAATGATAAATGAGGACTTACTGAATAACGCAACTCTTATTTGAGAGGATCGTGCTGTGAGAGTAATTTTTCTACTTTTGCTTCGTCGATTCTAGCGGCTAGTTTTTTCGCTTCATGTAAGTCTCTGCTGGTTTTGGCTAAATTAAAAGTTGAGCCAAGAGAGAAAGCCAAACCCATACCCATAAAGCCTTTCACCCAGCTATCCACAGGTAAGTTAACAATACCAAAGGTGGTCATTGAAATCGAAAGGACAAAAGCAGCCCATGTTTGAATAATCCAAGCTGTACTGTCTTTTTGAGGGCCAAGTGTTTGCATATTCCTAACCTTTTAAAGTGGGGATTTAAATTTTATTGTATAGATTAGTACAGCCAACTATGATAGCGGTATTACCAGTTTTGCAACTGGACTGCAAAAGGCTAGTTCTATAGTTCATAGCCTCTGGTCTCAAATGACAGCTAAGAGGTTAACTTGCTCAAATTACTCAAATTAGCACAGGGGAAAATATATATGCCAGTTTCATAAGTGTCATAAGCATATTCACGGAACTATTCAGTTTCTGGAAATATTTGTACCTTGCCTTCAGGACTAAAAACAGCGCGAATTCTGACATTTTTGCCGTATCTATTCCCAGAAACAAAGGGTTTACCAATGTTAGGCATCCCAGCCATGTCAACGTAGTCTCTTGCTGCCTTATTCAGGGGCAAAATTGCTTCAATGGTGCCGTCAACACCTAGGGTCAAACTATATTCTAGTGTTTGTGCGAAGCCCGTGGGTGGCTGCCAGCGTTTTTGGAAGTATTCTCTAGCCTCTGCTAGTTGGGGTGTATCAAACAAGCTGTTAGTGGAGACTTCTGTGGATGAAGGTGGCTGACTTGCGGTTCTCAATTGATCAGCTAATGAAATCCCCTCAGACACCGGAGAAGAATTATTAATTCCTGGGGAAATTTCCGGGGTTTTTCCTGGCGATAAAGCTAATTTAGGGGGATTGGATATGGTACCAAGAAACGGACTGTCTTTTGGGGGATTGGGGGGGGTGCTGGTTTCAGGAGATAGGTTTGGTGGTAGATTCCGTCTTTTTGGAAGACCATAGTTACCAGGGGGAACTGACGCTGTAGTATTTTGCGGAGGATTTGGTTGAATTGAAATTGGTGGGCTACCGATTGTGGTGGGTGCTGGTATATTCTGTTGTGGAGTGCCAGAAAAGATGGGATTCGTTCCCTGGGGTAGAGTCGGTAAACTGGGAGATGTTGACGAGGCTATGGGGAAATTACTAATAGGTAATTTTGGAGTTGCTATAGAGACAGGAGTTTTAGGTAATTTTGGGGTTGTTCTAGATAAATCGAAACTAGGGGCTGTTAGCGGTACAGTAGGCAAACTACCGTTAGGAGGTGGCGGAGTAGAGCCTAAAATTGGTTGGGATAG
This sequence comes from Gloeotrichia echinulata CP02, assembly GCA_038087035.1. Lineage (NCBI taxonomy): Bacteria > Bacillati > Cyanobacteriota > Cyanophyceae > Nostocales > Gloeotrichiaceae > Gloeotrichia > Gloeotrichia echinulata. The sequence continues at coordinate 2,493,154 of CP051187.1, read as the reverse complement.
TAAAGAAGGGTTGCTATTCTTAGCAAACTGTAAATTATCTGGGGGGGTGAGTCCGGGTTGAGGTGTGGGAATGTTGAGTGAGGCTGAGGGTTCAAGGGCAATTTTTTCTGGTGCTGGTGCAGATTTTTGGGCTATCTGTGGCTGCTTAGTCTTGGCATTACTATTGACATATTGCCAGGTTAATGGTAATAAACCCACACCTAATACCAGCACAGCCGCGACAGATGTCCAAGCAGGCCAGGTAAAACTAGAAGTGGTGTTGTTGAGAGTTGGTAACGCCATGACATCAGCCGAGTATTCATCTAGGGCGGTTGCTAAATCAAAGAGTTGTAGCAGGCTCAGTTGAATTACAGGGCCAGTTGAATGGTTGGCGAGGGAACCAAGGAACAGGTTGTGAGTCAAATAGGTGCTTGGTTCTAAATATATTGTTGTCCTTGGTAAATGGGAGCTAAAGGACTTTAATGTTTGGGTATTAGCTGATAATGAAGGGTTGTGAACAGCTGTGAATTCTGCGCCATCAGTTACTTTGCTCGAATCCTCAGGTTCTGAGAAACTGAGCCAAAAACTTTCTGGCGGTTGTTGCAGAAAATTTTGTACGTAGCTGCTGACCGCATCACACAAGGCTTCGAGCTGGTCGCGATCGCCCCGAATGGGTAATCTACGCTCTTCTGGTAGTCGCGGATCATCAAAGTGTAACTCAAAGCTTAACTGTTTGAGGACTGTTTTCCCCATCCAACGGGACAAAGGTGAACTTTGCGCCAATACTTCTAGTGTACAGGTGGGGGGAGTGTAGCGACGAATGACAGAATTAGATAGAGGCATGGCAGAAATTGCGGGAGAGACAATTTAGGAATTGGGATATTGCGAAAAGTTCTCAGAAAGGTCTCCCGACCTAGCAAACTTTTCCAGATCGATTTTGGATGACAAATCTAGAGTCTAAAATTTAGTCGAACCGTCTATCAGTGCTAACCAGAGACGGCGGTGTCCACCAGGGGCGCTATAGAATAGTAAATCTATCAGTAGTTTTAATGCTAGGTGGGTAAGTAAGTCGGTAGAGATTTCCTGATTTTCTTCCATCCGTTCTTGGTAGGTGTTGCAAAAACTATCGATATAATCTCCAAGTAAAGCAGCCTGATGAGGTTCCCGACGACTTTGGGCCATTTGTTCTAATAGACTAACAGCACGGCGAATCAATTCTTGGTGCTGTTTGGCGAGGAAGCAGGTAATCAGCACAAGCGATCGCGCTTCTTCCACATCTAGTTTTTTTCGCCCTCCTTGACCTTTCCGCAGGGGATTTGACTGGCGTAGTCGCCATAAAGCTACCCGATCTGGCACTCTGGACTCTAAATTCAGATTATTTGCTGCTGTGAGCATTGCTTCCGAACCAATCCCTGTGAAAGTTTCTAGCGCCAATAGCACCAAGTCTAACTGGGTTTTGATATTGTCCCATTGAACTGTGTTTGGGGCTGGGAGCTTAATTAAATCCTCCCATTGGGAATTTGGAGTTGCTGAATCGGCGGCCGAATACATAACTTTTAGCATAGGTGATCGGGCTGATAGGGAATGTTGCTGTTACCCATTTTGAAACAAGACTCTTAAGCAATCCGGTTGGTTTCCCTTGACATCTCCCCTCGCTAGAAGCAAGGGGATTCTAAACTGATGTTGCGAAGTGCGGCTATAAGCCGTACTGGGCTTCGCCCCGCAACGCTTACGCAACGTTTACGATATGATTTATTTAATCGCGTAAACAAATCAATTCGTTGTGGCACTGCCAAAGATGCCCTACCCACCTCGGCTAAGTTTAAACGTAGTTGCTTTATGAGTGGCATCTTTGCGTATATTAGTAATACGTCGATGCAGTTTAGGTATTCTCTATTCAACATAAGCAACGGTGACACCACTACCACCGTCTGCTTGTTCTGCAGGTTCGTAGTGGCTAACTCTGGGATGGTGCTGCAAATAGGCGTGAACACCTTGGCGCAACTTACCAGTTCCATGTCCGTGAATAATCCATACTGGGCCTGTAGCTTCGGAAATTGCTTTGTCTAATATGAATTCGGAGTCAGCTACCCGGTTTCCGCGCAAATCTATGGTATTTTTGGAAGTACGAATTGCTAGGGCTGGTGGTGGTGGTGGTGTAACTGCTACTGGGGCTGGTTTGGCTTTGACCACTGGTTCAGGTTTTTGACCATCCAAAGATTCCACATCTTCCAGCTTCACTGTCATCTTCATGATGCCAAAGCGTACAGTTAACTCACCATCCTCATTGGGGGCGGTTAATACTTCTGCTGTTTGCCCTAATTTGGGGATACGGAGGCGATCGCCCACTTTCGGGATAAAGCCAATTTTTGGTTTGGCTGGTGCTGCGGGCTGATATTGCTGGGAAATTTGATTTAACGCATTGGTGGCTTGTTGGGCATCTTGACCTGTGGGTGTCCCTTGTTGCAAGTGGCGAATTACTTGAGCAATTTCACCTTTTGCTTGGGCGATCGCCTGCTGTACTGCGATTTCTTGGGAAGCCCGCAAAGCCTGTTCTCTTTCTTGTAAAGCTGCGGCTTTTGCGGATACTTCTTTGTATAAACGTTCAGCTTGCTGCAATAAATTTTGGGCTTCAGTGGCTTTAGTTTCCTGGCGTCTGCGTTGGGCTTCTAAGCCAGCAATGACCTGGTTAACTTCATCTGTAGCCCCACCCAGTTGAGTTTTTGCCTGTTCGATGACTTCTGCTTTCAGCCCCAAACGGCCAGCAATTGCCAAAGCGTTAGAACGTCCAGGAATTCCCCACAGTAACCTGTAGGTGGGCGATAGGGTACTTTCATTAAATTCTACAGAGGCATTCTCAAACCGCTCATCTTCGTATTTTAGGGCTTTGAGTTCCCCAAAGTGCGTGGTGGCAATCGTTAATTGGGCGTGGTCAGCCAGATATTGCAACAGGGCGATCGCTAAAGCACTACCCTCAGCGGGGTCAGTACCTGCGCCGACTTCATCGAGTAGGACTAGGGATTGGGGATTGGGGATTGGGGATTGGGGATGAGTAACTTCCCCATCCCCAGTTAAGAGTCCCTGTTCCCCACTTTCCAGTACCTTTTCCCCAGTCCCCAGTTCCCCATCGCCAGTCCCTAAAGCATCCAAAATCCGACTGATGCGACGGATGTGACCGGAAAATGTGGATAAACTTTGCTGTAGGGATTGTTCATCGCCAATATCTGCCAATACCTGGTCAAACCAAGGTATTTCTACTGGTTCACGGGCGGGAACAAATAAACCGACTTTCGCCATTAATGCTGCTAATCCCAGGGTTTTCAAGGTCACGGTTTTCCCCCCGGTATTTGGACCAGTAATTGTCACTACCCGAATCTGGGAATTAATTAGTAAATCTACGGGTACGACTGCTTGACCTTGTTCGTGTTGCTGCTGCCAGACTAACAGCGGATGACGCAAATTGCGTAAGGTGATGGTTTCTTTTTCCGCCCAATCGATAAATCGGGGGGGATTGGCACCTAACCAGAAGCTATAACGGGATTTAGCGGTTGCTAAATCCAAGGTGGTCACAATTGCTAATAATCTTTCTAAATCGGGTTTAACGGCGGCTACTTGCTGCGTCAACAGGCGGCGAATTGCTTCTTCTTCTGCTTGCTCTTTTCTTTGCACCTGGCGTAATTGATTACCCAGGGGCACAACAGAATTAGGCTCTATATAAAGAGTTGCCCCGCTGGTCGATGTATCGTGAACAATGCCGGGGATAACGTCTTTGTGGGTAACTTTCACCGGGATCACAAAGCGATCGCCTCTTTGGGTAATCAGTTGTTCCTGGACTGCCCCAGATTTAGCTTGTAAAATATTTTGCAGTTTCTGACTGATTTGAGTGCGTATTCTCCGCAGGTCTGTGCGAATTTCCCCTAGCTTGACGCTAGCGCGGTCGGTTACTTGACCTCGTTCATCGATACAGCGGTGAATTTCCTGTTCTAGTTCGGGATAAGTCCGTAAATCGGCGACTAACTCCGTCAGGATGGGCAAATCTAACTGGTTGTCAATGACACGCCGTAAATTTCTCGCACCAGCCAGGGTAGTGGCGATCGCTAAGAGTTCATCTCCTAGCAAAATTCCGCTAAGTTCGGCTCGTTCTAGGGAATCACCAATATCTTGAATTCCCTCAAAGGATAGACCTGTAGTGAGACGACTTTCAAGTTGGTAGATTTCCTTGGTGTAATCTAACAATCGAATACTTTCCGTTACCGATGACGGAATTTGCAGATGACGTGAGGCTATAGCTCCCAGCTTAGTGGCGGCAAATGTTGCCAAATGCTGGGAGAGACGATGCCATTCGAGTAGTTCTAGGGTTTCAGATTGGATCAAAGCTTCAATATCTAATCTGAAATTATTTTGACATACTCAGACAAGAGAAAGTTCAGGGATTGTGGATTCAAACACCAACAGGAGGCATAGCCCGTCTTCCATCACTGAGCAACAACAGACAATGCCCTGCATGTTGCCACTATTGTACCAAAAAGCCGCTCCTTTAGGACGGCGGCTCTAGACCCAAATTTTCGGTAACAATTCTATCTCGTCTGCGGCTGACTCTGGGAGGATGTTTAAAAGGATGTTGTTGGTGAATCAAGGGTTAAGAACTGTTCTCAAATTACGCGAATGGCACTAATGTACGCTCAAGAGAAAAATCTGGGCAATAATTCCCATATTTACCCAGATATACACACAATTTATCGAGCAGCCGCTAACCCTAAATTCGCCTGTAGCATCCTTAAACAAGTCGGGGATCTTGTTGTTCACGAATGATTGAGGATTTATATATTATCCAAAATTAACCTTTTATTTAATTTTTTATAAGATTGTTGTGCTTATGCAACAATCTTTGTATCAATGAAAATAAATTTTAATTGAGAGATTTATGTATAGTAGTAGTTTTTTGTTAGATTAGATTTAGCGAAATTACCAGCCATAAATAATTAACTTAATTGTATGCTGTTTAGCACAGCCAACTTGCCCTATTGGATTTTCTTAGGCATGGGAGTCTTGTTGTTCTTATTCGTAATTGTTTCTGGTGGAGGAGACCAAGACATTGATATCGATGCAGATGCCGACTTAGAAGTTGAGACAGAAAGCGAATTTAGCTTTGGACAAGCATTGGCATGGATAGGCATTGGTAAAGCACCTTTTATCTTATTACTGGCAACAGATTTGAGTTTGTGGGGTGTATTGGGGTGGATGTTGAATGTTTGGGTAGGTGGGATTTTAAATGGAGTTCCTAGTGGTTTTTTCGGCAGTATTGTGTTATTTGGTTCGCTAGTTATCAGCTTATTCACAGGCGGGTTGATAGCGCGACCAATTGGGAAAATTTTTGCTGAATTTGGGGAAGATGCAAGCAGTGATCGCTTAATTGGCTGTGTTGGTACTGTGACTTCTGCTTACATTCCTGCCGAAAATTTGGGCAAAATTGGTCAGGTTGATGTGATAGATACAAAACGCAATCTGGTGACGATTAGTGCTGTTTTACCAGAATGGGCAACCGTTGCACCAGAACGTGGGGAAAAAGTTATCGTTATTGAACTCAAGCCACGAATTTACACAGTTATTACTAAAGATAGTCCCGATCAAGAACGTTGGCTAGCTAACACACCTCGGAAAAAATAACTTTACTGATAGGAAAAGATATGTTATTTTGGTTGACTTTTATCCAATCTTTGCCGATTTCTCCAGTAGCTGAAATCTCACAAATCCAGTTAGAACCAAAGACTAATCAAACTACATTAATTTCACAAACACTTCCTGTAAGAGTACAACCCACAATTGCTCAAATCAATAGTGGGGTGGTATTTCCGGGAGTGATTGCTGGTTTAGTTTTATTGCTGCTATTGAGCCTGTTTGCTTATACGCGGGTTTATGTAGTCACACCCAACAACGAAGCTTTCGTGAGAACTGGGGGTCTTTTTATTAAACAAAAATCGGTGATTCTCTATGGTGGCTGCATTGTCATTCCTGGATTTCATCAACTAACCCGTGTACCCCTGCGAGAAATTTCGATAGATGTTGAACGTACAGGAAAACTTGCTGTGCGTACCAAAGATTATTTACGAGCAGATATCCGAGTAACCTTTTATGTATGTATTAACGCTTCAGAAGAAGATGTTTTGACAGCAGCCGCTAGACTATCGCAAAATGGCAAAATCACACCAGAAGATATTAAAAATGCTTTAGATAAACGAGCAGATGATGCTATTCGTGCGGCAGCAAAAACGAAGGATTTAGCAGAGATTGATTCTGATAAATTAGGGTTTGCTCAAGAAGTATTGAATCTAGTTGAACCAGATTTGAAGAAGGTAGGATTAACTCTCAATAACATTGCCATTTCCGAAATATTAGAAAGTCTCACTTATGATCCAGAGAATTTCTTTGATGCTCAAGGTGTGAGATTGCGGACAGAAATTATTCAGCGTTCCATTCAACAAAAGCGAGAAGTTGAGTTAGCAACCCAAGTGGCAATTGAGCAAAAAGAACTAGATGCTCAAAAGCGATCGCTACAAATTACCCAAGAACAAGAAAGTGCTAAACTAGAGCAAAAATTGCAAGTTGAAGCATTAAAAGCGCAGCGAGAACGAGAAATTCAAGAATCGAAAGATCGAGAAGCCGCAACAGTACGCCGTACCAAAATCTTGCAAGAAAAAGCCGTTGAAGAAGAAGAAATCCGCAAAAAACTAGCAGTACAACAAAGCCAAATTGAAGCAGATATTGCTTTAGAAGAGAGAAATAAAGTTTTAAAAGTAGCCCAAGCACTGCAAAAACAAGAAGCGGAAATAGCCGAAATTACCCGCCAACAAACTGTAGAATCGGGTAAACTGCAAGCGCAAGTGCAGATAGTCGAGAGAAAACTAGCAGTACAGCAAAGCCAAATTGAAGCAGATATTGCTTTAGAAGAGAGAAATAAACTGTTAAAGGTAGCCCAAGCACTGCAAAAACAAGAAGCGGAAATAGCCGAAATTACCCGCCAACAAACTGTAGAATCGGGTAAACTGCAAGCGCAAGTGCAGATAGTCGAATCAGAAAGACTAGCAAGATTAGCGCAAGAAGACGTAGCCATTGCGATATCCAACAAAAAACGCGAAAGTTTTCTCGCCCAAGCCGAACAAGCCAAAGCCGAAGAATCAGTCCGCACAGCTGGTGAAGTAGAAAAAGCCGAACGTACCAAACGCTTATCGTTAATTGCTGCAGAAAGAGAAGCCCAAGAACGCAGTATTAGCGATCGCAACGTCGTCGAAATCGATGCTTTCCGCCGTCGCCGTCAAGCAGAAATTGCCCAACAAGCCGCAGAACTCGAAGCCGAAGCCATTCGCATCCTCGCCGAAGCTAAACGAGATCAAGATTTAGCCGAAGCCGCAGGTATTCAAGCGAAAATTGCCGCCGAAAACACTATCAGTAATGCCAACCTAACTGCAAAAATTATCACCAATATTTGGCCAGAATTAGTAGATAAACTGCCAGAAATCGTCACCGCTTTAGCCCCCCAACCAGGAGTTTTAGGCGAAACGCGAATTTACTCATTTCCGGGAACAAATGGTAGCAATGGTGGACAAGATATCAATAAACTGCTTCTATCCACCAGTGGACTTTCCCTGATTAATACCCTACTCGAAGAAGGCAAATTAGGAGAATTAATTGGTCAAATCAGTCAAGTAGTCCGAGGTAATAACCCAGTAATAACTGACACATCAAACGTGATTTCTCAAGCTAACCCACCAACAGGAACCCTGACTTAGCATAATACAGAAATTGGTTAAGTTAAAACACATATTCATCGTTGACAGTCAACCAATTTTGGATTTTAGATTTGCTTTCTTCGCAGCGTAAAGCCTGCGGCCTACCTGCGCTTTACGCGTAGCGTCCCGTAGGGAACGTAGAGAAGTATGTGACACTCCTACACCAATTGCAAGCAATGTGGTGTAGGCTTCCGAGTCCTGTTAAGGATATCAGGAACTTCTTTAGTGGTACTCCATTTTTCCCACCACAGCATTTTATAGTGAGGTACGTGCCCTGCCCCACTCTTGGTCTTAAAAAAATTCCAAGTTCAACCTAGTTTCCTTGAAAATTTTACTTACAGGAGGCAACAACGCATACACGGTTGCATTTCCCTATAAAACCCCATATTTTCAGTTTTCTTGGCGCAGCCTCTCCCTTTGGGAGAAGGTACTATGTTAGACCAGCATTTTAGGCTTTGTCGTCACTGATATATTCTACCAAGAAGTGATTACCTATCTCAAGATATTGATAAAAACTCAACTGCCCTCTAATCTGTTTTACCTGCGGTAAAAAACAATTAGAGGGGGTCTCGTTTTTATCCCGTCATTCATCCCACACCAACTTCGGGTATGGTGTGGGGCTTCTGCCGGGTTAAGCTAAAATTCGGAGGGTCAACACGATTATGGTTCATAAAAAAAACCGCTCCAAGTCCCCCCACAATTTGATACCCTAGCTTAAACAGAATTGAGAAAAGTTAAGCGTGGACATTCAACTTGGGCGGGGAAAAACAGCTCGTAGAGCCTACGGAATTGATGAAATTGCCTTAGTCCCCGGTAACAGAACACTCGATCCGAGTTTAGCCGATACTAAGTGGCGCATCGGTAATATTGAGCGAGAAATCCCCATAATTGCCAGTGCAATGGATGGGGTAGTCGATGTGCGAATGGCTGTGCGCTTGTCGCAGTTAGGCGCATTAGGAGTCCTCAATTTAGAGGGTATCCAGACTCGCTATGTTAACCCAGATCCGATTTTAGATCGGATCGCTGCAGTGGGAAAAGATGAATTTGTCAGCCTGATGCAGGAACTCTATGCCGAACCAATAAAACCCGAATTAATTAGCCAACGTATTCAGGAAATTAAACAACAAGGTGGGATTGCGGCGGTCAGTGCGACCCCAGCAGGAGCAAGCAAATACGGTAAAGCCGTCGCCGAAGCAGGGGCTGATTTATTTTTTATCCAAGCTACCGTAGTTTCTACGGCACACTTGTCACCAGAATCTTTAGTACCACTAAATTTAGCAGAATTTTGCCGTTCCATGCCCATTCCCGTGGTATTGGGGAATTGCGTGACATATGAAGTCACCTTGAATTTGTTGAAAGCTGGCGCCGCTGCGGTACTAGTAGGAATTGGTCCTGGGGCTGCTTGTACATCCCGTGGGGTATTGGGAGTGGGTGTACCCCAAGCAACAGCGATCGCCGACTGTGCCGCCGCCAGAGACGATTATTATCAGGAAACTGGTATTTATATCCCAGTGATAGCCGATGGCGGTTTAATCACTGGCGGCGACATCTGTAAGTGCATAGCCTGCGGTGCCGATGGCGTGATGATAGGTTCTCCCTTTGCCAGAGCCGCCGAAGCACCAGGAAGGGGATATCATTGGGGAATGGCAACTCCCAGCCCTCTATTGCCCCGTGGCACCCGCATCCGCGTCGCCACCACTGGTACACTAGAACAAATACTCATCGGACCTGCCGCACTCGATGACGGTACTCATAATCTGTTGGGAGCCTTAAAGACTAGCATGGGCACCTTGGGAGCTAAAAACATTAAAGAAATGCAGCAAGTTGAAGTAGTGATTGCTCCTTCCCTTTTAACTGAGGGTAAAGTGTACCAAAAAGCTCAACAATTAGGTATGGGTAAGTAAGGGGACTGGAGACTGGGGACTGGGGATTAGGAGTCAAGAGTCAAGAGTCAAGAGTCAAGAGTCAAGAGTCAAGAGTCAAGAGTCAAGAGTCAAGAGTCAAGAGTCAAGAGTCAAGAGTCAAGAGTCAGGAGTCAGGAGTCAAGAGTCAAGAGTCAAGAGTCAAGAGTCAGGACTGCAAACAAAGTTTATTGATTGACCCAATCCCCAATCCCCAATCCCCAATCCCCAATCCCCAATCTCCAATCCCCAATCCCCAATCCCCAATCTCCAATCCCCAATCCCCAATCCCCAATCCCCAATCCCCAATCCCCAATCCCCAATCCTTAAATAAATTTTTCCAGACTCTTAAACAATTTCTGGAAAAATCCTATATCTCACCTACAATAGAGATAGCGGAGACGCATGTTTCCGTTCACTCCTCACACCACACTCCGCCCGGACTACTGTTCGGGCGGTTCCTTATGTTTATTTCTAAGCTGTAGTTTCTGCTATGGTAGAATTTTTACGAAACCCAGAAATACAATTGGCAGAGTATGTAAATTCTAAGCTGTAGTTTTCGCTATGGTAGAATTTTTACGAAACCCAGAAATATAATTGGCAAAGGTTTTTAGGCATGTCAGCAGCCGAACAAGTTACGGATTCCACGTTTAAGCAGGAAGTACTCGACAGCGAAGTACCCGTTTTAGTTGATTTTTGGGCGCCCTGGTGCGGTCCATGCCGAATGGTAGCACCTGTGGTAGACGAAATAGCCACTCAGTACGGTGATCAATTAAAGGTTGTTAAAGTGAATACTGATGAGAATCCTAATGTCGCCAGTCAGTACGGTATCCGCAGTATTCCCACATTAATGATTTTTAAAGATGGGCAAAAAGTTGATATGGTTGTCGGTGCCGTGCCTAAAACTACATTAGCTAACACTTTGGAAAAGTATCTTTAAAACTCAATCCGCAATTAAATGCTTTTGAGTAGCCCATTTGGTCTAGTTTTAGGTAAATATTTGTAAACAAGTTTGAGAGGCGCGAAACCTCGCGCCTCAATAAAACCTTACTTTTCAAGGCATAGCTAAGGACTAGAGTCCCTTGGACTAGGGGCTAGGGGAATCCGGGAATGACATCAAGGGTTTGAGTAATTTAGAATGTCCTAACCACCTTGGCAATTGCTATATGTCCAAAAAGCAATGCCTAATTTCATCCCCCAGCACCATTTCCTCAGAAGCAATACGCATAATTGATAGCCTTTTTCCTTGTAGGAGAGAGGTTTATTTGCGCTGAACTACTTAATCTTTATGAAAAAGTATGATCCTCAGCTTGAGTTATAATTTATATACAGCAAATTGCAGGTAAATGAGATACAAATTTGAAGAACAAAGCCATATACCAAGAGACTTTCAACTTCTTTGTTCCCTGCTGTAATCCTTCGATGACAACTAACCACTGATACGCAACAGTAAAATTTAATGCCATTTTGGCAAAAGTTCTCATGGTCTCATCTGTGTCGTTTGAAACATTAGAGTCTCTTCAAGCGGATATCGCTGAATTAATTGATCGCTTACCGACGTTAAAACATCGGCAGTTAATCATGCAAGCACTTGCTACCATAGTGCGTCTAGCTGATACTGAAATCGAGCGTCTTGATTGGAAAATATTATCGGCTGCTTTAGCAGACATGGAGCGGGGTTTTGAGTTGTTTTATGACTACCGACACGTCCGCAAAGTCACCATTTTTGGTTCGGCTCGGCTAGCTCCAGAAACCTCAGAGTACCATATGGCAGTGGAGTTTGGTCGCGCTATTTCTCAATTGGGCTTCATGGTCATCACAGGCGGTGGTGGCGGGATTATGCAGGCGGGTCACGAAGGTGCGGGACGAGAAAATTCCTTTGGTTTGAATATTCAGTTACCATTTGAGCAACAAGCGAACCCGTTTATTGAAGGCGATCCCAAGCTGATTCACTTTAAGTATTTCTTCACCCGCAAGTTATTTCTGCTTAAAGAAAGTGATGCTGTCGCTTTGTTTCCAGGTGGCTTTGGTACCCAAGACGAAGCTTTTGAGTGCATGACCTTAAGCCAGAACGGGAAATTTGGTCCCGTACCTGTGGTATTAATCGACCCGCCTGGTGGCGATTACTGGCGGTCTTGGAGCGAATATATTGATCAGCAACTAGTACAAAAAGGTCTTGTCAGTCCCGAAGACCCCAGCCTTTATACAGTGACAGACAACCTGGAAATAGCTTGCAATGCCATTACCCGTTTTTACCAAGTTTATCACTCCAGTCGCTATGTAGGTAATCAGTTAGTCATCCGCCTAACGACAGATTTATCCGAGTCAGAATTAGAACAACTCAATGCTGAATTCAGCGACATCCTTGTGAAAGGAACAATTGAAAAAAGTCAGGCATTGCCTCAAGAAGGGCAAGATGAAACAATTGGACTACCCCGCCTGGTTTTGTACTTCAATCAACGAGATTTGGGGCGGTTGTACCAAATGATTGCTGCTATTAACCAGATGGGTACTCATTCACCAGAGGAAACGGGACATCCAGAAAGGAAATAGACATTAACGAATCGCGGAAGTCCCCACCCTCAACTCGTGAGTTCGGTGGGGATAGGGAGTGGGGGATGAGGATTACATCTGGAATTGATTTTTTACCAGGTAAAAACAAATTTTTGATGGATGACGAATCCCTAGGATTTTCTGCTAATATATTTACTGTCTTGACCATCAATGCCATAAGCGAAAACCAAGCTAATAGGTATATGTTGCAAGAAGAAGATTTGGGTCTTGGGAATCAGGACTCCTGCCCTTGGAAGGAATGTAAGACCAAAAAAACTACGGAGTTTTTGAGGCTATTCCTGATGAATTGGGAAGCTCAGACTTCAGCCGTAGGCAAGTCTGAGTAGTTCACACCATATAACCTAAACAAATACTGCATAGCAATTATAATTAGGTTGTGAAAATTGCAAAACTTCAGAACCCCGCTTTTTCAGACAAAGCGGGGTTCTCCACAATATATTGCATATTGCGGAAAATTTAAATCGATTTAAATCGAGAATTTATCCCTAGAGGGCTACAATAGATTCGTCTATTTTTATACAAAAACAATAAGTATTATTGAGTTGTCCACTAAATAACAAAAACAATGTTATCTAACTTACTTCCCAATCGGAAAAACACCAGTTATTATGACTCCATGCTGATGAGCTTAAAAAAAACCTGTATATTAGCACAGTAAAGTACTTCACACATCCTGAGAGAGGAATAAAAAATGCTGGAATTATTTGGATCAGGTTTGGTTTCGCTCTGGTTAGAAATGGCCGGGGTACAGCTTAAGCCTTTAGATGCCTTAGATGCATTGAGTTGGCAAAGTAGCCCTGGCTTGGTGCTGGCGCCTGATCCAAATCCAGCGGGAGCTAAGACAGTCCAGGAATATTTGAAAGGGTTGCTCACCTCAAAACTGGTGCCACAGAATCTGATCGAAAGTCAGGGAATTTGGATGCAGTCTGGGCCGATGCTGATGGCTAATCACCAAGGGACAACGGCTTTACCTGCTGCTTCCTTAACCAAAGTTGCTACCTCACTAGTTGCGTTCAAAACTTGGGGACCAGACCACCAATTTGATACTCTTATTAGTGCCACAGGCCCAGTGGTTAATGGTGTCTTGCAGGGCGATTTGGTGATTGCTGGTGGTGGTGATCCGATGTTTGTATGGGAAGAAGGGATCGCCCTGGGTAATACTCTCAATAAAATGGGGATCAAGCAGGTAAAGGGAAATTTGGTAATTACTGGCACTTTCGCCATGAATTTCCAACGAAATCCCCTACAAGCAGGTCAATTGCTCAAGCAAACCCTGAATTTCGCCACTTGGACTCGCTCGGAAAATTATATTTACTCGATTATGCCCAAGGGCACACCCAAGCCTCAAGTTTTAATAGGGGGTACTATTAAAGTAGAAGCACAGGCAAATCCCCAACAAACCTTGCTGGTGCGTCACCGTTCCTTGCCCTTGAGACAAATTATTAAGGAAATGAACGTTTATAGTAACAATGATATAGCAGAAATGCTGGCAGAGTCTGTAGGGGGATCAACTGTAGTGCAAGCAACCGCTGCCAAGCTTGCTAGGATACAAGACGCCGAAATTCAATTAATCAATGGTTCGGGACTCGGACCTGAAAATCGCATTTCGCCTAGGGCTGTTTGTGCGATGTTTATGGCGATGCAACGGGAAGCCGTCGCCAATGGGCTGACTCTATCTGACTTGTTTCCGATGTCTGGATTCGATCATCGGGGAACAGTGCATTCTAGACACCTCCCTCCAGCCACAGTGATCAAAACTGGCACCCTTCGAGATGTTAGCGCTTTAGCCGGAGTAATGCCAACACGCGATCGCGGTTTAGTCTGGTTTGCGATCATTAACCGTGGTCCGAATGTCTCCGCTTTCCGTACTGGACAAGACCAACTCCTCCAAGGTCTGGTAAAACATTTGCAAGTTGCTTTGCAAGTCCCCACCGCCCTCACACCCCACTCAACCGTCAACTCTTTACCCGAACTAGGTGCAACCAGTCGCAATGAAATTTTGGTCAGACGTTAGTCATTTGTCATTTGTCATTTGTCATTTGTCAGTGGTAACTACTTTTGACCCATGACCCATGACCCATGACCCATGACCTATTGCCTCTTGACTTTCTCTTGAGGAATAATCTCTGTCACTACCCTACCACCCGAACTACCACCGTTAACGACAATATTTTCTGTTTGCAGATTGCCGACGGCTGTTTCTCCGGTAAAATTTAATGGTGGGTCAACTTGCTTATAGACTACATTTCCCTTGGCTTCTACGAACTTTTTGTCGAGATACCAAGTTAGTGTTTGCGATTTAAGGTTCTGGAGGCGTTGTCCAATGGCATTGACATTGCCTGTTAAATAAACGGTTTTTTGGGGGATTTTCATTTCGCCTTGATTGGCGGTAACGGTAACATTTTCGGCACTGTGAAAGACACGCACAGGCGAATTTGTGGTGACAGTTTCTGTATTCATGTTCCAATTCATAGAGTTACTAGCTATTTGCATTGGTGGGTCTAGTAATTCTATTTGGGCATTTTGTTTGACAGTAGCAATTTTAGTTTTTAAGTTAATTTCGGCAGCATTACCCCTACCACGGTCGGTAATTTGGTTATTTTTATAGCGGTTAATTTGTAAAGGGCGATCGCTAATTAACTTTTCTTCTTTGATCTGCCAAAGTAAATGTTCAGTTCGCATTTGCATGAGCATTTGCGGATCGACGGAGGTGGCTACTACGCCTCCAGAAAAATCTATTCGTTGTTCACGGGTTTTAACTCGTGCTTCTTGCGCCACTGCTTGTAGTTGTTTATGAGTTCCGTTAATCTGCTGGCGGACAATTAATAAATCTTCTTTGGGGCGCCATTCTAATTCATTACCTTGTAATACAATGCCGTTGCGGGGGTCTGTAGCAAGAATCTTACCCTTGAGAAACAGCTGTTTTCCGTCCTGTTCAATATCTGCTCGTTCTGCTTTGATTTGGTAAACTACTTTGCCATCTTGATAAAGTTCACCATCAGGACTTTCAGCTTGGCCAATTTGCTTTTCTTTGGTGTATTTTGCCTGTTTAGCACGGACTTTCCAAATCGGTCTCCCGACTTCATCAAACTGTTCAAAAGCAATCCCAAAGAAAGTCAAATTGCTATCCATATCTTGTCCAGGTGAACCTGAAGCATTTGGTTGAGGATCGGTGGGGGATTTACCAGAACAGGCCACCAACCCCATTACCAAGAAAAATATCAAAGGCAGGTGATACCAATTTACTTTTGATTGTAAACAACTAAGATGTTGGCATGAGAAGAATTGGGGGTATTTAGGGCAAATTGCCCCCTTTGTCAATCTCTGCTCCCTTTGTTTCATTCTGCCTTCTTGCTGGTTCATTAATCCTGAATTTCTAGGTGTCCGTCAGCATCTCTTGGGTCATCCAAAAAACCTATACCAGATAATGGTCGATATGGATAGCTTTGGCGCGGAGTTTTTTGGATGTCTTCTTTGATGGCTTCTAAATCAATATAGCGATCGCTAACATTGATTAAGCTATCACTGGTCATTGAGCGTAAACTCACGACCTCTACCCGCACGCCACGATAGCTAACCGAATTTACGGCGTAGGCTAAATCGCCGTCGCCACTGACTAACACTGCCGTATCATATGAGTCTACTAAAGCCATCATATCTACTGCTATTTCTACATCTAGGTTAGCTTTTTTTGAGCCATCTGGCAGTTGTACCAAATCCTTAGCAATTACTCGATAACCGTTGCGTCGCATCCACAACAAAAAACCTTGTTGCTTCTCGTTTGTCCGGTCTACTCCTGTGTAGAAAAAAGCACGTAGCAATCTCGATCCGCCAGTTAATCGACACAGCAACTTCGTGTAATCAATTTCGATTCCTAGTTGCAGAGCAGCATAAAATAAATTTGAACCATCAATAAATATTGCTACCCGACCCCGATTTTCCAAAACCTGTTCTGGCGTGAATATTGAGTCGTTTTCCAAATTATTCAACATTGTTGTCATACCTCGGTTTTTATTCTTGTAATTTTTGATACAAACATTCTACTTTTTACATGCAATTTAGATCGGCTTATGATAAGTTTCCGGGGCTAATTCATACAGCCCCGATAAATCTTTTGAGAAAATTAGAAATTGATCAAAATCAAAAATCGATTGCTAGCACTAAGCGTTTTTAGGGAGTTCTATGCGCTTAAATATTGGTTGGGGTGTCCCCAACTGTTGTTTAGTGGATATAACTCCCCATTTAGCATGGATGTCAAAAGGTGCAGCAATTGCACTCTCTGTCTGCTCGTTAAAGTTGATCCCGAAGCCCAACTGCTGATAAATATCGCTGCTGATATTGGGAATCACTGGTGAGAGCAGATAAGCGCCTAGTCTAACTGATTCTAAAACTGCATACAGCACTTCTTCCAATGCTTGCTGCTGTCCTTGCTTATATAATGACCAAGGGGCTTGTTCATCAATAAACTTATTGCTGGCTTGCACCAGTAATAGCACAGCCTCGCACGCTTGATTGAAAGCTAGCGCTTCGTAGGCTTGTTTTACCTGTTCCCCTAGACGTAAACCAATCGCTTTTAAAGGATTTTCAGGCGAAATGGCTTCATTTGCGATTGGCACTAAATTGCCCTCGCAATATTTCTTCACCATATTCAAAGTGCGATTGAGCAAATTACCTAAATCATTTGCCAAATCTGCATTCAGAACATTAATGAATCTAATTTCATTAAAATCGCCATCTTTGCCAAAATCGATTTCCTTAAGGAAGTAATAACGAACGGCATCACTACCGTAACGCTGAACTAATCCTATGGGATCAAGGGTATTACCCAGACTTTTACCCATTTTCTGACCATCTTTGGTCAAAAAGCCATGTCCAAATACACGGTTCGGTAAGGGTAAGCCTGCTGATAACAGCATTGCAGGCCAATAAACTGCATGGAAGCGTAAAATATCTTTACCAATCAGGTGCAAGTTTATGGGCCACCATGTCCCTAAAGCATTGGCTAAGGTCGGTTCGGCGTCTGGCTCTAATAATGCTGTGACATAACCCAGGAGTGCATCAAACCAAACATAAAGGGTGTGCTTGGGATCAACTGGTACGGGAAAACCCCAATCTAAATTCACCCGTGAAATTGAAAAGTCTTGTAAACCTTGGTTTACAAAGCTTATAACTTCATTACGGCGACTCTCTGGTAGAATAAAATCCGGCTGAGACTGGTAAAACTCTTGCAGCTGGGTTTGATATTTGGATAAGCGGAAGAAGTAGTTTTGCTCGTCGCGCCACTCGACTTCTTTGTTAATGTGAATCGGACAACGCTTTCCCTCTAGTAGTTCCCGTTCTTCTTTAAATTCTTCACAGGACACACAGTACCAGCCTTGTTGTTGTCCCTGGTAGATGTCACCAGATTCCCATACGCGCAAGAAGAATTCTTCGACGATCGCTTGATGGCGAGGCGCGGTAGTCCGACTAAAGCGATCATATTGAATGTTGAGCAATTGCCACAAGCTGGCAAACTTAGGAACTATTTCATCGCAAAACTCTTGCGGTGCTTTAAGTGCAGCCTCCGCTGTCCGTTGTATTTTTTGCCCATGCTCATCTGTACCGGTAATCAGCAGCACCCGATGTCCCAACAGTCTGTGAAACCGCGCTACCACATCGGCGGCTATAGTTGTATAAGCACTGCCTATGTGAGGAACATCGTTTACATAATATAACGGTGTCGTCAGTGCAAATGTTTTTTCTGTTTTATCCACTAGACTCATGCAGAATAAAAAGTAACTTCTTAAAACGTTTTCTATCTAACTTCTGTCGGCAAAACCACGTAATTATATAACATTGCTACCTTTTTTTCAAACAACACCTTAATATTAGCAAATTTATTCTGTCAGAATTGTTTTCTATTAGCTATAAATCGAGGTATTTTCTGCCCAAAAGAGAGAAAATAGCTCCTAACAATCTGGGGAAAACCTTTCGATTGCATTTAAAGTGATTAGGAACACAAAATCCTCAGACGGTGTTTGAAAAGTCCGCTTTCATGTGCCTTGGCGATGAGAAATCGCGGCTATACAAACAAAACCTGCCGACCCAGGTTAGAAAAACGTTGATTTTGTGTTAGTCCACGCAGGCGGACTTCTCTGCGTTAAGAGCGGGACGCTACACAAACGCGGAGCGTGTCGTAGACAGACGCTACGCGAATGTTTGTGTACTAGCGATTTCTAATCGCCGAGAACTTTTCAAACATCCTCTAAACCACTAAAATATCTCATTTTTTGCTCATAAAGACATTTCTACCTGAAGACGGTCATAGGGGTAATAAAGAAATGTAAAAATTAAGTCAAGATAAACTACGATATTTTCCGAAAAATATATTAATTAATTATGAATATGATTAGTTGCGATCAATAGCTGACTTTTCCTTAGCAGCGCTGTCAATGCAAATCTCTCGCTATTACGAAGATCGTATTCCGCGAAATCCCAGTGTTTTAGTAGTCAGCAATCATCGCAGCTTTATGGATGTACTCGTTCTTATGACGGCTCCATCGAGTCCGATTCGTTTTGCTTGTCACCAGGATTTGCTAATTTTGCCAGTGGCGATCGCCTCCCTCCCAAAAATTAACACTGCTGCTTTTCCCTTGCGCCTGTTGAGTTTGTTTGACCCTTCAGAACCGTTGTTTAATCAACCAGGTTGGCATCCCTTAGTTATATATCATCGAGTTGCAGTATTAATTGGTCGCCCTTATTGCGTCAACGTTGTTATGAGTGAGGAATTAGGAGTGAGGAGTAAAATCCGTTTTTTTTCGGCGCTGTCTGCATCCTCTGCGGTTAAAAAGTCATTTATTTAACCACCCAGACACAGAGGACACAGAGACAAGAGATGAAAAGGGGATTTGTTGAGCAAAGTTTTTACACACCTTGAAAGGGCTAGTCCTATCCCTAGTTCCTAATCCCTCATGAACATTTAAAGCCTTATAAGAATACAGGCTGAAAACCCTTGAGTATGTGTATCGGAGCGTGGCGAAGATACACATACGTGCTTTAGACAAGGGATGAAAGCCGTTTAAGCGGTTTACCGCTCTGTGGCGCTAGACTTTTTCGGCTCTGGTAGCGTGTCTATTAAGTCTTCAACTATTTGGGTAATAGTCTTGTCCTTTTCAACTGCTAATAAGCGTAACTTATTGAGCCTGCGTTGACTTATCCGAATAAATAAACCTTTTTTCATCACATAAATATACGATAGATATACATTAATGATAATATATATTCAGCTAAAGAAACAAGGAGGTGATTCAATCTTGCTGACAAACTATGTGTACAAACTCAGACCTAACACTAAACAATCATCAACAATGAGTAACTGGGTAGATATGCTTAGAAGCCATTACAACTGGTGTTTGAATGACCGAATAACTCAATACGCCCAACAATTCATTCAGGGAGATTACTGTGATATTAGAACCAAGGCTGAAGCTTGCCCTATAACTTGTTTTGTTAGCAAGAACGGTGCTACAGGTGAACCCTGGAAAGATGATAAAAAAGCCAATCCTAGACGTGTTGCTGGTGATATCCAAATTACAGCCTTGCCTACATTAAAAAAGGCTAGACCTTGGTTTGCTGGCATTGATTCAACCGTATTGCAGCAGAATGTAAAACGATTAGATAGAGCATACGAAAATTTCTTTAATGGTAGAGGATTCCCTAAATTCAAAAATCGCTCTAACTTCACATCTTTTACTTACCAAATGGGTATTAAGGTGCAGAAAAATAAAATCTACCTACCCAAACTAGGGTGGATGAGATTTTACAATTCTCGCTCAATACCTGATGGATTCACGATTAAATATGCTACCTTACGCAAGCGTCAAGATGGCTGGTATGTTTCTATCCGAATAGAAGATAAAGCAGTACCAGACTACAGTGCTAGACCATTGACTGATTTCAATAAAATAGTTGGGTGTGATTTAGGTATAACTAAACTTGTACATCTATCTGATGGATACCAGATAGAAAATCCTAAATTCTTGACCAATAAAAAAACTAAACACATTCTCAAAAACAGGCAGCGTCAAATTAATCGGAAAGTAAAAGGTAGCAACAATCGTAAAAAAGCCGCTAAAAAAGTAGGCAGATTTCACAAAAAAATTGCTGATAAGCGTCAAGCATATCAATGGTATGTAGCTAACAAGATTGTTTTGAGGAATGTTGATGCTATTGCTGTTGAGAACTTGAATGTCTCCGCAATGAAGAAACGATGCCAACCAAAAATAGATGATCCAGCACTGAAGACGGGTTTCCCGTCGCAGGCGACTGGCGGTGAAGAGACTGGTAGATTTTTAAAGAATGGACAGTCCAGAAAAAGAGGTTTAAATCGTTCAATCTCTGATAGCGAAGCGTTAGCGAGTCTTCGAGCGTCTGCAAGCTGGAGTGATTTGGTATTGAAAATCGAGTATCTTGCTGCGAAGCATGGAAAGGTTGTCATCAAGGTCAATCCAAAACACACTAGTCAAAAGTGTCAAAATTGTGGTCATGTAGATGCATCAAATCGTGATGTTCGCGGAGCGTCACGAAGTGAAGAAAAGTTCATCTGCACAAGTTGCGGACATATCACCCACGCTGACATTAACGCTGCAAAAAACATCAGAGATAGAGCGTCAAGCATGGTACGCGAGGACTTCGCGAAACCTGAGCCGAAAGGTTCTAAACGCCCAAAACACTGTAAGGAGACATCAACACGCTCATCAGAGCAAACGTGTTGAGCCTGGGAACCTGTGTAAACAGGATATTAAGGCTGTGAAGTCTTAAGAATCCCCTCACCTTTAGGCAGGGGAGTGTCAATGATACCATAAATACATAACTTCGGTTGACATAGGGCAAAATTCATATATAACAACAAAAAATTCAAATGCCAGAAGTTGAGTTAAAGCCGTGTTTCCTTGCTCCTACGCGAGTACAGCCAGAGTATCCACTGTTTGTATATTTGCCTGGAATGGATGGAACGGGTCAATTATTGCGATCGCAAACCAGTGGATTAGAAGTGGCCTT
This sequence comes from Gloeotrichia echinulata CP02, assembly GCA_038087035.1. Lineage (NCBI taxonomy): Bacteria > Bacillati > Cyanobacteriota > Cyanophyceae > Nostocales > Gloeotrichiaceae > Gloeotrichia > Gloeotrichia echinulata. The sequence goes on along the minus strand of CP051187.1, from coordinate 2,471,874 downwards.
TGATGTCCGCTGTTTCGCGATCCCACGGAAAGACCTCACCTCCTGGGATGTACTAAGTGATAGTGTATTAGATTTAATCCACGCGGAATTAGAAAAAAGTTCCCAGCGACCTGTTTACCTGTGTGGTGAGTCCTTTGGGGGTTGTTTAGCAATGAAAGTGGCTATCAAAGCGCCCCAGCTGTTTGAGCGAATTATCCTGATTAACCCGGCCTCTAGCTTTCAGTTGCTTCCTTGGTTGAATTGGGCTTCCCTTGTAACTCAATGGGTACATCCATGCCTTTATGATCTTGGGGCACTGGCATTATTACCCTTTTTAGCATCTCTACCACGTATTTCTCGGAGCGATCGCCAAGAATTACTCAAAAACATGCGTTCTGTACCACCAGAAACTGTTCTTTGGCGGTTGTCTTTAATCAAGGAGTTTAATGTTGATCCACAACATTTACGTAGCCTGACTCAACCAGTTCTGCTGCTTGGGAGTGCTAGCGATCAGCTTTTACCTTCTGTGAGTGAAGTCACTCGTCTAGCAAATATTTTACCCAATGCCAAGACGCTGGTGCTTCCCTATAGTGGACATGCTTGTTTACTAGAGAAGGAAATCAATCTCTACGAGATTATAGCAAAACACGACTTTTTGGATAGTAGCGGCGCAAAAATTAAAGAATTAGTCTGACTTTCTTAAATACTAGGACTACCCCTTTCAAGGTGACTCGTAAAATCCGGTTTTTTCTCTGCGATCTCTAGGGGTGTGAGGCTTCTGCTGATCTAGCTAAAATTGAGCGCAAATATTATTTTTTTGCTTTCAGATTTTAATTGGTGCAAGGCTGAAAGCCTGATTAAATCGTTAGTACAAATGTTCACCTTAACAGGGGTACTCCTAACTTCTAACTCCTAACTCCTAACTCCTCACTCCTCACTGAATTTTAAGCAATACTGGTACAAGCAGATTTACACAAAATACAAAAATGGCAATTCTAGCAAGTGATACGCCGCTTTTACAGTGGGCTGGTGATACATTGGCAATTGGATTATTTGAAGATGCCGTAGAATTATCTGGAGATTTGGGGACTTTAGATGAAAAGTTTGGCGGAATCTTGAAAGAATTGATTACCGAAGAGGAATTTAAGGGTAAAGCCAATAGCACCATCGCCACACGGGTGGGTGTTGGTGGTGCGATTCGTAAAGTTATTTTCGTGGGTTTGGGAAAAGCGGAAGGCTTGAAACTAGATTCACTGCGCCGGGCTGCTGCGGCTGTAGCCAGAACAGCCAAAAAGCAAAAAACCAAAACCCTGGGAATTAGTTTACCAGTGTGGAATAATGATCCGGCAGCCACAGCCCAAGCGATCGCTGAAGGTGTAGAACTGGCGCTTTACCAGGATACTCGCTTTAAGTCGGAATTAGAGGATAAAAGCCCACCAATAGAAACAGTAGATTTACTAGGATTACCTGGACAGGAAGTAGCGATAACCCGCGCTAATCAGATTGTTTCTGGAGTAATTTTAGCGCGGCAGTTGGTAGCAGCACCAGCGAATGCGGTAACACCGATTACATTAGCAGAAACTGCTCAAGCGATCGCTACTGACTATGGTGTACAAGTGGAAATCCTCGAACGAGAAGACTGCGAAAAGCTGGGTATGGGTGCTTTTTTGGGAGTCGCCCAAGCCTCTGACTTACCGCCTAAATTCATTCACCTAACTTACAAGCCAGAAGGCACACCCACACGGAAATTAGCAATTATCGGTAAAGGTTTAACCTTCGACTCCGGCGGACTCAACATCAAAGGTGTTGGTAGCGGTATTGAAACCATGAAAATTGATATGGGCGGTGCAGCAGCGACCTTGGGTGCTGCAAAAGCCATTGCTCAGATTAAGCCCAGTGTTGAGGTGCATTTTATCTCCGCTGCCACAGAAAACATGATCAGCGGTCACGCCATGCACCCAGGCGACATTCTCACAGCATCTAACGGCAAAACCATAGAAGTCAACAACACCGACGCTGAAGGCCGTTTGACCCTAGCAGACGCCTTAGTATTTGCCGATAAACTGGGAGTAGATGCGATCGTTGATTTAGCAACCCTGACAGGCGCTTGTGTCGTGGCCTTGGGCGAAGATATTGCCGGTTTATTTACAACCGATGATGCTGTAGCCTCTCAACTAGAAAAAGCAGCAGCAGGCGCCGGTGAAAAGATTTGGCGGCTACCAATAGAAGAAAAATATTTAGAAGGACTAAAATCTGGTATAGCCGATTTGAAAAATACTGGTCCGCGTGCAGGTGGGTCTATTACTGCTGCCTTATTCCTCAAGCAATTCGTCAAAGAAACCCCCTGGGCACACTTGGACATTGCAGGGCCAGTCTGGACAGATAAAGACAATGGCTATAACAGTTCTGGTGCCACAGGCTTCGGCGTTCGCACTCTAGTTAACTGGGTGCTGAGTTCAGTAGACTAGTGGGGATTGGGGCATGGGGCATGGGGCATGGGAAAATTACTTCCTTATCTCTCTTATCCTCCCCAGTCCCCAGTCCCCAATGCCCAATGCCCAGTCCCCAATGCCCAATGCCCAATGCCCAATGCCCAATGCCCGTGAGGATATTGACAGAGTTGTAACTTTCTGATAATTTTTCTTTAGTGCCGAAAACCAAGGCCAAAAATTATCTGGTTTGTAAACCACAGTCGCTTTCATTACTAGCCAGCCTGTCAAAAGGTCGAACAGGATGCCGTGATTCGTTAAATAGGTGAAAAATGTTGAAAAACGGCTAAAAGCTTCAAAACAATAATTGACAGCCAAAAAAATAGGCTCGGGTAGAGCCGAATTTACGCTTGTGGACTGTTGGAGCCGACTCCCTTGGTTGTTCGCTCTTAGCGTTCCCGTTCGCGTAGCGTCTCCGAAGGAGAAGGGTAGCAAGAAGCAGACCCTCTAGAAATTACTTCTAGTTGAATGGCGAAGCTTAGATAAGTTTAGCCAAGTTTTGTATGGCAGAAAAGTGAGTTAGCAATGCAAAAGTTACAATTTTTAAGCAAAGCCATCTGGTAAAATTTGTAAGGTTTCTATAAGCTTTAAGCAATGGGATCGACTTGCGTACGGATCGCAATTGACGCAATGGGAGGGGATCACGCACCTGCTGAAATCGTTGCTGGCGCAGTGCGGGCACGAGAAGAATTAGGTGTGAAAGTCTTGTTGGTAGGTGATCCCCAACAAATTGAAGCTGCGCTGCCACCAAAAACTAATTTGGAGCAGATAGAGATCGTTCCTGCTGAGGATGCGATCACTATGGATGAGGAGCCTTTAAGCGCGATTAGACGCAAACCCAAAGCTTCCATCAACGTGGCGATGGATTTAGTCAAGGAACAGCAGGCAGATGCTGTGTTTTCTGCTGGTCACTCAGGGGCAGCTATGGCTGCTGCTTTGCTGCGCTTAGGACGATTGCCGGGAATTGACCGCCCAGCTATTGGAACAGTGTTTCCGACAATCGTCGCGGGTAAGCCAGTGCTAATACTTGATGTCGGCGCAAATGTAGACTGCCGTCCCAAGTTTTTAGAGCAGTTTGCTGTTATGGGGTCGGTTTACAGTCAGTATGTGTTGGGTACAGCTGAACCCAAAGTAGGTTTGTTGAATATCGGTGAAGAAGACTCTAAAGGCAATGATGCCGCAGTCCGCGCTCACCAACTGCTCAAAGACAATTCTCACATCTCCTTTATTGGGAACGCCGAAGGGCGGGATGTGCTTTCCGGTCACTTTGATGTGATTGTCTGTGATGGTTTTGTCGGTAATGTGTTGTTAAAGTTTGCCGAAGCAGTCGGACAAGTGATTTTGCAAATCTTGCGGGAAGAATTGCCCCAAGGATTGCATGGTCAAATCGGTACGGCGCTTTTAAAACCCAACCTCAAGCGCATTAAACAGCGAATGGATCACGCCGAACATGGTGGTGCTTTGCTTTTAGGTGTAGCAGGAATTTGTTTGATCGGTCACGGTAGCTCACAAGCACCTTCGATTTTTAATGCAATTCGCATGGCCAAAGAAGCTGTAGACAACCAGGTGCTAGAACGAATTAAGTCCCAATATCAAAGCCTACAGCGAGAAAGTGGTTAACAATCAGTCATTTGTCGTTTGTCATTTGTCCTTTATCATTTGCAAGGACAAAGGATAAAGGGCAACGAACAAAAGACAAAAAGCTGATAACTGGGGAGAGTAGGAGTGCAAAAGTTAGGTATAGCAATTACAGGAAGTGGCTCGGCAGTTCCAGAAACTTCCCTCCACAACCAGGATCTGACTGAACTCGTGGAAACATCAGATGATTGGATTACCACAAGAACGGGAATTCGTCAACGGCGATTGGCGCTGCCAACTGAGTCTTTAAGTCAAATAGCTGCTGCTGCCAGCCATCAGGCGATCGCCGCTGCTGGAATTACAGCACAAGACTTAGATCTGATTCTGCTGGCAACCTCAACCCCTGATGACCTATTTGGTAGTGCTTGTCAAATTCAGGCGGAAATCGGAGCTATCAACGCCGTAGCTTTTGATTTAACAGCTGCCTGCTCAGGCTTTGTATTTGGACTTGTAACGGCTGCCCAATACATTAGAACAGGTGTTTATCAAAATGTACTATTGATAGGAGCGGATATCCTCTCCCGTTGGGTAGATTGGCAAGACAGACGCACATGTGTTCTGTTTGGCGATGGAGCCGGAGCAGTTGTATTGCAAGCCAACCAGAGCGATCGCTTATTAGGATTTACCCTCAAAAGCGATGGCACTCAAAACCACTACCTCAATCTCGGCTATAAAGGCTCTTCCCACGAACTGATTCCCGGTGTAAATGTCAGCAAAGGGACTTACCAGCCAATTACCATGAACGGCAAAGAAGTGTATCGGTTTGCCGTCCAAAAAGTGCCCGAAGTCATCGATAAAGCCTTATTTCAGGCTAACCTGACTGTCGAGCAAATCGATTGGTTACTATTACATCAGGCTAATCAGCGCATACTCGATGCCGTTGCCCAACGCCTAAATATTCCCAATCATAAAGTTATCAGTAATCTTGCCAATTATGGCAACACCTCAGCCGCCTCCATCCCAATTGCCCTAGATGAAGCAGTACGGCAAGGAAAAATTCAACCTAACGACATCATTGTTACATCAGGTTTTGGCGCCGGACTCACCTGGGGCGCGGCAATTTTTCAATGGGGAAGATAAATATTTTGTCCTTTGTCCTTTGTCATTAGTCATTTGTCCTTTGTTTATGACCAATGACCAATGACCAATGACCAATGACCAATGACCAATGACCAATGACCAATGACCAATGACCAATGACCAATGACAAAAACTGCATGGGTTTTTCCCGGACAAGGTTCCCAAGTACACAATATGGGAATAGACTTATTAAGTATACCCGCCGCTCAAGATAAATTTGCTCAAGCTGAGGCAATTTTGGGCTGGTCTGTCACACAAATCTGTCAAAGTGATATTGAAAACTTATCAAGGACGCTTTACACCCAGCCCAGTCTTTATGTGGTAGAAAGTATTCTGGTCGATATTATTCGAGAACGGGGGCATAAACCAGATTTAGTTGCTGGTCACAGTTTGGGAGAATATATTGCCCTTTATGTCGCTGGTGTGTTTGACTGGTCTACCGGTTTACAGTTGGTCAAGCGGCGTGCTGAACTCATGGATAGTGCTGCGGATGGGGTGATGGCAGCTTTGATGAACTTTGACCGCGAAAAGTTAGAAGCAGTTATTGCTCAAACACCTGACGTAGTTCTGGCTAATGATAACAGTCCAGCTCAGGTGATTATTTCGGGTACTGCTGACGGTGTACATACGGTAATGTCTCAAGTTAAAGCCAAGCGTGCTATCCCTTTAAAAGTTTCGGGAGCATTTCACTCACCCTTAATAGCAGATGCGGCTGCAGAATTCCAAGCAGTTTTAGATTCTGTAGAATTTCAGCCAGCGCTGGTGCCAGTATTGTCTAATGTCGAACCACTTCCATCAGTGGATGCCGATGTTTTAAAGCAGCGCTTGAGCAAACAAATGACAGGTTCGGTGCGGTGGCGAGAAATTTCTCTCCAATTACCTGAGCATGGCATTGAGCGAGTAGTGGAAATTGGTCCTGGTAATGTCCTCACTGGTTTGATTAAACGTACTAGCCCTGGTTTAATCTTACAAAACATTCGTAATGTAGCTGAGTTGCCAGAATAGGGAGTGTCAAAAACGCCCTATGGTGGTGAAAGCATTATTATAGGGAAAGAGAACTTAGTATCGCTGTTTATGAATCTTCTCGCCGTTACAAGTTTGAATAGGCTGTCTCTTCATGTTCTGGTTGAAGAGGCATCATCGGGGCGTTTTATAGCATCAGTGCCAGAGTTGCCTGATTGTGCGGCCGAAGCTGAAACCCGTGACAAAGCGATCACAGATGTACAACAGAAGGTGAAAGCTAGACTAGCTAATACTGAGGTGCTAACTCTAGAAGTTGCAAATAATCCCTGGACAGATTTTATTGGCATGTTTGAGGGAGATGAGGACTTTGCTTCCCTGGCTCAGGAACTGCGTAGTGAGCGTGAGTTGGATACAAATAGCACGATATGAGCCTTTGGGTGTTAGATACGGATCATGTGTCCTTGTTATTAGAGCGACATCCACAGGTGAGTCGGCGGGTGGCACAGATGGGAGCAGAGGTGGCGATTTCTATTGTCACGGTTCAGGAATTGTTTAATGGTTGGGTAGTGCGAATTAATGCTGCGAGGGAAGTTAAAGATGTTGTACGACTGTATGGAAAGTTGAACCGAACAGTTGGTCTCTTTGGACGAGTGCGGGTGTTGGATTTTAATGAGAAAGCAGGTGAAATGTTTCAGCGCTTGGTGACAGAAAACCCAACGTTATCGAAACAGCGATTGCAGAAGGATATGCGAATTGCAGCAATTGCCTTAGTGAATGGTGCAGTCGTAGTGACGCGAAGCTATCGAGATTTTTCTCAAGTGTCTTCTTTAACAATTGAGGATTGGTCACGACAGGATGGATCAGGTGATTTCCCCATTGTTTATTGCCTTTCATCCATTTCAATCGATTTAAGCTAAAAGCTAGAAATTTATTTCGCGGCTCAAAACCTACGCAGTATTGGGGTTTAGGACTTAGGAAAATTTTTTCATGGCTTTTGAAGACCATTTTTCATAAAACCTGCGATGGAGCCTGTTGTATTAACATGAAGCACTACGTCAGAAAGACGATAGGTAATCTTGTAACAGGAAGGGAGTAATTGATGATGATTTAGTCTGATAAATTAGACTTTGATTAATTTCAGGTCAACCTTAATAATTGTTCCTTAAATAGGATTTAAATTTCACATAACCAATTCTTTACTTTGTTAAGTAATGTGAAATTTATCTTATTGAAATGTATCTATTTAACCTTGGAAAAACTCAGATTTTATCATAAGGTAAATTATGATAAAAACTATTAGTGGATTGTCTTAAAACACCAAAATCTTACACAACAGACTCATTTGAAAATTTAAGTGGGAACTATGAAAAAAGCCATTTACTGGTTAATGGGAGACAGGGCAGGAAGAACTATAGTTGGTACTTGGAACTGGCTATGGGGAATGCCCGTAGAATCTGGCGGAAAGGTAGCCGTAGCCGTTGCCGAAGAATCCCTAGAATCGATGCAAGAAGCCGTGCAAAAGCTCGCTCAAGCAGTGGCTATGCAAGAAGGTTCTTACAAAACTGCTAAAAATAAATACGAGACAAAAGTTAAAGAATTACAAACCTTTGAGCAGCAAGCGGGGATTGCTAATCGTAGTGGTAATCAAGAAGCAGCGCGGATGGCAATGACAAAGGTAATCCAAACAGAGCAAATATTGCCAAAACTGGAAGAGATGGTTCTACAGGCTGAACAAGCAGTGAAAGCTTCTAAAGACAAACTCAACCGGGAACGGATGAAGTTAGAAGCCTACAAAGCTGATATGCAAAATATGAAAGATATGTCAGAGGTCAATGCAGCCCTAGAGCAAATAGCCAAAGTCAATAATGAATTTGACATTGGTTCGGCTAAAAGTGACTTTGAAAACGCTAAAAATGCTGTTGAGCGTCGGAATATGGGCGCTAAGGCTTTAGCAGAAATTTCTGAAAATCCAGCTGAAAAGCTGCAAGCAGAAATAGAAAACATGACTTTAGACGACGAAGTTGCTCGTCGTTTGGAGAGAATGAACAATCCTAGTCCTAAACAACTACCAGAGTAAATAAATTCACTATGAGTCAGAAAAGCGGACCACCTCCCATTGTTTTTGTCCTGGGATTTTTGTTACTGTTGGCTGGTGGCTGCTGGTGGTTTTTCTTGCGAACCCCAGCACCAAATACTCCAATCGCACAACCAGGTACTGTTCCTACTGGTAATAATGCTCCAGCTTTTTCAGCGCCAACTTCAGTTTCCAGTGGCACCACTGTGAGGATTGATGGTGCTACCAGCATGGTGAACATTAACCAAAATCTTAAAAGAGGTTTTGAGGCACAATTTCCGGGTACAAGGGTAGAAGCAGTTGGCAATGGTACCGACAGGGGAATTCAGGATCTCTTGGTTGGTAAAGTTGACTTTGCAGCTGTATCTCGACCTTTGACTGCACAAGAACAAGGTCAAGGATTGACAGCGGTTCCTGTCACCACAGATGCGATCGCCGTCGTCGTTACCAAAGCAAATCCTTTCCAAGAAGGATTAACTAGCACCCAACTCGCAGATATATTTCAGGGAAAAATTAATAATTGGTCTGCAGTTGGTGGCTCATCAGCAACTATCCGCGTAATTAACAGACCCGTAATTAGTGGAACCAATAAATCGTTTCAGGAATTGGTGCTGAAGGGGGCTAATTTTGGTACTACCCCAAACATTACCACACTGCAACGGGATGCAACAACTCCCCTACTCCAAGCTTTGGGAACTGATGGCATAGGCTATGCTACCTTTGCTCAGGTCGCTACACAGCAAACAGTAAGAGTTGTTCCCGTTGATGGGTTGACCCCAGATGCAAGTGCTTATCCCTACCAACGTCAACTATTTTACGTCTATAAAAACCCTGCTAGCCCTGCAGTGCAAGCATTCTTAGGCTACGCTACTTCGGCTCAAGGACAGCAAGCGTTAGCATTGGGGAATTGATTAAGGGAACTGTTGACGGTTGACTGTTGAGTTAACTATCTAGAGACGCGAAGTTTCGCGTCTCTACGGTTTGATGAAAAGTGATGGCGATCGCTTATGCTAAATTTAGTCTGATTTGAATTATATTCTGTGGGTAAAAGCCGTGAACCGTTGATTAGTCTGACAGTTTATCACACTTTGAAGTGGTCGGTTGTCAGCCCCATGCTTCACACTTACTTTCGGATTCGGATTGATGGTGCTGAAAATGTCCCCCAATCTGGCCCATTAGTGGTAGTGAGCAATCATGCTAGTTACTTTGATCCGCTGATTGTCTCTAATTGCGTACGTCGTCCGGTGGCGTATATGGCTAAAGAAGAGTTGTTTCAAGTCCCAATTCTGGCACAAGTGATTAAATTTTACGGTGCTTACCCCGTCAATCGAGGCACCGCCGATCGCACTGCCATTCGTTCTGCTTTAGAATGCATTGAGAATGGTTGGGCTGTGGGTGTTTTCTTGGAAGGTACTCGCACTAGTGATGGTCGAATTACAGACCCCAAAAGAGGCGCAACCTTACTGGCCGCGAAAGCCAAAGTACCAATTTTACCAGTGAGTTTATGGGGTACTGAGAAGATTTTACAAAAAGGCTTGGTGATACCCCAAGCAGTTCCCATCACTGTTAGAATGGGGAAGTTGATTGATGCGCCCAGTTCTACTAATAAAGAGGAATTGCAGGCCGTGACACAAAAGTGTGCTGCAATAATTAACGAGATGCATGATTTAGGACGTTAACTGATCAAAGCTGGAAAATATACTCTTGGGAGGTAGCCAGGTGTGATCTGTTTCTGTAAGTTTAAGGTCAACAATTGAATTTAGTAGTGGCGCAAGGCCTTGCGCCACTACAGGAACCCACTAGGCGCAATTCACAATTATTCACCTTTCCCTTTACAGCATATGAGCGGCTTTGAAGCCAAGAACTTTTGGCAACGATTAAATAATCTGGCATTAGTCCGTTTTTTGGTGTTCTTTGCTGCAGGTTGGGCAATTGTACAACTTTTAGCTTACTTTGAAACGGTAATTGTGATTTTCACATTTGCCGCAATTTTGGCTTTTTTACTCAGTTATCCTGTAGAATGGCTGCGGCGTTTTTTACCCCATGATGCCGCAGTTTTTGTGGTTTTCTTGTTTAGCATTGTGATTCTTGGGAGTCTCATCATCACTGTGGGTTTGGCTGTTCTATCTCAAGGAGAACAGTTAATTGATACTATCACTGTTTTTTTGAACTCTTTAGTACCTTTAATAGACAGATTTGAAGAGTTTTTGCGTAACCGAAATATTCAAATAGATTTAGGTTTTCTTGAAGAGCAATTACGCAATCAAGCTATATCAACTGTTGTCAATGCCTTATCTATTTTACAACAAGCTCTAACTAATTTTATTACATTTACATTAATTGCTGTAGTAGCTTTTTTTATGCTTTTAGATGGCGAAAAACTTTGGAATTTGATTATAAAAATAATTCCGAGTAATCGCCGCGATAGATTTACAAATATAATGAAACGAAACTTTCTCGGCTTTTTTCGAGGTCAGTTATTATTAAGCTTATTCTTGACCAATTCCAGCTTAATAATTTTTTTAATATTAAAAGTACCTTTTGCCTTACTCTTAGCAACTATAGTTGGGATACTTGATGTCATACCCGGCATAGGAGCGACATTAGGAGTTAGCATCATTACTTTCATTGTATTATCTCAAGATGTTTGGTTAGCATTAAAAGTATTGGTAGCTTGCATTGTCCTCCAGCAAATACAAGACAATTTAATTGCGCCGCGCATTATGCAAGGTTCACTCAATCTTAATCCTGTAGTTGTATTTTTTGCTTTGCTAGTAGGTGCGAGAGTCGCAGGTTTACTAGGTGTTTTTATCTCTATTCCTATTGCTGGTGTAATTGTATCTCTGTTTGAAATTGAGGAAATGAAATCTGAGATTTAGTCATTGGTCATTACTCATGAGTTAGAGAGCAGGAATTCAGGTAAAATCAGGTGTAGATGCTAAAAAATGGGGAGTTATGCCAGATTTAAGAGCAGAAATAACAGCAAGCCTGGATGAGTCCGAGTGGGAATGGTTAATTCCCCATGTCAAACGGGATGCGGTGATTTTGGTGACGAAGGGGCTAAATTTGGTAGATGTAGGCGTAGCGATCGCCAGCGATAATATTCCCGAAGTGCAACAATGGATTAATGCACAATTAATTGCCAAACCTACACCAGCACAGTTGGGAGAATGGAATGAAAATCCCACTAAGCGCTTTGACACTCTCATTGTACAGCCTTATGTTCTGGTACAAGAAATAGCAGCCGCCTAAGCTTTATCTCTGGGCGCAAAGCCTTGCATCTGTGGGCGCAAAGCCTTGCATCTGTGGGCGCAAAGCCTTGCATCTGTGGGCGCAAAGCCTTGCATCTGTGGGCGCAAAGCCTTGCGCCCCTACAGAATAAAACCGTTATTTTTTTGGCTCATCTGCACCAGTGTAACCAGTAGCTACCCAAATTATGGCTCTAGCGCCATCCCGAAGAGATTTTTCGATAGGTTCAGCCTGTTTTTGTGAAGGAACTGGAACTGCTTTAAACTCAATACCCCGACTCCCCAAAACAATATCGGCGATGATACAAGCACGGCGCATATGGAAATCTGAAGTAATTAAATAAACACTCTTGATCCCACGAGCTTGCAAATCATCTACCAACGTGGTAAAATTTGTAACTGTATCCACTGCCTCGTAATCAAGGTGTAGACGCTTGGGATCAACTCCCGCTTTGGCAAACACCTGTTGCGTCGATCTCGGTGGACTACCCCCAGTAATCCAGATGGGTAATTTGGGATTTTCACGCGCAAATTCGGCTGTAAATTTCTCTCGCTCTAAATTTTTTGTAGAACCGCCTAGCACTAATACAGCTTGCGGTTGCACAAATTGGTTTAGCGCTTCTTTGTATCCCCACCACATGAACAACGGTAGGGAAAAAGCCATAAATTTCAAAGATTTACCTGTAAAAAATAGCTTATTCAAGGCTCTATTACTTTGTCTGCTGAGACTAAAATTTTCTCTACCAGATTGACACTCCCCACCCTATAAGGGTGGAGATTCTACATTCACTGACTCGCCGTTAGACAGCAGGCTTGCGCCAACCGCCCAAGAGGGTAAATCTCCTGTAGCGTAAGTTCCGGTGTGCCCCACCGTACTGAGTCCCAATCTCAAAATGTTGATAGCCGCATTGATATCTCTGTCTTCTGAAAATCCACAATGAGGACAAACATGAGTCCTGGTAGACAGAGATTTTTTTACTTTCTGACCACAGTTAGAACAATTTTGGCTCGTGTTATGAGGCGGAACTGCAACAGTTACCTTCCCATATTTATGACCAAAATATTCCAACCAACTGCGGAAAGTATACCAACCAGCATCAGATATTGATTTAGCTAAATGTCGATTACGTACCAGCCCTTTCACATTTAAATCTTCATAGGCTACCAAATCGTTAGATTGGATGACGGAGTATGCTAATCTCTTGCAATACTCTTTTCGCTGCCTACTTACCCTTAAATGTTTACGGGCATATCTATTTCTAGCTTTGTGGTAATTGTTTGATTGTCGTTGTTTGGCTTTTTTTCTATCCTTGCTGAACTTCTGAGATTTTTTGCGATTAGCTCGGCTTAACTGTTTTTCCGACTTACGGTAGAACTGGGGTGAAGGCTCTACATTACCTTTGTTGTCAGCAATAAAGTACTTCAATCCCAAGTCAATACCGACAATCTGATTAGTAGGTTGACTTTCTACCTTAACATCAATGTCTATTGCAAACTGGGCGTAATACCCATCAGCACGACGCACCAATCGCACTCGCTTAATCTGTTTAATGTCATAGTAACCAAGGTCGTATGTTCCCTTTAGCTTCAGGGTTCCAATACCTTTCTTGTCTGAAAAAGTTATAGCCTTCCTATTTTCAGAAAGCTTCCATCCAGATGACTTGTATTCAACTGATCGGCAGTTTTTCTTGAATTTGGGAAACCCTTTCTTGCCCTTAGTCTTCTTCTTGCAATTATCGTAAAACCGAGCTATTGCGCTCCAAGTGCGTTCAGCAGCAGATTGCCTTGCCATTGAGTTGAGTTCATCAGCAAAAGGAAACTCAGCAGCCAATACCGCACAGTATTTATTCAGATCATATCTTCCTATTTTTTCGTTATCCATCCAGTAGCGCAAGCACTTGTTTTGGATGAATTGCGATGTGCGGATAGCTTCATCTATAGCTTGATATTGCCTGTCTTTTCCTTTAAGCTTGAACTCGTAAACAATCATGGATATCGACCAATTAACCACAGTCTTATGTTAGCACAAAATACATAAAGCCGTCGGAGAACGACGGGGTTTTAGACCGAGTTTTTTGATAACTGTTTTGAAAGGACGGGACTGGCCAGGCTCGAACCGGCGACCTAGCGCTTAGGAGGCGCTCGCTCTATCCATCTGAGCTACAGCCCCAAATACGAAGCATATACAATCATAGCAGTACTGTTAGCGCGATCGCCAACAATTGTCCCAAGAACCGCCGCCTACTTCTAATCCACAAAGAAAACTTTGTGCTTTCAGGATTATTGCGGATTTTTGTCCACTTCGTTTTCGTAACTCTAAATTTAACTCACCTTGCATACTGTCTCGACAACAGAAATTTAAACCATTTACCATCGGCGCACGTAGGGGTGTACCCGGTAGATGGGTAGTTCCTGTTAATTCAACCTCATATTCTAAGTTACAAGCTCGCATTTGCCATCTACCCCAAGGCTGAATATCCCAATCAACTTGTGAGTTCCAGGGGACGAATTCATAAAACTTACCTTGATAGTGCAAACCAATCATCGCTACTGATTCCATCCACCACAGTACACCACGCCGTCCACCGCCGGCGGTTAATGCTAAATCGGGAACGCTGACGAAGCTATTACAATTGAGCCAAAACCATTTTTGAGGAAAAGCGCCGCCCCAATTTTTCTCACTATAAGCCGGGGCGTTGGTGAATTCATAAATTTTACCATTCCAGTCAATCCAGCCACTAGCCAAACCGTGAGCCATTAAAATTTGCCAACCGGGTTCAAAAAGCTGTAAAAACGACAGCCAGCCAGCGGTTGACTGCTGTAGGCTATTTTGATTACCCCAGGCGTACACTGGTTGAATTTCGTACTCCCAACGGCAATAATTACCACTAGCAGGATCAGCAATCACTCCCTGATTCAACGTAGCTGTAGCTTGATAGCCTTGTTGAATATGACGTTCAAACTCTACAGGTAGGAGATATAATGGTGGGGTGGCTAGGTTTGTTTTGCCCCAATGACCCAAACCTAAGACATCGCGACTAGCCCAAAATTTCTGCACATCTGGAAAAGTCCGGCATAAATACTCATCATCCGGTCCGAGGATTTGGGCTGCACCCCCGCTGTGGGGTTTACCGCCGATAGGGTCTTCGATAGAGTACATGAAAGCAAAGGTTTGACCACAGTCAGGTAAAGTCACGCGGTAATACCACCCTTCAAAGAAGCGGCGGTTACTACCATCCCAGTGATAACCAGCATGGGGCGTTTGGGTTGTGTTTAGGAAATTTTTGGGAATACTAACCATAGATTTTTGAAATATACGTAGTATGGCTATGCTGACTACATCTAGCTTTTGCTTGGCATTGCCTAGCCTAGCCTACAGATATTTAGCTTAACCCGGCAGAAGCCCCACACCATACCCGAAGTTGGTGTGGGATGAATGACGGGATAAAAACGAGACGCCCTCTAATCTGTTTTACCTGCGGTAAAAAACAATTAGAGGGCAGTTGAGTTTTTATCAATATCTTGAGATAGGTAATCACTTCTTGCTAGAATATATCAGTGACGACAAAGCCTAAAATGCTGGTCTAACATAGTACCAAGAAAACTGAAAATATGGGGTTTTATAGGGAAATGCAATCGTGTATGCGTTGCTGCCTCCTGTAAGTAAAATTTTCAAGGAAACTAGGTTGAACTTGGAATTTTTTTTAAGACCAAGAGTGGGGCAGGGCACGTACCTCACTATAAAATGCTGTAGTGGGAAAAATGGAGTACCACATTCGCGTAGCGTCCCGCAGGGAAAGAAGTTCCTGATATCCTTAACAGGACTCGGAAGCCTACACCACATTGCTTGCAATTGGTGTAGGAGTGTCACATTTTTTCACAAATCCGACTCCTCATCGCACGGGCAAATCAGGGTTTTGGGCGTAGTTCGATATTATTGCAACAAATTAATGATAATAAAGTTTCGTAAATATATTGTTCAGCCGCAAATAAATGATGCTAGATTAAGAGCAAGGTACGAAAAGGTTAAAAGTTCATTCCAAATCGAGATTTAAATGCGTCTAAAAATCTCGAAAAATATGCACGTCAGGCTTTAGCGTGTCTGGACGTTAAGGGATAGTCGCTCCCATGCTCCCGTTGAAACGTCAAGTAATGTCTGGATTTGTCCAGATTTTATGTAGCAGCCTGTACCTCCTGCTCTAATGTACATCGCAACCACTGCTGATTTGTCGCATCCATTGTACGTGTTTTCGCCTTAGATTCTATTGAGTTCTTGTGGAGGTGATAGAATACACAGCCAAAGATGCCTGCCTAGTGGGAATCCAGGATGCGTAGTTCCCAAGATAACGGTTGCGAAGATCATCCACATTAGTTGAGTTAATTTCCTCTGATTTCTCCAATTTTCTCAAATTACAGATTTTATAAACCGCCAAAAGCTGCTGATATGTATCCATCGTAGCTTGAGGCGGTTTAAGTTTTAAGGTTAGTTGTCAGTTGTCAGTTGTCATTTGTCATTTGTCATTTGTCAGTTGTCAGTTGTCATTTGTCATTTGTCATTTGTCATTTGTCATTTGTCAGTTGTCATTTGTAACTACTCTTGACCCTTGACCCTTGACTCTTGACCCTTGACCCTTGACCCTTGACCCTTGACCCTTGCCTAAATTAAGGTAATGACAGTAACTTCAGGTGGGCAAAATAGGCGTCCTGGTCGATAAGTTCCTAAGCCGCGATTGACATATAATTGGTTGTTTTCTACATTATGAAACCCCTGGGACCATTCCCAATATCGGACGACTTTGTAAGAGTCTCCTAGGAGAAATGGCACCCAACGCCGCAGTTTTATGGGAAGTTTTTTCAGGAATCTTTTATAATAAAGTACCGCAGGGCCAATCCCTGGAATGACGATGTGACCTCCGTGGGTATGGCCAGATAGCTGCAAATCTACTCGCCATTTTTGCAATATCTTGGCTGTGTCTGGGTTGTGGGATAATACAATCCTGGGTGTGGCGGAGTCTAGTTGCTTCATCACTGGTGCGGGGTTAAATTCTTGGGACCAATAATCAGCTAGTCCTACCAATGGTAATTCTTTTCCTAGTGGATAGGCGATTTCATTCCAAAGCACATGAACCCCAATGTTAGTAAACGCGCCTGTAACTTCTGCTTTGGAGTGTCCGTAATATATATCGTGATTGCCGAGTACAGCATAAATACCACAGCGGCTTTCCAGATGCTTGAGTCGGTGTGCCAGTTGATGTATTGGGCTGGGATCGTCGGTTACATAGTCGCCTGTTAATAGAACTAAATCAGGTTCAGCTTCGTTACTAAATGCGATCGCCTGTTTTAACATATCTTCTGACAGCCGCACACCATCGTAATGAAAATCTGATAGTTGTACTAACTTTGTACCTTGCAAAGACGCAGGTAAATCTGCAATCTTAACCGTGATTTTATCTACTCTTAAATGTCCCGTAAATAACCAATGCATAGCGCAACAGACACTCCTCATAGCAGCGCTTTCAGCTTACCAAAAATCAAAATGTATCTTGCGTTTCTACAATAACTTATGTCATTAAATTAAAATTAAATTATCAACTTGTGTTGAATATCATGCTAGACTACTGTATTTCTAGGGTAATGATAGTGACTTCTGGTGGGCAAAATAAACGTCCTGGGGAATAAGTTCCCAAGCCACGATTGACATATAGTTGATTTTGTCCGACTTGATATAAACCCTGTGACCATTCCCAATTGCGAGTTAGAGCGTACTGTCTGATTAAACAGGGAAGCAAATACCTGATCGTTCTGGGTATTTTTTTCACAATCTTTTTGT
The DNA here is from genome assembly GCA_038087035.1 of Gloeotrichia echinulata CP02. Lineage (NCBI taxonomy): Bacteria > Bacillati > Cyanobacteriota > Cyanophyceae > Nostocales > Gloeotrichiaceae > Gloeotrichia > Gloeotrichia echinulata. The sequence goes on along the minus strand of CP051187.1, from coordinate 2,454,573 downwards.
AACAAAGCACCGCAGGACCGATTCCGGGGATGACGATTTGGCCCCCGTGGGTATGACCAGATAATTGCAAATCAACTCGCCATGTTTGCAATATCTTTGCAGTCTCAGGGTTGTGAGATAACACAATTCGGGGTGTGGTGGGGTCTAGCTGGTTCATCACGGGCGCAGGATTGAATTCTTGTGAGCGCACATCCGCTAGTCCCACCAATGGTAATTCATTTCCTAGTGGATAGGCGATTTGATTCCAAAGAACGTGAACTCCAATTCTCGTCAAAGCTTCTGTAATTACTGCTTTTGAGCTTCTGTAACATATATCGTGGTTCCCCAGCACAGCATAGATACCAGCGCGACTTTGAAGATTTTTGAGTCGCAGCACTAACCTGTAAATCGGTTCAGGAGTTGTGGTTACGTAGTCCCCGGTCAGTAGAACTAAATCTGGATTAGCTTGATTGCTAACGGCGATCGCTTGTTCTAACATCTCTTCTGACAAGCCGAAACCATCATAATGAAAATCAGACATCTGCACCAGCTTCTTACCTTGTAGAGACGTGGGCAAACCTGCAATCTTAACCGTCAACGTCTCTGTACTCAACGGCCCAGATAACAACCAGTGCATAAGACGCTTAATATTCCTTAATCATAGCGCTTTTAGCTTAACCAAAAAATTATCCGCTTGCCTGTAGGAATCGGCACAACTTTTTGATAATTTCATGAAATCTGGAGGTTTTTTATGTATTTGTACTTGGGGACTTACGATTAAGGTCTTCGGATATTATCTGTAGGCGGAGGGATCAACGTTATTACCGAGTCTAGGGGGAGTAAGTTCAAAAAACCACAAGGTCAAAAGGCTTGTGTCGATTAAACCAGAGAGTTTACATTTACGATCAGGAAAGCGCTAGGCTATATTCAGCAGATTTTATTATGTTTCACTATGCTACTTTTGTCGAGGATGTAGTAAATGCAACTAGCACCAACTGAAACCAGGATGTGGGAAGAATCACCCTCTGCAAACCGCATCCAAATGTCTGATAATGATATCAACGCTAAGTATGAATCTGGGGAGCAAAGAATACTCACTGAGATGAATCGAGAAAAGCTACCAAGCTTTGTTGAAGCATTAAAGAAGCCTGGGTATATGGATGTTCGCCCTTTTTACCAAAGAAGAGATCGATGGGATACAAAGAAGCAATCGCGATTGATCGAATCTTTTTTGATCAACATTCCTGTTCCGCCAATCATTCTTTACGAAAAAGAGTTTAATTTTTATGAAGTAATGGATGGTCAACAAAGAATTACCGCTTTGCGGGATTTTTATGAAAACCGTCTTAAATTAACAGGACTCGAACTCTGGACAGAACTTAATGGACGTACCTATGCTACGCTTCCTACGAAAATTAAAGCCGGGATTGATCGTCGCTCTATCTCATCTATAGTTCTGATTACAGAGTCAAAATCAAATCTTGATGAGGAGTTTCTTTTAAAGCAACTTGCATTTGAGCGTCTGAATACTGGTGGTGTCGCTCTAAGTCGGCAGGAGGTACGTAACTGTTTATATTATGGTAAGTTTAATCAACTATTACTGGACTTGACAACTAATTCCATTTTTGCAGAAGCTTGGGGAATTCCCATAGGAAATAATGAAGAAATTGCTGAAAATAACCTATATAAAAAGATGGAAGATGTGGAATTAGTTCTTCGCTTTTTTGCATTACGCCATGTGGAGGATTTTCGTAGGGGTATGGAAGGATTTCTTGACCTCTATATGGTAAAAAGTCTCAAGTTTTCAGATGAAGATATTGATATACTGAAGAATATTTTTATTCAGACTATAAATTTAGCACACCAAGTCTACGCAGAGAAATTATTTAAACCTTTTGATCCTCATGCAGACACCTGGAAAGATAAATCTTATAAAGCTTATTATGATGCTGTTATGGTTGGATTTAGTAGACAATTGGCAAATAAGGATATTTTAGTTGGGCGACAGTCACGAATAATTGAGGAAACACAGAGGCTGTTTAGACAAGATACTTCAAAACTATTTACAGGTGGTGGAAAAACTAAGACGGATATTCAGGAGCGAATCCAACAGTTCGATAATATGCTCTCGCAAATCATCGCCGAGTAAACAGCGATGTTTCAAAATCTTCTCTTGACAGCGGCGGGTAATATCTCTGCTATCCGTTCCATTATTAAAACCAACGATAGGCTGAGAGAAATTGCTTTTGGATCTAGTGCTTTAACAAAGTATCAATGGCAAGAAGAGACGAAATTCATCCTGAATACTTTAATGCAAGATATCCCTAAAGTAAGAGAGTGGCGAGTGTATGATCACTGTGCTGTAGTCACACGACTATATGCTATTTATGAGCGTTTTGTTGAAGACTTAGTGAGCGATTGGTTATTACTTCTACCAGGATTATTTCCAAACTATTTAGACCTGGAAGAAAAAATCCGAAATACTCACCAGAGAGGGGTGGGCAGATTGTTGCTTGATTTGAATAAAAATAGATATAAACACCTATCTATTGAAGAAGTTATTCGCGGGTTATTTAATGGAAGTATTGGTAAACAAGAATATGAGTTATTGCGAGATGCATTTCTCCTACATGAAGAAAATTTACGCAAAGACACTTTAGATAAATTATTGGCTGATGCTGGTATACCAAATGCTTGGATATGGGTTGAAAAGCATAGAGCGATGCAGTATTTTGTCAAAGAAATTAGGGCAAATGAAAACACTGCGGAAGGAGAATTGAATGAATTAATTAGTTATCGTAATGACGCTGCTCACGGAGCAGTCATAGACGATTTCCTTAGTTCTAGTGCTTTGATAGAACTGTGCGATTTTATTGAGACTTTGTGTCAAGCACTTGCGGAGTTGGTAACTTATAAGGTGATTGAGCGGAAAAAATCAATAGATGAGCTTAGGGATATAGGTCGCATTACAGAATGGTTTAAGAGTCCTAAAGCTGGAGTTGCAAAGGTTGAAAAAACTATGTTATCCGTAGGAGAAAGCATTTATTTGGTAAACGAAAAGCTTGCTTACTGTCAGTTGGTAAAAATTGAGAGTATTAAGACAACTGAGGACGGAAAAGATCTTGATAAAGACCAGGTAGAAATAATTGGTGAAAGTGAGATTGGTTTGAAGTTTGATGTAGACGCCAGAAAAGATTTGTGCTTATATCAATACAAAACTGACTTATAAAATGTCGCTGTGATTTTAATATGGTAGGGGCGCAAGGCCTTGCGCCCCTACTATCAATTGTCCAAAGTCATTCGTCAGTCATTGGAATATGCAGGTATTTACAACTTAATTGTCACAGTTTTGACTTCAGTATATTGCTGCAAGCCATACTCACCGAGTTCCCGACCAATACCCGATTGCTTAAATCCGCCGAAGGGTGCAGCGGCGTCGAATACGTCGTAGCAGTTTACCCAAATAGTACCAGCGCGGACATTGTTAGCGATCGCGTGGGCTTTTGTGATATCCTGAGTCCAGACAGCGGCGGCGAGTCCGTACATTGTGGCATTCGCTCGTTGAATCACCTCATCAATGTCTTTAAATTTGATGATGCTGATCACCGGACCGAAGATTTCTTCTTGGGCAATTTTCATATTGTCCTGGACATCGGCAAAGACTGTCGGTGCAATGAAGAAACCACGTTCCCCAACCCGATTACCTCCAGATAGCATCTGGGCACCTTCCCGTATCCCGGACTCTATATAACTCATCACCCTATCAAATTGGTCTTGATCTACCTGGGGACCTTGTTCCGTCTCGGGATCAAAAGGATTGCCAACAACGCGCTGCTTAGTTCGTTCTACTACCTTAGCAACAAAATCGTCATAGAATTTTTCCTCAACGAACAACCGCGAACCCGCGCAGCAGCACTGACCTTGGTTAAAGAATATCCCATCGTATGCACCTGTAATTGCCGCATCGATATCAGCATCAGCAAAGACAATATTGGGACTCTTACCACCAAGTTCTAAAGTGACACGCTTGAGGTTACTTTTAGCAGCGGCTTCCATAATCAGATGTCCGACCTCAGTCGAACCAGTAAAAGCCACTTTGTCAATATCCATGTGACGAGCGATCGCCGCCCCAGCTGTTGGGCCATATCCTGATAAAATATTCACCACACCAGGGGGGAAACCAGCCTCAATAATTAACTCACCCACCCGCAGGGCTGACAAAGGCGTCTGTTCAGCCGTTTTCATCACCACAGTATTACCTGTTGCTAAAGCTGGTGCTAGCTTCCAAGCCTGCATCAATAAGGGGAAATTCCACGGGATAATCTGACCAACCACACCCACAGGTTCATGGCGCGTATAACAGAAGTAAGGCCCGTTAATGGGAATAGTTTTACCCTGTACCTTATCAGCCCAGCCAGCATAGTAGCGATAGCAGCCAATAACTAATCCTAAATCACCTAAAGAATCTTGCAGTGGTTTACCATTATCTAAAGTTTCCAGGCGCGCTAACTCATCAATATTCGCCTCGATTAGGTCTGCCAATTTGGGTTCTTGGGTACTTAGCGTGCTAAAATGTTAAGATATTTTTTAATAATGTTTAATAAAATAAATTATGAAACGAATAATGACTCAACTCCTAAATTTGCCTGAAGTATTAGTAGAATCAAGCCTACAAGAGGGTCAAGTCCTAATTCTATCAGTAGGTAAAAAAGCGAAAAGTGCATCGTGCCCACACTGTGGTCAAAACTCAAGACATTTACATCAAAATCAAAAATGTTTAGTGAAAGATTTACCGATGGGGGATTTTGAAGTAATACTGAATGTCAATAGACGAAGATTCAAGTGTAAAAAATGCCGAAAAACATTTAATGAAAAGCTAGATTTTCTAGGAGCAAGAAAGAGGTATACATACCGATATGCGGAATATATTATCAAACAAGTGATTAATAGTAATGTAAGTAATGTGGCAAGAAATAATGGACTAACTAATGAATAAGTCATATCAATGCTTGAAGATGTAGCTAAAAATGTGATGCCAATAGATGTCAAAGATTTAAGAAGATTAGGAATAGATGAAATTAGTTTGGTCAAAGGACAAGGAAAATTTATTGTCGTGCTAGTAGATATAGATTCAGGTAAATTGATAGGTTTAGTAAAAGAAAGAAAACAAATTGAAATCAAAAAAACCATGAGAATGTGGGGAGAAAAAGTTTTGTCACAAATAGAAGAAGTAAGTATTGATATGACAGGCAATTATAAATCTTTAATTGAGAAGATTTGTCCAAACGCCCTTGTAACGGTAGATAGGTTCCATGTTACTAAATTAGTACATGAAGAATTAAATCGAGCTAGGATAGCAGAAAATAAAATAGCATCTGAGTTAAATGCCCCGGAAAGAAAAAAAGTATTTGAAAGTTTAAAAGGAAATAAATTTACAATTCTAAAAGCCGAGAATAAGCTCACCGAAAAGCAAAAAGATAAATTAAATAGAATTAAACAAGCTTCTCCTTTAATAGCTAGAATGCATTCATTAAAAGAAGATTTTCACAATTTATTTGAAGACAATAAAAATGTGGTAACGGGAACGCTAGAATTAATCAATTGGTTAAAAAAAGCTGAACCATATTATCAAAGAAGTGTGCAGACAATTAAACGGTGGTTTGGAGAAATAGTCGGATATTTTGAACGAAGGACTACCAGTGGAGTAGTAGAAGGAATAAATAATAAACTGAAGTTAATAAAGCGAAGTGGATTTGGATTTAGAAACTTTCGTAATTTTGAGATTAGAGCTTTACTTTCTTGGCATTATCCTATCAATTTAGCACGCTAAGTACGCAAGAGCCGTTTACTTTACAAGCAAATAGGAAAACCTCTCACCGTTTGGTCTGGGGTTGGAGGAGAGTAAGGAGTAATACCGTTTCACTTTAAGTATGATACAAATACGTTGGTAGGGGCACGGCAATGCCGTGCCCCTACTGGCTTCTATATGTATCAGAGTTTTGGTGAAATGGTATAAGGTGCGTCAGATTTGAGTTTTTCATGATGAACCACAGATTTTTGGCATCTGACACACCCTACAAATGTGCTGAGTGGGGGATTTTCAAGTTCCGAAGCTGAAGTTTCAAGTTCCAAACTCGAAGTTTCAAGTTCCGAAGCTGAAGTTTCAAGTTCCAAACTCGAAGTTTCAAGTTCCAAACTTGTAATTCCCATTTTCCTCAAAGATCAACTTTGGGGGCTACTAATTGCTCATCAGTGTACCCACACTCGCCAATGGACTAGCTGGGAAGTTGAACTTTTGCAATCCCTATCTGACCAAATAGGTATTGCTTTAGCCCAAGCCAAGCTACTGGAAGCAGAAACTCGTCAGCGACAAGAACTAGAAAGCGCCCGTCGCCAAGCCGAATTAGCTTCTCAATCCAAAAGCAATTTTTTGGCGAACATGAGTCATGAAATTCGTACGCCGATGAACGCTGTATTGGGGATGACTGGCTTACTTTTAGAAACTCCCCTGAACCCAGAACAACGAGATTTTTTAGAAACAATTCGCGTGAGTGGAGATGCTCTTTTATATTTAATTAACGAAATTTTGGATCTTTCTAAGCTAGAAGCTGGGGAAATGATGCTGGAAACTCTAGATTTTGACTTATCCACTTGTGTGGAAGAAATTTTAGAATTGTTGGCTCCCCAAGCTCATAATAAAGGATTAGAACTTGCCGCCTTGATTGATCGCAATGTTCCTACTTACCTCCAAGGTGATGGTAGTCGCCTACGACAAGTATTAATGAATCTGATAGGTAACGCCATCAAATTTACCAGCACCGGAGAGGTAGTTCTGCGAGCTGAACTGAAATCAGAAACCCATAATCAAGCTACCATCCACTTTGCTGTTACAGATACGGGTATTGGTATTAATCTTGAAGATCAAAAGAAACTATTTCAAGCATTTACCCAAGTAGATGCTTCGATAAAGCGTAAATATGGTGGCACCGGTTTAGGATTAGCTATCTGTCAACAATTGGTCACTTTGATGGGTGGAGAAATCGGGGTGAACAGCAACATGGGTCAAGGATCTCAATTTTGGTTTGAGCTACCTTTTGTCAAGCAATCTCCGCCTATTTCCCCTGCTAAAGAACCCGAAACGCTCACTCATCGACGCTTGTTAGTGGTGGATGATAATAGTACTAATCGCAAAATTATCTACCACCAGGCTACCCGTTGGGGAATGCACGTGGATGAGGCTGCTTGTGCGGCTACTGCTCTCAAAGCTTTAGAACAATCTGCCAATCAGGGAATACCTTATGATATTGCTTTGATTGATATGCAAATGCCAGATGTAGATGGACTGACCCTAGGAGAACAAATTAAGGCAAATTCTGCTATTGCTGATGTCCCTTTAATTATGTTGACCTCTACTAATCAAAGAGAAGAAGTACAAAGGGCGCTGAAAATAGGATTTGCTAGTTATTTGGTCAAGCCAGTCAAGCTATCTAGACTATTCGAGACCATAATCAATATTTTAGGAAGCCAAGCGAAATTAGATAATTTTGATGTCATCCCAATTGAGAAACTTTCTATGCAACTAGAACAGATAACTACTTCTGGTAAATCGAAGTTAAAATTGCTGATAGCAGAAGATAATCTAGTAAATCAAAAAGTTCTTCTGAAGCAGATCCATAACTTAGGTTACGATGCTGATGCAGTAGCCAATGGTCAAGAAGTTTTAGAGCTATTAGATAAAATTCCCTATGATTTGATTCTCATGGATTGTCAAATGCCAATTTTGGATGGTTTAGAGACTACAAAAGAAATTCGTCGTCGGACAGCAAGCTCATTTGCTAGTAGCCAGCAACCTGTTGTCATTGCTATCACAGCTAATGCGATGAAAGAAGACCAACAAAGCTGTTTAGAAGCAGGTATGGATGACTATCTGAGCAAGCCGGTAGCTAAAGATAAATTAGCAGCGTTGCTAGAGCATTGGAGTCAGATAATACATACACCAGAGCTAATAACTATTTCCAGTCCAACAGTTTCTACTACAGATAGCAATTTGCTCGAACTCCCACTTAATTGGGAACACTTACATCAACTATCAGAAAACAACCAAGAATTTGAGTTAGAATTATTAGCAATATTCGTTGAAGATAGCAAGTCTCATGTAGAAGCAACCAAAGCCGCGATCGCATCTTATGATTTTGATAAACTTGGACGCGAAGCCCATCATATCAAGGGTTCCAGTGGTAATATCGGAGCTACAACTATGCAGCAAGCCGGAGAAAAACTAGAACGACTAAGCCGTCAACAGCAGTTAGTTGGTACATCTGATTTAGTCGCCGAGTTAGAAGCATTTATCAACCGCATTCAAGTATTTTTAAGTAATTCGTAATTCGTAATGGGATACGCCCCGCTACGCCCCGCTACGCTAACGTAATTTGTAATTCCGAATTTTTGGGTTTAATTTCAATACGGTTCCAGTACGCTTGGTGCTTGCGCGTAGCGTCTGTCTACGACACGCTCCGAACCTAGAGAAGGAGAATTAATTTTTAAGTTTTTTAGGCTTAACCAAGCAATATTGAGGGTATTAGGACATGATATGACCAATGACCAATGACCAATGACCAATGACCAATAACAAATAACAAATGACAAATGACAAATGACAAATGACCAATGACCAATGACCAATGACCAATGACCAATGACCAATGACCAATGACCAATGACCAATGACCAATGACCAATGACCAATGACCAATGACCAATGACCAATGACCAATGACCAATGACCAATGACCAATGACCAATGACCAATGACCAATGACCAATGACCAATGACCAATGACCAATAACAAAAATTAATATTTTTTACTAATAAATAAACAATAACGGTTATCGCCTGTTGGCTCATAACTCAACTTGTCTACAAGTTTAGACATAATTTTTAAACCCCGCCCCCGCTCTTGATAATTATCTTCTAATTCGAGAGTTTGTTGTAATTGTTGAGTTAAATCAAAGGCTGGTCCATAAGACCAAATACGTATTTCGATATGTTCACTGAATCTTAAAGCCTCTAATTCTATCGGCGTTTCTACGGACAAATTCTTGTGAGCATGTTCAACAATGTTAATAAAGCCCTCTACCAGTAGTGTTTGCAATTGCCACCAAATTGTATTGTCAGCAAAAGGTGGTTGATTCACCTGCTCAAACCAAGATAAAATCTCATCTTCAGCATTGATATCTGTATTAACTTTGAGATAAATTTTCTTGGTCATTATTAACTCCTAATTTTTATAATCAGTGTATAATCGAAAGAATTGAAAATGACTGGCTCAGTTTTTATATCAGGGAAATACAAAAAATAACAAACCAGAAGCATTTAACAAAAAATTAACTATTAAATAATTGTAACATACAATTATTTAATAGTTAATTAATAATCATGTGATTTTATTACGATTTATGTTGAAAATTCTGATTATTGATGATGATCCGATATTGCGATTCGCACTCAAAAGAGCGCTGGAAAATCAAGGTTATGATACCACCATAGTCAGTAACGGAGAAGATGGACTATTAGAAGCAAAAAGATTACGTCCCGCGCTGATTATTTGTGATTGGGTAATGGCGCAGATGGATGGTTTAGAAGTGTGTCGCCGCATAAAGACTGATCCAGAGTTAGCAACAACTTTTTTTATTCTACTGACTGCAAAAGGAGCAGCGCCAGGAGAAGAAGGAGACAGGGTTAGAGGACTAGATGCAGGAGCAGATGAATTTGTTTCTAAACCGGTAGAAATTAATGAATTGAAGGCTAGGGTAAGAGCAGGGATAAGGTTACATCAGTTAAACCAAGATTTGCAGGCTCAAAAGCAAGCTTTAGAAGAACTAAACCAAAATCTACACCAGCAAAAGCAAATTTTAGAAGCTGAACTAGCAGAAGCGGCTGATTATGTGAGATCACTTTTACCACTTCCATTGGTAGGAACAATAAGTATAGACGCTTTATTTGTTCCCTCAGCGCAGTTGGGGGGTGATTGCTTTGACTACTACTGGATTGATGATGATAATTTAGCAATTTATTTATTAGATGTATCAGGGCATGGAGTTGGTTCAGCGCTACTGTCTGTATCTGTGTTGAATATCTTGCGATCGCAGTCTTTACCCAATACTAATTTTTGTCAACCTAGTGAAGTTTTAAATGCCCTCAATACCGCGTTTCAAATGAGTAATCACAGTGACAAGTACTTTACCATTTGGTATGGAGTTTATCATCGCGTTAAACAACAACTAGTTTATGCCAATGCTGGACATCCAGCACCTTTACTACTATCTGCCAAAAATCCCCCAAGCATCGACATACAAAAACTAAATTCTCTGGATATTCCCATAGGCTTTGTGCCAGATATTGAATTTAAAAATGCTGTTTTAGAAATACAAACAAACAGCAGCTTATTTATTTTTAGTGATGGCGCTTACGAAATCCCTGTACCAAATGGCAAAATTTGGGGTTTCGAGGCTCTGGAGAATTTGCTCTTCAACTGTCAACAGACAAACACTACTCATCTCAATGAAGTATTGGCTCAGATTATGACCTTGAGCCACAACGATAATCTTGATGATGATTTGTCTTTACTACGAGTTAAATTTGATTGATACAAATAGAATACAGAACTTAAGCAACCATAGGATTCCTATTTTAGTTTTTCAAATAATACGTATGGTGGGCAATACCCACCATATCCCAATACGCTTAGTGTTAGCGCCAAAAACCTTGATATACGTCAAACGATTTTGGATTTTGGATTTTGGATACTTCTCTACGTTCGCGTAGCGTGTCGCAGACAGAGGCTACGCCAACGACTTCCCTGCGGGACGCTGCGCGAACGCTCAGTACAAGTTTTGGATACTTCGACTTCGCTCAGTACAAGTTTTGGATTGACCCCGACCACAAGGGGCAAACAATTTTAGATTTTGGATTAAATCTAAAATCTAAAATTCTGCGGGGCCTGCAAGGAACCGAAACAATCTAAAATCTAAAATTGGCTTGGTAAGCTAAAAGCTTACTAGACAGGCTTTTAACCCATTTCAACGCTCAAAATTTAGCTTATAAGAACATGACTATTCAATTCTTCTCTATTTTTAACTACTTGCTCAAGTTTCTCAAATTCTTCTCTATCTTTAAGGATTTGCATAATTCGATCCATTTTAGTTAGCTCAAATAACATTTGAACTTGATTATTCACAGAACAGATATAGAGTTTTTTATTGCTTTTTCTGACAAATTGCATCGTTGAAACTAAAGCACCTAAACCAGAACTATCGATCAACTGAACATTTTTGAGATCAATCAATACAATATCGATACCACTAGTCATAACATATTCAATTTCGCGCCTAATTTCATTACCTTTGGCTGCATTTAAGGTTCCTATTGGTTCAAGTATTTGAAAATTATCGTTCATAGTTTTTGCTCAGTGATGGATGGTCTAATTTTATTCTTTATTCGGTATTTTTCCCAATCACAATGACAGTTTTGTAACTGTCATTGAGTGTTATTTATTTATCATCTAAAATATCTGGAGATGGCTGCCAGATAGATGCATAAATTACTGCCCAAAGTAAGGATAAAATATAGATAGCCCATGCGCCGTTGATTAGGTAAACCCAAGGTGTCTCTAGCTGACCAATAGCAAAGCGGTAAAGGCTCCATAATATGCCTAAAATCGTCAAAATAAAGAAAAATAATTGTGGCACAATTAGCTGAAAATAGAGGGTCTTGCGTACTTAGCGTGCTAAATTTTTTGAAAAATAAGCTTGCGCCCCTATGTTCCACGGTTGTTAAAAAGTTTTCTAGTTATAACTAGGTTACTTCTTTATACATAAAAAAATCTAATTTACACCATGTAAAAGACACTGAATCCACAAAGAGGCGATCGCATTCTCATCTATGCAAACTTACGCAGACAAATCCCCCAACCCGCTCACCAGCAGATTGGAGAAAAGGGACTGACGACTGGAAAACAATTCCCCAGTCCCCAGTCCCCAGTCCCCAGTCCCCAGCCCCCAGTCCCCAGTCCTCTGTTAACCTGGACGTTGCTCGGTTAACACTTGATAGGCATAATTAAAATCATCAGTTGTAATCTTGATATCAGCAGGGTCTGTCAGACCTTGAGTGCGGAAACGGCGAATTGCTTCGACAGCGGCTTGATTACACAGCAATGTCAAATCAGCACCATTCCAACCCTTAGTCATTTGTGCCCAATATTGCAAATCCACATCTTGTAATGGTCGTCCTTGGCTATGGACTTGCAAAATCGCCAACCGGCTGGCTAAATCTGGTAAATCGACCTTCATCTGTAAATCTAAGCGTCCGGCTCGCAATAAAGCTGGGTCGAGTGCATCAGGTCGATTTGTCGCGCCGATTACTAAGATAGTGCTGCCCACCTGTAACCCATCTAACTCAGTGAGTAATTGCCCAACGACGCGATCGCTCACTCCCGAATCACCATTGTAACTGCCTCGCGCCGGGGCTAAGGTATCAATTTCATCAATAAATACGACGCAGGGGTCGGCTTGTCGCGCTTTGGCGAATAATTCCCGTACAGCTTGTTCACTGGCGCCCACCCAACGACTGAGTAACTCTGGCCCGTTGACACCGATAAAATTAGCTCTGGCTTGGGAAGCTACAGCTTTTGCCAATAAAGTTTTACCAGTTCCCGGTGGTCCCCACAATAAAATCCCCTTGGGCGCTAGTGCTTTGGTCTGGAGGTAAAGTTCTGGATACAGTAACGCCCCTTCTACTGATTCCCGCAAAGTTTGCTTAATGCTATCCAAACCGCCAATATCTTCCCAAGCGATATGGGGAACTTCCACTTCCACACTCCGCAGCACCGCTGGTTTGATTTCTTTGAGGGCTTGTAAGAAATCAGTTTGGTTAACTGTCATGTTGTCGGGAATTTGCCCATCTATCGAAGGAATCTGGCGACGCAAAGCTGTATAAGCCGCTTTTTGACAGACAGCTTTCAAATCGGCACCCACAAATCCTACAGCCCGTTCCGCGATAAAATCGAGGTCAACTGTATCATCCAAGGGCATAGCACGGGAGAGAATTTGCAAAATTTCTTTACGTCCATTGCAGTCTGGGATGCGAAACTGAACTTCGCGGTCAAATCTTCCGGGACGGCGCAGGGCGGGATCGAGATGGTCGGGGCGATTTGTCGCAGCCAGAACAATCACACCTTGGCTGTGAGAGAAACCATCCATTAAGCTCAACAGTTGAGCCACCAGACGTTTTTCCACTTCCCCTTCTACAGCACTACGGTCTGGGGCTAAACTATCTATTTCATCAATAAAGATAATACAGGGTGCATTTTTTGCAGCTTTTTCAAAAATCCCCCGCAGCCTTTGTTCAGCCTCACCGTAGTATTTACTGATGACTTCAGGCCCCACCAGCGCAATATAGTTAACACCGAGTTCATCAGCCAAAGCGCGAGCGGTCAAAGTTTTGCCCGTACCAGGCGGTCCCACTAATAATACGCCTCTTGTGGCTTCTAGTCCCAATTTAGCCAGCAAATCAGGGCGTTTTAAAGGAATAGCAATCAGTTCCTTAAGTTCCTTCAGAACCTCACCCAGTCCCCCAACATCCTTGAGAGAATGATCTGAAGACCCAGCAGGTGGTGTGATGGGGGGGTCAGATGCACCTCCATTTCCACCACCAGAACCAGAATTAGCAGGTGGTTGAGTGCGGAAGCGACTTGTACCCACATCATTACCCATATTATTAGGACGCGGCATATTCCCATGACGAGGAATACTACTCAAGGGACGGGAGTTAATTTGCACATCTGTCTTGATTTCTCCCTTTTCCATCTTTTCTTCTAAAGTCTTCACCAATTCGACTAACTGCTCAAAACCCTTAAATAACTCACTCATAAAATCATCCCTCTACCTTCGCGTCCTTTGCGTCCTTTGCGGTTAAAAAAGTAATTTTCAGCAATCAAATTTATGATTGTTTTATTACTCTATTTATCTCGTATTTGCAGTTAATTCCCCAACTTAAAACAAAAGATTGGCAGCACCTTGAATCCGGGCTAACGGCTCCACAGATCTGGGTAATCGCGGTAAGCGAACAACTGTTTGGTCTGGAAACAAACTGCCATCAATTTCCACCTCTGGACTGTAGCGATTTTGGACGACATAACGCTGATTAACTCCCATATTTTTCAGAGATTCTGTTAAACGTATGTGTTCAGCCACAATAGCAGTTTCCGCCTGAATTACCCCAACAAATTGAGTATGGCGAGGATTTTTTAACTTCTTTTGTGCCAGTACAACTTGTTGGCGTAAATGCCGCAATCGCCCAATGAAATCAACGCGCCCCAAAATATCTTGATATTTCATCCACAGCTTAAATATCCACGATAACCAATCTCCTAAAGCAGCTGGCATTTCTAAAAAGCTCAGGAGATGACCTGTGGGAGCCGTATCTAAAATAATTAAATCTTCCTGATTACTGTCTAATAAATCCATCACAGTAATCAGAGATAACATCTCATCAATTCCAGGTAAAGCCTGAGACATAATCTGTCGCCAAGCCTCTGGAAGATAGGCAACATTCACTGTTGAATCTGTGTTTGAACCTTCACCACTAATCATATCCGCTAATTCCCAAAGATAATCTGAGCGGAATTGTTCTATAACTCTATCTGCATCAATTTCTTGACCGCTTAAATTAGCAGATAACATTACAGGTTCATGACCTAAAGTTCTGCCAAAAGCATCGCCTAAAGAATGAGCCGGATCTATAGAAATTATGCGAATATTTTTATGGGGATAACGCTGAGAACAAGCCCAACCGATAGCGGCTGCTACTGTGGTTTTGCCCACACCTCCTTTACCTCCGACTATAATCAATTGACACCCTTCTGCCAAAAAATCATTGAAACTGGGTAGGACTTTAACAGGCCATTGAATCAGTGGTGGTGGTACCAGTTCCACACTATCAATTTTTTGAATTTGGGAAGCTAGAGAATCTAAAGCTACTCCACCCAATGGTTCTACTCTCTGTTGTGAGACGGTGAAAACAGGTTGGTTAGGTGCTAATGTTAAAAATTTATTGATGAGATTTTGCTGTTCAGCATAACGGTCTAGTTCCATATCTGAATTTATCAACACTCGATTGATGAATAATCCAGCATAGGGAATTTCTAGGGTTTTTAAACTTTGTAGGAATCGTTCAGTTTCTAATAAACACATGGGTTCAGAAACTGCGACAACTACACAACCAGTAAATTCCTCATCTTGCAGTAAGCGTCTACTTTCTGCTAATTGAAATTTCATGTCTACCAAGAATTTATCTACTTCATCAGCCTTATAACTACCTGTAAAACTTTGTGTAATTACTCGATGTTTTTCTTGAAATAGTTCTAAAGATTGGAAAATAACATCCAAAAAATCTTTCAATCCCAACAAGTTTAATGTATGCCCAGAGGGCGCCATATCAACTATTACACGGTCTACCTGTTTTTCAGATAGTAACCGTTGAATTTCTAGCAATCCCATTAATTCATTTAAACCTGGCCAGTTTAAATCCCAAACAGGGGCTAAATCTTCTCCGTCTGCTAAACTACCCCTCTCCACCAGTAATTCTAAAAAGTAACTATATTTGGCTTTAAATTCCAATAACAATTTTTGAGCATCCAAGGCTTGAACGCTCAAATTAGGTAAATCCGCTATTGGTAAGGCATTATCTTTCACATCTACCTGCAATACATCTCCTAAAGAATGTGCCGGATCTGTGGAAATTAACAAGATTTTATCTTCAGGAAACTTTCTCGCCCAATAACGCGCAAAGCTGCAAGAAATGGTAGTTTTACCTACCCCTCCTTTGCCGCTAAACATGATTAGATGTAGTGAGTCGTAGTGGTTCATAATAAAGTTAAAAAACCAGAAATATTTGTAACTAAGAAGGTCGGCGGAAATAAAGCTTACTGGAAATGGTCAGGTTTCGTAATATAATTTTTTATTTCCACCGAGTTTATTGTTAAATAAATTGATAAGGAGGAAGCCCTTCTCCCAAGAATAAATCCCACCGAGGACAAGCTTCTTGCCAAGTTAAAAATTGCTTTGAAAGTAAAGACTTATCTTGGTAACTTACCAAAAGATAAATTCGGACTTCTTCCGCTTGATGTTGCACAATAACGGATGATTTATACAGTTCTGTAATTAAATGAATTAGACTGTATTTTTCGTCAGCTTGTGCGATTTGAAATATTTTTTGATTTTCATAATATTGTTTTTTGGCTAAAAAATAATCTCTTCCTCCTGCTACTGAGGCCTTGACTGGCTCTGGTAAAGTTCGGGGGATTAGTTTTAAAAGATATTCGTTTTTACCGTGAAACTGATTGATTTTTTCTTGGTATTCTTTGGCATTAGTTTCTATATGATCTAGTAAGGCTTCTTGGGAAATAAAATAAGTGCCAAACCGCAAAGGTAAAACTGTGATTTGGTCAAATAGTTCACAAATTACTCGATCATGAGCTAAAACCATTTTGATGACTTCTTCGTCATTTTTTTGGACTGACTCTATAGTTGTCCCAGATTCGACAATAGCCGAAATACCTCCGCCATTAATTAATCGTACTTGACCAGTATTACCATCTGGTAAATCTAAGGGAAAATCAGGAGTCTTTACAAATGCATAGGTGTAGATATTGTGCGTTTTCATGATGAAAAACAGATAAAAAATACTTTTTGCTTGTCTATTGTTGAGATTTCTTGTCTTCTCATTGAAGAGAATTTAATCCGATTTTTGATTAAGCCTTTACAAGATAATTTTCTTGGTTATAATACTAGCAATCGCTCAGGTATTTAAGATGAAAACATTTCGTAATCGGGGTAATATTAGACCTAAAATTACTACAATGCCTCGGAATAAATGTGAGGCTTCTAGTCAATTAGAACTTTACAAGCTAGTAACAGAACAGCAACGAATTAAACAAGAATTACAATTTATTGAGCAGCGTACCGCTATGCTGAAACAACGCTTAAGTAACCTCAAAACCCAGATAGCAGAGACTGAGGCAACTATTAATAACTTACGTAGTCCTGAAGCAAAAATGCCTCAAATTTTAGCCCGTCCACCTATCTGTTTTGAATCTAATTATCAAACTTTTGAGATTGAATATTAACCTCTAAAGGTTTGATAAACAAAAAACTCCGAAAAGAAATTAAACTAATAACCCGCAGTTGCGGGTTTTTATTTGTTAATTTCACATGAAAACCGAGGTGATTGGCTAGTAATATTAAGGTAACAGAACTAGATTTTCCTCCTTTTCATATTCTAGGAAATGCTGGTATTGGTCTTCAAAGATTTCATCTGCTTGAGTTTCTGCTTATTCTAGCCTGGCTTGTTCTTCCAAAGCTTGAATTTTCAGGAGAAGTTCTTCTTCTTGCTCCTCAAAGTCCTCCTCGGAAATTTCGCCTATATCAAAAGAAAGTTGCAGACTTAATAATTGTTTATGCAAATTTTCTTGAGCATCAAATTCAGTATTAGTCCGCTCTTGAATTTGTTCTCCAATCCATACAAGTCCACTGATAGGTCCCATAACTGGAAATAGTAAAATTTTACCTAGCATATATTTATTACTGTGATGTTTGTTACTAAATTTGAGCAAAGGTATAGGGAGCAGTAAAATTGTTGTAGCGAATACGTAAGCGATCGCCAAATGTTTGGTCAATGGCTTCGACACGTTGGCTAAACACAGATTCGGTATCCCAAGGAATTAAAAAAGCAGCGTTGTAAATCATTTCTTCCATCATGGGATCACTTTCAATAATCTCTTCGGCTAAGGGATTTAGCTCATTAAAGAAAACTTGGATTACAGATTCTTTCCGAATTGCCAAATTATTTTCAATTAATTGTCCAATTTCAATTACTTGCTCCATAC
Source organism: Gloeotrichia echinulata CP02 (assembly GCA_038087035.1). Taxonomy (NCBI): domain Bacteria; kingdom Bacillati; phylum Cyanobacteriota; class Cyanophyceae; order Nostocales; family Gloeotrichiaceae; genus Gloeotrichia; species Gloeotrichia echinulata. The sequence goes on along the minus strand of CP051187.1, from coordinate 2,436,652 downwards.
TCAACGCCTTTCCTTCCATTTGGTCGCGCTTCTGTTTCAAGTCTTGATTAGACTCCATCATTGCTTGTAATTCGGACTTAGAATCCCAAAGAATCTTAACGCTAACCTCTCGCATTCCTGCCAATTTTTGAAATAGTTCTTGCAATTCCTGTTTATGCGGTTTTGTTAGTTGTGTGATCACTGTTTCCCAATCTTTGACAACTAATCCAAAACGCAAGGGTAAAAGAGTCCGAAACCCTTCGTGCATTGCTTGTTCTAAAACCTTTTCATGGCTGATTAAATTACGACGAGATGCCAAATATTTTTCTTGTTTTGCATCTGAATATAAAAAAGTAAATCCGTCAATTACTTGACTAGAAACAGGTTGCGAATCCAATCCTTTCAGAGCAATTTTTTCTGGGATTGGGTCAGCAAAAATACCGTAAAGATAAAGACCAACATCCATAAGCTAAAAAATCTTAAACCTATATTAACGACTGATAACTTTGTAATGACTAAGTTTTTTGGGGTGAGTCAGTAAACGAGTGGACTGACGCAACAAGTAGGGGCGGGTTCATAAAGATTATCAACTATTAATGAGGATATCTCTGAACCAGCCCCTAGGACTTTGGGACAAAGAGAAAGCAACGCGAAGAAAAATCTGGTGAGAAACCTGGGTACTGTAATTAGATCGGTTTTGAGGTCAAAACTAAGCGTAACTTAGCGTGAATAAGATTGATTTGAGCTACACCTAAATCTATTTCGCCGTCTACAACAATTCCCGTGTTTAAAAGACGATCTAGTAGTTCTAGTATCGAAGGTTGACTTCCAGTTTCTCCGGGATAATAAGACCCTGGTGCTGGTAAAAGAGTACCAAACTCTCCTAATTTGACATTCAAATCTGCTGGATCAATTTCAAAAATCCGACACAAATTTAAAACTTGCTCCTCTAATTTTTGCAAGCTTTCGGCTGCTCGCTCTAAGTCGGATTCACTGAGACACTCCTGTTCCATGCGCCGAATTACCTGAGCTTCCATCAGCTGGCGTATTAGTTCTACTACGGTTAACAGTAAAGGAACTAAACCCGCTTGGCTGTTAGCTTTAGAAGTGGTAGGTGGTAAATCGTGGGAATTTTCAACAGAAGTGCAAATAATTTCCATGATTCCATCTACCTTTTCTAAATTTATTCGACAAGATTGAATCTTTCAAAATTTAACAAATTCAGTCTTTATGTTGGTTAGAGAATGAATTAAAATTGAATTCTGCTTACTCATAATATTCCACTATATTGACTATGAATCTAGTGAAAAATTATTGATAAATCCACTATTTTATTCAGCAACATTAGGGGAGTTATCTTCCGAATTTTCTTCGGATTGCTCTGTGTGATTCCCATTTATAGCTGTGAATAAACGTAGCTGTTCTTCCAGGCTATTTAGGCGATGCTGAAATTGTTTATTTTCCTCAATTAATTGTTTATTTTCCTCAATTAACAGTTGAGTTTTACTGCTCAAATAAGGGTCATTTTCCCACCAATTAATACCCATTTCCTTTGCTTTATCAACTGAGGCAATTAACAATCGAATTCGGATATGTATCAGTTCAGTAGAGGCAATAGATACGGAAATATCACCAGCAATTACAATTCCTTTATCGAGAACTCTTTCGAGAATATCCGCTAAAGTTGAACCCTGAGTAGATGTAGTAATTGCTCGACTTGAGTTAGTTGGAGAACGTGTTGGCAGTATAGGGGTAGTAGTCATGGTTGATTACACTCTTCAATGGGTTAAACACGGTCCTTTTGCTCTCAAGCCAAAAGAGCATTTACCGTTAGATTATATCTAGTTTTCAGGCTTTTATTTATGCACTTATTTGGTGCGTGCTGTCGGAAAAATGTTACTCTTACAAGGTAACATAATCATCAAACAATGTGGGTCGCGAAAGCGATGTTTCGCTGCTAATCATAAAAATTATTCACCAATGTATCTTCTGGTATGTCGTCCTGAACTAATTGTTCTGCTGTTTCCCGTTTTAAGTGGTTAAGTAGTTCTAGAAAAATAGTTGTGGATTCGCTAGGAGATAACTTTGTCCGATTGAACAATATATCTGCACAAATTTCCCGAAAATCTGAATCTTCTGGTGCTACTAGAATATCATGTTCCGAACAGACTTTAGCAATCATCAGACAAGACCGTAATCCAGAGGTCTTTTCACCACCTGTAAGTTGGCGAAAGGCTTTCACTAAGCGGACGATTAAATGAGAATATTCTTGATTTATCCCTGTTTTTTGGATTAATATTTCGCTTTGAGTTAGCTCATCTGGTTCTGGCATATTAATAGTTACCAGCCGATCCATTAAAGCATCCTGAGTCGCGTGGACTCCGCAATATTCTTCAGGATTGGAGGTAAAAATTGCCCGGAATTGGGGATTAACATGCAGGTATTCTGGCTGATTGCTGCTGGGAGGAAGCGTCAGAATTTTTTCTTCTAAAGCTGACAGCAAGACATTATTAACTTCAGGCCGTGAACGGTTAAATTCGTCGTAGACCAAGGTGAAGCCTTCCCGACAAGCTAAAGTTAGTCTGGAGTCGACCCAATTTTGTTTGAATTCGTCTTCGATTTTGACGACACTGTGAATGTAATTGTCTAGTAGTTTTTTGTGAGTGTAACCGGATTCACTACCAATTAAATCAGAACTTTTAAATTCGTCATCTCCAAAAATCAACATAATTGGTCTGTCCAAACAGTTGGCCAGATGCATTGCTAAAGTTGTTTTCCCCGTACCAGCAGGACCGCGTAAATGAATAGCGAAGCCTGATGTGAGATAACGCAACGCCCGTAGCGCTACCCGTTCGATAGCAGGTGTTACCACAAACTGTCCAGGACGGACACGAAGAACAGCTCTTTTTTTATTGTTGGTAGTGATAGTCATAAGTTAATGTGATGAGCAACAATTTTTGCACAATTTAAAAAAACAGATGCCATTTGTGCATCGAGGTGTTATGATAGCTAGATAGGCTCTAAGCAACCTCTCATGAATGTCTGACATCCTGAAAGATAGTTGGAGCCATTCATTAGTAGCTGGTAACAAACAAGGTGGAATAAGCAATTAAAATATTTTACTTATGCTTTGTAGTTACAGCGGAAGCTTTTCAAGTCTCACACTAAAACTCATTGTTGAATTTGATTAGCCCCCTGGTCTTACCAGTTTTTTACCTGGAAGATTAGGGGGTTTTACTCTTTAGCCCTGTTCTTCAACAGATACACTCCGTTTCTTGGGAGTGTTGATTAAGGACTAAATGTGGGTGCCAAAAATACTTGCAAACAAATCCTTGCGGAATTGGCGCAGTTCTTGTCCTTGTTGTTTAGCTTGAGCCGTTCTTTCTTTAGCAGTTTCTGTTAAGAATTGGTGGCTGGTTTGCTCAAGTTGCTGACGGAATTCGTGCAGTTGTTGTGCTTGCTGTTTAGCTTGAGCCGTTCTTTCTTTAGCAGTTTCTGTTAAGAATTGGTGGCTGGTTTGCTCAAGTTGCTGACGGAATTCGTGCAGTTGTTGTGCTTGCTGTTTAGCTTGAGCCGTTCTTTCTTTAGCAGTTTCTGTTAAGAATTGGTGGCTGGTTTGCTCAAGTTGCTGACGGAATTCGTGCAGTTGTTGTGCTTGCTGTTTAGCTTGCGCTTGTCTTTGGGCTGTTGTAGCGGACAAGAATTCGTGAGTCTCATTAAATAGTTGAGTTACTTCCTCAGCTATTGACCGATGCTCTTGCCGGATTTTTTCCATTAAAGCCGTCATGAGTTTCTCCGCAATTATACTAAATAATGGTGATTTAAACACATTCACAGGATAATTAATATCCGGTGAATGTAGCTCTAGTAATTTCTGATTTTTTCCTTTTATCCTTGGATATATATTGATTGAAGTATATCGGGATAATCAGATTAAAGCAGAATTAGCATCAGAATTACAAACTAAGTAATTCTGATTTTTCTGAACTCGGCTCAATTATTAAGCAGGGACTGCGGCTGATTGAGTTAGACCAACAGCTTCAGCATATTTCAGGTAGGTTTCCACAGAAGCGATGACAATACGAGCTTCGATAGCTAGTAATTCAATACCTACTAAGGAAACACGTACCCAAGCATCGACTACGATACCTTTGTCGAGGATACGATCTATAACTTCGGCCAAGCTGGAAGAGGAATTAGTTTTTTCTACTGCCATGATTTTACTCCTTCACTTGTTGTTGATTTGAACTTTATCTGGTCAGAAATCACACTCAGAATTGCCGATTGTGCAATTCTGATTTTTAGAAATTCTACCTAATAATTAAGCAGGGACTGCGGCCTGACTGAGTTAAACCAACAGCTTCGGCATATTTCAGGTATGTTTCAACAGAAGCTATAACGATACGAGCTTCGATAGCTAGTAGTTCAATACCTACTAGAGAAACACGAACCCAAGCATCTACCACGATACCTTTGTCGAGGATACGATCTATAACTTCGGCCAAGCTGGAAGAGGAATTAGTTTTTTCTACTGCCATGATTTTACTCCTTCACTTGTTGTTGATTTGAACTTTATCTGGTCAGAAATCACACTCAGAATTGCCGATTGTGCAATTCTGATTTTTAGAAATTCTACCTAATAATTAAGCAGGGACTGCGGCTGACTGAGTTAAACCAACAGCTTCGGCATATTTCAGGTATGTTTCAACAGAAGCTATAACGATACGAGCTTCGATAGCTAGTAGTTCAATACCTACTAGAGAAACACGAACCCAAGCATCTACCACGATACCTTTGTCGAGGATACGATCTATAACTTCGGCCAAGCTGGAAGAGGAATTAGTTTTTTCTACTGCCATGATTTTACTCCTTAACTACTTGTTGTTGATTTGAACTTTATCTGGTCAGAAATCACACTCAGAATTGCCGATTGTGCAATTCTGATTTTTAGAAATTCTACCTAATAATTAAGCAGGGACTGCGGCTGACTGAGTTAAACCAACAGCTTCGGCATATTTCAGGTATGTTTCAACAGAAGCTATAACGATACGAGCTTCGATAGCTAGTAGTTCAATACCTACTAGAGAAACACGAACCCAAGCATCTACCACGATACCTTTGTCGAGGATACGATCTATAACTTCAGCCAAGCTGGAAGAGGAATTAGTTTTTTCTACTGCCATGATTTTACTCCTTAACTACTTGTTGTTGATTTGAACTTTATCTGAATCAGGAATGTCTTCGAGAATTACAAAGTTAGTAATTTCGATTTTTTCAACTCTGCCTAATAATTAAGCAGGGACTGCGGCTGACTGAGTTAAACCAACAGCTTCGGCATATTTCAGGTATGTTTCAACAGAAGCGATAACGATACGAGCTTCGATAGCTAGTATTTCAATACCTACTAGAGAAACACGTACCCAAGCATCGACTACGATACCTTTATCGAGGATACGATCAATAACTTCGGCCAAGCTTGAGGAGGAATTAGTTTTTTCTACTGCCATGATATTATACCTTAACTCATTGTTGTTGTTTAGCGCTGGCTGGGCTTTTGCGTTACCGAAGCGCTTAATCAATTATACTCATAGGTTTTCGTGAATGTAAAGAGGGTAGCAATACGATTTTGTGGGATGAGTCCAAAAATGGGCGATGCCAACGGCTGGCGCAGCCATCGCCACCACCTAGTCCTCAGTACTAAAAATTTTTATTACATACTTTCTAGACATGGATACTTAAAATATTTACGGGGAATTTGTATTGATTTTCGCGCCTAACTTCCTTGTAATAAAAAAGGTAGGATTCCCAAGTAACAATATTTTTGGCGATTGGGAGTTCCAGCCTTTATGAAAAAAAACATACATGCAAATCTAGATTTAACCAAATCATTTTTGGACTCATCCCACAAAATCGCATTGCTCCCTGTAAAGAGATTAACAAACAAAAGCTGTAAACAAATATAAATGAATTCTAAGATAAACAACACAATGTATACGTATTTAGTGTTAATTGTATGTGTTGAAATAGTTTTTAGTTTAAGTTGTATATAAACATTTTTCTTGTGTTTGATTTGTATAACTTTAGGGTTAATTTGAATAAAAAATATTTGTTGGACTACTATCTGCAATTACGTAATGGTACGGATGCAAAAGGCTTGCCAAAATGAAATAGGATAATTTCAACAATTATCAGTGTTCATAAATCATGTCTATAGAAGCGACTTCTGATCCAATCCGCCAGCAAGCCCTAAATGGCCTAACGGCTAGTTTTGTTCAGCAAGGTCATCCGCCTCAATATGCTCAAGTGATTGCAGCTTCGATTATTTTTCAGACTGACCTAGATTTAAGAAATGCCCAGCTTTCTCGCATCTTAACTTGGCTGAAACAGGAACACTATGGGATCTATGAGTCTGCTGTGGATATAGTTGAAACCACCCGTGAGGAATTTGAACGCCGAGTGCGGCACGGTTAATTCGATATAGTATAGTGGTAATTTGGAATTATAGATGCACACAGATAATTCATCTGTGTGCATGTTTTTATGTAGGTCGGCTATTGAACCGTACTGGCTTTGGTCGTCATTTGTCATTGGTCATTGGTCAAAGGTTGATAGGATGGGGGAAAAGTAAATTCTTGTTTGCTATGACAATTGCCCAAACGACTTCTCCCCTAATTGCGATCGCCCAAAAAACCCGCCAAGCGGCCAGTCATCTGGCGGTTCTCTCGACTGAGGCAAAAAACCACGCTATTGAAGCGATCGCTCTAGCTTTAGAATCAGCTAAGGATGAAATTTTGCTAGCAAATATTGCTGATTGTCAAGCTGCTGCGACTGATGGGATTACTAAAGCACTATATAAGCGCTTGCAGTTGGATGAACATAAATTAAGAGATGCGATCGCGGGGATTACAGATGTGGGGAAGTTAGCCGATCCCGTCGGTCAAGTGCAAATTCACCGGGAAATCGATACCAACTTAATCCTCAAACGCATTACTTGTCCTTTAGGCGTTTTGGGGATTATTTTTGAAGCGCGTCCAGAAGCAACGATGCAAATTGTTTCTCTCGCTATCAAGTCTGGTAATGGCGTTATCCTCAAGGGTGGTAAGGAAGCTGTACGTTCTTGCGAAGCCATAGTCAAGGCGATTAAGCAGGGTTTATCTGGGACTGCTGTTAACCCCGACGCGGTACAATTACTCACTACTAGGGAAGAAATTGTAGAACTGTTGCAGTTAGATAAATATGTGGATTTAATTATTCCCAGAGGTTCTAATTCTTTTGTGCGGTTTGTTCAGAATCATACCCGGATTCCAGTATTAGGTCATGCAGATGGAATTTGTCATATATATATAGATATAGCTGCTGATATTGAGAAAGCTGTTACCATTACAGTAGATGCGAAAATTCAATATCCTGCTGCGTGCAATGCGATTGAAACTTTATTGGTTCATCAGTCAATTGCTTGTGAGTTTTTACCTAGAGTTGCTGAAGCGTTGCAAGCTGTTAATGTGGAATTAAGAGGAGATAAACGCACCCTAGAAATTTTACCTAATATCGCCAGTGCCACAGATGCAGACTGGGAAACCGAATACAGTGATTTGATTTTGGCGATTAAAATTGTCGATTCTTTAGAAGAGGCGATCGCCCATATTACAGATTATGGTTCTCGTCATACAGAGGCGATAGTTACTGAGGATTTAGCAGTAGCTGAAACTTTCCTCGGACTGGTGAACGCAGCGGGAGTTTACCACAATTGTTCAACTCGCTTTGCTGACGGTTTCCGCTACGGTTTCGGGGCTGAAGTAGGCATTAGTACTCAACAAATGCCTCCTCGTGGACCGGTTGGTTTAGAAGGATTGGTAACATATAAATATCAAATGATTGGTGATGGTCAAATTGTCGCTACCTACACTGGGGCGAATGCAAAGTCTTTTATTCACCGAGATTTGGTGTAAAACAATCTCACATCATCCGTTCTAAAGACGCTAGAATTGCACCGGATTTGTTGGTGTATTCTTGCAAATAAATGTGGGTAGGTAGCATGACTGTAGACACAGTTAGTTGGTTTCGCATGGCTTTCCAATTAAAAGGTTCGGTAGTCCCTACTATTTTTCCACGAGTTTTGTTATGTAGTGGATTGGGTTTTGTGATTTCCCTAATTCACTACTATGGCTATGCGCTACCAGAGGATATTTTTGGTAGTGTAATTACCAATGTTGCCTACAATCTTGTCTTAGGTTTATTAGTAGTATTTCGGACAAATACTGCTTATGACAGGTATTGGGAAGGGCGGAAAACTTGGGGCGGTATAGTTATCAATAGTCTGAATTTAGGGCGAAAGATTCAGTTAGGAGTTTTGACAGATACAGCTTTAAATAAAGAAAAAAAAGCGGCTATATTCAAGCTATTGGCTGCTTTTGCCATTGCGACTAAATTACAACTTCGTCACTTACCTGTCAACAACGAACTAGAAGTTTTACTTACCCAATCCCAATATTTACAACTCCAAGAGGTGAAAAATCCTTCTTTAAAGATTATTTTATGGATTGGTGATTATCTCAAACAGCAGCAGGTTGAAAATCGCCTGAGTATGGATGAATTTGTGATAATGAATAACTCTCTAGATAATATGGTAGAGGCTTTGATAGGTTGCGAACGTATTTTGAATACACCTATGCCGATAGCTTATGCAATTTATTTGAAGCGATTATTATTAATATATTGCTTTGTTTTGCCTTTGCAACTTGTCCATGATTTGAATTTGTGGACTGCGCCAATTGTCGGTTTAATTAGTTTTATTTTGCTTGGTATTGAAGAAATCGGTAATCAGATAGAAGACCCTTTTGGTAGTGATCCAAATGATTTACCTGTGGATGAAATTTGTCATAATTTAGTTATAAATCTAGAAGATTTGACTATACTCAGTCCTGAGTCGTGAGTAAGTTTAAAAAAATACTCAACACTTATATCCTGAGTTCGACGTAAGCCCCTAACCGGCGCTCTTTACACCCGTTAGAGGCTTAGATCGAACTCAGTTTACATAATACTCACAGGAAATTAAAAATTTAAAATCCCAAGTGGAACATATGCTCTTGTATCTACAAAAGTGTCCTAATTATTGCGGTTGGCGACCAGATTTAAGCTAATACCAATTAATTAATCTTTTCAAAGGGTACTAGCTATTATAAGCTTGCTAAACAGAGGTGATCTGAAAATTTGATTTCTGGGAGTAAAATAATTTTACACCAAAGCCTTGAGAATTTAGAGTTTTTTAACCGCCAATGGACGACATTACCTGTCTATATCGGCGGTTAATTATGATTAAACTAATGCTTTCAACAACGCCTGCAGTTTAAGTTGTACTTCGGCAAATTCTTTTTCAGGATCGGAACCGGCGACGATACCAGCACCAGCATACAATCTGGCGCGATCGCCATTGATCAATGCTGAACGAATTCCCACAATAAATTCACAGTTACCTTCAGAGTCTACCCAACCCAAGGGTGCAGCATATAAACCCCTCTCAAATTTTTCGTAACGCCGAATTTCTCCACAGGCGACATCTCTGGTTGCACCGGCAACAGCTGGTGTAGGATGCAATTGAGCGACAATCTGTAAGGGGTGGACGTTAGCAGGTACTATGGCGTTGATTGGTGTCCATAAATGTTGAATATTAGATAATTGTCGCAGGCGTGGTGGTAGTAACTGGGGTAATAAACCGAGTTGGATGAGGCGTTTAGTAATGAAGTCAATTACTAGTGAATGTTCGTGTCTTTCTTTTTCATTATTTAGTAAGCGATTTGCATTGGCTGCATCTTCAGTAGGTGTTTTACCTCTTGGCGCGGAACCAGCTAAAGCGTCAGTGATTAACTGTTGCTGGTGAATACTAATTAGGCGTTCTGGACTGGCGCCAATAAAGTTCTGCCCTTTGCCATTACTCGTTGAAAAAATATAACAATTAGGATGTATTTGTCGGAGATTATTTAAGGATTTAAATAAGTTAAAATTATTGCTTGAGATAACATCTAATGCATCTGCAAGAACAACTTTACTTAAATGACCAGACTGGATTTTTTCTAAAACTGATAATACTGAATTTTGAAAATGCGTAGCATTTTTTACTGATTTCTTGCGGGCATTTGCCGGAAAAAATTCAAGCTTCCCAGAATAATCGAAGGAATTGATAATTTCGATTTTGCTCCGCAAGGTTTGCAATATTCTGGGAATATTGGCGCTAGCATTGATAATTGTATTTGCGACTAATATACACCGCTTATTTTTCACTGCTATTTGCCAACGTGGTAGAAAAATAGTAGCTGAGGAAAATGGGTAATCTGCTTGGCTATTTTGGTCAAAAAAGCTGAAGTAACAAAAAAAGTGCGCCCCTGAAAAAGGTTGATTGACGTTGCCAAAATTAATGATATTTTTTAGACAATTTTTGATAAAATATTCAGCTTTACTAAAACGCTCTGTGCCATCAATGTGTAATTCGGCTATAGCATCAATGGCTGCGATCGCCTCCCCTTTGCTCTTGTTCTCAAAGTAAAAATTTATTTCATTTGCTTGACCAAGTTTATCTAATACCACTAAGGGGTCTACCAAGTCAATCTCCAGGGAAATACTCACAATTTGCCTGCTATTATTTTGGAGGCAATTTTCCTGAACCGTTGATAAAAATTGGTAGAGGTCTTTGTGTTCTGCAAAGGAGTTAGTCCGACATTGAGAAACTGTCATGGATCTAGTAATAGTAAATTTTTTTTAAGTTATCTTCCTAAAGTGTAATTAAATATGGTCGTATTTCTACAGGTAGCATATTCAGTCGCCATTTCACCAGAGTATGGTTTGTCTTGTTTTTGGTGTTCCAAAATTCTGACAAGCCATGCCCAGTTTTGTCCTGCAATATCAAGATGAATATTACCACGAGCAGATTAAGTAGCCACGGCAAAATCAACAATTTTTTGTCTATCACCTGTATTTGGTGTCTCTGAAAATAATAAAATTTAACTTATAACTAAGATGCCAACAATTTAACCAATCACAACTGATGACTACCAAGCAGATTTTGTATCCCAAACAGAAGTTATGGATGGCAGCGATTAAACCGCCGATGTACAGCGTTGCCATTATGCCCATTTGGATAGGGACAGCAGTAGCATTTGGGGAAACCAAAATCTTTAATGCAGCAGTATTTTATACTTTTTTAGCCTCTGCAATTTTAATTTTGGCGTGGGAAAATATCAGTAATGATGTGTTTGATTCCGAAACAGGCATTGATAAAAATAAACACCATTCTCTGGTGAACTTAACTGGTAAAAAATCATTAATATTTTGGTTAGGAAATTTGTGTTTAGCTTTGGGTTTGCTAGGAATAGTAGCGATCGCAATTTGGCAACAAGACCTAACTGTCATCGGGATAATTATACTTTGCTGTGGTTTGGGCTATACATACCAAGGGCCTCCGTTTCGTTTAGGATACCAGGGATTAGGCGAGATTCTTTGCTTTTTTGCCTTTGGTCCGTTGGCAGTGGGGGCTGCATACTATAGCCAAAGCCAAACTTGGTCAATCACGAGTTTAGCAGCTTCAGTGATCGTCGGCATAGTCACTAGTTTAATTTTGTTTTGCTCACACTTTCACCAAGTTAACGATGACATAGCCGCAGGTAAGCGATCGCCCATTGTCCGACTAGGAACCGAAAAAGCAGCCCAAATCCTGACTTGGTTTACCGCGAGTATTTATCCCCTCACCTTGGTGTTTGTGCTATTAGGCACTTTCCCCCTTTGGACGCTGCTAAGTTGGGTAAGTTTACCCTTTGCCTTCAAATTATGCCGCCATGTGCAAGAAAATCATCACCAGCCCGACAAAGTTAATAATTGTAAATTTATCGCCGTCGCCGTCCATTTTTGGAGTTGCTTACTGTTGGGTGTAGGATTCATGCTGTAGACTACGTTTTTTTAAGTCCCGAATCAAAACCGCAACTAGTAGTCTGTCAATTTTGTTTTGAGGGATTTTTGGTAGTGTGAGCGTCTCGCTCACGCGGGCAAGATGCCCGCACTACAGTCCATCATTTTTATCTTGACAGAGTACTAGTAGGGGCGCAAGGCCTTGCGCCCCTCCCCTACTTGACCCTTGATTCAAATAATTTCCTCTCTGGACTTTCTTCTCTCTGCTTCCTCCGTCTCTCTGCGGTTTGTGTCCAACCAGTGAATAATCTCCTCAGTCAATTCCTGCTTAATTCTACTATTCATATCAATACAAACATGGCGGGTAATTGCCTTAGTAACAACCACCTCAGCTACAGAAATCTCATAAGTAATTTCAAACTTATCAACACCTAGTTTGTGGGGATTCAAGCTAATAAGCAACTTGTCTGCACAAAACATCGGGCGAAAGAAATCTACACTAGCATGAACAATAGGAAAAGCCACAGATTGATTACTAAAAAAAACTTTGAGATTAATACCTGATGCGCCTAGAGATGCTTCATAAGCCTCGTGACAAATACTTAAAATATTAGCAAAATAAACTACGCCAGCAGCATCAGTATCTGGAAAGCGAATGGTACGATTATAAGTAAAAGACATCTTTGATCATTCACAATTTGAAATTCAAAATTCCCAAACAAAAAAGCAGGTTATAAACCTGCCATACCAAATAATATTACCGCACGGGCAAAAATTATTAGTTTAGGGGATAATATATATCCTCAGAGCTAGGATTGAGGTAGGGACGCTGCAAATCAATTAAATGCTGTGTAAAATGTTGGTTGATAGCGTTCATCCGATCATCGAGGGCATTTTTACCTTTTTGCCAAGCTTCTAACATCGCATTAGCGACAATTTGGCAACGGTTCATACCAAAACTTTCCTGTGGAGCAAATTTGCGCGTTGGTTCTTCAGCTAAACCCAACCCTGGCGCCAAAAACTTGGTAAACAAGGGGATTTCGGGATGGAAATGGGATTCATGTTCTGCATACGCAGCCTGAAGAATGTTGCGAATTTCTGGATAGTTGTGACGCTCAAAATAAAGTACCCCTGAGTCGTAACGTCCGTATCCAGAGGGATTGTAGAGAACCTGAAAGCTAAAGGGAATAGCTGCAGCGTTGAGGTCTAGTGTCAGACTATCCATGAGAGCGATCGCACCAAATGGGCTGACATTACAATAGATTCGACCCGTTCCCAAATCAGCATCTGGATTACCTAGTCGTTCCTGTCCAGAGTTGCTAACTGCGACATAACAACCATTTTGCAGTCGATTTTTCGGCATCCAGATAGATACCAACTCGCCAACTGTGGCAAATTTAGAAGTAGGTTTGAGATGGCACTCAGGCTCAATATATAATGTCAAACCGCCTTTGAACACCGCCATACTACCATCAGGTTCGCGCCGCAACACTTCCCAACTAGGGTCATAATAGCCGGTGCCATGATTACAATTGTGCAGTCGTTCGTAAAATTCCCCATCCATCCCCAAGGTGGAATTGTTTTCTAAATTTTGGTGTGGTGAACAATTAGCGGCTTCACCATTGACAGCCAAAATGTTTTGCAGGGAGCCATTGTAATAGATACCGTAGAGGAAATTTCGCAGCAGTAGGGTCAGATATTTGTGTTGTAGATCTGTCGAGTTTTGCTGAAATCTGTCTGCTATTTTTGTCGGCAGGGCAAAGGGTTGATAATTGGGATGGTGAATCCTAAAGTTTGACTCAATCTGGATATTGCTGGCAATGTCAAACAGAGTATTCAGGGGGTGATTCGCATTCGCAGTAGAATTTAGCATTTATTTCTTACAAATAGAATAGATTTGTCATTATTCATTGGTCATTGGTCATCAGTCATTAGTCCTTTATCATTTGACAAAGGACAACTAACAAATGACAAATTTCGGGAATTAACAACCGCGCAGGCGGGTTTTTTCGTAATAAAGCCGGACTAATTGTTTCTCCCTTGCTGGTTGCGGGAGTTGATGAACTTTAGCCACAGGTTTGACAATTTCTGACTCCGAGATGCCGAAAACTGTCAACACAGCTTGCTCTGGCATCGTCAGGAGATTTTTGGCCACTTGTAGCATACAAATGTCGGCATTATCAAAGTATTTGCGGCAGTTTATCGTCTCCTGAATTTGATGAATCAGTGCCAGACCTGCAAACTGAATAACGCGCAAAATAAAATCAGGACGGTACTCCAGAATCATGGGAAAAGCGTTGAGATAAGAGCGAATCAAAGCCAGTATTGAAGGTTGAAGAACCTCTAGCGGTGTTACCGCCAGGCGCAGAGATTCTTCCAACTCAATAGTCGGGTCTACTACCAGGCTCGATAGCCAAATTCCTAAGTAGCTGGCGACTAAAGTACCCAAATCAAAGGCTGGATCTCCCCAAGAACATGCTTCCCAGTCAATCAGTCTTACTAGGCAATTGTCTAGCTGCTCCCACCTGGAATGAACCAAAATGTTGTTCAATTTCAGGTCGTTGTGTGTCAAGCAGCAAGGCTTCCATTCGTATGCCAAATCTGCAATTGCTGATTCTAAACTTTCATAACGCTGATAAAGAACATAGAATTTCAGCGCTTGGGAGGGAACCATAGCAAAAATCTCAGGGCTAATTGTCCCGATCCCTTGGGCTGGATTGTAGAAATTATAGCGAAACTGTCCTTGGGGGGCGGTGGCCATAAAATCACGATATTCCTTACGGTTGAAGGTAGCACGGTGTAGTCCTGCTAAAGTCGTGCCAATAGCGATCGCAATTTCTTCGGGAAAAATATCCTTAGTTTGGTAAAAATTTCCCAGATCCTGATAATCATTTAAGTAGTTCCGGACAAGGATAGAATTTTCCTCGTCAAAATGTAGCACTAATGATGCGATCGCAGAAATATTCCCTATCACCGGAAACTGCTGCAGCAATTGGTGAAATAGCCACTCATTGAAAAATTCATGGGGCGTTCCATCATGATTATTGCTACGTTCTTGTTTAACCAGCAGTTTGCGATTATCTGCCAGATTTACCAGTAAATTCAGATTTTTGCTACTGTCTGGCAACTCAGAGTCGTCTGATGCTCCATCTTCTGAGCTACACAGACCTGCTTCCTGCAGATACTGGATAACGTTGTGAGAAGACAGTGATAATACCATGTATTATAATTTCCTAGTACGTGAAATTGCGGACAGAATCACCTATGTCAGGACTAGCCTAGCTCTAGCACTTTTCGGTAGATAGCAACTAGATGTGCGAATATCAATAACTATCGGTACAATCTACTAATACCTCATCTATCAGAGAAAAACCTGCCAAAATGGCAATCTGCACTTTACTATTTTTTTAAAATCTGCTTGATTACACCGACAAATGTTTACACTCCTCAGCAGAGTTACGTAGATATATTTAGATGCCAGGGTTTGTGTCTTTTGCTCTAACGATTTTTCCAGGGTTGGGGGTAATAAAAAAAAATCATAATTTTCATGATGCTACAACCTGACTGTGACAAAGTACTTAGGGACTATGAAATAAAAATCTAACAATCATCAGTTAACAGTCAACTATCAACAAATTCAATGAAAATAAATTTTTGTAGTTGATGCAACATTTTGAGTCCCATCGCAGCACAACAATTGAGTTAAAATTTTTTACTGCTTTTGAGACTTAGAACACATTTTTGATGCAATCAATAACAAGCAACAACACTTCGGTGGTGGTGGTTGTTTGATACTAAGCATTGATTGCTCGATTAAGGTTGTTTGCCTCTGTGGTGATGAGTCGGAAAATGTA
This sequence comes from Gloeotrichia echinulata CP02, assembly GCA_038087035.1. Classification (NCBI taxonomy): domain Bacteria; kingdom Bacillati; phylum Cyanobacteriota; class Cyanophyceae; order Nostocales; family Gloeotrichiaceae; genus Gloeotrichia; species Gloeotrichia echinulata. The sequence continues at coordinate 2,420,924 of CP051187.1, read as the reverse complement.
TGATTCATCACTTTACTTTCATCATCTACACAGCGCCGACGCCCTTTGCTCTGCTTGCCGTATCCTTTAGGGTAGAGTAGAATCTCGGAGAATTATCGATAGGCGAAAAATGACATTCAAGCAGTATTATTTTTATTTATCATCACAAACCCAGGAAAACCGGATGTTTTAGCTGGGTATACTTTATTTTATTTTGTTAAATTTTAATCATATGATACCGAAATATTACGATTTGTTGTAAGATTTGTTGCTAAATAACCCAGCCTTCCGGAGACAGACTACGTAGAAGCTAGATTTTTGGACGAAAACAAAAGATGACTCTTGGTTCCGAACCCAGGTTGGTTTCGGATCTTAGGGTCAGTATTGTATCCCTTGAGCTAATGCCTAGTAGGGGGTAGAGTGGGCATCATACCATTTTGGATGATAAAAATGTTGCCTGTAAAAGGTTTGATTAGTTCAATTGTTACAGGATTCAAAAAAAAATACGTCAGTTTTTATACCAATTATCAATAATATTGCTCTTGAGTCTATTCCCTGTAGTCTTCCCGCAAGCAAGGGGTACAATCAGCAAGCATCTTTACAAATAGGGAGTAATAGTAGTTAAGCATTGATAATTATAATACATGTTTCAGAAATTAACTACGGACTTCACAAACATTATCTCTACGGTAATATAAATGTACTAAATACAATTACTTAAGATAGGGAGAGAAAGTTGATCAGCATCCCTGATGATCGGTCTTTTAACTCAGCACACAGCACACAGCACACTTTATGGGCGACTAAGTGCCGGATATAAGTTGATTTATCATCACAGTCAAGGCCAGCATACCCAAAATAGTCATCAATCCCGCAGGCATGAACTTGCGTGTTTTAGCTAGTCTTAAGGCAAAGAAAACTACTAAACTGGCAGTAACAAAAGCTGCTACAATCAAACCCCAGTTTTGTCCTTGTAATTGAATAAAAGCAGCCAAAATTAACAATAAACCACTTATAGCACCACTTAGAAGCGAAACTTTACTACCAGCTTGGATGTAGCCTATGATGCCACCGAGCAACGCTAATACGCCGTATAGAATAGCAGCAATTATACCTAAATTCATTGTTAAAACCTATGTAGATTTTGATTTTGCAGCCAGGGTCGGCAGACAATTTACCATAGCTACTTAGCTACATCATCCAATTAATTGATGGATAATCAAGCAATGTCTACGGGAAGTACTTCATCCTATGCCAAGGTTCAATTCCTCCAGCGCCAAGCAGCGTCACTTTTACTTTATCAATCAGTCCTCAAAAGCGAAGTGGGGATCGCATTTCTTGACCTGTTACAAGCCATACGTTACACTGATGCCGATGCACTAGGTTGCCTCCAAGCCTACGGCATTTACTTTCACGCCTTGGCTTTGCGACATCAAAATTGGGAGGACTACCTGATTACTCAAATTCTCATTTCCGAGAATCCCTTTAGCAAGCTCGCTCAACAGGGAAAATTTGGGAAAATTCCCCCAGCTTTAGTCGCCGCTGCACAACATGATTTACAAGTGTTGCAGAGTTTATATGAATGTAGTAGCGCAACTTTGAGCGAGTGGGTACAAGCTGCAGCCCATCTACCCATGTCACCAGTTGTGTGGTATAGGGAGGCGGATGAGGTAGGGGTAGAGACAAAATTTATTACCTCTTTACAACAGTTAGAAAATTGGGCTGATGGTGTCGAAGATTTAGCAGCTGATTATGAGAAATTCGGCACTGGTTTATTTGCAGAATATCGCGCTTTACGCTGGGAAGCTGGACAATTTGTTGGTATTCGCTATCCCGATCCAATTCAACTGAATGCACTGGTAGGTTACGAGTCACAGCGGGATGCTTTGTTAAAAAATACCGAGTTTTTATTGTCAGGAGAAACAGCACTGCATGTATTACTGTATGGTAGTCGCGGTTCCGGGAAATCTTCTTTAGTCAAAGCTTTATTAAATGAGTATAGCGACCGTAATCTCCGCTTGCTGGAAGTAGCAAAATCAGAGTTACAAAATTTACCAAAAATTGTGGAACACTTGCGGGGAGTGCCACAAAAATTTATTATTTTTGTCGATGACCTTTCTTTTGAAGAAGATGATGATGCATTTAAATCATTGAAAGTAGTTTTAGAAGGCAATGTAACAGCCCGTCCTCAAAACGTAGTTGTGTATGCTACTTCTAATCGTCGCCACTTGATTCGAGAGTTTTTTGCCGATAGACCTGCTCCCAAAGATCAAGAAGAAATCAATGTTTGGGATACCATGCAAGAGAAGCTTTCATTTAGCGATCGCTTTGGTTTAACCTTAACCTTTGAGGGGGCAGATCAGAAAACTTATTTAAAAATTGTCAAGCATCTAGCGACACAATTTGAAATTAATATTGGACAAGAAAAGTTGGAATATCAAGCCTTACAGTGGGCTACTCGCCATAATGGTCGTTCTGGACGCACAGCGCGACAGTTTATTGATTTCTTGAAAGCTGATTTGTCACTTTTTGGTATAACTAACAATACATCTAATGACAAATCACAAATGATAAATGACAACTGTGAGGGTAAATGATCATCAAAAGTACTGATTCTGACAACTTGGCTAGACAAAAAACAAGTAATATGCAATCAGCAATCCTAAGCAATCGAGTTTTTCTAGGAATAGTTGCCTTTAGTGTAAGCTTTGGTCTTAGTCTCGTCCCAAACTGGGATTTTTCTAAAGCCTTCTTTACAGGTATCATTACTTTAATAGCGACCTATGCAGCAGCGTTCTGTGTAGATAAACGCCGCAAAAAGTCGGAAATGTTTGTATTAGGTTCGCTGCACAAGCGCATCAAAGAACTTGAAGGACTGAAATCTCGAATTGTCAGAGAGGTTACACAAATAGAAGAACATCGTAGTTTATTATATGCAGAGTCACAGCAGCTGCAAAACCAAGTAGCAGAATGCCGTAAGCAAAGGGATATTCTCCATCGAGATTTAGGCAATTTTGCTGGACAAAAAAAACAATTAGAATCGGAAATTAGTAGCCTAAAAACTGAATTTAATAGTTTAGAAAAAAATCAATCAGACTTGAATAATTCTTTGTCTATGCTGACAGCAGAAAAACGTCGTCTAGAATTGAATTTTAATTCATCTCGTGCGGAAATTAATCAGTTGCAAACTCAAATTTGCGAACTTTTACAAGAAAAACACGATATTGAAAGCAATTTAACCTTGCTAGCCAGAATCAAACCCCAAATTGAGGAAAAAATGTACGAATTACGAATGCAATTACAAGATTTAGAAATGGAGGTAACTCAGCAAAATAAATTACTGAGAAACACAACAGACGAAAGAGAAAATCTAGAATCCCTCCTCAAGTCTTTGCAAAACCAAGTGGTAGAACAAAAAGCTGAACTAGAGCAGCTACAAGGGCAAATTTCATTATTACAAGAAGAACGTGACTTGTTACAAAGCCAAGTTTGGGAATTACTCCAACAAATAGAAACATTCAATCCAGAATCTGCGCCTGACCACGAACAGGATGATGAGCTAGAATTGTTTCCATTCTCAGAATTGCTTGATAGCTTAGAAACTACAGATTCTCAAGCTGAGATATCGGCAAATCTACCCGAAGAATGGACTAATTTTTTGGAGCAATTACCAGGATATGAAATTCAAGTTTTAAAAGCTATAGTAGAGCAAGAAAATCCCAAAGCTGTCATTAAACAAATTGCCGAAGCTAACATCACAATGCCAAATCTCTTAATCGATTCTATAAATGAACGTGCCAATCACAGTTTAGGTGAACTGATAATCAATCCTGGGGCGGAAACTCCAGAAATTTATGACGAGCATAAAACCAATCTCAGAAAAATGATGGACTTATATCAAGACCTGATGACTAGACAAACTTCATCAAATTAATTAAAGTATGCTTGCCGTTGTAAGATTATTGATATGTATGGCATTTGCCTTACTTACTGGCTGCGCCTCTGCATTGAAAATCAAGTGAGGTGAATTACATGGTAAAGCTGAAAATGTTGAAAAAAATCTCCACTGCTTTAATCAATTCCCTGGGTGCGGGAGTAGTACCAAGAATAGGAGTTGAACATATAGCAGTTGGTCGAGAACCAGAACTAAAAAGCCTCTTACAAAATCTCGATGACATTGCAGAAGGTGTAGCAGCTTTTCGTTTTATAATTGGTAACTATGGTTCGGGAAAAAGCTTCATGCTGCAACTGCTTCGTAACCGTGCTTTAGAGCAAGGTTTTGTAGTAGCTGATGCTGATTTATCCTCGGAACGCCGACTAGCAGGAAGCAATCATGAAGGTTTAGCAACCTATCGAGAATTGATGAGCCGCTTGTCTACAAAAACTCGTCCTGATGGTGGTGCTTTAGTCTCAATTTTGGAAGGCTGGATTAATAAAATTCAACAAGAAGTAGCCAAAGAAACTGAAATGCGCCCTCATGATGATGGTTTTGATGACCAAGTTGAAGCCAAAATCAGAGAAGTAGTTCAGTATATAGAAGACTTGGTTCATGGATTTGATTTTGGTAGCGTCATTATCGCTTATTGGCGTGGCTACCGATTGGATGATGATGATTTAAAAAATGCTGCAATGCGCTGGTTGCGGGGAGAATTTAACACTAAAACTGAAGCCAAGGCTGCTTTGGGAGTGCGCGTAATTATTGATGATGATAGCTGGTACGATTATATCAAGCTATTAGCTAAGTTTGTGGCTGAAATTGGTTATAAAGGATTGTTAATTTTAGTTGATGAAGCTGTAAATCTATACCAAATATCCACTACAGTTACACGAGAAAAGAACTATAACAGACTGCTAACAATGTTTAACGACACCATGCAGTGCAAAGCTGAACATCTTGGTATTATTATTGGTGGTACAACCAAGTTTTTAGAAGATCCAAATCGGGGACTATTTGCAGACCAAGCTTGGCGAAGACGGACAAAAGAAAGCCGTTTTGTTGCACAGAATGGAGTTCAGGAATATTTGGGGCCAGTTATCCGCCTCAACCCCTTGAGTCAAGAAGAAATTCTCACACTTTTACAACGTTTAACTGAAATTCATGCAGTTAATTTTGGTTATGAAAAGGCTTTGACAAATCGTGAGTTGCAAGAATTTGTCCAAGAAATTGTTAATCGCTTAGGTGCAGAAGCATTGTTGACACCAGGCGAGATTGTGCGGGATTTTATTAGTGTGTTGAATATCCTGCTACAAAACCCAAAAATTTCTTTTAGTCAATTGATTCATGGTACTAATTTTAAACCCACTGCTGTTGGTAAAGCTGTAGGTGTGGATGACGATGATGCTGCAGAATTTAATTTGTGATGAACCGTCAAAATTTATAGCGCTTTCTGGTTGATTGAAATATGAAAATCAAAAATTAACCTACTTTCATGCTTGTAGTAGCGGTAAAGAAGCGTAAAAATTCACTTAAGGCGCTAAAGCGCTACTACAAACGTTTAATTAATAAAATATGAGCGATACCTTCAGTAGACTTGCACCATTTATTCAAGAATATATTTATCATCAAAATTGGACTGAATTACGCCCAGTTCAAATCGCTGCTTGTGAAGTTATTTTTGACACAAATGCTCATTTACTTGTGGCTGCGGGTACAGCTTCGGGGAAGACAGAAGCGGCGTTTTTACCAGTTATAACTCTATTATATCAAAACCCAGCCGCTAGTATTGGTGCATTATATATAGGTCCGATTAAAGCTTTAATTAATGACCAATTTGAACGCCTTAACGACTTGTTAAAAGCAGCGAATATACCAGTTTGGCATTTGCATGGTGATGTCTCTCAAAGTCATAAAAATAAGCTCTTTAAGAACCCTAAAGGTATTCTCCAAATTACGCCAGAATCTCTAGAAAGTTTGTTAATTAACAAAAATAATGACCTGGTTCGCCTATTTGGTGATTTGCGATTTGTCATCATTGATGAAATTCACGCTTTCATGGGTTCAGAAAGGGGTTATCAAATTATTTGTCAATTGCAGCGTTTGGCACAATTGACACCAAAACAACCCCGCCGTATTGGTTTATCAGCTACTCTTGGTGATTACTCAATGGCGGAAGATTGGTTACGTTCGGGAACTGAAAACCCAGTAATTACTCCTAAAATTGTAGCAGGAAAACGTCAAATTAAACTGGCTGTAGAACATTTTTATCATCAGGATGATGAGTCAGAGATAACAGCCTACGACAAATATATTTTTAACCTCAGCAAATCTCGTAAATGTCTCATTTTTGCAAATAATCGCACCGAAACAGAATCTGTAATTGCTTCTTTAAGACAAATTGCGACAGAAGAATCACTACCAGATATCTATCATGTGCATCACGGTAGTATATCTCCTAGCTTGCGACAAGCAGCAGAAAATGCGATGCGCGAACCTCACAATCCTGCAGTTACCGCTGCCACACTTACTCTAGAATTAGGTATAGATATTGGTTATTTAGAAAGAGTTATTCAGTTAGAATCTCCCTTGTCTGTAGCCAGCTTTTTACAAAGATTGGGACGCACCGGTAGAAGAGGCGAAGCGGCTGATATGCGCTTTGTTTGTGCTGAAGAGAAACCCTCACTAGAAGCATCTTTACCAGAGCAAATTCCTTGGCAATTATTGCAGTGTATCGCCATTATCCAACTTTATTTAGAAGAGCGTTGGATTGAACCCATTAAGCCGATTAAATATCCTTTGAGTTTGCTGTATCATCAAACCATGAGTATTTTAGCAGCAACAGGCGAAATATCACCTGCTACCTTGGCTAAACAAATTTTAAATTTACCGCCCTTTGCAGCTATTGCTCAAGCAGATTTACTGCTATTATTGCGTTATTTAATTGATATTGATCATATTCAAAAAACTGAACAAGATAAATTGATTTTGGGGTTGACTGGGGAGAGGGTAGTCAGAAAATTTCAGTTTTATGCTGTATTTGCTGATAGTCAAGGGTATGTTGTTAAGCAAGGTACAACGGAAATTGGCACTATCCCTATGCCATTTTCTATTGGTCATCAATTTTCTTTAGCTGGGAGAACCTGGGAAGTTTTAGAAATAGAATTCAAAAAAAAGTTAATTTCTGTGAAGCAAGTAGAAGCAAAAGCTACTATTTATTGGCGGGGTAGCGGTGGGATTATTCATACAAGAATTTTGCAAAGAATGCGGCAGGTTTTGCTAGAAGATGTAGAATATACTTACTTACAAGAAAATGCTTGGCACCGTTTACAAACAGTTCGGGAATTAGTGCAAAATTCTGGATTAGATAAACAAAATATAGTACCATTAGCAAAAGATAAATGCTGTATCTTTCCTTGGATGGGTACAATCGCCTACCGCACCTTAGAAAGGTTCCTTAACTCCTGCTGTCGAGAATCTTTGGAAATCAAAAGTATTGGTGGTGTTAATCCTTATTATTTGACCCTAAAATTAGGTAAGGATAAATTATCATCCCTTAAACAAGAAATTCTGGCTTTGTCTACAGAAAGAATTACACCAGAATATTTAGTTAGTGAAACAGAAGCACCGGAAATCCACAAATTTGATCAATTTATTCCTTACCCTCTTTTACGCAAAGCTTTTATCAACGATTATTTGGACATTGACGAATTAAAGCAGCAAATAGCCTGTTGGTAGAGGGAAAAGCTTTAGTAATCAGTATTTTCTTGAGCAATTTGGGCTTTTGCCTGTTGCCAGAGATTTTCTAACTCCTCTAAACTATAATCTGAAAGGGGACGATCTGTAACAGCTTCCATTTTTTGTAATCTCTGGATAAATCGCTCATTTGTACCTTGTAAACCGGCGCTAGGGTCGAGGTGATACCAACGGGCTAGCTGAATTGTCGCAAACAGTAAATCCCCTAATTCTGCTTGTTGGGCTTCTGGACTTTCTTCAGCTAAAGCCTGTTGAAATTCCCCTAATTCCTCGTGAAACTTGTCCCACACACCAGCAATATTTTCCCACTCAAACCCCACATCTGCAGCCTTTTGAGAAATTTTCATCGCCGCTGTTAAGGGGGGGAGGGTACGCCGATAACGGCTGAGTTTCGTGCTGAGATTTTGAGCATCGGGCGGTGCTTCCCCTTTTTCAGCAGCTTTGATTTGTTCCCAATTTTGCCGTACCTCATCCACACTAGCCACCGAAACATCACCAAATACATGGGGATGACGGCGAATCAACTTTTGAGAAATCCCCTCAACTACTTCCTGCAAAGAAAAATCCCCAGATTCACCAGCAATTTGGGCTTGTAGAACCACCTGTAATAATAAATCGCCGAGTTCTTCCGCGATCGCCTTTTTATCCCCACTCTTAATTGCATCCACCACCTCATAAGCTTCCTCAATCACATAGGGCGTCAACGTTTGGGACGTTTGCGCCAAATCCCAAGGACAACCACCATCAGGCGATCGCAATTTTGCCACTATATCAATTAACTCTTGTAACGCCGCTAAAGTCTGATTTTTAGTCATTTCTTTTTCTTACCGTCTTCGTCCCCACAGTTCGACGACGCCCCGTAACTTTACGTTTCTTGATTTTCTCACGAGGTAGTAACCCCTGAATACCCTGCTTTTTGAACCGCTTGTAAGCCGAACCCCCCCAATCACTCAGAGAATGACTCATCGCACCGAGTTCCAATCCCAAGAATAGGGCGAGAAATTCACTGTTGTAAACCATGAGCGATCGCCCCACATTATTCCCCATATTCTGCCAATTTAAAGCAAAATTACCCAACTTTTCACCAATCACCAGCAATATAATTACCAAAATTGCCAAAATACAGGTAAGATAAACCACCCGCAGAGTTGTGCCAATAATCGGACCGTGGGATAAAAAAGAACGATGTCTGAGACTTTTTTGATAAGGTAACCAAATCCAGCGCAAAAAGCCCCAGCGTTGGAATTGCACAGAGTAAATATCCAAATCCGGGCCGAACATCAGCCCCCCAAAGATAAACCCACCAGCAACCAACAAAGTCAGATTCCCACTGCGAGTCTGCCAGAAAGTGACACCAGTCACCAACGGTAGAGCATACATAGTAATGCGATCGTGCGTCTGACCAGAGGGCATTATACAGTCCTGAGTGAGGAGTGAGGAGTTAAGAGTTAAGAGTTAAGAGTTAAGAGTTAAGAGTTAAGAGTTAAGAGTTAGGAAAATGAGGAAGTAATTTTCCCCGTCCCCAATCCCCAGCGATGCACTGAGCTTGCCGAAGTGTCCCCAATCCCCAGTCCCCAATCCCCAGTCCCTCTTGCTCAAAAATATTTTCTCAAAAATACTAGCGCGATAGGAAATATTTTGCTATAGTTAGATAGTGAAACAAACGGGCGGTTAGCTCAGTTGGTAGAGCGCCTGCCTTACAAGCAGGATGTCATCAGTTCGAGTCTGGTACTGCCCATATCCCAAAAGCCGCCCCTGTGGCGGTTTTTTAATTTTAAGTCCGCTCTTGCTACACGATTTACTGTAATATTATTGTCTGTAATTACCTGATATCAGCCGCAATCGCAGAATAATTTTAGCTCAGATTTAGCTCAGATTTAGCTCATGAAATTAACTATTGAGGTAATCAATCAGCTATTAAAAGCGGGGAAGGTAGAGGTAAGGGCGATCGCTCTTTTACCCTGAGTAATCGCACCCAAAGAAATAACTTTAGGACTTACGCATTGACAAAAACTACTAAATATGTTTTTCAGGAAAATTACATCTGTCGTAGGGGTTTAGCACTGCTAAACCCCAAAAGCGCGGATCTATAGCGGTTCTCGGTTGAGTCCAATACACTCGTAAGGGCACGGCAGTGCTGTGCTACTACACGCGACAATATAATTTTGTATTGCATTCAATTGAGAACCGCTATATTTACCATCAAGCAATTATTCATCAAAGCTGGAAATGACCTATTTTGGTGACAGCATATCATGATTTATTTGTACAGTGCGTAAGTCCTATATTTTTGAGGATTACACAGATGACTGAAACAGCAACTCTAATACCACTAGGCACAGTTATTCCAGTTTTTACGGCTATTAGCGATCGCAATTGGTTGCGCTTCAAAGAGCTTGAATTAGAATTTGCCAATAATCACGGGGTAGAAACTTGGGCAGATATTTTTAATTTCCGCATCATACCTGCCTTAGAGCCAGAAGCTAAAAAGTGGGTGCTAGTTCAGAAATGCAGCCAAGGCATCAAATCAGTGAAAGTTTTGGAGTGAAAGCGCTGGAATATGGCAAGTTTTGTATGTGACCAAATCATAGATTTTGAAGCCACCAATGCTTACGAACTATGACCAAACCGAATTTTAAGGCAATGAGTAAAGCCGAGTTGCGGGCTTTTGACACTCCCCACGCATAAATGCGGGGGATTCCAGCGTCACTGACGTTCCTTGCTTTTGCAGGTCCTGCGACCAACAGAAGTAGAGGGCACATCTCTACTGGCGTTACTTCCCGGATGCCCTCCGGTAGCGTTTGCACGAACGCCAGTTGCCTCAAGTCGGGAAACCCGCCCACGGCACTGGCTCCTTAAAATTACTTTGGCAGCATTCACATCACGTTGTTCAACATATCCGCAGTGTGGGCACGAATGGGTACGGGTGCTTAAAGATTTTTGCACTCTAGCACCACAATTAGAACATTCCTGGCTTGTGAAGTGGGGAGGAACGGCAATAATTTCCCGTCCAAATTTTGCACCAAAGTATTCGAGCCACTGACGGAAGTTGTACCAAGAAGCATCAGAAATGCTCAAGGCTAGTTTGTGGTTTCTTACCAAGCCGGAAATATTTAAATCTTCCAAGACCACCTTAGCGTTAGCCAGGGTTAAGTTACGCGCCATTCTAAGAGCGTGTTCATTCCTTTGTCTTGTTACTTTTAAATGTTTACGAGCATAAATACCACGCGCTTTTCTTCTACCAGATGACCCTTTTTTCTTCTTGTAAATGTTACGTTGAACCCGCTTAATATCTTTCTCTGCCTTGCGGAGAAATCGCGGATTCTCCTGATGATTACCATTGCTATCAGAGTAGAAATATTCCAGTCCGACATCAATTCCGATTTCTGATGTAGTTGGTGGTGCCTCCTGTTGATTATCAATCTTGACGCAGAATTGAACATAGTATCCATCCGCTCTACGCACAATCCTAACCCGTTTGATTAGTTCAACAGGGTATTGATGAATATCCCATTTACCTAATAGCTTGAGTTCGCCAATACCTTTTTTATCAGTGAAAGTTATACGGCGTTTTGTTGGGTGCAACTTCCATCCAGACACCTTATATTCAACTGAACGGCTATGTTTTTTGAACCGGGGATAACCCTTTTTTCCAGGTTTGTTTTTCTTGCAGTTATCAAAAAATCTATTGATAGCACGTTCTACATTTTCTACTGATGCTTGACAAGCATGACTGTTTAAATCATTAACAAATTTAAATTCTGCTCTTAATTGAGTGTTGTACTGATATAGTTCTTTTTTGCCGCATTTTAATGCCGAAGGCTTAACGCCTCTATTATCCATCCAATATCTAAGCACTTTATTTCGCACAAATTGACTTGTACGAATAGCTTCATCTATGGCTTTTGATGTGGCTATTTTGACAACTGCTTTATATTCCAATACCAACACTCTTGCATCACCTCCTGGCATCTGTTAATCTCTATCTAGTATAGCATTTGGTTATTATGATAACAACTAAAAAAGGGATAAAAGGATGAAAAAGCAACCAGTTTATCACGACGAAATAAAAGGCAAAAGGACTATTTTTTAACTCAAACATCTTGGGAGAACATTAAAAAATGAAGCTGCAAACAGAGGAATTAGCGCCAGTACTTGTTGAGGAATGGGGACGGCATAAAGCCTGCGGCATAGCTACGCTTAACGCGCAGCGTCTCGTAGAGATTAAAATCGCCCGCGCCTAGCCCCCATAAATAAAATTTAGGGGCTTGCCCGGCGCGGATAACTCGGTCATTTTTTTGGATGATATTCAATATCATATCGCTAAATATCAAAAGTTAAGTGTCGCGTAATTTGTCGCCTCAATTTTGTTAATAAAAAAGCCCTCCTCAAAATGGAGGGTTTATTTTTGCGTTTCCAACTAATCCGAATTAACCCAATCGGTGGGGGTAAGTCTGAATGTTAAAAGTGATTTTCAAATCGTTTCCAATTATTCCGAATTAACCCAATCGGTGGGGTAGGAGTAACTTCATTGGTTGCTCTGTTGTTAAAAAATGTTTCCAATTATTCCGAATTAACCCAATCGGTGGGGCAAAGAGCGGAATCTTGCTTTTCTATCTTTAGTGATAGCAAAGGGTTTCCAATTATTCCGAATTAACCCAATCGGTGGGGTCGCCACATCTAGTGAGATTAGTAGTCCCTACGACTCCCGTCGTGTTTCCAATTATTCCGAATTAACCCAATCGGTGGGGATTCTGTTACGGTGGTTTGATAGGATGCACAGTTGTTTTGGTTTCCAATTATTCCGAATTAACCCAATCGGTGGGGTCTAGCCCTCGCTACCAGCCCAATAAGAGATAAAGTTTCCAATTATTCCGAATTAACCCAATCGGTGGGGAAACAGGGCGAAAGCCCAAACGAGCGTGCTATTCGCGTTTCCAATTATTCCGAATTAACCCAATCGGTGGGGACTAAAATTGCTGGTTTTTTCTTAACAGTTGTTATCGTTTCCAATTATTCCGAATTAACCCAATCGGTGGGGATATATACTGTTGTGTTGGATTGTCAAGATCTTGAATGTTTCCAATTATTCCGAATTAACCCAATCGGTGGGGAGTTCGTCTAGCAGCCCAAGCCCCGTAAGGGTTTGGGCCTGCAAATCGACACCACTCTAAAAAACATTATATATGTTGTGCGAAATTTAGCAAGACACATACCTCAAATCCTTACTGTGTAAGCAATCGACACCACTCAACGAAAAATATAGGGTTGAGTGCGATTTGGCGAGTGGTGTCGATGACGTTGATACAAAACTTCCCAAACCTAGATAACATAATACTTTGGCGGTGTTTGGGGTGGTTCCCCACCAATAATTAACACCCTCGTAACGGCCTCCTGGGATATCCAATAAAACCGCACATTATCCTCCACCGGCGATGTCACCACGGTAAAAATCAGAAATTTAATCAACCCAGTTTATCTATCTCATTGTAGTGGGGTTAACCTAGTTTTTAACCAGAATTGTATATCTTAGTATTAGTCAGTCAATCTGTATCATGAGATAGCGAATAAGGCTGAAACAGTAGAATTTTACAGCCAAATTTGGCTTGTTGGCTTGTTGTTTGTGCTTCCGCTTGGGAACAAAAGTAGGCAAATTTTCCCCTCGACTAGAGAAAAATTTAGCTTCTGTGAAGCCTGGTAAGTCATGAGGAAAAATATTTTTTAGCTAAGTATAGTCTGGGTCTGAACTATTTGTCATCCAATGTGTAGTGAGGGTAACAATCTATGGTTAATAATAATCAAAGGAAAAATACAGATTTTGCTAGAAAGCTAGCTTCCTTACTAGTGTTAGTAGGGTTAGTAGGGTTCGGAGGGTTAGTTGTCGCCGCAATTATCTTTATCAAAGGATATATTTCACCACCTTATCCCCAGTCTATTATTCGTTTAAGTTGGGGAGAAGAAATTCTGATTCCTGGAAAAAATGACGATGAGAAAAACAAAGGAGCAGATGCATTTAAAAACAAGGATTATAAACAAGCTATTCAGCACTTTGAACAAGCGCGTAAATCTAACATTCTTGATCCAGAGGCACTAATTTATCTCAATAATGCTAAAGCTGCTCTGACTGATAACCCCGTCAGTATTGCAGTTGCTGTGCCAATTTCCAACGGGAATGGTAATAACCCTTTACAAGGCCCTGCGGAAGAAATTCTCCGTGGAGTTGCTCTTTTTCAGAATTACATTAACGATGACAATAACCCAAGCAGTAAAATTAACGGGCGACTTTTACAAGTTGAAATCGCCGATGATTTCAATGATAAAGACAGAGCTAAAGATGTAGCCGAAACCCTGGTAAAACAGGAAAATATATTAGGTGTTATCGGTCACTATAGCAGCAAAATTACCTCACCTATTGGCGATATTTATGGAGATCCAAAACTCAATGACAACAGACTAGTTATCATTTCTCCCACAAGTACAGTGCTGAGGAAGTCTGGTCCTGATTCGCCTGATTATGCGCTTCCTTTTAATAATTACGTTTTCCGTATAGCTTCCACAGACTCCACCGCAGCTTCTGACCTAGTTTACTATATTTTTTCCCAAGGTCAAAACACAGCAGCTATTATCAAAAAGACAGAAAACCCTTTCAGCAAGTCTCTAACAGGAGAATTTAAAAGGATATTTGAACAGCAGCAGGGACAAGTTGTTGATGAGTGTGATTTAGATGATCAGAACCGTCTGATAACAACTTGCATTAACAAAGTAAAAAACAAAGTAAATTTCATCGTGCTAGCTCTCCCACGTGATTACTTAGAAGAACACGCCAAAGAGGCTTTTATCGATAATCAAATGGTGAAGTTAGGTGGAGATACTCTGTATGGACCAAACTTACTAGCAGTTGGTACTAACGCCATCAAAAAACTAGTGATTGCTGTTCCTTGGCATAGAAATAACACTAATGAACCGCCGTCGCCTTTTGAGCAAAATTCTCAGGAGATTTGGCAAGGACAAGTGAATTGGCGAACTGCTACTGCTTATGATGCAACCAAAATATTAATTGAAGGGCTGAAAAATACTCCTTCTCGAATTGGTTTGTACAAGGAGTTAAAGAGTGATTTGTCAGTAGAAGGTGCTACTGGTAAGGTGGAATTTGACCAATTGGGCGATCGCAAAATCATGACTGGTATTGGAGTTATAGTTGGCGTTCAACTTTCTAGTTCCGACCCTAATCAAATTGAGTTTTTTCTTCTGGAAAAACCACATAGGAATCCGGCTTGATTTTTTAAAAGATGCGTAGGGTGCGTTAGCGACAGCGTAACGCACCAAATCCTTGATGATGGTGCGTTACGGATTTCATCCTAACGCACCCTACAATACCTAATTTTATTCAAAAACCAAATAGGAGTCCTATAGAAACTTCGAGTTCTCAGGCTGAAGTTTCGAGTTCGGAACGTGAAACTTGGAGTTCTGAGGCTGAAGCTTTGAGTTGGGAACGTGAAACTTGGAGTTCTGAGGCTGAAGTTTCGAGTTCGGAACGTGAAACTTCGAGTTCTCAGGCTGAAGTTTCGAGTTGCGAACGTGAAACTTGGAGTTCTGAGGCTGAAGCTTTGAGTTCGGAATGTGAAACTTGGAGTTCTGACAATACGGTTCGGTTAAGAATATTCGTAGGTTGGGTTGAGGAACGAAACCCAACCTACACATTTTTATTTTTTAGCCTTAACCGAACCGTATTGGGAGTTCTGAGGCTGAAGCTTTGAGTTCGGAATGTGAAACTTCGAGTTCTGAGGCTGAAGTTTCGAGTTCGGAACGTGAAACTTCGAGTTCTGAGGCTGAGGCTTCTTTTTGTTTAAGCTAAACTGTTTTTTGATACGATAGATAACTTGACTCCTTAAAAATTAATTGCAATGAGCAAAGGTACCCTGTTTGACAAAGTTTGGGACTTACATACCGTTGGTACACTTCCATCAGGGCTAACGCAACTATTTATCGGGCTACATTTAATTCACGAAGTCACCAGTCCACAGGCCTTTGCCATGCTCAGGGAACGGGGTCTGAAGGTATTATTTCCAGAGCGGACTGTAGCGACAGTAGATCATATTGTCCCTACAGATAATCAGGCGCGTCCTTTTGTCGATCAATTGGCAGAGTCGATGATTGAAGCCCTAGAGCAGAATTGTCAAGAAAACGGAATTACATTTTATAACATTGGTTCTGGCAATCAGGGCATTGTCCACGTTATCGCCCCAGAATTAGGACTCACCCAACCAGGAATGACTATCGCTTGTGGAGATAGCCATACATCCAGTCATGGTGCTTTTGGGGCGATCGCCTTTGGTATCGGTACCAGCCAAGTACGCGATATTCTCGCCTCCCAAACCCTGGCTTTATCAAAATTGAAAGTCCGCAAAATCGAAGTAAACGGTACCCTCAATCCTGGCGTCTACGCTAAAGATGTCATCCTCCATATCATCCGCACCCTGGGCGTCAAAGGTGGAGTAGGTTACGCCTACGAATACGCAGGTACAACCTTTGAGCAAATGAACATGGAAGAGAGGATGACCGTTTGCAATATGGCGATTGAAGGCGGTGCAAGATGCGGTTACGTCAATCCCGATCAAGTTACCTACGACTACCTCAAAACTAGAGACTTCGCCCCCAAAGGCGCAGATTGGGAAACAGCGATCGCTTGGTGGGAATCAATCCACAGTGACACCGACGCCGAATATGATGATGTCGTAGTATTCAACGCCGCTGATATACCCCCCACAGTCACTTGGGGAATTACCCCAGGTCAAGGTATCGGCGTCAACCAATTGGTGCCCAAACCAGAAGAACTGCTAGAAGAAGACCGATTTATTGCCGAAGAAGCTTATAGCTACATGGATTTATTTCCTGGTCAACCGATCAAAGGCACTAAAATCGATGTTTGTTTCATTGGTAGCTGTACAAATGGCAGAATTAGCGACTTACGGGAAGCAGCGAAAATCGCCAAAGGACGCCATATAGCTGAAGGAATCAAAGCCTTCGTGGTTCCAGGTTCCGAAAGAGTCAAAAAAGAAGCCGAAGCCGAAGGATTAGACAAAATCTTCCAAGATGCTGGATTTGAATGGCGCGAACCCGGATGTTCCATGTGCCTAGCCATGAACCCCGACAAACTCCAAGCAAGACAAATCAGCGCCTCCTCCTCCAACCGTAACTTTAAAGGTAGACAAGGTTCAGCCTCTGGACGCACCTTACTCATGAGTCCGGCGATGGTCGCAACCGCTGCAATTAAGGGCGAAGTCGCCGACGTGCGCGACTTACTTTAACCCATCTCTAACCACATCAAGAAATCAGTCAGTAGGGTGCGTCAGTTCCAGCCATCTCTTGGCAATTAGGGGTTTCTCGCTCCTGACGCACCCTACAAACTAACCGAATGGAGAAATCATCACAATTTAGGTAAGAACTTAAAAATATGGTCAGTGAAGTTAAAACAGTTTCCGGTCGTGGTGTACCCTTAGTGGGCAATGATATAGATACCGATCGCATCATCCCCGCTCGTTATTTAAAAGCCATCACCTTTGATGGATTAGGAGAAGGCGTCTTTATCGATGACCGCAAAGCATTAAACGGTCAACATCCCTTCGACCAACCCCAATACCAAGGCGCCAAAATCTTAGTAGTTAACCGTAACTTCGGCTGTGGTTCATCAAGAGAACACGCACCCCAAGCACTGGCGAAATGGGGAATTCAAGCCTTGATTGGTGAAAGCTTCGCCGAAATCTTCTTTGGTAACTGCGTCGCGATGGGGATTCCCTGCGTCAGTGCCGATCCAGCCACGGTCAAACAACTGCAAGAACTCATAGTAGCCAATCCCCAAGCCGAACTGACAGTCAATCTGGAAACCTTGGAAGTGCAAATTGCTAATTACACAGCCCCAATTACCATGAGCCAAGGCACCAGAAGCACATTTATATCTGGAACCTGGGACGCTTGCGGTCAGTTAGTCGCCAACACCGACCAAGTTCGCACAACTGCAGCCAAATTACCCTACATAGCTTGGGCTTTAGCGACTTCCAGATAAAAAAATATCCAAAATGTAGGGTGCGTCAGTGCGAAAAAACCTAACTACACCAAGAAATTATTCCTACTGACGCACCTCAGATCTTGCACATTTACGTATAAACTATGAATCCAGAAAAAACATGTAATTTATATTACTAAATCACAATATAGTTTTTAGTCCTCTTATAGAGGACTTAAGCTATGAGACAGGGACTGTAAGTCAGTGTCGGATCTGTTAGGACAGCGAAAATCTATCAATACTTGGTGATTTTTATCCCACATTCCGCACCCACAACTGTCACACTTCAACGAAACGGATATATTTAGTACATAAGAACTATTTGTTAGGTGAGTTTATTAGAGGTAAATAAGAATAATTACTATTAAGCTGGACGTGCAATAACTGTGATATGTAGAGCATAAAAATAATAATCATTCTATTTTGTCGCCCCCTCAGGTAATTCCGACTAAAACAGCTAACTCTTTACCCTGAACACCACACCGATCCATTGCCTTCTTAAACAATTGGTAAACTTGACCGGGGCAGAATTCAAACCTATTGAGATAGGAAGTTGTTAGCACTCAGGGTCGTAGATGTAATACCCACCAATGACACCAACTCAGTCGCTCCAGATCTCACCAAAGTATCACTACCTTGTTGCACCAGTGTCAGGTCACTAAACTTAGTAGCTGTACCAATACCACCAATTCCAATCAAGTCAAGTCCTACAGTGAAGTCAGTGACAATATTTTTGCTGGTTGGTAGACTCGCATTTGCAATCCAGAATTGGTCACTGGAGTTTAGACTAAGCTATGCAAAACGACCCAGCAGGGCTGAGTTAATCAGAGACTTAGCGAAATTATGAATAATCTTTAGTATTAAACCGCAACTGATGGCTCTTTACGTGGTCGTGTTACGGTTTTTTTACAATCGGGCATCGGTTTTTACGGTGGCGCTTTTTTCCTGCTTCCCAACCAGGGGACTTTCCGCGAGGTTTGGGTGGAAGGGCTGGAGTACCAATCACCGCAAAAACTCCACCCATAGCTTGAGCGACTCGTCCAGGAGTCAAATTATCGAGTGACTTCTGCCAAGGTAAAGGATTATCAGTCACGATATCACGGGCTAACCACAATTCCCAAGTCATTAGAGGCATTAGGTCACTCCAGCGCTCACACTGCTTAGGAGTACTTAACTTGGGCGCAGTCCAATGTAAGCGTTGTTTCAAAAAACGATACCAGTGGTCAACGGTAAAGCGACGCAAGTAAAGACACCAAACTTCCTCTAGTGGTGGCATTTCTTCTCCAACCCAAGCTAACCACAAAGGTTTGGACACTCGTTCATTGCCTTGTGCGTCGAGACGTTCAACCCTAATGAGTAACATCGGACGCGCTGCCGCTTTACGAAAATGTAAATTCTTCCAGAGGCTAACCCTTACTCGTTGTAGTTTCGGATCATCCAATTCTAAAACAGATTCTGCATCACTCCATGTCGTGGATTCATTAAGTTTGAATTTAGACCCGTGTTTCTTGGGACGTCCCTTACCCGAATAAGCTTCAGGCTCACCCCATAAACAAAGATTTGAGCGCAATCGTACCAAAATATCTGCGGGAATACTGGCAGTTTTTAAGACAAAAGGCGCACACCCATATTCACTATCCCAAACTGAAATCGCTCTGGTGGGTAAATATTTACACACCTGTTTTAGTTGCCAAATCGCTTTTGAGATTGGACTTTCCCCACTTGTGATCCGTTCATGTCTCAAAGGTAATGCCCAACTACCGGAATCCTCTGGTATCCAAGCAATTGTACTGTATCCTTGACCAATGGTAATCGGTTTATTTCCTGCTATGGATGTGCCACTATGCTCATAAGTTCTCTCTTGCAGTGTTACGGCATCCGGACGCGACCAGTTAGTATGATCTCCAGCCAAAAGTGGACGCCCCTCTACTGGCATTTGTTTGATGTATAACTGCATTAATTTCTGTCGCTGCGGTCGGCTATCTTGTAGCGCCTCATAGATACTTGACCACTTGCGTCTAAATACTGGTGATAAAGATAAGTCGGCTAAGGAGTAAACATTCCGGGTCAGCAATATGGCATCTGTTAATTCAAATGTCGCGTCTTTGGCTCTACCTAAATGTTTGTAAGCTAATTGACGAAACTCTTCAAGTCTGGCACGTTTCATATTGGCAGGTGAGTAATGGTAGTTCGTTATCTCAGCTTCTGCCTTCATGGGGACTGTGTTCAATCAGACTCCCCTTTTTTTCTTGATCATTCCCCATCTAATCTCCAGCGTGTTGATAATGATAATCAAATAAGGGGGGGGGTGGGAGAGAAACGAGCATTGCTCGTTTCTCTCCCACCCTTTCCATGATTATCATTATTGTTTTATTTTTTAAACATGCATACTACATAATTATTAAAGATTGCGGATGCTTTGAGGCTGACTTCTCGAATATTTTTAACCGCTAATTCCATTTGGTTTGCGTTCTATCATATCGCTTTTAGTCTAAACTCCAGTAAATAAGCTGTTATCTGTGTCACCTATTCCTGCAACTAGACTGTAGGTGAAAGTGTTACTGATATTGGGGTCTGTGGTGGTGAAATCACCTACAGTTGTTCCAATGGCTTGATTTTCGGGAATGTTGTTGGTAGCGAGAGAAAGATCTGTAGGAGCTAAGTTAGGTGTAATCTCGATGCTAACTGTGGCTGTATCAGTTCCTCCATTGCCGTCACTAATGGTATAAGTGAAAGTATCAGCAGCTGTTTGACCTACAGTTAAGGAATCAAATTGACCATTGGGATTGTAGGAAACAGTACCATCAGAATTCAAAGTAACCAGGGCACCGGAAGTTAAACTAATCTGGTTCCCTGGTGTTATATCTTGATTCTGGATTTTCGTGATCGTTAGAGGGTCTCCGTTGGGGTCGCTATCATTAGCGAGTACGTCAATGGTAAGTATTGTTGTATTATCAGTGTTGATAATATCTCCCACCGCAATCGGTGTCTGTGTTACTTCATTAATAGCATCTAAGATTACAGAGACAATTTCTCCTGCATCTGCAGCATTAAAAGTCTTACCGCCAGTTTCAGTAGCGAGGCTGGTGAAGTCAGCAACCGTCGTCGGCTCGCCACCGATGATGATAGTGAAGATTTTAACTGGAAATGTTACCGCAGTATCCTCAGCATCCACGGCTGATAAGGCAAAACTTGTGACAGCGAGACTGTCTGTAATACTATTAGTTTCTATGTCCCCTGCAATGGACATTGCCCTGAATCCACGGTTCTTGGGTACTTAGCGTGCTAAAATGTTAAGATATTTTTTAATAATGTTTAATAAAATAAATTATGAAACGAATAATGACTCAACTCCTAAATTTGCCTGAAGTATTAGTAGAATCAAGCCTACAAGAGGGTCAAGTCCTAATTCTATCAGTAGGTAAAAAAGCGAAAAGTGCATCGTGCCCACACTGTGGTCAAAACTCAAGACATTTACATCAAAATCAAAAATGTTTAGTGAAAGATTTACCGATGGGGGATTTTGAAGTAATACTGAATGTCAATAGACGAAGATTCAAGTGTAAAAAATGCCGAAAAACATTTAATGAAAAGCTAGATTTTCTAGGAGCAAGAAAGAGGTATACATACCGATATGCGGAATATATTATCAAACAAGTGATTAATAGTAATGTAAGTAATGTGGCAAGAAATAATGGACTAACTAATGAAGAAGTCATATCAATGCTTGAAGATGTAGCTAAAAATGTGATGCCAATAGATGTCAAAGATTTAAGAAGATTAGGAATAGATGAAATTAGTTTGGTCAAAGGACAAGGAAAATTTATTGTCGTGCTAGTAGATATAGATTCAGGTAAATTGATAGGTTTAGTAAAAGAAAGAAAACAAATTGAAATCAAAAAAACCATGAGAATGTGGGGAGAAAAAGTTTTGTCACAAATAGAAGAAGTAAGTATTGATATGACAGGCAATTATAAATCTTTAATTGAGAAGATTTGTCCAAACGCCCTTGTAACGGTAGATAGGTTCCATGTTACTAAATTAGTACATGAAGAATTAAATCGAGCTAGGATAGCAGAAAATAAAATAGCATCTGAGTTAAATGCCCCGGAAAGAAAAAAAGTATTTGAAAGTTTAAAAGGAAATAAATTTACAATTCTAAAAGCCGAGAATAAGCTCACCGAAAAGCAAAAAGATAAATTAAATAGAATTAAACAAGCTTCTCCTTTAATAGCTAGAATGCATTCATTAAAAGAAGATTTTCACAATTTATTTGAAGACAATAAAAATGTGGTAACGGGAACGCTAGAATTAATCAATTGGTTAAAAAAAGCTGAACCATATTATCAAAGAAGTGTGCAGACAATTAAACGGTGGTTTGGAGAAATAGTCGGATATTTTGAACGAAGGACTACCAGTGGAGTAGTAGAAGGAATAAATAATAAACTGAAGTTAATAAAGCGAAGTGGATTTGGATTTAGAAACTTTCGTAATTTTGAGATTAGAGCTTTACTTTCTTGGCATTATCTTATCAATTTAGCACGCTAAGTACGCAAGAGCCCGCAGTATTGACAGTTATTGCACGTCCAGCTTAATAGTAATTATTCTTATTTACCTCTAATAAACTCACCTAACAAATAGTTCTTATGTACTAAATATATCCGTTTCGTTGAAGTGTGACAGTTGTCGGTGCGGAATGTGGGCTATAACTATAGATTCAGGCGATGGCTACGCTCGCTCCAAGCATCGCAGATAGGTCTACTGATATCTATAAAATCCTCTATCCAGAGGAAATACGGACTTTATTATTTTTCTTTGTAATATATATCTAGCATCCTTAAAGAGTCATTAGGGGATGTAGTAGCTGGCTCTTGAGTGTAGTTGGTTGATTCATATTTTGATTCAGCAACGCAGTCTAATTTTAGAGGATGAATAAGATGAAACATAAGTTAAGCAGATTCTGCCTACACACTGCTATCGCGTTACTATTGACCTTATCCGGCATTAGTCATCTATATATTCCTCTTGTTGAACCATTAAAGGCCGCAGTGGCTATCAGCACATCGAGCATTCCGTCGAGCGCACTGGCACCTTGGCCTGTATTTAAACGTATAGATGCTCTGAGTTCTTCGTCTCGAGTTGGTCTAAATACGGTTTGGGGGGATTATTGGGAACGTAGCGAAAATCCTGTTTCTATTGGGTATACTGAGCAGTCCCAAGAGCTGTCTAACACTGCAAATGGTAACTATGCGGTGTACAACAACCTTGACTTAGGTAGTGGGGTAGAGGCACTAATGCTGCGTATCGCTTTGCCTTCTGGGAAAAACAGCGTTGAAGTGCGCTTAGGCTCGGTTAACGGGTCAGTGGTGGGTAACTGTACTATCGACAGCACAGGTTCTGGATCAACCTACCATACGGTTCCGTGTCCCTTGAATAGCAAACTTGCAAAGGGAAAACAAAACCTTGTCATTAGGTTTACAGGGACTAAAAGCACTATGCGCTTTAATTGGTTTGCCTTCTGGGCGAAGGATACGGTGCAAAAAATTGACGAGATACAAAAAATCCAATCTGATCGTGTGAACAAAGGTGCGCCTGTTATTCCGATTTCCGGCACACCGATACGGACACAAAACCTACTGCCAGCCAGTTCCGATATTCTGGCCAAATCCTATGGGCTGTGGTCTCCTGGCAAAACATGGGAATGCCCGAAATGGATGCACGATACTTATTGGACCAAGGCCGAGGATGGCAAAGTGTACCCTACATGGCATTCACCTGTGGATTTCAACCCGCAAACAAATCAGTATTGTACCTATGGTCACGAGCATGGCGATGATCCGCGCAGCTCAGAGGTATTTAATATTGCGGGTATGCCAGCTTTTGGCTATGTAAACGAGCAACTAGCAACTAATAATCCATCTAATCCGTCTGTTCATAGACATGAAGATCACTTTGGGCATAAGGTTCTGGTTGCTAATAACTGGCGTATGTACAATGCGAACAACACCAGTTTGACCAAAACCTGTGATGTGAGCTTAAAACTGCACATGGGTACACATTCGCCGGATGCGCTAGCAAATACAGCCCATGAAATGTTTGCGTCTGGTAAATGCGATGGGCTTCAACCCTTCAACTTAAAACGCTTTGCTTTGTTTGGTGCTGCTGGAGCATTTAAAGAAAGTGAAACTTCTTTGTGTGGTTTAGCGGTAAATCCTGGTATTACTCCCTCCTCTACGAATCAACCGACTGACGGTGTTCATCGCGCTATTCCTACTGCTGACTGTTACAAACGTGGGACAGTGGCTCAACAAACAGCAGATGCAAATACAAGAACCACTGAATTTTGGCTTACTGGCTTTGCTGGAAAAGATTTTTACTTCAATATCACAAATCCTTCCCGTTTTTATGATCCATTGTCCTCCACGAAAATCAATAGGACTGTGAATACTTGTTACAATTCAGCACATCCTTTATCTAAAACTCTACTTTGCCAGGAAACATTAGCTGCTGGTAGTAAAGTAGAGTGGGACGATCCTCGCTCGCCCTTCCGAGGAACAACCCAGATACAAACTCACTTTTCCGGTCTTGCATTTAGCAATTCTCCAAATTCAGTAATCTATACAGATGCTTATGGGAAAAACCCCAAAACATCACCCGCTCCTGCTCAGGGTATTACGTTCAAGCAAATTGTTCCTGTCCAAGGATTTGAATATAGGGTAGATGGACATGCCAGTCTCTTCGCAGATAGAGACTATTCTGCATTGGGACAAAATGGTGTAAGAGCGCCTAACTAAAAAGCGCGCAGCCCAATCGCTATACGGATAAGGGAGATGGGAGAGTAGTGACTCATCCCCCTCATCTACTAACCTTCAAGAGCTTATCCGAACCGTATTGGGATTACTTGGGGAATCGGGACAGCACTGATGGAGAAGACACAGCAGATAAATTTTTATAACTAATCACCCACATATTTATACAAATCCCTTATCTCACCAAAATTCACCAACAACCGATTAAGTTTTGTAAAGTTTATGCAAAATATTCTCAACTATTTCACGAATTTACTGCCTTTCAGGGCTTGACAAACAATATACACTTTTGATACACTTAAAAAGCTCGCTAAGATTAGGGCATATTGTAACTCATAATTACTCTCTACTCCTCCTTTGCGACTCTGCGCCTTTGCGTGAAACTAACTCTTAATTAACCGCTCCAAAGCAGTTTGTAAATCCTGAGTCAAATCACTCACCCCTTGCCGAGCCATGAGGCGATGGACTGAAGAACTTACCCAACGTTCAGTCACCGAAATTGGATCACCCACAGTAATTTTCGCCTGACGCCAACCCAAGCGGGGACGTACTGGCGATTTACCCCCAATCCGAGAAACCATATCGAAAATAATTAACGCCGTTTCCGCAAAATGTTCGACTTGAGGCGGTTTTAGGAGATAATTTTCGGTAACTGCCACAAAACTTTCCACCAGCCGCATATGACGCATCCTTAAATCAGCTTCCTGGGCTATCCAATCTGCAAGTCCGCGTTTGAGGGGTGATAAAGCCTGGATATCAGACACATCTTCCCGGTAAATATAACTCCAACCGGCTTCTTCCAAACGACGACAGCGATCGATAAAATTTCCCACAGACTGTAAACCAAAATATTGTTCAGCAACGAGTAGCCCTGTATCTAGTAACCGATGGAGTCGGTCAATTATTGGCTGATGGGAGATATCTGGCAGATTTTGATGATAGAAGCGACGATAAAACTCTTCCATTTCACCTATGAGATATTCAGCTAGGCGACAGAGGCGTTGATAGTAAATCTCTTGTTGTCCATCAATCTCTGGAACTGATTGCACTGGTAAACCGCTTTCAATTTCTAGTTGACTCAACAGCCAATCGAGTTTTTTCCAAGGAGGCGCAACATAACTATATTGAATAGCAATCGGGACAATAAAAACAGTTTCGTCACGATTAGCTTTTACCAAATCTTCCACACACCAGAAACCCATTTGCGCCACACCAGGTTCCAAGGGACTAACAATCCCACTATGTCCATTAGTACCACCTTCCGGTGCGATCGCTATTGGCATTTTGCCATTAACAAACAATTCGCGTACCGTTTGGATCGCAATTCGATCTATTCGCTTACCGCGACGAATCGGAAAACCGCCTAAGCGAGAGAAAAACTCAGCCAATAAGTTACCCGCCCAGATAGTCATACCCCGGTCATAAACAAAGTGACTGTGAACCGGGTATTTTAGTGGGATACCTTGCTCACGGGCGACTTTTGGGAGAATTCGCGAGAGGAAATAGAACATACACAGAGGATCATCCACCTCTGGGTGACGAAATGCGAGTAAAAGGCGAATTTTCCCAGCTTGGAATTGTTGATAAAGTTGAGCTAATACCTCGGCATTTTCGGCTTCAACCTTAACGATACCCGCAGGTAACCACGGACGAGTCCGGAATTTCAGCAATATCGGAATCAACCACCGGGTTATCTGGACGACGAAGGGATTAAACCGTTGGGGAATAAATTTCAGCGGTGGTTGAATCGATTGAATCGTTTTCGGCAATTTGTTCTCCAGAGTTGGTGGCGCAGAAGTTGATTGACGGGAAATTTAGCTTTTTAAACGCAGAGGGGCGCTAAGGAAACGCAGAGGGACGCTGAGGATATTCGCGAGGAGATAACTTCTTGTAAAGTCATCATAGAATCTCCCCATTAAGTAAACTCTACCGTTACTAACTCTATTTTAATCTCTAAATCCAAAGCCTCAGCCTCTTATCAAATAAATTCTGATTCGTTAGCTTTTCAAAAATTTCATAAATTCAGCAAGTTCCACTTGATTGGAATAGTCAACTCGTTTTTTATCTCTTAGCAAAAGTGGGATATCGTTATCCTTGCAGTTCTCTAGTTTTAGAGGAATAGTAACTCGTTCTGAATTACCGCTAAACTCGGCATTGAGAATTGCGCTATACTCTCCTTTTGTCCAGCCAGACTGTTTGAGATTTTCGCTCAAACATGGCATGACATATTTGCTTTTTTGTAAACCCTCTTCTATTTTTTGAGTGACTGGATCTCCAAACTTAATTTGTTCTGCATCAAACCAGTAAGTTATTCCTTGTCGTTTAAATTCTGGAATAATATTTTCTATAATAAACGGCTTATCTTGAGATGAATGACAGATAAAGACTTCATACTCAAAGTTATTCTTCATTTTACGATTAAGCTTTTCTTCAAAAGGAAGTTCGGTCTTTTCAATTCTTACATTTTTTACAGAAACGCCAGTTCCATAAAATTTGACTAATCCTACATATCCCGGAAATGGGATATGCGGACAGGTGTAGGTAAGTTCGTAGATTTTTCGTGAAGTTTTTATTTCACCTCTGACTTTACCAGAAAAAAATTCTAAGGAAAATTGATTGAAGCCATCCTCCAAATATACTTCCTCAGTGGAAGCAAATATCTCAGAAAGCACTCCTTGCTTAAATAGACTAATTCTTGCTAAAGTAAAATCACCTCCATTAGCACTAGGTGCGGTATGAAAGGCAAGGAAAGTCCAAAAGTCATCGGCTCGACAGATTAGTCCTGCACCTGTTGAGTAACAATTTGATATGTTTAAATCAGCAGAAATTTTACCATTTAGAATAAGCCCCCTCTCTTGGTTAATGGCGTAGGAGGTTTTGTAAGCACCAATTCCACCGCCATATCCTACAATTAGCTTTTTTCCAAATGTCCAAGAGTGTCTATTGATATCGCGCCAAGTTCTCACGAATTTTCCTCTGATAATTTAATAACTCATTTGCCTTATCTGGAAATCTCTGTATCAAAGTATCCGCTAATTCAATAAATTCTTCTAGTATAGACACTTGGAAATCTTCATCAAATTTGTCTATATCACTAAAATTTACTTGATTATCCAATCTCATTTTCCCTTTTTGGTTTTCAGAACTAATAAATTTTCGCAATCGTGTTATAAAATATTGAAATTCTTGAAATTCTCGAAATTCTTGATTTTCTCTAAAGTTTTCTAATATTTCAGTAATCAATAGTGCATTCTCTTTGCCGAATAATCGCCTCTGATTATCTATAATTTCTTGCATCACTCTTTCATTTTTTCTCTGCTCTTCAAGAGCATCTCTTACTTTCCGCATTCCCTTAACATCTTCTACAAGCATTTTTCTCATCAATTCCAAACCACTTTCTGGCATCTTTTCCAATAATGTTTCATTTGTAAGAATAGCTTGGAATTGTTGAACAACACTTTGAACAATCGGATTTATCTTGCTAGAAACATATTCTTGATAGGATTTAATAAGAACTACGGTTTGAGTCCGAACAACGCTTTCTTCACCATCAAATAAGATAGCCTCCAAATTCAAATCATTTGTTTCAGTATTCTCTGGGTTAACCTCAACTCGAACAGCAAAATTGAATTGATCTTTACCTTTAATAGGTCTATTTACTCGATATTTATTATCACCTATCTTGGTGAGATCGTTTAATTTCTTACTAATTGCTACCCCTTTAGGAAGGTTTAACTGGATTCTTGGCCTGTCTATAATAACAGACATAGCCCCTTTAAACTCTTCATTGATAATGTATTCAATCCGTGATTCCTGTATGTACCAAAATCTACCACCAGACTCTGTAGCTATTGCGGCTAAAATATCTTCTTGAAAGTCATCTCCTATACCAATAGTCGATGTAGTAATCCCAAGCTCTCTTGATTTAGAGGCTTCTTGGGCTAAAATAGTGACTTTTGTTTCGCCTTGATTTGCTTGTCCATCAGACAAGAGAAAGAGTCTATTATTGTGGTTTTCAGTCATGTAAGTTTGCAATTCCAGCAAACCTAAATACCAACCTAATGAAAGGTTAGTTGAACCAGCCGTGTTTATTTTATTTATTTTTTCGATAACTTCAGATTTGGGAACTTGAGGATTAACAACTACCTCAGCATCGTCATCAAATACTACGACAGTAAATAAATCCTTCTCGTCTAACTGTTTATAGATATCAATGCAACTTTTTTTAGCAGTTTCTAGCTTTTCTCCGCTCATACTCCCACTTCTGTCTATGACGATGCATAGATTCAAAGCCTTTTTTCTGTCGAGTTCATTGGTTAATTGTTGAGAATTAACTTCTATTACAAGATCCAACTCGGATATTGCATCATTTCTAACTATTGGTCTTTCCGTTAAAATATCAAGCTTGATCTGACCTTTTTTCATTTTTTGAGGCTCCTAAATGTATTGGCAATTACAACAAACAATTCTGTATTCTCTCCCAGAATTGTTTATGCGATATCTTGTTGTATATGCCCCTGGAAACAAGGTGGACTGACAGAAGTATCACCTGCACATCTGTAGATACAAAATTTATCTTTACTGTTCCTGAAATCTAATAAAATATTTGCAAAATTGCTATTAATATTTTGAGTCAGGTGATACCAAGCGAGAAATGTAGAGTTTTAGCCTTCAGAGTGGGACACTATTATGAGCCAAGAACACATTGAATTTTGAGTGTCAGTCATCTAGAAGCTTCTCTTGTTATTCACTCACACCAGCAATCTGCGCTAAGGCATTAGCATATTGCTCCAAGTCTTTTCTGAGCGATTCCAGTTCATCCCGCAATTTTGCTTCCTCAGACCAATTGCGCTCGTGTTCTTTAGAGCTGAGATGAGGAGGACGCTGTGCTTCCCATGTTTGTAACAGCGGATGCCACTTTGCTAGGAAAGGGCGTAAACCATTATTCAGTACTGCGATCGCAATACCCCCAACTGAATCACGGGACGCTCCCACATCTGGCCCAGCCTCTTTGAGGATTTGCCGTGTTACAGGAAACAAGTTGTACAGAGAAGTCAAAGCTTCTCGCAGAAGTCCTTGGTCAGCTTCCAAAGGCTGAACAGCTATGCGGGTAACAAGTTCAATGTAAAGTGACCAAGCTGCTTTACGTTCCGTTGGATCAGCTTCCCATTCAGCAGAACCAATGCCAAATGGAAGGCTTACAGATACTTTTTTTAATTTTGCGGGGTCGAATTTAGCCATTATTTTTTCGCAATTACTTTGTAAAAGCCGCTATCTTACCTTTTAATTAACATATCTTGCGGGGTGTATCTTAGCATTTTTGTCCTTATTATCCCTCAAAGTGCATCTGAACGGGTTTACGAATGTAAAAAATGTCAGCATACCTCAGACCGAGATTTAAATGCGTCTAAAAATCTCGAAAAATATGCACGGAGGGCTTTACCGTGTCTGGACGTTAAGGGATAGTCTCCCAAACACTCCCGTTGAAACTTCAAGTAATGTCTGGATTTGTCCAGCTTTTATGTAGCAGTGTACTAGGGCAATTGTAGGGGGAAGGCGTTCATAATATCCCGGTTCAGAAGATAATTTTAATTAATGTCGCTGAAATTTCTGCAGACTACATATATATAGATGAACATAACCGAAGACGAGCGCAAATACGCACCCGCAACCCAACGCAATCGCGAACCGATTTTAGAGATCCTTTTACAAGTCTTACCCGCAAATGGTACTATCCTCGAAATAGCCAGTGGGACTGGTGAACACGCTGTATTTTTTGCCCCGCGCCTTAGTCCTCGTAAATGGCTACCTTCTGATCCAAATCCTGAATTACGCGCCAGTATTACTGCTTGGGCGGAATATTTACCTGCGGATAATCTTTATCCACCGCTGGAACTGAATGCTCAGGAGCGAGTTTGGTCAGTGGAAAACACCACCTTAACTGAATCACCCATTGTTGCCATAGTCAACATCAATATGATTCACATTTCCCCTTGGTCAGCCTGTTTAGGACTAATGGCTGGTGCTGGTAGAATTTTACCACCTGGTGGTATCCTCTATTTGTATGGACCTTACAAACAAGGTGGAGAACATAGCGCCCCCAGCAATGCCGCATTTGATGATTCTTTACGCGATCAAAATGCTGCGTGGGGTGTGCGGAATTTAGAAGATGTGGTGTCAGCAGCGAAAGCACAAAACCTTAGCTTGGTGAAAACTTACCAAATGCCAGCCAATAATCTTTCCGCAGTTTTCCAGCATAATTAACATGGAGGTTAGCGGACTCGAACCGCTGACATCCTGCTTGCAAAGCAGGCGCTCTACCAACTGAGCTAAACCCCCATAAAATTAAAATAGCAGGTAATTCAACCGGCTCTCGTTATTCTACCTTATATTGCGATTTTGGATCGGATGAAGCCAGAAAATATTTTAGTTGTGGTAGCTCTATATAAATTCGTCAGTTTGCCAGATTTTACCGAAATGCAAGACCCCTTGCTGTCTTACTGTCAAACACAAGGCATTAAGGGAACAATTCTCCTCGCACCCGAAGGAATTAACGGTACAATTGCAGGTGTTCGTCAGGCGGTGGACTCGGTTCTCTATTTCCTACGTTCTGACCCTCGGTTGGTAGACTTAGAACATAAAGAGTCTTATACTGATATTCCGCCCTTTGAACGGATGAAGGTGCGGCTAAAATCAGAAATTGTCACCTTGGGTTTACCAGAAGTTGACCCCAATGAGCAAGTTGGTACTTATGTCAATCCTCAAGAATGGAATGACCTGATTTCTGACCCTGAAGTCACCGTGATTGACACCCGCAACGATTATGAGATAAATATCGGTACTTTCAGAAGGGCGCAAAATCCCCAAACTCAATCATTCCGAGAATTTCCTGAATACGTGCGGCAAAATCTCGACCCGAATCAACATAAAAAAGTCGCCATGTTTTGTACTGGCGGTATTCGCTGCGAAAAAGCCTCAGCCTTCATGTTGTCCCAAGGCTTTACTGAAGTTTATCACCTCAAGGGCGGAATTCTCAAGTATTTAGAAGAAGTTCCCGCCCAAGAAAGTTTATGGGAAGGGGAATGTTTTGTCTTTGATGAACGGGTAGCTGTGCGTCACGGTTTGGAATCGGGTAGTTATCAGATGTGTCACAGTTGTGGACGACCGATTTCACCAGAAGATAAAGCCTCTCCCAAATATGAGGAAGGGATTTCTTGCGCTTACTGTTTTGACAGTTTGACCCAGGAGAAAAGAACCCGTCAGCAGGAAAAATGGCGTCAGTTACAGTTAAAAATGCAGCGTGAACCATAGGCGATTTGCGAAGGTTTGATTTGGGTGGAGATTTCACAAATTTTAGCGGTTTAATTTCCCGCTACCATCTGACTTGATAGTTTAGTTTTGAGATATTTATCAAAATCTTCACCTACTTCCTGAATTTGAAGGTCTGATTGTTGTAATGACCTGATGACAAGTGTTTCGGTTAGTCCATCATCAATTTGAATATAAAGTTCTAATAATCGCCTATATTCTTCATCTGTACCATTTGTTAATAGAGGTTCAGCATAAGTGTCAATCTGATCGATTAGCCATATTTTATCAAATGAAAGAATAGTATTTCGGACTAATTCAATATCTGAATGGCCGACACTAGCTAACTTAATTAATTCAGCAAATAAACTCTGACGTTCCTCTAAAGTTAGATAATTAATGATTTGCAGTGCAGTTGCTCTTTCTGTAGGATTTTGCAAGGCTTCTCTAATCAAAGATACTCTTGAATTGCAACTGTTGAGAAAATTTTGCCGAGTTTCTAAATAGGCTTTTTCTAATTCAATTAATTGATGCCAAAGTTTTGTTTCTTGTTGATAGGATTTTGTTTCAGCCATAGCTTTTATGGATTATCTAATTTCTTTTTTACCTGCATAAACCCAGCCACAATTCAGAAATTTTTCTACAAATTCTGAAAAGGGCATTTCTCGACAAGGATAGATAGTATGATGGGTGGGGGAATGAGTTCCACCAACCTCTTTACCATCTGCTATCACCCCCAAACCTACTGGTAATAGTGTCCCTTTATCTAGTTTATAGTAATGTCCTGTCAGAGGAGCATACTGAATATCCGCAAACGTGGAAGCACCCGTTGGCGGTTGGGTAGGTTTTACCAAATCCTTCTCAACGAGAATATCTATACTGAGACGAGGTGGACGAGGAGATATTCTGTTACCAAAAGCGTAGAGAGTTATAGTTAAAATAACTGGTTCGACTAAATCAGATGAATTGATAGGATTTTGTCCTAAATTTTCCACACTTGTGAGTTTGATTGTTAGCTCATACTGAACTTGAGCATTTCAACATTTCATATCTTCTTGACATATTTTGACGCTGTTTCTTCATCAAAGAGTCAAACGCCCCACCCACAAGGGGATGGGGCTTGTAACTAACCGAGAGACTCGGCTGAAACATGCGGCATATTGACTGATGCCTGCTCCTCTGTCCCTTGGGTAGAGGAGAGAATATAGTCATCCCTGACATTTTTTGCAGCATTGAGATCCGCGTGTGTCCGATGACCACAATTTTTGCAGTGGAACTTGGACTTGGTGCGGTAAGTCCTGCGAATGTGCTTGCAGATATTGCATTTCTGGGAAGTGTAGCGAGGGTCTTGGTGGACTACCCGCTTACCCAATGCTTCTGCCTTGTAAGTCAGAAATTGTTCTTGTTGGTAAAAAGCCCAACTACCCAACCATTTATTCATTTTCTTGCCCCTTCGCTGTGTGCGAATGCTGGACAAATCCTCTAGTACAAAGACGGCTACCCCTGGTTGGTTGGCTAACTTTTTACTTACACAATGATTCGTGTCCTTCATGAACCGCTTCTCACGGCCAGACATCGCGTTCATTCGACGCTTGGCACTGCGAGTACCTTTTTGTTGGAGTTGGCGACGATTGTATAAGTAACGTCTTTGCACTTTTCTGATGTTAGAAGAACTGAAGAATTGACC
Organism: Gloeotrichia echinulata CP02; assembly: GCA_038087035.1. Classification (NCBI taxonomy): domain Bacteria; kingdom Bacillati; phylum Cyanobacteriota; class Cyanophyceae; order Nostocales; family Gloeotrichiaceae; genus Gloeotrichia; species Gloeotrichia echinulata. The sequence continues at coordinate 2,387,388 of CP051187.1, read as the reverse complement.
ATCGCTAGTAACAGCTTGGTGATACAAACCTCGGTCAATTCCTTGAATTTTTCCTTCTATGTGTTGCGGATCTCCTGTCTCAAAAACCAATCTTACCCAGAATTGCTTGGTCTTACTGGTGTAAGTGAGAGTCGCCCCACAAAATTCCCAAGTCTCAAAAACTTCTCTGAAATATTCAGGTACATCAAGAATCAAGGTAACTCGCTTACCAATGCAGCTAAGAGTTAATTGCTTCCCTCTCAGTGTCATTGTGCGTTTGTCATACCTTAATCCTGATGTTGGTTTTTTCTTGGGAACGCTTTTAAACTTTGTGGCTTTGATTGCCTCAAGTGCGTTATCGCGAACTGTTTGTAATAACGCAGAAGGCACGCTCGGATACTGAACCCTTAACAGATGATACAGTTCCTTGTGTGCCTTGTTTTTGTTGTAGGTACTGTTAGCAATAGCCCAGTCAACGTGTGCATTAAATATTTCTGCACACTGATTCATCAGAGGTAAAAACCTTTCTGATGGTAAATCAACTGGGACGCTAACAGTACGTTTCATTACGCTGTTTGCCTCTGCTCAAACTGCTTAAATGTTGCCAGTTTTTGCAACTGAGGAGTTATTACAGAGATAGCGTTTACTGGTATGTTTGCCGACTGCAAGACGCCTATAGTTTCCAGCAATTCACCGTATGAATGACATACTTTAGCTAAGTAAACAAGATTAGCGGCTCTTGGGTTTTTAGGATCATTTTCTCCTAAATAATAGTAGTGTGATACTATTCCTAACGAATCCAAGGACTGTTCTAGCTGTGACTGAGATATTCCGCTTTTAACGTTAATAGTTACGGCTATTTGATTTGCTTCAAGCACAGGAAGTGGCTCACATACCCATCCTTGATTTTTGTTCCAAATTGATGTTCCTGGTAATCTGTCAGTAATTCTCATATTTTGCTCCTACTGAAAGTGACAATCGTAATTGTTCCCGCCTTGATAAGTTACATCCGTTAATTCGACGTTGTAATCATTGGCTAATTCTTGGCAGGTTTCCTCTGCCGATCGGTCGTCTTCAGCTTGAATAGGTTCTGTCCAAGGTTCGCTTTCTTCTTCTGGATCGTTTAAATATCTTGGATCTGGCATAATTGATTTGCTCCTGCTTAGTTTAATCGGCTTCAGGAGTAGCCTGTGTGGTGTGTCAGCACTACGCAGGCATTTTATTTCCTGAGCCAGTGTGGTCTTGGGGGTTTCCCCCATGAACAACTGGCGGTGGTAAACTGAGTATATCACAAGGTTTATATATTTTGTCGATATACACTAAAAATGGAAATACTATCAAGCTCACAAAGCTTACATTGTCTGGGATACCACATTATTTTTTGCCCCAAATACCGTCATCAAATCCTTGAAGGCGCTGTAGAGGTGGAGTTAAAACGCATCATCGGGGAAACCTGTAAAACCTATGGATGGATACTTCACGCATTGGAAATAATGCCTGACCACGTTCATGTATTTGTACAGGCAGACCACACCACCGCACCAGTAGAAATCGCTAAAACCATGAAATCAATTTCGGCTGTGCATATATTTAATACGTTTAAAGACCTTAAAAAACGTCGCTTTTGGGGTTCAGGGATGTGGAGTGATGGCACGTTTTACTCATCTGTTGGCGGAGTCTCCCAAGAAGCAGTGAAGCGGTACATTGAGACTCAGAAAGACAGAGGTTAACTCGCTTACCCGAAGGGAGAGTGTTAATTGAAGGGGTATCGAACCCCTTCAATTAACCGTGCTTACATCCACAGACACCTGGGGATGGGGTTTTACGCACGATCAATAAATTTGCGGTACGTTACTATTGAGGACTAACTGAAGTTAATTTTTTGAATTCTTCCGCGCTAATGTCAAACCATCGGCAATGGGTAGCAAACTCAGGGTGATTCGTTCATCTTGATGCAGCTTCTGATTAAAGGCGCGAATCTGGTTAGTTCTATTATCCTGTACTTCGGGATCGGCGACCCTACCTGACCAGAGAACATTATCGATCGCAATTAGTCCACCCGGACGCACTAACTGTAGCGATCGCTCATAATAACCATCATAATTACTCTTGTCGGCATCGATGAAGGCAAAATCAAAGCTTTCTGCTTCTCCATCTGCCAAGAATTTATCTAAGGTCTCTAGGGCAGGTCCGATGTGCAAGTCAATTTTATCTCCTACCCCTGCTTGCTGCCAATAACGCCGAGCGATCGCCGTAAATTCTTCACTGACATCACAGGCGACAACTTTACCATCTTTCGGTAACGCCAAGGCAACTACTAGCGTACTATAGCCAGTAAATACACCTAACTCTAGAGTTTTTTTCGCACCTAACAACTGCACCAACAACGCCATAAACTGACCCTGTTCCGGTGCAATTTGCATTATCGCCATTGGATGCTGGGCTGTTTCTTGGCGTAATTGGGTTAAGATTTCCGGTTCTCGCAGGGATACAGATAGGAGATAATTATATAAGTCTTTTTCTAGTCCCAGGGTTTGATTTGCCATAATTTGTTAACAATAGACCTGTGTCACACAGCTGATAATGCTCAACCGCAGGGTCGGGTTAGGATAATGTAATCTAACCTTGTGGTTTGGAATAGATACATTTTACCGTGTACAGATAATGGAAATTCATGAACTTGTGATTGAGATGAAACTGCTGGAGCGCCGATTGACTCTCTATGAGGAAAAATATGGTGTTCTGAGCGAGGATTTCTACAAAGCGCTCTTTGCTGGTACCCTCGCCCGCTATGATGAATATGACGAAACCCGTACTGACTTTAGTCGCTGGAAGGGTATATATGAAACATGGCTTCGCCGAAAGCAGTCATATACGGAGCAGATAAATCAACGCGAGTTAGCTGAAACCCTTCGTTTTCAGCCAATTTATTAGAGTATGAGCGAAAACCCTCTGCAATCTTTGTCAGAATACAGTCGCTTTGTGTCGCAAATTCTTATTCGTCCAGATGTTGAACGCTCTACAGTAGTGGTTTGGTCTAATAGCCAATACACAGGCACAGCAGAGGGTGAAGTGTGGTTCAAGGGAAACGCATCTCATTTTTAAAATCCTTATCTGATAAACGCGATCGCACTAGCTATCAAATTGCCCAATTCTTACAGCTGACGCACCCTAAAAGTCTATATTTGTGGTTCTTGCGTACTTAACGTGCTAAATTTTTAATTACAGTCGATAACTTTGTTTTAAAATCAAGGCTTACAGGCGCTTATAGCCAAAATTTTAATCATCAGACCTAAAAGGCAGTAAATAATGGCTGTCATCTTATCCCAGCAAGGAGTTCAAGCTTATTTTTCAACATATTTAGCACGCTAAGTACGCAAGAACCTAGTTTTCCTGATGGTTCCGTCAATGGCGTTGCGTTGTGCGACAAAAAACTCATTTCTTGAAACAATAAATATCTTTGCACACTTTAAATTTATATTGCGAAATTTAGGTGACTATGTGTTAGCAAAAATAGGTGTGTTAGTGATGCTATTTTTGTTTTCGTTGCTTGCGTCAGTAGTTGGCGGGATTACGTTTTTTATTGTTGGCTTTGGTGGGTGGTTTGTGCTATCGTTGGGACGTTTTTGGGGAAGAATGATGTGGGCATATTATTTAGCGCAAATGGAGATTTCTAATAGACATCTTGGAACATGAATGTAGAGACTGTATTTTACAATCTTTACAAGGGGTTACAGCAGTTTTCAGGTATTTAGACCACACGCCGATATCTATATCTGTATTTCTTTGTTACTTCCCTACGGCACGCTCCGCTCATGCGCCTTCTCTACGAACACGTTTGCGTGAGATATAAAAATGTGGTTCATTTACCTGAAAATAGCTGTAAGCTAACAAATGATTAACCCATTTCAATGGGTTAAAATAATGAATGTGTAATATCCGGGTTGACAAAATTACGTATAAAAATGCTGTATAAATACTCTTTGTATATGGGAAACTCCTTACCATGACACCACAACTCGAAGCTGCGCTGACTCTCATCCAATCGCTCTCACCTAAAGAGCGCCAACAACTCCTCCAAATCCTCATACTTGGTGATTCATCCTTGAATTCCCAAACTTACCTGAAAATGCTCAATGACCAGTTTCGCCACGGGATCACAATCAAGCAGTTGCTTACCACCCAAAACCCTACAACGGTTGAGAATATCAAGGATCTCGCCGCTGACTTTTGGCCTCAAGAAGATTCCATTGAAGACTTTCTCTCCTTCCTGCAGGAACAACGCCAAGAGTTAATTTAAGGAAACTTCCATGAGTCTTTTGGTAATCGATACCGACATTGCCTCCTTCATCTTCAAAGGCAGCGACTATGCCGATCCTTACATCCCACTTTTAACAGGTAATGAATTGGCACTTTCATTCATGACCGTTGCCGAACTTTTTCAATGGGCAATCCTGCGTAAGTGGGGCGCTCGTCGCCTCGCACAACTAGAGCAATACTTGTCGGATTATATCATCATTCCAGTTGATCAACCCCTCTGTCGGGAATGGGCACAGATTCGTGCCGATCAACAAAGTGCAGGACGGGTCATTTCTCCTCAAGATGCCTGGATTGCAGCAACAGCTATCCGCCATAACTTATCGCTAGTTACTCACAATATCAAAGATTTTCGAGAAATTTCCAATTTACGTCTTATTACCCCTTCGCTCTAACAACGCAGCATTTGCCGACAGGGTTCAAAAGTTGACCTTTACGGGTGAACTATGATAAAATCAACCAGCGACTAATTCCTCTACTGCACTTGGATGATTTGGTAATGCAGCCGTTAACACTTCACTACCCTCTGCTGTCACTAAAACATCATCTTCGATGCGGATTCCTCGGACATCGGCAAATTGAGATAAGCGTTCCCAATTGACGACATTATAATATTTTGAGCGCAGTTCACCATCATTTAAAATGGCAGGAACTTGATAAAACCCCGGTTCAATTGTCACCAGCATTCCTGGACGCAGGGGACGATTTAAACGTAGATAGCCTAAACCAAAGCGATCGCTTCTTTGGCGTCCCTCTTCATACCCAGCTAAATCGCCTAAATCTTCCATATCATGGACATCTAAACCGAGTAAATGCCCAATACCGTGGGGAAAAAACAATGCATGGGCATCCATTGCCACTAAATCTTGGGGATTTCCTTGTAAAATACCTAAATCTACTAATCCTTCCGCAATGACTGTGCAAGCCAAAAGATGAATCTCTTCATACTCCACCCCAGGAAAGATTTTGGCAATGCACGCATCATGAGCCGCCAGTACAATATTATATATATCTCTTTGGGTAGATGAAAATTTACCAGAAACTGGCCAAGTACGGGTGACATCGCCAGCCCAACCCATCTCTGTTTCGGCGCCGACATCAGCTAGGAGTAAATCTCCTGGTTGTAGGGGGTGGTGATATTGGTTATTATGCAAAACTTCGCCGTGAACTGTGACAATACTGTTGTAAGATGTTGTCATATTGTGAGCGATAATTATTCCTTCCATCGCTGCCCTAATTTCTGATTCTCGTTTGGCTTTAGCTGTTGCAGCCATCCCCGTTTTGTGAGCTTCTACAGTCACCACCGCAGCTTGGCGTAACTCAGTTAATGCTTCGGTATCATGGGTGAGGCGCAGGGAGATAATCGCCTTGGCTAATTCTAAGTCAATTCCTTGGGGCGGATTTGGGGGTAAAATCCATCTATTTAATAGCTGGGTTTGCTGTGTCCAAGTAGCCGCATCTTGTACAGCTATTGTCGCTGCACCTTCTATTGATGACTCTAATTCTGCCATTGGTCTTGCTGCATCAGCGCCAATTATCTCGGCGATTTTTTCCCGATTTGGTGTTTGTCCATGCCAAAGGGCGCTGCTGGGATGAGGATCATCTATGAATAATTCTAGTTTACCTGCTTCTAGGCGAATAGCGGCGTTTAGTAATGGCAATCCGGCAAAGTAAAGGAAATGACTGCTAGCGCGAAAGGGAAAATTATTAGCCGCAAAGTTACGCGGACTGCTGTTTCCTGACCACAGAATTGCGGGAAAATCAATCAGGCTAGCTAGTTTTTGTCTGCGGTGACGGAGGGTGTCGATGAGGGAGGTGGGGGGATTTTGGGTTAGCATAACAATATTTTACCCTGCAATGCGATTGCATCGACTCGCAATTGAATTGCATCGACTTGCAATTGAATTGCATCGACTCGCAATTGAATTGCATCGACTCGCAATTGAATTGCATCGACTCGCAATTGAATTGCATCGACTCGCAATTGAATTGCATCGACTTGCAATTGAATTGCATCGACTCGCAATTGAATTGCATCGACTTGCAATAGGAGTTCATGCAGAGGCAGAAATTAGGTAATCTAAATGATGGGAGAAGTCGCAATACTACTCGGTTAACGAATGTAGAGACGTTACATGTAACGTCTCTACAAAGGTTTCACGCTTTGCGATTTTCAAAACCTACGCAGTATTGGGAGAAGTCGTCATTGAACCTATGGGACAAATTATTACTCAGGTTGATGCTTTCACGAATCGGGCTTTCGCTGGGAATCCTGCTGCTGTATGTGTTTTGTCTGCACCCCAAGATGATGCTTGGATGCAGAATGTCGCCCAGGAGATGAATTTATCGGAGACGGCTTTTATTGTCAGACAGGATGATGGCTTTGGTTTGCGGTGGTTTACACCGACGGTGGAAGTACCTCTTTGTGGTCATGCTACCTTAGCCAGTGCCCATGTGCTATGGTTGGAGGGTCATTTGTCTGTTGATGAAGTGGTGCGGTTTTTTACTAAAAGCGGGGTACTAACAGCCAAGCTTCAAGGTGACTGGATTGAGTTAGATTTTCCGGTGAATGTTTCTTGTGCAACTGTCGCACCGTCAGAACTCAGCAAAGCTTTGGGTGTAGCTTACAAATCTGTCTTTGAGAATTCTCTGGGTTATTTGGTAGAGTTGGAATCGGAAGATTTGGTGCGAGAACTACAGCCGAATTTCCAGTTACTCAAAACATTGCCTGTGTCTGATATCATTGTAACTAGCATTACTCATCCTGGTTCAGACTACGATTTTATTTCTCGCTTCTTTGCTCCAGGATTGGGGATAAATGAAGACCCGGTGACTGGCGCTGCTCATTGTTGTCTTGCTCCTTTCTGGCGCGATCGCCTGCAAAAAGATCAGTTCTTGGCTTATCAGGCATCTAGTCGCGGTGGGGTAGTCAAGGTATATTATCCTGGGGGCGATCGCGTTTATCTGGGTGGACAAGCAGTTACAGTCCTGCGCGGAGAGTTGACATGACCCCTAAACATACAGATAATCCTCATCCTATCAAGTCTTGTGACTGGCCGATTGAGCAATTACCTGGATTGAGTCAAGATGAACAATCGCAACTACAAAATTGTGGCATTAAAACCACAGCAGCGCTAGTTAAACTAGGGAAGACTCTAGAACAAAGAGTGGCGTTAGCAAGTCAATTACAAGTCCATCTTCAGTATGTCAATAAATGGGTGGCTTTGGCAGATTTGGCGCGGATTCCTGGTGTGGGGACACAATATTGTGGTTTATTGTTACATGCAGGTGTGGGTTCGGTGGCGCAGTTGGCTGAGGTTCCGGCTCACAGATTGCACCTGCAAATTTTACGTCTACAGGTTGCCACAATGCAACGCCGCGATTTATGTCCGGCGGTGGAGCAAGTGCGACAATGGAGTCAACAAGCTCGGCGAATCAATTTTAAGTAGTTTTCAGGCAATAATCACAAATGTCGTAAGGCTAAAATTTGCGGCAAAACAGAAATATACGTACTAAAATTAAGCTATAGTTAAATTAACTTTAAATTTATTGATTATTTATTTGTTTTTATACAAAACAGGACTTACGCACTCAGATTCAGCCCTCGACGCTCAACCAGTGGGTTGAGCGGAGTCGAAACCCACGCTCCTGGATATCAGGTACGTTATTTCCATGCACATCGCTTTCACTTCGCTAGTTAAAGAGTGTTCCCTTCGACTTCGCTCAGGGAACACTTTTTATAAGTAACTAGACAGCGCTAGTTAAAGAGTGTTCCCTTCGACTTCGCTCAGGGAACACTTTTTATAAGTAACTAGACAGCGAGCGATCGCACAAATCAACTTATGGCTTATATCTACATTCTTGAGTGTGTTGATGGTAGTTACTACACGGGTAGTACAACAGATTTAGAGCGGCGTCTATGGCAACATCAAGAGGGAGAGGGTGCAAACTACACGGCGAAACGGTTGCCTGTGAAGCTGGTTTTCTGTGAGTATTATAAGCGCGTGGCTGATGCTTTTGAGCGTGAGAAGCAGGTACAGGGCTGGAATCGGAAGAAAAAGCAAGCTTTGATTGCAGGGGATACAAATTTGTTGCATCAGTTGGCTGAATGTCAAAATGAAACTCATTACAGTAGGTTGGCTGGCTTCGGTGGTGAGCAAAGTCGCTCCCTTCGACTTCGCTCAGGGAACCTAGTCGAAGGGAACCAAGTTGAAGGGAACCTAGTCGAAGGGAACCTAGTCGAAGGGAACCTAGTCGAAGGGAACCTAGTCGAAGGGAACCTAGTCGAAGGGAACCTAGTCGAAGGGAACCTAGTCGAAGGGAACCTAGTCGAAGGGAACCTAGTCGAAGGGAACCTAGTCGCTCCCTGAGCGAAGTCGAAGGGAGCCTAGTCGAAGGGAGCCTAGTCGCTCCCTGAGCGAAGTCGAAGGGAGCCTAGTCGAAGGGAACCAAGTCGCTCCCTGAGCGAAGTCGAAGGGAGCTTAGTCGAAGGGAGCATACAACGGACAAATGACGACAACCAGCCTGTAATGTTCAATAACCGACCTAATTAAGCTAATTTTGCCAAACAGGTAGAGGGACAACAAATTTCACTCTTTCGCTAACACGCCATTGAGAAAAATATCAGCCAATCCTTCAGCCATTTGCTGCATTTCTTGGGGGGAAGCGTTGGGTTCGATTAAGGTGTTGTCAGAAAAACCAGCGATCGCAAACATTCCTAAGAAAACCTTAGCCACTAATTTCGCATCCGTTTGGCGATAAACACCTCTATCCATCGCCGTTTGAAAGAAAGCTTCCGCGACATCGGTCATTTTGCTAATGACTTCTAGTTGAATGCGATCGCGCAAATCTGGATGAAATTGTACCTCCATGAAACAGACCTTCATCAATTCGGCATTTTTTTGTAAATTCCACATCCGTCGGCGCATTACTTGGGCGATCGCTTTATAGCTACCCATTTCACTCAATTCTGTAAGTAAATCTGTGAGAATCTCCACCCAACCACCAGTAGCCACCTCTACCAAAATTGCCTTTTTATTGGGAAAATGACGAAATAGGGTGCCCTCAGCTACACCTGCTGCTTGTGCTAAGTCGCGGGTGGTTGTCCCATCAAATCCCTGGGAGGCAAATAATCGCAACGCGGCCTGTAAAATACGGTTACGTGTCTGTGCTTCTGAGGGTGGGGGAGAATTAAAAACTCGCATAGTGGTTATAGTGATCTCTTTGGAACACTGGTTGTCGCAATATTGTCTAACGTCAGGTACAAAAAGCACCAAAAGCTTAATACTAGATTAACGCCCAATGGCTCGTAGTCTGTTTCTGAGATAGTAGAACTTTACTTTTATTGACGCTTATGCTTAAACTGAGTCGCTCAATTTTCAAATGGGACTGGGGACTGGGAATCAAATCTGCTCTCAATTCCCGTTGTTTTTACCAGAATCTATCCCCCTTCAAATTGCGCCGATTTTTGGCAATTTTGCTGGTTATTGCCATGTTTACCTGGGGAATAGTTCCAGAAGCTGCTCTAGCTCAAACTCCTCAAACTTCGATTCAACCTTATCTGGATCGGGTTATTAAGCAGTTGACTGAGTTTCGCCTGGACAATGGGATGAAGTTCATTGTTTTGGAACGCCATCAAGCACCTGTAGTTTCTTTTCTTACCTACGCTGATGTCGGTGGTGTGGATGAGCCGGATGGCAAAACTGGTGTAGCCCACTTTTTGGAGCATTTGGCTTTTAAAGGTACGCAACGTATTGGTACGAAAGACTACAAGTCAGAACAACCACTGCTTAACCGTTTGCAACAATTGGATACAGAAATTAAAACAGCTAAGGCTGGTGGTAAAAAAGATCAAGTCGCCAAGTTGCAAGCTGAGTTTAAGCAAGTAGAATCACAAGCAGGTAAGTTTGTCAAGCAAAATGAACTAGGGCAAATTGTCGAACAAGCGGGAGGGGTGGGTTTAAACGCGAATACCTCTGTGGAAGCCACCCGTTATTTTTACAGCTTTCCGGCGAATAAGTTGGAACTGTGGATGTCCCTAGAATCAGAGAGATTTCTTGACCCAGTATTTCGCGAGTTTTATAAAGAAAAAGATGTAATTTTGGAGGAAAGACGCCTGCGGGTAGAAAATTCGCCCATTGGACAAATGGTGGAAAAGTTTCTCGATGCTGCTTACAAAACCCATGCTTACAGGCGTCCGGTCATTGGTTATGACGAAGATATCCGCAACCTCACACCGGAAGATGTGAAGCAGTTTTTTGATACGTATTATGTAGCGAGTAATTTAACCATTGCAGTTGTGGGAGATGTCAACCCGAATCAGGTGAAAAAACTGGCGCAAATTTATTTTGGACGCTTTCCTAAAAAACCAAAAGCTACTGCATCCATCCCAGCGGAACCACCGCAAACACAAACGCGGGAAGTTACTTTACAGCTACCTTCTCAACCTTGGTATTTAGAAGGTTATCACCGTCCGTCTGTAACTGACCGAGATAATGCGGTTTATGACATTATTGCTAGTTTATTGAGTGATGGACGTACTTCACGATTGTATAAATCTTTGGTTGAACAACAGCGAGTGGCGTTGAATGCCCAAGGTTCTAGTGGGTTTCCTGGGGATAAGTACCCAAATTTGATGTTATTTTATGCTCTGACTGCTCCTGGTCGCACGGTTGATGAGTTGGCGGTGGCTTTGCGTCAACAAATTGACAAATTGAAAACGGAATCTGTGACGACGACTGAGTTACAGCGGGTGAAGACCCAAGCGCGGGCGGGTTTATTGCGAAGTTTGGATTCCAATATGGGTATGGCGAAGCAGCTGTTGGAATATGAGGTGAAAACTGGTTCTTGGCGCAATTTGTTTAAGCAGTTGGATGATATTGCGTCGGTGACTCCGGCTGATATTCAGCGGGTGGCTCAGGATAGGTTTACGCCGGAAAATCGCACAATTGGTAAGTTGTTGTCGAAACAGGGGTAGGAATTGAACCGCAGAGGAACAGAAAAATGCAGAGATATCAGGTGAAGGGTAAAAGGCGGATGGGTGGGAAAATTAAAAGTAGTCGGCGACTGGTTTATGCTTTGGTTGCGGCTTTTGGGTTTTTACTGTTAAGTTTTAATTTTTCTTGGGCGGCGACGGGGGCGGTAAAGCATTACAATGAGTTGCAGTTTCCACCGTTGTCTGAGGTGAAGTTACCGAAGTATGAGCGGTATGTGTTGCAAAATGGTTTGGTTGTGTATTTGATGGAGGATCACGATCTGCCTTTGGTGAATGGTACTGCTTTGTTGCGGACTGGCGATCGCCTGGAAACTTCAGATAAGGTCGGTTTGGCTGGGTTTGTGGGAACGGTGATGCGAACTGGGGGAACTAAGCAGCATTCGTCGGATGAAATTAATGATATTTTGGAGGAACGAGCGGCTTCGGTGGAAACTAGTATTGGGGAAAGTTCTGCTGGTGCTAGTTTTGACACGCTGAGTGAAAATCTGGAAACGGTTTTTGGGTTGTTTGCTGAGGTGTTGCGTGAGCCGGTTTTTGCTCAAGAAAAGCTGGATTTGGCTAAGACGCAAGAGAAGGGTAGTATTGCGCGACGCAATGATGATCCAAATGATATTGCTAGTCGGGAATTTCGCAAGTTAATCTATGGACAAGATAGTCCTTATGCTCGCACGACAGAATATGCAACGCTGGATCGGATTTCTCGTCAGGATTTGGTGCAATTTTACCAGCAATATTTTTATCCCAATAATATGATTTTGGGAATTGTGGGGGATTTTGATGCTAAAAAAATGCGATCGCTCATTCAAAGCAAGTTCGGCGATTGGAAGCCTAACCGGAATCTAGCTAAACCCCAGTTACCGAAGGTGTCTCAAGCTAAGGGTGGTGGTGTATTTTTTGTGAATCAACCGCAGTTGACTCAAAGTAATATTCTGATTGGGCATTTAGGCGGACAATTTAATAATCCCGACTATGCGGCGTTGAATGTATTGAATGGGGTGTTGAATGGGTTTGGTGGTCGGTTATTTAATGAAGTGCGATCGCGTCAAGGGATAGCTTATTCGGTATACGGTTACTGGAATCCCCGTTTTGATTATCCTGGGTTGTTCATTGCTGGTGGACAAACGCGATCAGATGCGACTGTTCAGTTTATTAAGTCTTTGCGGGTTGAAATTAAGCGCATCCAAAACCAAAGAGTCACAGCTAAGGAATTGGCTTTTGCAAAAGAGTCTACCCTGAATTCTTTTGTGTTCAATTTTCAAGACCCCTCCCAAACTCTATCGCGCTTGATGCGCTACGAATATTTCGGCTATCCGGCTGATTTTTTGTTTCGCTATCAAAAAGCTGTAGCTTCCACCACAGCAGCTGATGTCCAGCGGGTCGCAAAGCAATACCTTAAGCCAGAAAAGCTGGTAACTCTGGTGGTGGGGAATCAAATAGCCATTCAACCACCATTGACGCAACTAGCATCACAGGTAACGCCAATAGATGTGACAATTCCCCCCTCCCAACCACAGGCGAAAAATTAACCAGTCCAGCAAGCTAACAATGCTGGGTAACTTGTTGTTCGTAGTTGCGCTTTAGCGCTCCCACAATACATGATATAACCCTTCACCGCACAGGAAAATCTCTTTTTTTTGGCGTCGTTGGATGATCTGTAGGGGCGCAACCATGATTTGTAGGGTCGCAACCATGATTTGTAGGGGCGCAACCATGATCTGTAGGGGCGCAAGGCCTTGCGCCCCTACCCGAACCACGTGTGTTCAGCCGGAGATGATATGACACCCGAGAGTAAATCATCATCTTTCCAGACAAAAATCCTTTACTTGTGTCTATAAAATTAACTTGCAAAACTTGACTTTACAGGTGAAATCACAAAATATAAGATCAGGATTTTGGATTTTGCGCCTAATTATATCCAAAGCTGTTTTACTGACAATCAATATCTTGAAGGGGGCAACAAAATGGTTAAGATAACTATCTCTGACCTGTATCATATTCCTGACAAAAGTCTTCTTGATGAACCAACTCCTAGGGAAATGAATACTATAGTAGGAGGTTACAGACAAAAAAACACAAAATACAAGGATGTTGCCGCAGAATTTTACCAGAAATTCGATAAAACTATCGATAAATGGTTGGAGCAAATAGATAAGAAAATGGCGGCTTGGCAAGATAATCTTGATGTTTAAATCAACTTTATAGGGCAGGTAAATTATTGAATAAAGGCGTACATTTTGAGGATTTAAAATCTTCAAAATGTACGCTTTTTTGCAATAACTTGCAATATTGCAATACGCTAATTGTAGGATGTTGCTACCCGTGGGTAAACCCAACAAACCCCCGTAAATTTTGGGTTAGCCTCCGCCAAGCCCCTATGGGTCTAAGTTCCTCAAGCTAACCTACGCAGCTTAGAGTTTTTGGCTCTAACTGAACCGTATTGCTCGATATTCATATCAGTTAATATGATTCTTTAGATAGATAATATAAGTAAATTATATGAAAAATCAAAAAAGACAAAATACATATATTTATGTCTTTTTAACTAATTGAAAAACATTGACTTTGGAAAAGTTTGTAAATAAAAATAGGATTAACAGTTAAGCAATTCACAGCTTAATTGCACCCCAATAATAGTCACTGTAAACAAGTGCTTTAGGAGAAAATCATGGCTACTATTACTCTTACCGAACTGCGTCAAAGTGGTGCTGAACTGTTCCAAGACTCTGAAAGCTTCCTCAATGACTTGAACGATATGGATTCCATATCAGTTCATGGTGGTGAAGGCTCCGGATTTCAAAAACTCTTGGAATTTGGTTTGATAGGCTTTGCAATCAATAACATTGTATCCCTTGCTAAGTCATTCAGCGACCACGGTGTTAGTGATCACTGGCATTAAGTCGTTGATAATTTGTAGTTTCCTACTGCACTAGATAGCTCTCTTGGAATTAAATGTAAAAGCAACCTATACGTTGAAAATTCAAGATTCAAAACAATTCAAAGGTAAATTTAAACGCTGCGTGGAATAAAATCTACGTTGTGTAGACTTAAGCCTGAGACATTACCGAATGTTAGGAATTGCAACCATTAATTCAAAATTAATGGCGAATTATGAATTGTGAATTGATAAAACGGAGGTTTCTTTATCATCCAAAAAATAAGAGAGTCAGCCAAATTAAGTAATGTCATGCTTAATTTGGCTGAAATGTACCAAGTTTTTAATAATGGGTTTGGAAATCAAGTACATGGCAAAAATTACAATTTCTGAACTGCGTATTGCTGATTCAGAAAGATTCATCAATGACCTGACCGATATCGATTCTATGTATGTGTATGGTGGTGAAGGCTATCAATTTTATCAGCTTCTTAGTTTTAGCCTCAAAACTCTTGAGTTCGTTTTCTTAGCGTTTGCAATCGATACTATTTCATCGCTAGCCAAGTTATTTGTCACGAACAATCGCAGTTTTTATAACCGTTGACGTTTGATTGTTTACTGTTGACTGTTGACGGTCAACAGTTAAAAATAAAGCAAGATTGTTTTTATTGGAAAATTCCTTACCTTAATAAATTATGCCATTGCTATTAAGCCATCAAAATGTTTTTGAATACCTAATTTCCTCTGGTCTGTGTACTCAACAAGAGGAGTCATTGATCAATATTGAACTAAAACCTGCCAAAAATTTTAACTTGTTAGTCAGCTTCCCAGAGGGGCGAAAACTCCTGATTAAGCAAGAGCGTCGCCACCAAAAAGGCAAAACTGCGGGTGAGTTTGTCAAAGAATGGCAAATTCACGAGTTTTTGCAGAAATTCACAGCAATAAACCACATTCGACCGATTTTTTCGGAGGCGATGCATTTTGATGCTGAAAATTCCATCATTGTTTTTAATTATCTCAATGATTATCGCGATTTAGCAGAATTTTACATGAATGAGAATTTTTTTCATACTGAAATAGCAACAGCAATTGGAACTACTTTAGCATCAATTCATCGCCTAACTTTTGACAATCCAAAGTATGGGGAATTCTTGCAAAATGCTGAGGGTGGATCTAGTCAAAAAACTCCGAAGCTGATTCGTGATTTGGACAGAATTACTCCAGAAGTTTTTGGTACTGTTCCTGCTAATGGACTGAAATTCTTTGCACTCTATCAACGTTACGAGAGTCTAGCAAAAGCCATTGCTGATTTGAGTAATGCTTTCACCCCCTGCTGTCTCACTCATAATGACCTAAAGCTAAACAATATTCTCCTCTCCCTTAATTGGGAAGAAGCGGTTAAGAATGAATCGAATGATAGAAACAGCATCATTCGATTCATTGACTGGGAACGTAGTGCTTGGGGAGATCCAGCTAATGATTTAGGAACCCTAATTTCCAGCTACTTACAAATCTGGTTGTATAGCATGATTAGCGGTAAAACAATAGCGATAGAAGAGTCTTTACGCCTTGCTACCACTCCCCTACAATTACTCCAACCTTCAATTGCGGCGCTGTTTACTGCTTATTTAGCTCATTTCCCCGAAATTTTAGAACGGCGCCCTGATTTTTTGGAGCGAGTTGTACAATTTTGCGGTTTATCTTTAATTAGAGCTATTCAAGCAACACTCCAGCACGAAAAAGCCTTTGGTAATTCTAATATCTGTATGCTCCAAGTTGCCAAGAGTTTATTGTGCAGTCCGCAAGCATCCATTTCCACGGTTTGTGGTATGCAAGCTTCAGATATCACCCCTATCAGTTTATCTCCCGTTTAGAACCAATAGCACTAAATCTAGGCTCCGATGAGGAGGATATTGCTTCTCTCTCCCTCCCCTCTCCCCAGCAGACAAACACTTATGCAACTATTAAATTCTCTACCAACTCAACTGTCAGATCTTCCCGATTCATTGCAGACATCTCTGCAAGACATCATTAATCGGCTTGTGATTCAGTCCCAGCATTCTATTAGACACCCAGACTACAAAGCCTTAGAATTACCAGAGTCAGCAGTCTCTCGCTTTGAGCAATTACCCTCGGATCTGCAAGATAAGTTGTTGAAACTGCAACTATCTACTTTTCTGTACGGTATATATTATAACGGCTCCTTGAAAAATATCCTTGCCCTCGATGGGGAGGGAACAAATCTAAGATTGAACCAAAATCTTGAAAATAATACCTTCTTGGGCGTGAATATAGACTTTTACGAACGCTTACATGAAAACAACACTAGTGGAGGTTACTTAAGCCCAGATTGGCGTGTGGTAAAAGAAGAAACAGATGGCAGTTTGGCAGTACATAAGGGTGGTTTGACACTGCACATTGAACGCGATATCCATCTACAACCACAAGACCAAGTTGTGAGTGTTGGTAATTCAGTATCGATCAAAATGCCCAAAAATCTGGTACAAAATGGATTTTATCTCGCTGTGGGTAATGCCGGTACTGCCAACAATCATCAGGATTTAGTGCGCGTTTACTTCAATTTAACTCCAGATGGTGCTGTTGCAGTTATGAATAGCTTAACTACGCAACTCAACGCGATACCTATTTCTTTCACATTTAAAGCTCTATACAACCCTTCAGATTATGGGCGTTACGACTCAGCGGTATTGTACTTTAATAAAAGCAACTATGAAGCTGTCAGTCCAGTATTAGAAAGGGTGTATATACAAAACCAATCTCATTTTTATGAACAAGTACCTTTGTTTACAAAATTACTTGCACCGGGGTTGGCTTGCGCGGAAGAACCAAACCATAAATTTAGCGATCAAGAAAGTTTTGGTATGAACAGATGCCACATTATTGCCAATGCTTTACTCGATGCTTGGCAGCATGGAAATGATACACCAATAGGACGGATGACATCAATTTTACACCATTTTTCTTTACAGAAAATACAGTTACAATGTCCTTATCTCAACAATAACTCCAAGGATATCTATACCCCATTAAATTACTGACCAAAAATCACAATTCACTCTAGACTATTTTGCATAAAAGCCATAGAAGCAATCAATTTTATGAGTCAAAAAATGTCCGAATCAAATAAAGATTTATATGACGCCACTGCATCTGAACAAATAGAGCAGATTATCAAAGCTATTCTCAGTGGCAAGTATTCATGGGCTTGTGTTTTATTTCTCAATTATGCTTGCTATAATCCAATAGATTATATACCTTATCGAACGTACATTCGATTACTCAAAAACAACTACTTATTGGGTAAATCACACCAGAATAAAAGTAGGCAGAACAATTTAGAACTTGTGCATATTCAATCAACATGGATAAATGTTGGTAGCGGTCAGCATAGAGCAAACTAAAGTTTTGTATTCAAATTTGTAGGGGCGCAAGGCTTTGCGCCCTAGAGTCCTGGTCTATTTACAGGGCGGTCAGCATAGAGCAAACTAAAGTTTTGTATTCAAATTTGTAGGGGCGCAAGGCTTTGCGCCCCAGAGTCCTGGTCTATTTACAGGAAGGTGCTGTAACAGGAATAAATGGTTAACTAGTGACTTCAGTTGCAGTTAGTATTGCAGGCGAAGCTGGAGAATTTACATCCAGATCAAGCTGCGCTACTGTTTCTACATCTGCAACTTGTTGCTTTAACCAATCCGTGAAAAAATCTCCTATAATTGTGAGGCGTATCTGGTTATCTAGTTCTGGTTTTATGATTTCCTCAACCATAATTATATGTACTCCTTTTGGTGTAACTATGGGCTTGAGAATTTGAGGTGGAGTAGCAGCAAATACCGCTGCTGCAATCTCCGGTCTAAAATCTGTACGACGGCGGATTCCTTGATAGCCTCCACTACGGCGAATTTCTGGATTTTGGATGTGTTGGCGGGCAATTTCTTGGAAACTAATTTCACCTTCTTTTAAGGCATAAAACAGTTCTAAAGCTAAATCTTCATCATCCAAAATGACTTCATAGGTTACTGCTCCAGTATAATCTAGTTGATGAGCAAAAAAGAACGGTTCAACTTTATCTGCAAATAAATGATTTGCCAACTTGGCAGCTAGTAGATTGCTTGCGGCTATTTCTTCCAAGTCATCTAGAGAAATATGATGTTTCTCTAACCATGTCCAGGTATCTTCCGCTTTGATGAGTTGGTGGTTTAGACGCAAATTATCTGCAGCCTGTTGAAGTTCTTCTGTTTCAATTTTAATCCCTGCTTTTTTAGCTGCATCACTAATGATTTTTCTACTGGTTATCGCTTCCAATATGCTAGGGATTTGACAAGATAGTTTGATGTATTCAAGAATGTCTTTCAGGGTAACATGTAAAAGTTGTGGCATGACATAAATCCTCCGATTATCAACAAAAGTTCAGTTTAATACTTGGGATTGTTTAGATGGAATTAGCGTACCTTAATATTTAACTCATTCGATATATATCGTCTCTATCTAATGGCAGTTTTAATAATTTACAAGTTGAGCATTATCAATAAAATATAAATATTCAAGTTTTATCTTTAGGACTTATACAAGTGTCATATATAGAACAATACGCTTCAGTTAAGGAAAATTGTAGGTTGGGTTTCGTTCCTCAATCCAACAAATCCCGAATAATGTTGGGTTTCTCCACGGTAAACCCAACCTACGCACCTTAGCGCGAAATATACAATTTAAATGCATAACAGCTTATGTGTAGGTAGGGCTATACATTACAAAACCTGGATTTCTAAAGCATAGCTCTACCTACATGTATTTTAAAAATCAAAGAGACTACTTATTGCTAAAGGTCAAGACCGCCTTTTTGCAATTTCTTAAACGGATCTAAAATAAAGTCAACCACTCGACGCTGGCGAATAATTACCTCGGCTGTTGCTGTTTGACCAGGTGTTAAGGTAATATGTTTGTTTCCAGTTTGGATATAAGGCTGATCCAAGGAAATTTCCAACTCAAAAGTTTCGATTTTACCTTGGTTAGTATCCTGAATTTTTGAGTTAGGGGAAATCCAGGTAACACGGCCCGGTAGTACGCCATAATCTTGGTATGAATAAGCATCAAACTTGATTTTAACCGGCATTCCTATTTTCAAAAAACCACTTTGTTCGCTTGGCATGTATGCTTTGAGAATTACGGAAGTATTGTGGGGAGCAATTTGGGCAATCATCTGTCCCTGTTGGACTACAGATCCTGGCTTTTCGATAGGTAATTCAAAAATTGTTCCATCAATTGGTGATCGCATTACTCGTTGCTGTAACTGGATATTTAAGGATAATATCTGGCTTTTAGTTTGAGCAATTTCCGATTGCAAGCTGGTGATTTGTGTTTGCAGGTCTTTGAGTTGTTCCTGATTTTTTAGCACCGCCAGTTTACCTGCTTGCACTACGCTTTGATAGCTGCTTTGTTGTTCTAGGAAGTGCAATTTTGCTTGTTCAATATCTGCTTTACTTTGAGTCATAATCCCCTGATAGCGATTCAATTCTTCTTTGAAGCGCAGCTGGGCTTGTGTGATGGCTGATTTCGCTTGTTGCTGCATCCGTTGGCTTTCTTCGGCCGTCTTTTCCAATTCCACAACTTTGATTTGAGGAATTGCACCCATCTGCAAAAGTTCACGATAGCGTGTGACTTCTACTAAATCTCTGTTGAAACGACTGTTAACTAATATTTGCTCAGTCTCGGTAGAGGTAATGTTTTGTCTTGCTTGCTCAACTAGAGCCAGTTTTTCTAATTTTTGTAAGTTATACGTACTCTGTTTAGCATCCAAGTTTTGCTGCGCTTGATTAACTTGGGCTATTTTTTCCATTTCTTGAGATTTGTTTTGTTGTTGTTGAATATTAATCGCTAGCAGCAATTGGTTTTTGAGTAATTCCAATTGGCTGCGTCGATTGACTAACCCTTCCAGTTTTGCTTGTGTTTGTTGCAAATCTGTTCGCAGCACATTAGACTCTAATTCAACTAAAACCTGGCCGGCTTTTACTATCCCTCCTTCTTTGATATTGACACTAGTGACACTACCGCTAACTGGACTATCTAATTTTTGTGTTGATCCTTTGGGTTCTATACGCCCTCTGGCGCTTCCTGTTTCATCGACCTTGGTCAGCATCGCCCAAGGTAAACTAATAGCAGCGAAAGTGAGGAGTACATACAGCATTGAGCGTGTCCAAGCCTTTGGTAAGGCGTCTAACAGTTCCTCGGTGCCATAATACCAATCATTAGTTTCGGTTGCTGCTACCTTGATTTTATGATTTACAACAGCGGTAGAGTCCTCAACTAGGGGAGGTTCATTCTTTTGTGGTTTGATGATAACTGATGATGAATGCTGAGATAAGTTGGGCATGGAATTTTGAGTTATGAGTTATGAGTTATGAGTTATGAGTTATGAGCTATGAATTAACTCCTCATTCCTCAATCAAAAAATTCTCAACCTACTTGAGTCATTTGTTGTTGGTTGAGATAAAAATAATGACCTTTTTTAGCAATTAATTCATCGTGAGTACCGCTTTCTACTAATAACGCGTGATCTAAAACTAAAATCAGGTCAGCATGGCGTACAGTGGAAAGGCGATGAGCAATGATCACACTTGTACGCCCTTGCAAAATTGTTTTGAGGTTGTGTTGAATAATCCGCTCAGATTCAGTGTCTAGGTGACTGGTGGCTTCATCAAAAATCAAGAGGCGGGGATTACCTAGCAATGCACGGGCGATCGCTAGGCGTTGGCGTTGTCCACCAGACAACATCCCACCACCTTCACCAATTTGGGTTTCGTAGCCCATTGGTAGTTGTTTAATAAATTCATCGGCTCCTGCTAAATGTGCCGCCTCTACAATCTCTTCTAGGGTGGCTTCTGGGTGAGCAATGCTGATGTTTTCGCGCACTGTACCGCCGAATAAAAACGTATCTTGATCGACTACTCCAATTTGAGAACGGAGCGATCGCAGGGAAACACTAGTCACATCTTGGGAGTCAATTAAAATTTTTCCATCTGTCGGTGGATATAATCCTAAAATCAGCTTGGAGAGGGTGGTTTTCCCAGAACCGCTGCGCCCTACAACGGCTACTATCTGCTCTGGCTTAATTTCAAAACTGATGTTTTCGAGAACGTTAATATCACTCTCTGGATGATAGCGAAATGTGACATTTTCAAAGCGAATTCCACCACGCAGTTTTGGTAAAATCTGCCGGGGTTGATGTTGTAAATCTTCTTCTGGTTCAGCTTCTAATACATCATTAATCCGCTCTGTAGAAATGATCACCTCTTGTAATTGATTCCACAACACCACCAGCCTTTGAAAAGGGCGAATGATGTTTCCTAGTAACATATTAAAGGCAACTAATTGTCCAATTGTTAGTTGATTTTGAATCACCTGCCATGCACCAAACCACAGTAATCCTGTGGTTATTAGTGATTCGATAGTGGAACTAAACATTTGCAGTTGGTTCCCAATTACCTCACCTTTAAATGTTTTTTTAGTCAAATCATTTAACAGTTCTTCCCAATGCCAACGTACTGTCTGTTCAATCGCCATTGAGCGAATTGAGCGAATCCCTGTGAGAGATTGAATTAGATAACTATTCTCGTTGGCTAAGGCGCTAAAAACTTCCCGACTGATGCGGCGCAGAAAAGGGGTGGCGAAGATAGCTAGTAGGAAAAATGGCGGTATAATTGCTAAACTCAGCCATGCCATTGCCGAACTGTACCAAAACATCAGGCTTACATAGATAAACACTGTCAATAAATCCAAGGTAATTGATAGTGCTTCGCCGGTTAAAAAACGCTGAATTTTTTGATTTTCTTGCACCCGTGAGACAATATCGCCGACGTAACGCGACTCAAAGTAGGCTAAGGGTAAGCGGAATGTATGTTTGATAAAACCTACCATCAGCGCTATACCGATACGGTTTGCTGTATGATCTAATAAATATTGCCGTAGTCCATTAATGGCGACGCGGAATAAACTAAAAATTACCAAACCGAAACCAACGGTGTTTAAAGTCAGGGTGCTACCTTGGACAATTACTCTGTCTAATAGTAGTTGGGTAAATAGGGGTGTAATTAATCCAAATACCTGAATTAATACTGAAGCAATGAATACTTCTATTAACACGCGGGCGTGAGGTTTAACTAACTCAAAAAACTGCCAAAATGGCGTACTTTTTATCTCGATTTCTTTCAGCAGGGCTGTAGGTTGTAATAACAACGCATAACCAGTCCAACTATCTTTGAATTCTCTCAGGGTGAGGGTGCGTTGACCGATGGCGGGATCACCAACAATCACGTGTTTTTTGGTGATTTCATAGACAACGATGTAGTGCTTTCCTTCCCAATGTGCGATCGCCGGTAGGGGTTGTTGTGCTAATTTATCTAGGCTAGCTTTCACCGGACGGCTAGCAAAGCCGATGCTTTCTGCAGCGGCGGTTAAACCCCTCAATGATGCGCCGCTACGATTAACGTTGGCGAGTTCCCGTAGCCGATTCACACTTAGACGCTTACCCCAATAGCGACTAATCATCACTAAGCAAGCTGCACCACAGTCAGCCGCGCTCTGTTGTTCAAACCACGGATAGCGCTTACTAATCCTTCCCCACCAATGACCCACAGTCACCTTCGGACTGGGAAAATACGCCCGCCGTCGCTGGGATTTTGGTTTTGCTTCTACAGTAGACTGGGGAAATGGAATGACCTTGGCGATTGGTGATTGAGTAGCTCTGTTTCCACTCTCGAAGGTAGCTTGGCGCTCTTGAAAATCAATCAATTCTGCTAATTTTGGCCAATATATTAGCGCACTTTCCCAATCAACGTTTTTCAGTCTGTAAATTATTGTTGGTTGCGTTGCTTGCCAATTTCCTGCCTTTGTCAAATCATAGATATTGCCCGGTGTCAATATTTGCCCATCAGAATGCAGCAATTCTCCCTGACGCAATAACCACAGCTTGGTATCTTTGGATAGCTTAGGACTGACGGAACCACTCTCTAGATGATGGCGATCAAATAAAGATAAGGCTTTGAGTATCTCTTCTACAGATCCATTATCAGGAAGTAGGGAATTCTGACAACATAACACCAACAAATCCCAAGTTTCTGCCCTTGCTTTGAGGCGGTTACTGATATTGGGATATTTGCTCATCACTTCTTGCAAGACTTCTGAGGGAAGATAGCACAACTTTAAATTCACAGAAGCTCTCGCCATGTAAGGACTAAAGTTTTCTTCTGGAAATAGTGTTAATTCACCAAATGAGCCTCCCGCTGAAAGCGTGGTGATTAAGTTAAGAGAGCTATCCAGTAATCTGACTTTGCCTACTAGGATAATATAAATTCCCGCCGCCGCTGCTGTTGCTTCCCAGAACTGTTTTGCTACTGCAGGTTCGACGATTTCCACCGCTTTAACGCAGGTTTCCAGTTCTTTCTCTGATAGGGACTCACCTAATGTTTGGGTGAGTTGTTGCGCTAACTGTTGCGCCTGAAACGCTGATGGCATTTTGTCACCTCCAACACATATCAGTTTCATCGCACAGAACTAAATACTTTCCCAAAATATTCCCCAAACCCTTACCAATGACCAATGACCAATGACCAATGACCAATGACCAATGACCAATGACCAATGACCAATGACCAATGACCAATGACCAATGACCAATGACCAATGACCAATGACCAATGACCAATTTTCATAAAGTTAACTTGGACAATAGGTCTAATGACAAATCGAAATTAGGTTCAAAATTAGATTGCAAGTCACTAATCCTAATACCAGCATCTTGAGTGTGGTCAATTTCTACTTGTTCGGAGTTTTTGCGCTTGGTGGAAAGTCCCATTTGTTTCAGCAAGCGGTTAATATGGCGATCGCTAATCTCAATGCTAAATTCAGTTGCTAGATGTTTGCTTAACCATTGCGCTGTCCAGGAGCTAAATGCATAGCCATACTCACGCGGACTATGTTTTACTAATTCTTTCAGGCGTTCAATATATTCATGATTAACAGTCTTTGGTCTACCGATTGGTCGCTGATTCCATTTGTGTGCCAATCCGGCTTCTGCTACACCAATCCAGTACCGCGCCATTTCCTGAGAACAACCTAATATTTCACAGATTTGGGTTTGAGATTTACCCAAATCCGCCAGCAGCATAATTTCAATTCGCCGCCGATATTCTGGCTGTAAATTAGCTTGCAGATGTTTCAGCAAAGCCTTGCGTTGAAAAGGCGTTAAAAACTTGCTTGTTTGTGTATCGTAGCTTTCAAATTTCTTGTCTTGACTAGAATAGTGTGACATAATTATTACCAGTTGCCGTCAATTGTAAAATGTGGGCAAGTGTGTCTATTGCATCTGCTATCAAAAATTTGTACTTAAGGTTTAACAGATGCAAAATTAATTAGTTTAATCAAACTAATTAAGTATTTACATGATGTGCAACTAATGCTGGGTATTACCCCCTTAGTGTTTTGAGCCTCTAGGGGGATTATTCCCGCATTTCCTCAACTTTTAATCGCTCATCTCGCCTTCATGGGCTTCGCCATTCGCAGAGGAGAAATTAAAAAATTGTCAGTAAATCATGCAATTTTTGTATGTTGTATGTTTACGAAAATCTTGATTAAATACCCTCCACTGCGTTTCGCTTAGTACATCTCACCATTAATCAGGGTTGGAAATACTAACTATAGCTTGGGTTCCCTTTCTCCTAGTGAGACACTATGCATAGCTTGCTTGCGCGTCTACGTTCCTCAACCGAGCTTACAAAAAATCATATTCCCAATCTTGCTGTTATTTCGGTTGCTAAACAGCAATGTCTGGCAAAATACCTAAAACCAGCGAGTAATAATTGCAGGACTTACGCAAGTGGCACATAATATGTTCTGTCATGTTTGTCATCGCGCAGCGTGTCGGAGACAAGAGTCAAGGGTCAAGGGTCAATGGTCCGGGTTTTTAGACTCTTGACTCTTGACCGGAGGGGGAGCGTCTCCGGCTCCGCTCTTGACAACTTCCACGAAAAAATATGACAGTTGCGTAAGTCCTAAATTAGACAGACTTTCCTGAAGTTTGGTCAACACTTGTATCGAATTTTGCCAGTTATCTGGCTTAATGATTCCAGGAAAGCGGTTTGGAGTCTAATGGCAACTCTTTTGTTGAGTATGTTATTACATCCTACAATACTGGTTCATAGGTCAAACCCCAGATATTTAAAGTTGAAGGTTGACCGTTGACTGTCAACAGTTAACAGTCAACACCCACCACTAATATTTTTCACAACCTATTTAGGATCGCTGTATCTGTTAAAGACCTTCAATGAAAAAGTGACAGTTTCTCACTTTAAGTCTTTATCCACTATTATTTATTTAAATAATTTCCTGCATTTAGTCAAGGTTTTTTCTGAAAAAATTTAAATCTTTATTAAAAGTTTATAATTATCCAATCAAATCTATACAATTTTTTATCAAACCAAAATAATGGATTAAAGCTTAACTTTTGTGTTATGTAAACACTGAAAGTTAAATTTTATTATCCACCAGAATCAAACCATGTTTAATTTGATGATTAACATGCCAACTTCAATAAAAAATCATATTTTTTCAGAATTAATATTAATTAATCATCTATCCATAGGAGGAAAATCATATATTACTTAATAGTATTCTATTATATAGCAACCGCCAAAGTGCTTAGGACATTAACTGATGATAAAACCTAGACACAATCAGACTTGTAACCCAGTCCCCAGCGATGCACTGAGCGGTCGTTGTGTCCCCAGTCCCCTGCTATATCTATAATTTTGGGATCTATCTTTAGTATGAGAATTATATTTATTAGCATGAATCGCTATTCATCCCCACCCTAGGAGTAAGCTGAGGGTAGGGACTTTCGCGTATCGTTAATGTTGTGGAATTTTCAAAACTCCTAGTTCTTGCTGTGTAGGCAAAACATCTAAAATATCGGTTTGAGAACAATATTTTAGATCTTCATCACATTCCATGCGTAACAACCGTTGGCCGTGGCTAGCTTGGTGTAAAAGCCCCAACAAGTTATCTTCCCACTGAGAGTAAAGAGCGATCGCGCTAATTACTTCATCATTACCAGCTAATTCATGTTGTGACAACTGAGAGTGTTGCACAAGACTATGGGCGATCGCACCTGCACAAACTGTATCCTCCAGAGAAAAACTGCCTTCCCAACCTGAACCGACAATCCAGACCGTCTCTGGTTGCTTTTCTAGGAGAAATCGCACCACCGCAGCCCGGTTAATTAAAGCTGCAGCTAAGACAATTGGGGCGGATTGTACCCTTTGTAAGGCACGAGTACCATTGGTGGTACTGATGAATAAGCGACGCCCCTGGACAACTTCTGGTGTGCAGTCGAGGGGAGAGTTACCCAACTCAAAGCCAGCTACTTTCGCGCCGCCCCGTTCTCCAGCTCGTAGCCGTTTTTCAGGGGGCCATTGTTCACTAACTAGGATGAGTTTTTCTAAATCGCTAAAGACTTGTACAGCTTCGCCGCCAGCAGCCAAGACAGTTGCCATTGTGCTAGTGGCTCGCAGAACATCGACTGCGATCGCACATTCTGGGGCTTGATCTGTTGGAGTCAATTCCGGGGTGTGGTAAACAAATAGCTTCACGTGTTAGATACGCCTGATCTAATGCTGCCGAAATTACATTGTGAACTACTCCGCCGTAAGACGGACTGAGCTTCCCAATTCATCGGGAACAGCCAAGATAACTCCGCAGTTCTCTTGGTCTGACATTCCCTCCAAGGGCACGAGTCCTGATTCCCAGGACCCAAATCTTCTTCTTGCGACATATACCTATTAGCTTGGTTTTCGCTTATGGCATTTATGCTCAAGACCAAATAATTGTATCAGAAAATCCTGGGGACTCGTCATACATCCAGAATTTGTTTTTAGTGACGTACTCCACACACTCCCTTTCAGGTGAGTGTGGGCTTCTGTGCGACTCTTCTATGAAGACATTGACTGAGCTTTTTGACTGTGCTACCCACGGTTCTTTGGTTAAGCCAAACAATTAGCTTTTATTTTAATAGGCTGCTTTTCAGCATTTAATTGGATTACACCTACTGGTTAAAATTATAACAAGTATTTAGAAAAAAAACAAGAAAGTGTTCATTCCTCACCGACCAACATTGCTGATTTCGCTATGCTCAATTTCGCTCGTTGGTCAATTCGTCACTCACGCGCCATTCATCCCACGCTCATTCGAGTGAGCGTGGGGCTTCTGTCGGGAAAGCTAAAAAATAACAGGGGCAGAGAATGAACAGACTCTAAGTAGGTCGGCGGGAAAATTGACAACTATGTAACGAGATATTAAGCTGTATTCCTAGAGTTAAATTTAGTACGTTGTGTACTGTAGTTTCCTTTTTCTGCTCTAACTTCAACCCCATTAATTACGGCATAGGCAAGCTCCAATTCATCATCAAACATTTGTCCCGCTAGTTCATCTTTTTTTAAATGCTGCCACTCCAATTCAATTGGGTTCATCTCAGAGCAATATTTAGGTAAAAAGAAAATGTATAAACCCTGGCTTTCCCACTTTGACCATAACTCTTGAACTTCCTTGCATCTATGTATTGGACCGTTATCTTGTACTATTACTCGGATGCGCCTAACAGTTTCGGTTTCTTTCGCTTCTTGCTCCATCATCTGGATATAAGATTTTCTGTCAACACCGCCAATAACCAAACCGTAAACAAAACTAATTAAAGGTTGAAGAAATCCGATGATACTTAATCTACGACCACGTCGCTGTGTTTGCTCTAAGCGTTTTTGCTCACCTCGTTGGTAATAGGTATAACTTGGCTCACTCCATAGACAAAACCCTGATTCATCCAAATACTTCAGGTCTATTTCTCCAGTGGCTGCCGCCAATTCCAACATCTCTAGGTCAGCTTGCTTTATTTCTTTGACTTTCGAGTCCTGTTTACCTTTGTGACTTTTCCTTGCTCGTTTCCAAATGATCCCCTTTTTTTGAGTACCCGTCTTAATCTGTCGGGACTCAGTTTTATTTGGCGGTAAGCGTTCGCGAAGCGTCTCGTAGAGAAGCTATGCCGAAGGCTTATCGCAATAAAGTTTTTGCGCTAGTTGAAGACTGTTGTATGTGCGTGGTTCTGTTTTGAGGCATTCTTCCAAAAATACTATGTCTTCTTCGGTGTATTTGGTTTTGCCCCCTCGACCCGATTTATCCCAAAGCCCTTCTAGACCAAGTTTTTGCCATTTGTGTAAAACATCCCTTACTGTTTGTGGACTCCAGTTAAAGTGAGCCGCTATTTTCTCGACATGCCAACCATGTGCGTTTAACCTGATTACCTCTGCTCGGTCTTTAACTTTCTGTGGTACGTCCGCAGTTCTAAGGTTTAATAGGGTTCCGTCTTGCTCACGAGTCAGAAACACCCTTAAACGAGCGCCCATATCTTACATTACCTCGGTAGATGCATTTTCCGTATTTACTTATCTTTACATACTTTGGTTTTTTCACGCCGACTTACTTATATAATGCCGCAGTATCAAACAGAATTACTTCATATAAAAGGTTCGGCAAATCTGTTTCTTACTTTGAGCAGCAGAATTGTTTGCCTGATTTCAAGGAAGTCTGGTATGAATATAAAGTTTGTAATTCTCAAACATTACAAGCAACATTAAAACGTGTTGACTTCGCTTTTCAAAGATTTTTCAATGGGCTTGGAGGATACCCTAAATTCAAATCAATTCGTCATTATTCAGGTTGGACTTACCCATCATTTACTGGATGGAAAGCCCATAGCACTGGTGACAATGGTTATTTGGAATTAGCAAAAATTGGTCAAATTCAGATGAGAGGGAAAGCTAGAGTTTGGGGGCACCCTAAAGCTTTAGACATCCTTTATCGGAATGGAAAATGGTACGCTTCCATAGTTTTAGACATTGAAGAAACAATCTTAAAAAACAGTCGCAAGACTGATGACGGCATTATTGCTATTGACCTGGGTTGTAACGATGCAATTGCTTGGACAAATGGACAAGAAAATGGTTTAGTTCCTGCCCCTAGGTTTTTTCGTAAAGCAGAGCAAAAAAATAAACAATTAAGCAAAAAAAAGCGTCGCAAACGCTCGCCTAATTTCAAAAAGAAGATCAACAGTTCGGCTTCGCTCACTGTTGACCCTGAGCGCAGTCGTTCGCGTAGCGTCTCGCAGAGAAGGGTCAAGGCTTCTAGAAGGTGGAAGAAAACACAAAAGTTGATTAGCAAGCTTTCGAGAAAAGTTGCTAATCAACGCCAGAATTTCGTTCACCAGGAAACTACACGGATAATCAGCGGTAATAGCACGGTAGTGTCCGAGAAACTAGAGGTCAAAAAAATGAGTGCCAAAGCCAAAAAGGGCAAACGTAAAAAACAAAAAACTGGTCTAAATAAATCAATTCCTGATGTGGGAATGGGAATGATAAAAGATGCTCTAAAAGCAAAATTATCAGATGTTGGTGGGTTATTTGTAGAAGTGCCTACACGTCAGGTAAAACCATCCCAAACTTGCCCTAAATGTGGGCATCAAGAAAAGAAAACTTTAGACCAGCGAGAACATATTTGCCGGAATTGTGGATACACCCAACAAAGGGATATAGCATCAGCAGAAGTGATGTTACTTTGGCATTCAAAGAATCTACAGGGGCTAGGAACTAACCTCAAAGACGTAGATGATTCTGGCTCTACTTCAGATACCAAAAAGCGAAAGCAGACTGGAAGTCTAAAGCAACTAGGTCAAAAGAAACGTCAAAAATCTTGCTCTACGGGTGGGGATGTAGAAACCCCGCCCTCAACGTTCGCGTAGCGTCACGAAGTGAAGTAGGGCGGGGTAGTTCATGGATTTTGTGCTTTTACACTAAAATGTCGATACTGTAGGGTGGCAAATGCCCACCCTACCATACTAAAGGTGCTTGCTAATGAGACACTTAATCGTGAGTCACATGAATTCCTTAGTAAGCTAGACCCAAGCTGCGAGTTGTTTCAGCGCCCAAGTAAACCCGGATGCTCAAAAAGTCTGTAGGACAAGCAGTTTCACAGCGTTTGCATCCTACGCAGTCTTCTGTGCGGGGAGAAGAGGCGATTTGAGCAGCTTTACAGCCATCCCAAGGTACCATCTCCAGTACGTCAGTTGGGCAAGCGCGGACGCATTGAGTGCAGCCAATGCAGGTATCGTAGATTTTTACGGTATGAGACATTGAAAAAGGCTCCTTTCGAGTGTTCTTCTCTGCTAAGGAATTATAATCAAGGCATAGTTTACCGCAGTGGCTGAGGTCGCGTAATCAAAAGGCTACATAACTTTAAACAATGTAATAGACGCTCAAAAAAGTTTGCCTTGGCGATCGCTCCCCTATAGCCTGATTCCCCTATCAATCAACAATATCACCGTGGGGCTTCTCACACCAGACTATCTAGCTCTAGGTCGCAATTGTAAAGATTTTTAACAGATAAATTTTTAGTTACTCCCAAACATCGCCAGAACCAACAATACTAGCCTCCCATTGTCAGGTGTCATAAAATCTGGTCAAACAATAATTGTAACCTAAATCCTGTAAACTAAAGCAAGTGATTGCGATACCATGCTTAATAATGTAAATCAAATCACATAACCTTATGGAGCCAGACTCTTTACCCACCGAGGTGATTTTAACCCATCCGCGTCAAAGCCTTGGTAAAGCGCAACTTGATTGGACACCCCAACCGGGAAATTATCTCGATTTTGCAGGAAAAACCTATGTGGTTTTAGAGCGCCGCCATAGATATCAACTAAAAGCCGGGCGCTACCGTTTGCATAATATAGCCCTTTACGTGCAGTCAGCTCAAAGACCATCTGAAAAAACATTGGTAGCTGGACGTTGGGTAATCGGCGATGCTAGTTGTAGATACAATGCCCATTCAGAAATCATCCGTTGTGCAGTCAACCCCAATGGCCCTTGTAATTCTTGCCATCTTTATGAAAACTTAACGGAATCACGGAAGTCCCCACCTTCAACGAAGTAAGGTGGGGATGGACAGTGGACGATGACGAAAACATCTTGAGCCGACATCAACCGCCTGGTTGATTAGAGATCGGGATGGTTGAGGAATCGTCAATGTTTGTGAGACAATATTGGTGGTTGTTGACCCACCCGAATGACTAAGAGGCCACCCTTGGGGTATAAAGTATGTACTCGGCAGAGATCGCTTAAGCTGAAAACCTAGCTGGTTGACCATTGTCGTAAATCCAAGGCGAGTAAGACGAAAAGTAATTAAACTGTCGATAGAAGGCGGATAGCTGCGCGGGTTCTTTCTTGAGAAGATAAAGGTAGAAATACCAGAGACGCTGTGTAAGACTTAGACCGGATTTGGTTCCGCTTCCTCAGTAATGAGTACGCCCAACAGAGCAACGGCGAACGAGACGCGAAACGATGATGGTTGTTTCTTTTGAAGCTCCTGCTTCAGCGGATATTGCCGGAGTACTTCACCACTCAAGAGTTAGGATTTGTCATTTGTCATTTGTCATTTGTCATTTGTGATTTGTCATTTGTCATTTGTCATTTGTCACTACTCCCAATCCCCAATCCCCTAGGGACCGATGTCAAACACTTCTCCTACAGTTAAACGAGTTCCATTGACAAAATCCCATCCCGATTGGGGACGTTTACCTGCTGGTTGCACTTCTCGCAACACCAATAAGCCGTCGCCAGTTTGAACAATTGGACCAATTCCCTTGGCAATGCTTACCACTTCTCCAGGACTACCAGATATAGTTGACAATTGTGGTAATTTATGTGTTATTTCTTGTAATTTTATTGGTAGTTCTTGGCTATAATCAGAACCAAGGGGAGCGGTAGCGGTGATTTTTAGGGGTTGGTTGCGAAAGGTGGTAATACAGTTGGGGTAAAAGCCTCTAATTTGATTATGTAATTGAATGGCGCTGTTTGACCAATCTAGGTCATAGTCCTCTTTTTTAATCAATGGTGCATAAGTCGCCTCCAAGTTATTTTGGGGAATGGGTTCAAGTTCTTGGCGTTCTAGCTTGACCAAGGTTTCGACTAATAAATCTGCACCCATAACAGCTAACCTCGTGGCTAAATCTTGAGCATTATCGAGTAATGCAATCGGTGTAGTTGCTTTGAGCAGCATTGCGCCGGTATCCATACCTGCATCCATTAACATTGTCGTGATCCCCGTTTCCTGTTCGCCATTATGCAGACACCATTGAATGGGAGCTGCGCCCCGATATTGGGGTAAAATTGAACCATGCACATTAATGCAGCCCAACTTCGGCATATCTAAGATTTTTTGGGACAAAATTTGTCCATAGGCGATGACGACAAACACATCTGCTGCTAATTGTTTGAGTTGTGTTAAGGTTTCAGGATGTTTTTTCAGGCGTGACGGTTGCCAAACTGGTAGATTGGCAGAGGTGGCTAGGGTTTTTACAGGTGTTGGTGTAAGTTTATTCCCCCGTTCTCGGCGTTTATCTGGTTGTGTTATTACAGCCAATACTTCAAAATCAGGGTGATGGAGCAATTTTTCCAAAGTGGGGACAGCAAACTGTGGAGTACCAAAAAATACAATTTTCATGTCAATTAATAGTTAATATCAACATTTTAGAGTCAGCACCAAAGCCAAAAACCCTTGGACTGGGGTCACTATAACGGAACATCAGACCAAGCGCCATAGTCTAAATCACTTGGAGATCAACTAATCCTACCCTTATGGTAAAACCACTCATCGCACGGTTAAATCAGGTTTTTTGGAGTCGTTTCAGGGGCTTGGGCGACGCAATTCCCAGCTTTACCCGCTTTGACCAAAAAAATGGGATTCAAGCCCCGTCCTTCTAGGACGGCTTTATGATAAAATTCAGGTTATAGTCGCCATAGGGCATTGGGAGACTTTAAACGGACATGGAGGGATGGTAAGACCACTTGTGGCGCAAACCAGCGAAGTGTCAAGGAATCCTCGCTCCTTTAGGACGAGGAGGTATGTCAAAGTTCGACCAATTTATTGATGTAGAATATAGCTGCCCCATGCCCCATGCCCCATGCCCCATGCCCCATGCCCATTTTAGTGTGTCCTAGTGTAGGGGGTTACTTATGTATTTTTCTCAACAATTTTTCAATAAATTGGTTTTTTGGTGCTAAAGTGTTTTGGTATTGGTGAAACCCAAGGTTCCTTGATAGACTTATAGTAAGTTAGCCAGCAGATAAGCTACTAACAACTGGTAGTACTGCTAGCAAGCGTAGTTTTTTGGCAATGTCTGGCGACAAGCCACTGTGCTTCTACCTGTTCAATGTCCTTGCTATTTGTTCCCTAGAATTCGGTTTTCGGTGTATTTACATCTAGAAGATAGCGTTGCGTTCTGGAAATTCTTGCAGAACAAATTTTAATTTCTGTTTGGGGGTAGATGCCACTAGTTGTGATCGCTTAGTATATGTTTTCCGTCAGCTTTGTCATGTTTTCCAGTAACGCCTCATTTCTCCCGTAATTGAGATTCGCGCTGTTGTAGCAGCTTATATAGTGGTGAGACTCCTATAGGTTAGCTCTCGCTAACAGTCCTGGTAACAGCTTACGTATAAGTCGGTATTAATAGCCTGAGTACTAATTTAATACTTTTTGACCTAACCTCTATTTTGGTCTGGTTGAGTTTTAAATGCGGTAGCAGTCTGTTGTATCGCGTAATTTCTCAATTCATCTGCATCGCCTTGATGATAGCAGCTAATTTGTTAGTCGTAGGGTTTTCTCGCAGCAAGGTGTAAACAATGATACTAAAGTTTTGTAAAAATCTGCTAACTTTGAAGAAATTATCTCGTTAAAGCTTTTAGTTTCTTGTTATACATATAATCATACCCCTGCCCCCTTTGCTGTATAGGCATTGCTCCTCACATAGCAACCGCCCCTCTAGAGAGTCAACACATGCTTAAACCTCTTTTGCTGTCAGGATGGTTCCGCGTACAACCATTCTTGAAATATGTTGTCCTTGTGATTCTCATCGCTCCTTTAGTGGCAACCTCGGCTCACTCTACTTCAGCGAACCAATCACAAATCAGTAATAATACGGATAATACCAGAGAATCTGACTCTGAGTCAAAAAAAATCGCTGCTGTTAGAGAACTTGATTTAGCTGAAGCAGTCAAAGCAGCTCAAATCAACTCCTTGACAGCAAAAGTTGACTCTGTTCCACCTGTCACGGCGGTCGTTGGGGAAAAGCAGGGATTATCATCAGTACAGAAAATGGAGTCTGTGGGAGGAGAAGTCCACTTCTTTACAGCTCATTCTCTATCAAAGAGCAATTTGCCTTTTACTGATCCCTTAGCAGCAGTGGAACTCGCACCATCTACAGACCAGCCTTTGAGTCAACTTATTTTGGTGCAAAAATTAAAAGCTGCTCGAGTTCAATCATTGAGAGATGCTAATAATTATTTGCCAAATCAGGGTGCTGATGTCGAATCATTGGCAGCAACTCAAATTACACCAAATTTGATACAATCACAACCAAACCCCAATCCGGAAGTACCGGTTTCGGAACAACCATTAACAGAACAAGCAGAACAAACCGATCCCATAGGTAGTCCTCATCCAATTCCTTGGAAATGGATCACAGCTACTCAGGAGGCTATTGGTTCTCAAGGTGGTTCGGGAGTGCGCTACTATCGTAGTGCGCCTGTGGTTTCTCCCGATGGGAAGTATGTGGTTTATAGCAGGGTGAAACTCGAAGTCAGACCGGAATTGTATAATAGCCGTGTCACCAGCGTTTTGTTTATAGAGGATAGACAAAACAAGATTTTGCGGGTGATGGCTACAACTTCTACGGCTAGTGATCCCCTATTAAAGACCCAGTTATCCTCGCCAGAACAAAGCCAGAACAGCGGGACAATTGGTGTATTAGTTCCAGTTAGCTGGTCCGAGAAAGGCGATCGCTTCTTAGCACGCAAATTCCAAGCCATATTCAACACCGCTGATGCTACAGATTATGCAGTGATTTGGGATCGCCAAAAGAATAATACCAACACTGTAACTCCACTTCAACAGGAAGATGAGCATGAAAAAATTGCCATTTTGTTGGGTTGGAGTAAGAGTCAACCAGATCATGTGTTGTTCCGTGCTGGGGAATTAGGCGACGAAAATTGGCCTTTGGTGAAAGTTGCTAGTGATGGTAAGACTGTCACCACAACCACAGATGCTGATCAACCGATTACTTTTGGTGACAAGGTTACAGAACTTTGGGCAGATCCACAAGTCGCTTCGCGATAGTGTTCATCACATTTGATTAAGTCCCGTTGTCGGATGACAACGGGTTATTTTTTTATTTGTCATTAGACATCTGGGGAAATTAATTATGCTTTGCTCGAAAGTCTTGCTAGGGGCGCAAGGCCTTGCGCCCTTACCTCATTTCCCCAGATTGGGTAGGTTTTGCCCAAAAAACCCAAAACATACCCAGTATGCCTTAGCAATGGGGGGAGAAGATAAAATTCATAAAAATTAACATTGAAAAAGAGAATTGGACAC
Source organism: Gloeotrichia echinulata CP02 (assembly GCA_038087035.1). Lineage (NCBI taxonomy): Bacteria > Bacillati > Cyanobacteriota > Cyanophyceae > Nostocales > Gloeotrichiaceae > Gloeotrichia > Gloeotrichia echinulata. Next base: position 2,351,689 of record CP051187.1, on the reverse strand, counting down.
TGTAAAATTATGTTGATTGTTCACTACTTTCCAATTCTAGTGGATTTTCCTTTACCCGACGGATGGGTAAATTGGCAATTAAAGCGGTGGTGCGTTGGTTGCTTTCTAGAGAAAATTCTAAACCATCGGTATCAATTTCCACATAACGGCAGACGATTTCCAGGATTTCTTGCCGCATTTTGTCTAGAGTTTGAGGGTCTAAGTCGGCGCGGTCGTGGGCAATCACAAGTTGTAACCTACGTTTAACTTGAGTACGACTGTTGTCAGGTGAGCGAAAAAAAAGTCGTTCTAGAATTTCGAGAATCATTGCAAATAGGTCTGTGGAGACGGAAAAATGAGTTAAACAATCTTAGTCCACAACAACTTTCTCAGACGGGCGAAAATGTTGTCATTGGGTGAGTCAAGCTCAAGAAATTCGACAGTCTCCCCTTCCAATCTACGAGCAATGTTCTCAAAGGCTGTGGCAGCTAAAGAGGGATTTTCTGATAGTACTAAAGGTTCGCCGCGATTGGTAGAGACAATCACACGCTCATCGTCAGGGATGACCCCAATTAGAGGGATGGCAAGAAGTTCTTGGACATCCTGCACAGACATCATATCATTTGCCCGTACCATTGCGGGTCTAATCCGGTTAATTATTAGATGAATTCGCTTAATGCCTTGTGCTTCTAGTAACCCGACTACACGGTCAGCATCCCGAACGGCGGAAATTTCGGGAGTGGTGACAATTAAAGCTTCTTTGGCTGGGGCGATCGCATTTTTAAACCCCATTTCAATTCCCGCTGGACTATCAATAATCACATACTGATATTTTTGGGCGAGTGCATTCACCAATAACTTCATCTGGTCGGGGGTGACAGATTCTTTGGTGCGATTTTGGGCTGCTGGTAGGAGTACCAGATTGGTTTGGCGCTTATCTTTGACTAAAGCTTGTTCTAAGCGACATTCTCTAGCTAGGACTTCTACTGCAGTATAAACAATGCGGTTTTCTAGCCCTAGCAGCAGGTCTAAATTTCTCAGACCAAAATCCGCATCAACTAAAGCAACTTGACGCCCAATTTTGGCTATAGCCATGCCCAGATTTGCCGAAACTGTGGTTTTACCCACCCCTCCCTTACCGGAGGTAATCACAATAATGCGAGTCATGATAGAAACGCGCTCGATGAGGGTTCAGGAATTATATTGACATACTCCCCGCCCTTTAAGGGCGGGGATTCTGGAGTCAAATAGCAATTGCTGGCTCTTGCCAGTCTAACATCACCTAACCCAATGGTTGATGCCCCAACCATTTGAATATTTCTCGCGGCGTTTTCATCACGTCCATTAATTGATTGACAAGACGGACAACGCCACTGTCTTATGGATAAATCTAGATTTTCTAAAATATGCCCACAATGAGAACAAGTTTTACTAGATGGATACCATTGATCTATATAAACAAGTTGTTTGTTTTTCTTTTTAGTTACCCATGACAATATTTGGAGAAATTCTCCAAAAGCCACGTCTGATATTTTTCTACCCCAAAGACGTTGCATACCTTTGAGGTTTAGGGTTTCAAAACATAAAACATCAAACTTGTCTGTCAATTCATGAGCTAATTTCCAGAACCAATCACGTCGGCGGTTACAAACATTTTCATGTTGACGAACTAAATTTTTTCTAGCTCTTTCACGATTATTTGACCGTTTTACCTTTTTGGAGTGGTTTTTACTAGCTTTCTTAATAGCATTCAGAGATTGCTTGAGAAATTGTGGAGAATCAATTAAAGTTCCATCAGAGCAAGTTAGAAATGTCTTCAATCCGAAATCAAACCCCGCTATTTTACCAGTCGTTGATTTAATTTCTGGTTCTAACTCATTATCAACTACAATCACCATAAATAACTCACCTAGTGCAGTGCGTTTAATGGTTAATGTTTTGATTTTGCCCTCTACTTCTCTAGATTTCCAAAATTGATAAACTCGATTGGCAATTTTAATTCTATTCCCACTTAAAAGTTTATAACCTGCTTGTTTAAGCGTGAATGATTTGTATTTTTTAACCTTTTTAAAATTCGGTGGTCTGACTCCTTTCTTATTATGTTTAAAAAATAATTGGTAGGCTTTCTCTATGCGTTGACAGATATCTTGCACTGCTTTATAACCTATTGATTGCCAAAATTGATGACGTTTTCTTAATTTGGCAATATGAGACTGGAGTTTTGCACAGTTTAAGTGTTTGCCCCACATGCGATAGTACCGTTTATGTAGAGAAATACAATGGTTATAGATCACCCCTGCGGCGTTGATCATCCGTTTCAGGTGTCTATTCCTTTTGTGTTCGTACAGCTTAAACTTTAGTGTTTTCATGACAATATTATATCAAAGTCGCCCTAGAAGGGCGAGGCTTTAAACCCATTTCTTTGGTAAATATTCATATATCTTGATTGATCCGATTTAATTGACTGCGGGAAAAATCAATCGCTCTGGCAATGCGAATGCCTTCTGGCATAATATGCGCCACTTCTGGCGAAAATTGCATTGGCGATTTTTCAGGTGCCCTAGCGACAGCATCTGCGATCCGCAATTGGGTTGGTTCCATTTGCAGGGCCATGATGAGACAATCGCGATTGCCCCTGGCACCGGCATGGGCAACACCACGTAGACGACCCCACACTAAAATATCTCCATCTGCAACTACGATACCACCTGGATTTAAATCTCCCAAAATAATTACACTTCCAGGATGACGAATTTCTACTCCAGAACGGACAGTCATTTCCAGATAGAGGGCGTCGGCTGGGGCTTTTGGGGTGGCTTTGGACTCAGAACTTAGGGAAGTTTCTGGCTGTAGTTGTTCTACAGAATAGCCTGATGTTACCGCAGCGATCGCTGTTTGACGACGACTCGTGGCTACAGATTTGAGTTGGAGTTGAATTTCGCTTAAAGTCTCAGAGAGTTCTTGCAGTTGTCTACTATCCAACAAGCGATCTTGTGCTATCAGATGCACCATTGTATTCGGTGTACGGAAGCGATCGCCACCATTGAGCCGTTGTCTCATTTGTTGCCAGATTTGAGACCAGGTGAGGTCTGAGGCAGGTACTTGAGATTCAGTAGGTAAAATTAATAATAGTCGTCCCTCCTCAGTTTTCAACTGGACTTGGAAAGGGTGATTTAGGCTATTTTCTGGTATTGGTGTTTCCAGAGAATATAAATCAGAAAGGGAAAAAATTGCATCTATTTCCCCAATACCAGGATTTGACCTGACATTCGCAGGTGCAGGATTTGACACGACCTCCGCAGGTGCAGGATTGGCATGTAAATATTGGAGGACAGAATTTACCTCCGTTTCCGGCACAATAGAATTTGACTCTGCTGGTAAAACAGCAGAATCTGATTCTAGATCAGCAACGGGAGAATTGACCTTTACTTCAGAAAGGTTAGATATTGACTCTGCATCAGAAAGTGCAGAATTTGACTCTAAATCGGGGAAAGCAGAATCAGAAGTCATAGCAGCACCAGCCAAAATCCAAGGAACACTTGTAGTAATTACCTATAATAGATTAGTTGCTTTTAGCCGTAAAAACCTAATCAAAGAAAGTGCTGAGTGCTGCAAAAGGCAAGAGCTACGCCTCGCTATGCTAACATTACTCAGCACAGGCTACGCCCCCCAATACTGCGTAGGATTTGCAGGGGAGGCAGGGGAGGCAGGGGAGGCAGGGGAGGCAGGGGAAGCAGGGGAGGCAAAACTCTTCCCCTACCTCCATTTCTCCCCCTGCTCCAAGAGCTTGCCTCAACCAAGAAATTCCAAAACCTACGCAGTATTGCTACGCCCCCTGACGCTAACAGCACTCAGCACTAAGCATTCACAGCTGTTTTTGTCAATCTTCGATAAATCGTCCCCAAGGCTTCTGCATCGCCGACATTACCGGGAAACAACACCACTGGTAAATTGGGAAACAGGGGATGGTTCCAGGGAGTCAGAACCATCGAACAACCGGCTAAAATTTGACCCTGTAATCGGGCTGAAGTTAAGGAAAGACCAGTACTCAAGACATCGTTGGAAGTAATCCCACCCTTGCTGATTAAAAATCCGATATCAGATGGTAAACCCCGGACAATATCCATCAATAAACCTGATACCTTGGTGCCAAATTCCAACCGTGTGTTGACATCCTTAAAAGTCAGTTCCTGACGGCTGGTATAAACCACTGGTGTTTTACCAGCTGCGTATACTGCCCGGATATTTTCCAGGCTCTCGGTTAGCAGTGTAGCAGATGGATTTGCCGCTTCATCAAGTAATCGAGCAACATTGATTTCGATTCCCGCTGTTCCCTCGACTGTTAACAAGGCTTCTAACTGCTGGGTTGTCTTTTTCACATGGGAACCGACGATGACCGCGCCCGGTTTACCACCACGCACATACTCTGCCATATTTTCGGCGGCGATGGGTTGGGGCGGTAAGGCTGCTAAAGCTGTTAAAATACTGGCAGCAGAGCGAAACAAAAAGCGTTTACCAAGACTTGCGGCTGCTAGAACATCCACGGCAAAAGCGTTGAGGTCTGCTTGGGTTTCACCATCGACCACACCACAGTGATTTCCACTGAGTTTTAATAAGCGTTCCCGACTACCAGCGCGGATATCAGTCAGTAAAAACCTTTCTACCGCCTCGGCATTGATACGCCCTTTGGTCTTTTCTTCTACGTACTTGGGTAAATAACTATGATGGTAGGCGAAAACTGAATCAAGGGCAAATTCAGTTTCATGGACTGGGGTTGGTACACCATCAATAATCAAGTAATGAATGCTGTCACGAGTGATGCGTCCAGCCTCAAAAAAGGCGGGTATGAGAAAATGAGCATCAAAAGGCCCCAGTTCTGCAGCTATGACATCAGTTTCCACTGGGTAATGTCCCCGCAAAGTCGAATCAGAACGACTAACAACGAGAAAATCGTCAATGCCTGCAGATGCTAACGCCAATTTTAAATTCTGGCAAACTTCTTGAGTAACAGATGCAGCCGATTCTGGGGTGAGAGATCTGGTGTTAGTCAAGACAAAGACAATTGGGGAATCATCCTGTAACCCAGATTTTAAAGTATCCACATCCCAACGCATCAGCAGCAAACAGCTGTGGACTGTTTGCGAACCCGTAGGGTCATCATCGAGGACAATGATTTTTGGTTTTAGGGTCATTAAACTCAACGGGGCGACTGTAATTTGCTAATTTCTGCTTGCACATCGAGGGCAATCTGCAATGATTCATTAAGAAATTGAGCGTATTCGCCAGCCTGAATACTAAGTTGCAAGGCTTGCAGATTCGCTAAATTATTCACAAATAACTCTTGATTGTGAGCAAGCAATTTTTTATTATCCCGCAAAATCCGTTCAGTTTTCCCAGCGCGGACTAAATCTTCTCTCATCGAAATATTGGGTAGAAACCCCGTCCTATAAGGACGACTTGATCATCCCTTGCGGGATCTAGTTTTTGAGTGGAGATAATCCCAGGAACTAGAAAACCTGTTTAAGTCCCTTCGCCCAACGCAGCTAAGATGTCCTTTCTACAAGCAACCGAGCCAATCGGTTTTAAAGATAGTCCGAACTAGGGAAGTATTCGGAAGTTTGTACCAAGCTGAGTCTCAAAGGGCTATTCACTTCTTACGTTGGAATAATTGGCTATTCCAATCCCCGTTCTTTGAGGACGGGGTTAGTGAACAGATACTGCTTTGTGTGTTTCCAGATCTGGCTAGCTGATCATTATTCGGAGTAAGCCACGGCAAAGCTACAATAGTACCCTAAAGAGGGATTATGGCGACCTTATAATTATATGACTGCTGCTACAACTGTAAAAACTGACTACGAAGCGATTATTGGTCTAGAAACCCATTGTCAGCTCAATACCAACACCAAAATTTTCTCTACCAGCTCGACGGCATTTGGTGCTGACCCCAATACTAACATCGACCCGGTTTGTATGGGTTTACCTGGAGTATTACCTGTACTCAACCAAAAGGTGCTGGAGTACGCTGTCAAAGCAGGTTTGGCTCTGAATTGTCAAATCGCTCCATATAGCAAATTTGACCGCAAACAATATTTTTATCCTGATTTACCGAAAAATTACCAAATTTCTCAGTATGACTTGCCAATTGCTGAACATGGCTGGTTAGAAATTGAGTTGCTAGATGCAGAGGGGAACCCAGTTCGTAAGCGCATTGGTATCACCCGTCTACACATGGAAGAAGATGCCGGAAAATTAGTACATGCAGGAAGCGATCGCCTGTCCGGTTCTAGTTATTCTCTGGTAGACTATAATCGTGCGGGTGTGCCTTTGGTAGAAATTGTCTCAGAACCAGATCTGCGTTCTGGACAGGAAGCTGCTGAGTATGTCCAAGAATTACGCCGGATTGTCCGGTATTTGGGTGTTAGTGACGGCAATATGCAAGAAGGTTCTCTACGCTGCGATGTCAATATTTCTGTACGTCCACTGGGACAAAAGGAATTTGGCACTAAGGTAGAAATTAAAAACATGAACTCGTTCAACGCCATCCAACGGGCGATTGAATATGAGATTGAACGCCAAATCGCCGCGATAGAAGCAGGCGATCGCATTGTCCAAGAAACTCGCCTCTGGGAAGAAGGTTCTCAGCGTACAATTAGTATGCGGATTAAAGAAGGTTCTAGCGATTACCGTTACTTCCCTGAACCAGATTTAGCACCAATTGAAATTTCTCCGGAACAATTGGAAAATTGGCACAGCCAATTACCAGAATTACCGGCACAAAAACGCCATCGTTATGAAACTGAGTTGGGGCTTTCAGTTTATGATACGCGGGTCTTGACTGAAGATCTCACAGCGGCTGACTATTTTGAAGCGGCGATCGCCGCTGGCGCAAATCCCAAAGCCGCAGCTAACTGGATTACTCAAGATATTGCAGCATATCTCAATAAGCAAAAACTCAGCATCACCGAAATTGCTCTGACTCCTACCAATCTAGCTGATGTCATCACTCGCATTGAAAAGGGCACAATCAGCAACGCTCAAGCTAAACAAAAATTACCAGATTTGCTCACCGGTATTTCTCCTGAAAAAGCTTTTGCAGGTCAAGAACTGATCACCGATCCTAGTGTCCTAGAACCCATCGTTGATCAAGTCATAGCCGCAAACCCCAAAGAATTAGAAAAGTATCGCAACGGTAACACCAACCTCAAAGGCTTCTTTGTGGGACAAGTTCTCAAAAAGACCGATAAGCGTGCTGATCCCAAGTTGACTAATGAATTGGTGGAGAAAAAACTCAATACCTAGCTTTGATTTTGGCCTCATCAGAAAAATGGGTCCCAAACCCCGTCCTTCTAGGACGGCTTTACATGGTATAATCAGCACAGTCACTAGGACCTTAATTGGTGGGTGAAACTCCCAGTGGCGGGACGTTCTGGTTAAAAGGCTGTTACTCTACATGGGTAATTCGGTACTCTGTACTCCAGTCCCAGCCCCCACAAGCAAGGACAATTAAGTGAGTGAGTAACAAGCATACGATAAGTAGACCCAATGGGCAGTTTACGCACTGCTGGGAGGGAGTAGGCGCAATTGACACCGCGCATCGCACGACACCGGGATACGGGTAAACGGTTCTGGGAGTTGTGGTACGAGCAATGCCATTCCTGGTATCTCCTTTTAAAGAATCTCCTCGCCTAAAGGCAGGAGAGTGTCAATGTGAAGACAATAACTTCTGCCTAGTATTTTCCCGGTAGTTTCTTCACAAAAACTTTACAGAATAAACAAAGAGGGGTCTTACCCTTCAATCCAAAAGTGCTATACTGTGTTAAGTAGATGCACCCTGATGATCTGGAGATCTGCCCAAGTGGCTCTCCTTTTTTTTGTCTAAATTCAGATCTTGCAACTTTTCAATAAGGGTAGGCTAGGCAATTGTCGGGAAACACTATATTTTAATAATTTTTTATCTAAATTAGATTAGATGATGGGTATTGCTCCTCATGCGAAAAATGATATACTGTGTTAAGTAGATGCACCCTGATGATCTGGAGAGCAGCCCAAGCGGCTCTCCTTTTTTTTTTGGAAGGGAGAATTACGGAGATAAGTTTATAAATTTTCTGCTCAAATTGGATGAGGGGTATTGCACCCCATCCCAAAAGTGATATACTGTGTTAAGTAGATGCACCCTGATGATCTGGAGAGCAGCCCAAGCGGCTCTCCTTTTTTTTTGGAAGGGAGAATTACGGAGATAAGTTTATAAATTTTCTGCTCAAATTGGATGAGGGGTATTGCACCCCATCCCAAAAGTGATATACTGTGTTAAGTAGATGCACCCTGATGATCTGGAGAGCAGCCCAAGCGGCTCTCCTTTTTTTTTGGGAGGGAGAATTACGGAGATAAGTTTATAAATTTTCTGCTCAAATTGGATGAGGGGTATTGCACCCCATCCCAAAAATGATATACTGTGTTAAGTAGATGCACCCTGATGATCTGGAGAGCAGCCCAAGCGGCTCTCCTTTTTTTTTGGAAGGGAGAATTACGGAGATAAGTTTATAAATTTTCTGCTCAAATTAGATGAGGGGTATTGCACCCCATCACAAAAATGATATACTGTGTTAAGTAGATGCACCCTGATGATCTGGAGAGCAGCCCAAGCGGCTCTCCCTTTTTTTTTTGGGAGGGAGAATTACGGAGATAAGTTTATAAATTTTCTGCTCAAATTAGATGAGGGGTATTGCACCCCATCACAAAAATGATATACTGTGTTAAGTAGATGCACCCTGATGATCTGGAGAGCAGCCCAAGCGGCTCTCCCTTTTTTTTTGGGAGGGAGAATTACGGAGATAAGTTTATAAATTTTCTGCTCAAATTGGATGAGGGGTATTGCACCCCATCCCAAAAATGATATACTGTGTTAAGTAGATGCACCCTGATGATCTGGAGAGCAGCCCAAGCGGCTCTCCTTTTTTTTGTCCATTAGACAAGTAGTCATGAACAACTAACAACTTACCATTAAGTGGTGATCAAGACTTGATATAATCGCCAGTCGAGCCACTAATAAAGTTGTGGGGGAAAAAGAATGGTAGATTGGCAGGAAATTACTGGTGGAATCACGGCACCAAGGGGGTATCGTGCAGCTGGAATTACCGCAGGATTGAAACCTTCGGGATTGCCCGATTTAGCTTTGATATTGTCAGACGTAGAAGCGATCGCCGCAGGTGTGTTCACCAGCAGCCAAGTTAAAGCCGCCTGCGTAGACTATTGTCGTCAACGTTTGCAAGGCAAGCAGAGCGCTCGTGCTATACTTTGCAACGCTGGACAAGCAAACGCAGCCACAGGTAATCAGGGGGTGCGTGATGCCGAAGAAAGTGCTGAGTTATTAGCAAAAGAATTGAATATTGCGCCCGAATCGATTCTGCTGGCGTCTACTGGCGTGATTGGACAAAGAATCAAGATGGATGCCTTGCGTAATGGTATTCCTAAATTAGTAGCAGAACTATCAGAAACAGGCTCAGATGCAGCCGCAGGGGCAATTATCACCACAGACTTGGTGACAAAATCTATTGCCCTAGAGACAACTATAAACCAACGCCCAGTCAGAATTGGCGGTATTGCCAAAGGTTCCGGGATGATTCATCCCAACATGGCAACCATGCTAGCATTTGTCACCTGTGATGCAGCGGTTTCACCCACGCTTTGGCAACAAATGGTGAGTCGGGCGGCGGACAGAAGCTTTAATTCTATCACAGTTGATGGAGATACCAGCACCAACGACAGCTTAATCGCCCTCGCCAATGGACAATCCCGCACCCCAGCAATTATCGAACCAGGGACAGAAGCAGAAAAATTAGAGGCGATGTTAACAGCAGTATGCCAGCATTTAGCCAAGGCGATCGCTCGTGATGGGGAAGGTGCAACTTGTCTAATTGAAGTGCAAGTCACAGGTGCCCATGATGAAGACTCAGCGCGTCAAATTGCCAAAACCATTGCTGGTTCATCCTTAGTTAAGTCTGCAATCTTTGGGCGTGACCCCAACTGGGGACGCATCGCGGCCGCTGCTGGCCGTGCAGATGTACCCTTTGAGCAAGAAAATCTGCAAATTAAATTAGGGGATTTCTTACTCTTAGAAAATGGTCAACCGTTATCTTTTGATCGTGCAGCAGCGAGTGCTTATTTAAAACAAATTGCTGCTGAATCTTCTTTACCAAATAACACTCAACGGGTAGATAATCCTGTAATTATTGCGGTCAGCGTTGGTAACGGTCATGGTGCGGGTAAAGCTTGGGGTTGTGATTTGAGTTATGACTATGTGAAGATTAACGCCGAGTATACAACTTAAGAGGTTGTTTGAAAAGTTTTTGTAGTTTATGTAGTTTTTGTATGGTGGGCAATGCCCACCATAAGTATATTTGAAAAATCAAGGCGATAAGTTTCTAGGTAAAAATATTCTTAACTGAGCAATATTCAATTAGCGATCGCTGGGAATAAATTGCTGATACAACTTATCTTTTGGTGATTTAGGTATCTATCAAATGCGGTTCTTGCGTACTTAACGTGCTAAATTTTTAATTACAGTCGATAACTTTGTTTTAAAATCAAGGCTTACAGGCGCTTATAGCCAAAATTTTAATCATCAGACCTAAAAGGCAGTAAATAATGGCTGTCATCTTATCCCAGCAAGGATTTCAAGCTTATTTTTCAACATATTTAGCACGCTAAGTACGCAAGAACCACTTTGCGTTACCTCCGCGCCCCTCTGCGTTTAAACACACTCAAACCAAACTTTATTCTCTCAACCATTCTTCTCTAGAGACACCAGCTTGTCGCAGCAATCTTGATAACAAACCCACGCTAATATCACCCTCATGAGGATTAGGAATAATCACAGTCACATCCCCTCTTCGCATTTGCGGATGTCGCCCACCTGCATAAGGACCTTCAAAACCTAACTCATGCAAACGCTTGACTAAATCTTGCCAAGAAACAGGTGTTAATCTGGGCATTTTTATACAATCTGCATAATTTCATTTAAATTAATATCGTCAATCACGGGAATATGTAGCCCTAAATGCAAACGCAAGGCTAACCAATCGCTTAATGCTTCTCTTAACTCACGCCGACAGCCTTCTAATGTTTTATAATTTGCCCATACTCCCTGCAAACCAGGAATTTCACCCCAATAACTAGCCTCATCTTCGATAATTTCATAAACGGCTAATTCCATTGCTTTATCAATATAATTTGCCAGCATTTTCCTCATCATCTTTGCGTGTATTGATATAGCGGTTCTCAGTTGAGTGAGGTAAAAGAACCCCACCCCCCTCTTCGCTTGCGAGGAGCTTCCTCTGATATAGCTCACTAGACCGAGAAACGCTATATTGTAGAGTCTAGCGGCTGGTTTAATCAAAACCTTGTAGTTACAATAACAGAAAAACCTGAAGAAAATAAAGAGCGATCGCTTTAATTTCTCCGATTTATCCAATCTTCCCCACCAGCCAATTGCGCTAGATTATTATCCATAATCGCTGGTAATTCTTTTGGTGAATACGTATATGTTAAAGCCAGAAACCTGGTGGCTGTAATTACCAGATGCTGTCTATCTACCATTTCTGACAGTTGAGAGCGAGTATATTTTCCATTCAGAACTTCGAGACTTGCATCAGCTATAGCATCTTCAATCACTTCCTCTTCTATCAAAGTTTCCCATTCATCTTGATTGATGTAGTAAGATTTTTTATTGTCTTTGATATTCACTGCTTTAATTTCGCGGATAGCATTGCGAATAGAAGCCGCCCAAGAATTTGTTAATCGCTGTTCTATTTGGTTTTTAATTAAATGAATGAGCAGAATCCTTAAATAAGATTGAATATTCCGCAAATTCGCCTGTTTACTCATCCCTTCTAATTCATCTACAATCGCCAAAGCATCTGTATAACGTCCTTCCATGATGCTATTTCTCAGGTCGATTAATTCTTGTGTCATCTGTATTGCCTGCAAGACTTGAAGGTGCTAATCTAAATTTAACACTTGAAATCAGGACTAAAGAATGGTGCGTGACGCCACAAGACTTGTGACTACGTACAATATTTATCGAAGCATCACGCACCTTACGATTATTAAACGTTTTTCAACCCAACCTACGATTCTCGTTAACTGAAGCGTATTGGGTTATTGGGGATTAGCCAAGATATTTTCGATATCCGATAACTGCACCACACCAGATAAAATTTTACTGCTGATCACAAAGAAAGGTGTACCAGCAATACCTATTTTTGCAGCTAATTGGATATCTTTGCTAATAGCGGTATCAGCAAGATTGCGGTCGGTGTTAAATTTCTGCAAATCGAGATTTAAAGATTTTGCGGTAGCTATATACAAATCTTCACCCAGTTGTTTTTGATTGGTAAATAGCGCATCATGATATTGCCAAAATTTGCCTTGTAGATTTGCAGCCCAAGCAGCTTTGGCTGCTGGTAATGCTTCAGCATGAATTGAAACCAGGGGGAGATTTTTGTAGACCAATCTTAGCTGATTGGGATGCTTTGCTAGCAACTGCTTGAGAGTTGTATGTGCGTCAGCACAGTAGGGACATTGAAAATCGGAGAATTCCACTAGCAAAATTTTTGATTCAGCCGATCCGATACTAGGAGACTCACCAATCACCGCTTGAGGATTAGTTTTTAGATCTGCTAAAAAAGCCTGTCGTACTTGATTTAGTTTCTGTTGCTGTTTTTGTTGGTATCTCTGAACCGATTCGATAATAACTTCTGGGTGTTCGCGAAGAATTTGTAATACTTGGTGTTCTAGCTGAGGATTGATATCACTTGTAGCTTGTGCCGGGAATGACCAGCCTAAGACTAGACACAGTAAGCTGAATACTGCCAAGGATCGTAAATGCCGAAAGAATTGACGCATATCAAAATACTTGAAAAATCAACACTCTCTTAGATTACCTGAAACTGGTAATAGTAATATATACGACAAGCTGCTAGCCTACAGCTTTTGCTTTGTATAGCAGGGGACTGGGGACACAACGACCGCTCAGTGCATCGCTGGGGACTGGGTTACAAGTCTGATTGTGTCTAGGTTTTATCATCAGTTAATGTCCTAAGCACTTTGGCGGTTGCTATAGTACCCATTCCTTGATCTCAGTTCACCCTCATTTGAGCATAATTCCAACTTTGGACTTTCCGCTTATACGTCTTTAAACGTATCAGATTTTCTTTATAATAATTTATGTTTATCGTTTTAACATTTGAGATGTATTCGGTAAAATTACGCGGTTTAGTTTAGGAAAAGACGACAATTATTATATCTTTAATATTCAAATAAATTTAGGTATAAATGTTTATCAAATCACATTTTTTCGTAAACAATCAACTTAATCAAATCAATCAATAAGTAATTGCAACATACAAATTTTAAATATTTTGTTGGAGGCATAATACCAGTTTTATTTCTATCAGGACTTACGCACTTGGCTATTCGTGGAGATAGGCCTTGTGGGCATGGGGCGTTGGTTAATTTTTCGGTCCTGGCGCCTGTCGCCCCAATACTGCGTAGGTTTTGGAATTTCTTGGTTGAGGCAAGCTGTCTTGAGCAGGGGGAGAAATGGAGGCTGGCGTTGAGTTTTGCCTCCCCTGCTTCCCCTGCAAATCCTACGGAGTATTGCCTGTCGCCCCATGCCCAACCCAAACCCTTGATTTTTCATCACGAGTGCGTAACCCGGATTTCTCACCAGAATTCTCAAAGTCTGATAAAATCTAGATTCCGGTTTTTCACACAAATCAAAACATAATCTGTCAAAAGTGCCTGAAACATATCCTGGGCAAGGATTATGATGAGTGCGAGCCTGGGACTTGTGAGAAATGCGGGGTAAGTCTTATCCACGCGGAGCGTCCCGTAGGGCGGGAACAAAGAAATACAGATATCAGCGTGTGGTCTAAATACGTAAAAACTGCTGTAACTTGACACCAAGTGGGTAGGGGCGCAAGGCCTTGCGCCCCTACAGATTATCGATATGTTGACGGTGAGTGTGTTCAGGATAGCACAAGCAGGGGCGCAGGAACCGCGCCTCTACCTACAGCGGAGGTTTTGGATATGACGGTTAATTACCCAAATCTCACCTAAAATTCTCTCCAAAATGAAATTCAGGATTTTTTAATTTTTGCAATATTTTTGATGCTTACTGATTTCAAAATGAGGGATAATGATGATTGAAATACTTTTTTAGCCTTGATATTTTTAAATATCCCAAAAAAAGGGGGGATACCCCTCTTGGCGAAATAACCAGGAGGATATAGATATTCTCCTAATAACTAACAGCAATATATTAACTGTTGGTGTGGATATCATCGAGGCGATTTTTCAGGGGGCAATTATACCAAAGGAGGTTGAGATGAGTCGTCTTCTTTATGAAAGCTCAGTGTCATATCAAGGATATCTCATCATTCCATTTGTTTTTGGCAAAGCAGATAATTACGAAATATATTCGTATAAACTGCTGTCGGAAATTGGACATAAAAGCCAATTTCACAAAACCGAGAATCCAGCAAAAATCTATGGCAGTAGCATCAAGAATATCGTTGACATTGCCAAGGAACATATTGACCAACATTCAGAGTTGATCAATCAGGGAGATAGTTTTAAGTCTCGCTACATTTACCAGCATAATTTGATCATCATTTCTCAAGAGGATGGTAAATATTTTTATGACCATTATCCACCAGAATTATTGAATAATATTGCTGCGCCAAAATTATTCAACTCCGCATACGAATGCTTGAATTGGATCAAGCAGGGACTTGATGGACGACATACAAAGTCAAGAGTTAGATAAAAACCCCACCCCCAACCCCTAAGCGCAAGCGCTTAGGGGAGCAAAAACAGAGATGGGGTTGCAGTGTCAGCGCTTAAAATTGACGTGACCAACTACTAGGCCAGCGTTCAACTACAACTTTAGTTTGGGTAAAAAATTCGACTGCGTGATTGCTTTGACCGTGTAAATCACCAAAAAAGCTGTCTTTGGAGCCACTAAACGGAAAAAACGCCATCGGTGCAGCAACACCAATGTTAATACCAATATTACCAGCCTCCGCTTCATAGCGGAACTTACGCGCTGCAGCACCACTACTAGTAAATAAACAAGCCATATTACCATATTGACCTTGATTTACTAGAGCGATCGCCTGATCAATACTATCTAAATGTATTAAACTCAGCACTGGTCCAAAAATTTCCGTGCGGGCGATTTCACCTGCTGGATTAACATTTTGCAGAATCGTCGGGCGGATAAAATTCCCATTTTCATAACCAGTAATCTTTGGATTTCGTCCATCTACCAACAAATTTGCACCTTCATCTTTCCCTTGTTGAATTAACCCCTCAATTCGCGTTTTACTGCGAACATCAATCACGGGTCCCATTTCCACGCCTTGTTCTAAACCATTACCCACCACACGCTTTTTAGCAGTTGCGGCTATGGCTTCTGTAAAACTGTGTCTTGCTTCCCCCACCGTCACAGCGATAGACGCAGCTAAACAACGTTGTCCCGCACAACCAAAAGCACTATCAGCAGCAATTTTGGTAGTCATTTCTATATCTGCATCAGGTAAAACAATAATCGGATTTTTCGCGCCACCTTGACATTGTACCCGTTTACCATTTGCGGCTGCTCGACTATATATATATTTAGCTACTGGTGTAGAACCAACAAAGCTAATTGCGCGAATTTGGGGATGAGCTAAAATTGCATCGACAGATGTTTTTGCACCGTTTACTAGATTAATTACCCCTGGAGGTAAACCAGTTTTTTCTAACAACTGGAAAATTTTTTGCATCGTCAGCGGCACTTTTTCCGAGGGCTTGACAATATAAGTGTTACCGGTGGCGATCGCATAAGGCAAGAACCAAAAAGGAATCATCCCCGGAAAATTAAACGGACAAATTACCGCCGCTACACCCAGAGGTTGACGAATCATCATTTCATCAATACCCCTAGCAATATCTTCGAGATTAGTTCCCTGCATCATCATCGGAATACCACAGGAAACTTCCACATTTTCAATAGCGCGGCGCATTTCGCCTTGGGATTCAGCCAAAGTTTTGCCACATTCTAGGGTAATTGTCCGTGCTAAATCTTCGTAATTTTCTTCTAACAAATTCTTGAGTTTAAATAAATACTGCACTCTTTCAGGAGTTGGGGTGCGACGCCATGTCACAAAAGCTGCTGCGGCTGCGTCTACGGCTAAATTGACTTCTGATGCTGATGATAAAGGGACTTGGGCGAGTATTTCTGCTGTGGCTGGGTTGATCACATCTAAGTATTCTGTAGCGTTAGATGCATACCATTGACCATTGATATAGTTGGGGATTGTATTCATGAGGGAAATAATTATAGATGCAGCGATATGAATATATTATGCATTTGGGCGTGATGACCAATTTTTATTAGTTGCGATCGCCCACCTATCATACATGGACACCCATTCCCGGAGCGTCCTATCGGGAAGCGCAATAAATTTTTTTAATATAAACCGCTTTCAACTTGAGTTTTTTGTATTTTCTAATCTTTACTTACTGTTATATTCCGTTACATTTAAGTTAAGTTTTATCATAGTTGACTCTATTCTCAACTATTTGACGCAGTAATCGGCTCTTGATGGTGTAGTATGGAAAAGTCATGATATCGGGAGCGTTTGACCAAAAATAATTTTCCACGTAAAATCAAGCCTTGTGGGTGTAATGCCTGTAGTATAAAACTAATTTTTTCCCCAAAAATGGCAAATTTAACAATATTTAGCAAATCATCAATTTACAAAAATCAATAAATTGCTGGATGCTGATTGACAAAGACGACATCTTGTGAATATATATAGATCTCTTCGCTGCTGGTGAAATTCGTAGGGTGGGTCAGGAAATAAGATGCTTCAGCCGTCACATATTGGATCTGGTAAACTGAAGGGATTGATTGGGCTAAGTTGACCTATGACTCTTGCTATCGACCAACCAATACAACGGAAGCCACTTAGCTTTGAAGAGTTTATCGACCATTATGGTGGCGATAACCGCCATGAATTGATTGATGGAGAGGTATTCGACTTGGAAACAACAGGCTTGCATGAAGAAGTTGCAGCCTTCATCACCACAAAGATTTGTGTGCAGATCGACGGCACTGGCTTGCCTTGGTTTGTCCTTCAGCGAGGACTATTGCGCCCTTCTAACAAGGCTATGACAGCATTTCGACCTGATGTTGCAGTTGTCAATCGAGATGAACTTACCAAAGAACTGCTTTGGTCTGACCAGTCAATCTTGACTCTGGGTAGTTCGATTAAATTTGTGGCGGAAGTTGTGAGTAGCAACTGGCAGAATGATTATGCCCGTAAGGTTGAAGACTACGCGGCTTTAGGCATCCCCGAATATTGGATTGCAGACTACGCAGGACTGGGGGGTACTCGACACATCGGAAAACCCAAACAACCCACCCTTTCTATCTGTGTATTAGTGGATGGGGAGTATGAAATTCAGCAGTTTCGAGGCAGTCAAACCATCGTCTCTCCAACCTTCCCACAGTTGAAACTGACGGCTGAACAAGTTTTGAAGGCTGGTTGTTAGCGATGGCGTAGCCCAAATAGGCATCGCTCTTTGAGATTAAGTTGCTTGTTTTGTCGGTGAAGGATAGGAAGTAATTTCCTAGTTAGTAAGCACCTTTTGTAAAGCCAGCAATAATTCGTTGATGGTGTAGGGTTTAGACAAAAAGGTAGTGACACCAGCCTCAGCTACTGCCATCAACTTATTGTTGGACATGAGTCCACTAGTAGCGATGATTTTGATATTGGGGTTGATTTTTTTCAAAGTGCGGATGGCTGTTAAACCATCTAGGGAGGGTAACATCATATCCATGAGTACGACGCTAATTTTATCGATGTATTTAGCGTAGAGAGCGATCGCCTCAATCCCATCACCAGCTATCATAGTTTTGTAATTGTATGTTTCCAGGGAGTTTTTCGTAATATCCTGAATAGCGACTTCATCATCGACAATCAGAATCAGTTCTCCATGTCCGATTAGGGCTGTGGAATTTTCCGAAATTAGTGTTTCTATACCCCCTACCGCTGGTAAGTAAACTTGAAACCGGGTGCCAATTCCCACTTCGCTATAAACGTTGATAAAACCATCGTGACTTTTGATGATTCCCAGAACAGTGGAAAGTCCTAAACCGGTTCCTTGTTCGGCGAAGCCGTTGCCGAAGGCTAGATTTGAAGATTGCGAACATGGTCAAAAATCACCATTTGGCTAAATCGATTTCTGACGCTAGTTGGTATCAGTTCACTCAATGGCTAGACTACTACGGAAAAATCTGGGATAAGGTAGTGGTAGCAGTAACGCCCGCTTACACCTCCCAAGATTGCTCTAATTGTGGACATAGGGTGAAAAAGTCACTCAGCACCCGAACTCATTCATGTTATAACTGTGGAGTTGAAATATGCCGTGATACGAACGCGGCAATTAATATCCTCAAAAAAGGAATGAAGATATTAGGAGTTGAGTGGCAAAACAAGAGTACTCAAGGGCATTGGGAATCTGCATCGCCAGATGAAAAGCATGGGGAGAAGACCGCCAATACTATTGATGGGAAACTTAATATAGCAAGCGGATTTCTGTGAACCATGAATTAGAATCCCCGTGCGTTCACGCCGGGGAGTATGTCAATGCTATTGACCTGGGTTGTAACGATGCAATTGCTTGGACAAATGGACAAGAAAATGGTTTAGTTCCTGCCCCTAGGTTTTTTCGTAAAGCAGAGCAAAAAAATAAACAATTAAGCAAAAAAAAGCGTCGCAAACGCTCGCCTAATTTCAAAAAGAAGATCAACAGTTCGGCTTCGCTCACTGTTGACCCTGAGCGCAGTCGTTCGCGTAGCGTCTCGCAGAGAAGGGTCAAGGCTTCTAGAAGGTGGAAGAAAACACAAAAGTTGATTAGCAAGCTTTCGAGAAAAGTTGCTAATCAACGCCAGAATTTCGTTCACCAGGAAACTACACGGATAATCAGCGGTAATAGCACGGTAGTGTCCGAGAAACTAGAGGTCAAAAAAATGAGTGCCAAAGCCAAAAAGGGCAAACGTAAAAAACAAAAAACTGGTCTAAATAAATCAATTCTTGATGTGAGAATGGGAATGATAAAAGATGCTCTAAAAGCAAAATTATCAGATGTTGGTGGGTTATTTGTAGAAGTGCCTACACGTCAGGTAAAACCATCCCAAACTTGCCCTAAATGTGGGCATCAAGAAAAGAAAACTTTAGACCAGCGAGAACATATTTGCCGGAATTGTGGATACACCCAACAAAGGGATATAGCATCAGCAGAAGTGATGTTACTTTGGCATTCAAAGAATCTACAGGGGCTAGGAACTAACCTCAAAGACGTAGATGATTCTGGCTCTACTTCAGATACCAAAAAGCGAAAGCAGACTGGAAGTCTAAAGCAACTAGGTCAAAAGAAACGTCAAAAATCTTGCTCTACGGGTGGGGATGTAGAAACCCCGCCCTCAACGTTCGCGTAGCGTCACGAAGTGAAGTAGGGCGGGGTAGTTCATTTCCTCTTCCACCCGCTGGCGATCGCTTAACGCCCTTTGCTGTTCGGTAATCGCTTTCCGCCTTAGCTCTAGTTGGTTCATCACCAAGCGACTCAGCGCCTCCAAGGACTCCATTTGTTTTTGACTCAGTTCTCGAGGAATTGTGTCAATCACGCAGAGAGTTCCCAGCATATATCCTTGCGGGTTTTTCAGCGCTATACCCGCATAAAATCGCACATCAGGATAGCCAATGACTACAGAATTATCAGCTTTTGCTTCAACTAAGCTATCGGAAATTACTACAACTCCCTGTTGCTCTTGGCATAGGTAAGATGACTCAACATTACGCGGGATTTCCGATACCTCCAAACCGACCTTGGCTTTAAACCAGTGACGGTGTTCATCGATGAAATTGACGAAGGCGATAGGCGTGTCACAAATAAATGCCGCTAATTTTACTATATTGTCGTAAACTTCTTCTGGTTCAGTGTCGAGAATCTGATATTCACCCAAG
The DNA here is from genome assembly GCA_038087035.1 of Gloeotrichia echinulata CP02. Taxonomy (NCBI): domain Bacteria; kingdom Bacillati; phylum Cyanobacteriota; class Cyanophyceae; order Nostocales; family Gloeotrichiaceae; genus Gloeotrichia; species Gloeotrichia echinulata. The sequence goes on along the minus strand of CP051187.1, from coordinate 2,331,635 downwards.
GCTTCCAGTCGCGCTGCTTCATTATTGGTAGATATAGGATTCATAAATTTTGATGAAAAAACTCAAATTTGACTGATTCCAAGTAGCCGTTATTCCCCGACTACACCAGAACACATAAATCTTGCTGATGAATGTCTTTAGAAATTGGCATTTTACTAATTTACTGTGATCAGGCAAAGATAAGAAGAAGAACAATCACTCAAAAAAAGTAAATGTCCCTACGCTTTAACCCCACCCCCAACTCCAACCCTTGGAGGGAAGACGGAAAATTTAAAGTTCTCCTTGTAGGAGAGAGGTTTTCCAGATCCTGTGAAAAATGAGAATCGCTATAAATCAAAGCATAATTAGAAAATTTCTCCCGAAGTCTTGAATCTTGTTAACTGTTGAAAAAATTAAAAGCCATGTATAAGCCTGTAGAAGATACCTCAATTTCCATGTACGAAATTAATCGCGGACGCATCGTTCGCAGCTTGGAATTAATCCAAGATTTAATTGTAATTTCCCTGTGTATTGGTTTATTTAGCTTCATGGTGCTGCAGGTGAGAGATATGTTCCTCTCCCTGCTTCCTCCATTGGATTTTCATGCTGTTACCGCCGATATTCTCTTTCTACTGATCTTAGTTGAGTTATTTCGACTGCTGATTATTTACCTCCAAGAACAACGAATATCCATTGGGGTAGCTGTAGAAGTGGCGATTGTTTCGGTTTTACGCGAAGTTATTGTTAAAGGCATACTAGAAACCAATTGGAGTCAAGTTTTAGCCACTTGTGCTTTCTTATTAGTTTTGGGATTACTGCTGCTCATGCGAGTTTGGCTACCCCCGACCTTTGAAGGTATTGATCCAGAACAAGAAGTATCTAAACGCTATAAAAGTCGTATTAAACCGGAATTCATGTCAAACAACCGTCACTAACCACAAAATTTCCTATCGTTAGGGACTGCCAAAAAATAAATTATCCCAAATTATTTGTACATCTGTAGGGGCGCAGGGCCTTGCGCCACGCAGAAAGGATATTTTCGCAATTGGAAGTCAATCCTAGACAGAAGAGCGCACATCCTCGACCCATTTGTGCAAATTACCTGTATTGAGACGATAACTCAGGGGATGAGCAATCAAACGTGCTGTGCTTTCATACAAAGTAGTAATTTCAATCAAACCATTTTCTTGCAACGTCCGCCCAGTGGAAACCAAATCCACGATTGCTTCTGACATCCCCGTAATCGGTCCTAGTTCTACTGAACCATACAGGGGGACGATTTCCACAGGCAAATCCAGACTGTGGAAATATTCACGAGCGCAATTGACATATTTAGAAGCAATTCTACCATGAGCAGGCAAATCTAAAGGCGATTTGTAGGAACTAGATGCTTTTACGGCTACAGATAGGCGACAATGGCCAAATTGCAAATCAACCAATTGTGCAACCTGCGGCTTTTTCTCCCGCAGCACATCATAACCAATAATACCCAATTGTGCCTGACCATATTCTACATATACAGGCACATCTTGCCCACGTACAAGCAGTCCTTTAGCTTGTCCGCTAACGTCAGGAATCTGCAGTTGGCGATTTCCTGCATCTAAAAAAGCACTAAAATCCAATCCTACAGATTGTAACAGGCGGATGCTATTTTTCAGTAGTTCCCCTTTTGGCAATGCAACAGTCAACATTCTCGTTTTTGGTTCCCTTGGCGTCTTTGGCAGTTCATTATTATGAGAATATATCTATATGTTGACCATAAGGGACTGACAATTAAAGAAATCTCCAGTTTGTAGGGTCTCCCTTCCCGCTAGAAGATTAACGTTCCCTACGGGACGCTCCGCGTTCGCAAAGCTATGCCGCAGGCTTTACGTGACGCTTTGCGAACATCCTCCCCTCAGAATACCTACCATTAGAGTACATTGAATCCCCACACACAGGGAATAAACCGCCTTGCTATAAATGCAAAAACAATCACAGGCTAAACATGGACTTAACCGAAATCAACGCTTTACTTGACGCTGTTATCAGCTTCATCGTTAAGTCCAGGACATGCTAATGACCATTTTTGGATTTAAAATCCTCTTGCAATTCTTTTAATCAGAATGCAATTGGTTAAATTTATGATCAATCTTTTCGTTTAAACCACGAATGAGATAATCAACCCACTCCTTTCTCTCTTCATAAATCGCAGTCTGAATGCCAATCGCTTTCTCAATATCATTCATGCGCTCCCTAGCAGCATCACCATGAGAATCTATTGCCTCATAGATTTTTGCCTCACTCCTAGCAATACGATAAACCATAGCCAAAAGCGCAAGAGCAAAGCTAAAAAAGGCTATTAAAGTGTCATGGCTTGAGCTATGGGATTTGGGATTTATGGGTTTATTTTAACGCTGTCGTGATGAGGGCGGGGAGACCCCGCCCCTAGGATTCCCCATTCCCTATTTCTCTACTTTGCAGATTTTGGTTTTAAAGCCACTAACATCTCTAATTGAGTGGTGGATTTATCAGGACTAGTAGCGGTAACACCCAAACCACGAATCGAAGCCAAAATGGCATTAGCTTGAGGTGAGAGTGATTGACTTGCTATACGATTGACCAAGGATACTGTTTTGTCCATATCTAAGAAGAAATAGCCGCCGTTAGGTTTTTGCAAAGAACTAGTGGCGCTTTTGAAGGCGTCGCTATTTTCCAGAGATTGACCTTTGGGAGAGGCGATCGCCTCTGCAACCGGTCCACCAATGGCTATAAATAAGGTGTCTTGATCTAACCAACCATGAGATAATAAAGCTCCTTGTTGAGGAACTTGCCATTCAGTGACATCTTTACCGCCAACTTTGGTTTGGGCGACGTTGACTTGTTGTGTTTTGATCAGGGTATCGAGTTTGCTTAATGTCGCTTCTGCAGTTTGGCGATCGCTGGTGTCAAATACCAAAGCGCCACCAAAACCAACACTGGCTAACAAACCTTTATCTGATGGAATCGCCCCTAAAGCAAATTCTCCATCCATCCACCCAAAAATTTCCTTATCTAGGTCAATATTGACAAGTTTAAGTTGTGCGCGAGTTTGTTCAACTGCTTGTTTAAAATCAGGATAATCTTTAGACTGTTCTAATAGTGTTTGCCAGCTACGACTGATCCCCTGTCCGCTAACTAGGGCAAAGGTATCAGCAGGAAATTGCGCCACTATCTTCGCGGGAGTTGTTTGATACTGGAATTTGTTCAGATCTGGATCTAAGTTAGCGATCGCTTTCACCCGCAGGCCTGCATCATCAACACCCACACCCGCTACCATAGATTTCACCTGCTTCAATTGGTTCATGGTTTGCGTCGGTAACTGTGTTCCCTGGGGATTTGCGGCTACCAATTGTTGTACCATACCCGCATAGTCAGGTACATAAATTTGGGCGAGGGTGTTTTGCACATCCACACCTTTGCTGAGAATGTTGCTTGCGCCTTCTTTAGTCGCAAAGGAGGGCTGGCCTTTAAAGGTGTCAATCGCCTGTTCTATAGCTTGCTTTTCGGGAGCCAATACCAATTGGCTATTATTTAACAATACACTGTAGGTCGGTTTGCCTTTTTGGGTAGTTTCTGTAATCTTTTCGCCTTTGTAGTCAGTTTCTTGGATTTGGACGCCTTTTTGCTCCTTCAATTTCAGGCCAAAATTCAAGGCCGCTAATTTGTCCTTAATTCCCACCACCATCAGGATATTTGGTTCTGACTGTAACTTGGCGGGTTGATTCGGTTCAGCCGCAGGCGTCTTGAACTGTGCGGGTTTCACTGGATTTGGCGGTAACACAGCAATCATCACACCACCAACCCAAGGCTTTATATCTTTTTCATAAGAAATGTTACTTTCTTTGAGGTTTTCTTGATTAAAACTCTCCAAACCTTTGGTAACTAGCTGTTGTGCTTCTGGCGTCCCAAACTGCTGTAACTTCGTCCAAGCTTGGGGGTCAGTGTTAATATAGGTGGCCATTAATGCCGTGGAAGGTACGACTTTGGCACTGCCTAGAGCGCCGACACTATCTCCAGATGGAGTTTTAAAATACATATAGGCAGCTATACCTCCTGTCAGCACTACAGCTGCGCCAACAGTCGGGATTAAAAACTTTAATTTATTTTCAGGCATTGTCATTATCCTCTTTTGCTCTAATTGTCACCGAGGTTAGTACAAACGTCATTGTAGACTTTTTACAATTATTAATAAGCTTTACTAATTTATCGGTATTTACTGATAAAATTAGTAGTCCAACACACTATTGGATGGGAAAGACTCCAAAGATTACTTCAAAAGGGTCAGGAGAAAATCCGTAAACTGTCTATTGTTTATGAAAAAAAAATATCCTGCTTGAAAGCAGCAAGCTATCCTAATCTATAGGAATGCTTGGGAGCATTTGTACTCAAGATCGAGGCGCAAGAGACTCTTGACCCGATGACAATAGAGTACAAACTATTAGCTAACATCAGGGTAAACGGAAGGGATATGGGTAAGATGGATTCCAATACATCCAGCCCAGTAGGGAATCCTTCCAGATGAAAAAGTTCATTGGGAACAGCAGGTATCAATATGGTTCGGTAGCATTTTGATGTCTCTGTCACAAACCCCAACCCCCCTTTTTTAGGGTGGGCTATTTTCCCAACCCCCTTTTTTAGGGGGTAGATGGGGGCGATGGAATCTTATCCACGCCGGATTGCAGTCGATATCACTATTTTTCTTTACTACATCTAGCCAGAATTTTCAGGATAATAAGGTTACTAAGCATCAATGTCACAGTCTTATTTTGATACAGAAAATAACGGACACAAGCCTTTTGAGTTACCAGGGTCCAGACCACACTACAACCCTGATCGCCCAGGACAGGTAGAGCATATTTTTTTAGACCTGAGCCTGGATATCCCTCACCAAAGTTACCACGGCATCTGCAGTATTCGCCTGATGCCAATTCGCAATGGTATTGATCGTTTGACTTTGGATGCTGTTAACCTGAATATCAAATCTGTGCAGGTGGACAAAGTAGGGCAAAAATTTGACTACGATGGCGAAAAACTAGCTATCCAACTTTCGACTCCGACCGTGGTGGGTCAGCGGTTGTTGATTGCAATCTCCTATTCGGTGACAAAACCACAACGGGGGATTTACTTTATTCAACCAGATAAATATTACCCTAATAAGCCCACCCAAGTCTGGACTCAGGGAGAAGATGAAGACTCTCGTTTCTGGTTTCCCTGCTTCGACTACCCCGGACAACTTTCTACTTCCGAAATTCTTGTCCGCGTTCCCAAACCCCTGATTGCTATTTCTAACGGCGAACTAATTGATACACAAGAAGATGGTGAGGAAAAAATCTACCATTGGTCACAGCAGCAAATTCATCCTACCTATTTGATGACCTTGGCTGTAGGGGATTTTGCCGAAATTCGGGATGAGTGGAAGGGTAAACCTGTCACCTATTATGTAGATAAGGGACGGGAGGAAGATGCTAAACGCAGCATGGGCAAAACTCCCCGAATGATCGAATTTTTGACCGAAAAGTATGGTTATTCCTATCCTTTTCCCAAATACGCCCAAGTTTGCGTCGATGACTTTATCTTTGGTGGGATGGAAAATACCTCCACAACGCTGCTAACAGATAGATGTTTGCTTGATGAACGCGCCAGCTTAGATAACCTCAACACCGAAAGTTTAGTTGTTCATGAACTCGCACACCAATGGTTTGGCGATTTATTGGTGATTAAACATTGGTCTCATGCTTGGATTAAGGAAGGAATGGCTTCCTATTCTGAGGTGATGTGGACAGAACATGAATATGGAACACAAGCAGCAGCCTACTATCGATTACAGGAAGCCCGGAGTTATTTTAGCGAAGATAGTAGCCGCTACCGCCGACCAATGGTAACTCATGTTTACCGCGAAGCAATTGAACTTTATGATCGCCACATCTACGAAAAAGGATCTTGTGTTTATCACATGATTCGCGCAGAATTAGGTGAAGAATTGTTTTGGCAAGCTATCCAAACATTTGTCCAAGATCATGCCCATACAACAGTTGAAACAGTAGACTTATTAAGGGCGATAGAAAAAGCAACTGGGCGTAATCTTACATTTTTATTCGACCAATACGTTTATCGTGGTGGTCATCCTGATTTTAAAGTGGCTTACTCTTGGGATGGAGATAGTAATTTAGCGAAAATCACAGTTACCCAAACCCAAGCAACCACAGACAAGAATGAAACTAAAGATTTATTTGACTTAAAAATTCCCATTGGTTTTGGTTACTCTCACAAAGAAGGTGTTAGCAGTGAGGAGTTAGAAGTGAGGAGTGAATCACAACTCCTCACTCCTAAGTCTCAACTCATAACTTTTACTGTCCGGGTGAATGAACGTGAACAAAGCTTCTATTTTCCACTAGCAGAAAAACCCCAATTTATCAGCTTTGATGTGGGGAATAATTATCTGAAAACAGTATCTTTTGAATATCCAGTAGCGGAATTGAAAGCGCAATTAGAATTTGATCCCAACCCGATTTCGCGGATCTATGCTGCAGAAACTTTGGCGAAAAAAGGTGGATTAGAAGCAACTCTTGCACTGGCTGCGGCGTTAAAAAATGAGCCATTTTGGGGTGTGCGTGTCGAAGTGGCTAAACAACTGGCTCAAATCAAATTGGATCAAGCCTTTGATGGTTTAGTCCCTGGATTGAAAGATCAAAATCCTTTCGTGCGAAGATCTGTAGTTGAAGCACTGGCTCAAATCAAGACCTATGACAGTTATAAGGCTGTGAAAGAACTGCTACAAGATGGCGATCGCAGTTACTACGTCGAAGCTGCTGCTTGTCGTACCATTGGGGCGATCGCATCTGCTAGCTTGGAAGAGAAACCCAAGGAAGAAAAAGTTATCAAGCTGCTGAAATCTGTTTTGGAAGAAAAAGCAGGTTGGAATGAAGTCGTACGTAGTGGTGCGATCGCAGGTTTAGCCGCGCTGAAAACCTCAGAACCAGCTTTAAATCTGTTACTAGAATACACCAAATTGGGTGTACCACAACCATTACGACTAAATGCCATTCGCGCTTTAGGTAAAATTTCTGTTGGTCAAAATCCGGTAAATTTAGAACTGATTTTAGACCGATTAGCAGAACTAGCAAAAGAAACCTTCTTTTTAACCCAAATGGCCGTGGTGACAGCATTAGGACAGATGGAAACACCTAAGGCGATGGGGATTTTGCGATCGCTTGCTGACCAAACACCAGATGGCCGCGTACGCCGTTATGCTGATGAAGAAATTTCTCAAGTCCAAAATCATATCGGCCCGGAAAATGCGCTGCGTCAGTTGCGTGAGGAACTCGACCAACTCAAACAACAAAACCAGGAACTCAAAAGCCGCTTGGAAAACCTAGAAGCCAAATCTCACAAGACTGCTTCCTAAGTCTGGGGATTGTCATTGGTCATTTGTCATTGGTCATTGGTCATTGGTCATTGGTCATTGGTCATTTGTCATTGGTCATTGGTCATTGGTCATTTGTCATTTGTCATTTGTCATTTGTCATTTGTCATTGGTCATTTGTCATTGGTCATTGGTCATTGGTCATTGGTCATTGGTCATTGGTCATTGGTCATTGGTCATTACTCATTACTCATTACTCATTACTCATTACTCATTACTTATCCCCCCAGTCCCCAATCCCCAATCCCCAATCCCCAATCCCCAGCGATGCACTGAGCTTGCCGAAGTGTCCCCAATCCCCAGCGATGCACTGAGCTTGTCGAAGTGTCCCCAATCCCCTCAAAACCTGCGAGAGAAAGAAAGATAAGTTGTAGTTTTATAAAGTATAATTAAGGAAAAGATAGAAAAGTCTGGGCAGTACGGTAGGCTAATATCGCCGCGAAGACTACCCAGAATGGGGTGACATATAAATGTTTTTTTATAAAAACTACGCATATCCACCACCTGTAACTAGCTTGCGGGTTTGGAAATCAAGAAAAAAAGTGTAAGTTTCCCAGTTGAAGAGGCAAATAAAGGCGTGGGTCAGTATCAATCTGCACAGCTAAGGCGCTACAATGCAGACGAAATCGCTCGTTACTATCGTTACCGCCCCTGGCGTACCTGGGGGCGATTGCTGAGAATTATCTGGTCTTTTGCTGGATTTATTCTCAGTCTTAAGTGGGATGAATGGCAAAATCTAGTTGAGCAGAATAAGGGAAAACGCGCCTCCCAGTTACGAGAACTGCTCACTCGCCTAGGTCCTACTTTTATTAAAGTTGGTCAGGCCCTATCGACCAGACCCGATCTGATCCGCAAAGATTTTCTAGAAGAGCTGATCAAGCTGCAAGACCAGTTACCACCTTTTGATAATGCCCTAGCCTACCAGATTATCGAAGCCGAACTAAGTCGCCCAGTTGAGGACATATTTAGCGAGTTGTCACCAACGCCAGTTGCGGCGGCGAGTTTAGGTCAAGTTTACCGTGGTCGGTTGCTAAGTGGTGAAGAAGTAGCCGTGAAGGTACAACGCCCCAACTTACGCCCCGTACTCACACAGGACTTGTATTTGATGCGTTGGGGGGCGACTTGGCTTTCCCCGTGGTTACCGCTAAATCTCGGTCACGACCTCACCTTGATTGTGGACGAGTTTGGTACCAAATTATTTGAAGAAATTGATTATATCAATGAAGGTCGCAATGCGGAACAATTTGCTCATAATTTCCGCAACGACCCTAAGGTCAAAATTCCCAGTATTTATTGGCGTTATACCAATAGCCGGGTTTTGACTCTCGAATGGATTAATGGCTTTAAGCTGACAGATATCAAAAGTATCCGCGAAGCAGGTTTAGACCCAGAGGAAATCATCAAAATTGGTGTGACTTCAGGTTTACAACAGCTGTTAGAACACGGTTTCTTCCATGCTGACCCCCATCCTGGTAATTTGTTTGCTATGCCCGATGGTCGCATGGCTTACATAGACTTTGGGATGATGGATCAGTTGGAGAAAACGACTAAAGAAACCCTGGTAGATGCGTTAGTAGATTTGGTGAACAAAGACTATGGCGACTTAGCTACAGACTTTGTGAAATTGGGATTTTTGACTCCAGACACGAATATTTGCCCGATTATACCCGCATTAGAGGCGGTGCTGGGAAACGCGATTGGCAAAAATGTAGGGGATTTTAACTTCAAAACCATTACCGATGATTTCTCGGAATTGATGTATGAATATCCATTCCGAGTCCCGGCCAAATTTGCTTTGATTATTCGTTCCCTGGTGACACAAGAAGGTATTGCCCTGAGCCTCAACCCCAATTTTAAAATTGTTGAGGTAGGTTATCCATATATAGCACGGCGGTTGCTGATGGGAGAATCACCCCCATTACGGCGAAGATTGCTGAATGTGCTATTCAAAAATGGTAAATTCCAGTGGCAGAGGTTAGAGAATTTAATTGCGATCGCCCGCACTGATGGTAGCTTTGATGTATTACCCACAGCACAAATGGGGTTGCAATTTCTGCTGTCTGAAGAGGGGAAATTCCTCCGCAGACAGTTGGTACTTGCGCTGACCGAAGATGACCGGCTCCACACCGCAGAAGTTCAAAGCCTGTGGAATCTGGTTAAAGATGACTTACCACCGAATCGGTTGTTAAATGTCGCCTTCGGATTATTAACAGAGTTATCCAGAGAAGGCGTGGCCGCAATTATTCCCAAATCTACATCTTTTATCCCTTTTGGTGGCAACCAGCCACAGGGTGAGAAGTAAAAATACACAATTTTTGGCTTGTGCATTCTACCTTTTAATATCAACCAGGATTTTTCATGTACTATTACCCTTTAGAACCGCCATATTTTTTACTATTTGTGGGATTGCTGACATCTTTAACTTCTGGTGTAGCATTAACAGGCACTCTGAAATTAATTGTGCAAAAATGGCAACCTAATAAGACAGAAAAGCCGCAGTCTCGTTCGTTTTTAACACAATTATCTGTCCCATTTGTAGGCATCACTACCGGGATTTGTTTATTTGTCTGTTGTGGTTTAGAAATATTTGGTTTTCCACCCTTACTAGCTTTAGGAGTTGGTTTACCACTTAGTCTGCTTACTTGCTTACTAGTTTGGGTACAGTTAGGAAGTATGTTGGATTTTGCCAAACGCGAAGGAATGCAATCTCTAGATTTAGATTCTTAGCCTTAGTTATTATATTGAGGGTTATTGACAGTTGACCGTTAACAGTCAGCGGTCAACCCTCAACAATTTGAAGTTCTTGTTTTTATTTTTCTGGACTTTGTTTGTATAGCTTCGACATCCTCTCAAATTACTTTTCGAGCATATAAGCGTCTGGCAAGGATTAATATCCGACCAAAAAATAACTGTAAAAAGGCTATTTTACTATGCCAACCGCTATACTTACATAATAGATGCCATGTATCAGATGGGTTTAGCCATAAACCCCGACAACTTTCTAAGTGTTTGGCGAGTTCTACTCCGTTAAGCGGCGCCGCTAGGGTATTTATCAGATCAAGAGTATTTGGTAACTTGTTGAGACAGGCAGATGAATCACTATGTGCGTTTGCCCAAGAGGGTATGCCACCTTGATTATATGTTTTTGCCTGAGGATGTCCGAACCCGATGTTATTGACAAAGGATGCCATTGGTGTAATGTGTACGTATCCCTTGTGTAAACATGCCAGAGTGAGAGTGATAACCCAATCTTGCTTTTTTTCTTTTTCCAAGAAAAATTGATTAACAATCGTATATTTTGTTTGTATAGTTGCAGGGATATTGTAGAAATGACCAAAAGGGTTATAGCCCTGCTTGTAGTTAGCAAGATCTAAATTTTGCCAACGATCCCTCCAGGTTCCTAAACCTAAGGCAAATACTCGTTTTGATACCATAAAATCATATGATATCAATTGATTTAGCCCACTGGGGAAATTGGCATAGGCTGTGACTGAAAATACTTGAGGAAAGTCACGATAGGCTGCCAAAAGCCGACACATCCTATCGTAAAAATAAGGATTTGGCACAATGTCGTCTTCTAAGTAGATGACAGCAGGATAATGGGATAAAGCCTCAGTTAGCGCCGAAACTGCATTGACATCACAACCTAGATTATGCGATCGCTTGACAATTTCAACAGGAATAGTTTCCGAGAATTCTGTTAATAAATCAATGCATTCTGCAATCAAAAGTTTATCATCTGTATTGCGTGCCCCGTCGATAAAAGCCAGAATCTTCCTTGGGCGCAACGTTTGTACAGCTATAGCTGGAAGAACTTGCTTGAGAAGATCAGGACGGGTAAAAGCCAGTAGAACAATTGGCGGTAATTCCTCTGTTAGTAATATATCGTCTAAACTAACAGGGAGTGGTAAGTCTTGATTCATTGTATAAAGTGCATTAGTGTCTATACTATGCTGTACCATACTCAAAAAATTCTCAGTATGTTCTGGTAGTTTACGGTTATATAGCCACCTAATTTTATTTTTAACCAGACGAAGAAAATTTTTGATGTTTAGTATTTTTTCCCATCCGATACCCAACCCTGAAATTTGGATTTCTTTCATCGAATTTCTCCGCAAATATTAATTTATGAATTTTTTCAAAAAATTTAGCAATCTGGTTTGAGTCTCACCAGATAAACGAAAGCTCTAAATTATAAAAATCCGGGTTTTTATTCCAGTAATTTTTGAAAACGAAACGGAGATTTTTTGAGGAATCAAACCGGATTGCTATATAACTAAAATTTAGCAACAAATTCAGACAGCCAGTTGAATAAATTTAGTTTGTGCAGGACAATTTGTCTAGCTTCGGCGATCGCTTCTTTTGCCTCATACCAAGCATCGGTAGTAGCTGTAATTTCTCTAATGTAAGCTAATCCTTTTTCATCCAAGCTTGGTAATCTCAGAAAGCTACCAGGGGGTAACAATTTATCAGCCGCTGGTCCTCCATAATAAATTGGTAAACACCAGGATAGTAAAGCATCCCAAAGTTTCTCGGTTACATACCAAGAATTATCAGCATAGTTTTCGATAGTCAGATTGTAATAGTAAGGAGCCATCACATACCATTTATTACTAATAGGACCAACTCCTTTCGCCCAAGTTGGTAAGTCACGACCATATATATCTATATTTAATTCACTATTACATAGCATCTGCAAAAACCCTAACCGTTTGAGATGGTTAGCTGAACGACTAACACCAGATGTTACCCAACTACAGCTGCTAATTTTTTCTGGTTCTGGCATTTTATCTAACTCAGAAAATGAATTAGATAAGTACCAAATAGCAGGCATATAATCTGGTATTGGTGCATAATCATCTGGACCAGAAATATAGCCGCAGTAATCTTTAGCCTGTTGATAAGACTTCTTATTCGATTCTACAACTTCATCTAGAGGCGGTTCTCGTAATAGGAAAATTATCCGCTCTTTAGGAACACCTCGAATTTTATTTTGCAGTATTTGTTCTGCTGCTTGATAGCGTTTTTGTCTGATTGGTTTTTTCCACGACCACGGTTGATTGTCAGGATTTTGTGGAAAAGTCGTGAAGTTGTACATTAATAAAAAATCTGGCTTGGGTTCTGTAGAGCGAATTTGAATATTATCCCAGATACCAAAGGGATGAGGTGTTTGTTGCCACAGCCAATCAGGTCTTTGATCTACACCTGGATAGCTACTAATCATACCAATAATTTTTCTTGACATTTTCTTTCTTATTGTTTATTTCACAAAATTTAAATAAACGTGAAACCCTTACCAATGACAACCAAAACCAGTGAAATTTAATTTTGCCCACCTATTTTCGCACAGTAAATTCAAACATTTTGATAGCCTCAAGTAGCTGAATTGCAGAACTCAAAGCTTCCTTGAAGAATTCATTTTTATGGAGAGGCTGATCGACAAAATCATCGGCTATGCAGCGGAGAGAGCCAAGTATAGGATTGAGATGATTTCGGAACTCCAAGGACATGTGAGTAAACTTATGATACTGGGTAATTACAGTGCTATTGATTCCTGCGGCTGACACTAATTGTGTTCGTAACTGTAGGTTAATAACGTCTTCTAAAATATCAATAGTATTCAAAACTCTGAGGACTGATATATAGGCTTCCTCAATTAATTCGTATTTATCTTGGGAATTATCAAATGTATTATCAACTAATAGGCTCAAGAAACCAATCATGGAGTTAAGGCGTGTCCGCAGTTCATAGGAGATGCGAATAAAGCTGAGATTGCGTTTGTTAGCAGCTTCAGCACGTTCGGTAAATTGCATAGAATATAGGTGTGAGTAGTAAGAACCTTTTTTCAAAAGTTCATCATGGGTTCCTACCTCTACTACACATCCATGCTCTAATACAGCAATTTGATCAGCTTTTTGGACTGTGGAAAGTCGGTGAGCAATGACTAGGGTGGTGCGATCGCGACTCAGGTCATCAATTGCAGCTTGTACCAAACGTTCAGAAACCGTATCTAAAGCACTGGTAGCTTCATCGAGAATCAAAATTTCTGGATTTTGTAGCAGTGCGCGAGCGATGGCGATTCTTTGTCTTTGTCCACCAGATAACATGACGCCGCGATCGCCAATTAAAGTATCCACTCCTTGCGGTAATTTGCTGATAAACTCATGAGCATTTGCTCGTTTGGCTGCTGTTAAAACTTCCTCTTCTGTAGCATCTGGTTTCCCATAAGCGATGTTATTTCGTACCGAGTCATTGAAGAGAAACGTATCTTGACTCACAATTCCCATTGCTTTTCGCAGGGATTTTAGCTCGAATTCACGTAAATCTGTCCCATCAATGTTAATTGAGCCGGCAATAGGATCATAAAATCTGGGTAAGAGATCTGCTAAGGTTGATTTACCAGCGCCAGAACCACCTACTAAAGCCAGAGTCGTCCCACGTGGTAAATATAAATTTACATCCTTCAGTACTAATTTTTCATTCCCTGGATAAGCAAAAGATATTTGATTGAAATGCACTCCCTGTGCTAATTTTTTATAAGGTAATTTACCTTTGACCATGAAAGGCTTATTATCTACCTCTAAAAATTCAGAAATAATATCCACGCTAGCAGATGCATTAGCATAGTTACTGCGAAGAGAATTGAACTGTGAAATAAACGGCAGTAGTCGCAATAGCACTAATATATATGTCAGAATAACTGTGGATAAAGAGCTAACCTGGACTGCAAAAAAGGTTCGTGCTAAGAAGACAATCAACATTAAAGTTGTAATGCCCGTTACTTCACTAATTGGTCCAATTGCCTCTGAATGAACCTGGGCTTTAAAATCTGCTACCTCACGATCACGAATTAGCTTTCTAATTTTTTGATATTCTCTGTCTTCATTTCCTGTGGCTTTGACTAAGCGAATCCCGCTGAGTGTTTCTAGGACAGTAATGGAATATGATGTAGAGAAATCGGACAGTTGTTTACCAAAATCTCTGGCGCGGGAAATAGCATACTGATTGATGAACGTCAAACAAGACAGCAAAATTGTTGTTGCAATTGTTAACTGCCAAGAAATTGATAGCAACAAACCAACAAAAACTAAAATTGTAATCGCCAGAATAACTAACTTGACTGCACTACCTATAGCAGTAGCAGCACGGGCAGTTTCTCCTCCCAGGCGGTTGATTAAATCGCCTACTTTCATTTTAGAATAATAATCAATGTCAATCTCTAGTAATAGATTGACTCCAGATTCACGGATGTCAGCAGTCAATTTTCGCGTTAAAATACTCGAAGCTAAGGTGCTAGAGTAGCTAGCTAAATTTTTGAAAAAAATTGTGAGTATAATTGCCACAGCCATCACCACTATGCGGTAGTTAGCTGGAAGATTATCAAACGGAAAAATGACTGCTTTGAGAATATGCGGCGCACCCGTCAAATCCACTGGTTGTCCTACGATTTTTAAAATCACCGGCACAATCAGAGTTGTGCCAACCCCATTAAATAAAGCCCCAGAAAATCCCAACACTATCGTCAAGATAATCCAGCCAGGATAGGGTTTAGCAAATCTTAGTAGTAGTAGTTTACTGGTAGACATTGGTGATGTGCATCACGATTTACTCATTGTTAACACAATTCTTGAATTTAGGGAAAAATTAGCGGAAACATATCATAACTTATGCAAATGTCATATTTTTTCATATTAAGGGAGATCGACAATTAAATATAAAACCTTGCTTCCATTGCTCTCCCCCAATACTGCGTAGGATTTGCAGGGGAGGCAGGGGAAGCAGGGGAGCAAAACTCTTCCCCTCCCCTGCCTCCATTTCTCCCCCTGCTCCAAGAGCTTGCCTCAACCAAGAAATTCCAAAACCTACGCAGTATTGGGACGGGGGCTGGGGGTTAGGTTTATCTGATATTTTTTAACGCCCACCTATTTAACAAGTAACCGTATTTAAATTCACATATTCTTTAATTTACAACCGAGCAATTACTGAGTTTAAGGATATTGCCATTGCTTTGATGCTATATTTTTCTATACATCTTTCTCTAGCCTGTCTGCCTCGTTCATTTGCGGCTTCTAAATCCTGAAAAATCAATTTAATTTGTGCCGCGATTTGTTTGGGAGAATTAGGATCAACCAAATAACCAGTGTCACTGATAATTTCTGGAATGTCTCCTACTCGTGTTGCTAAAACAGGCTTGGCCATTGACATACCATCAGTCAGCTTGATGGGAAACTGTGCCCTAGCTACAGGTGTATCGCGTTGAGGAACTACCACAACATGAGACGCCGCAACGATTTGAGGCATCTTTTCTACTGGCATTTGCGGTAGCTTAATAATCCATTTTCCCCAGCGTTCGATTAGCTGGTCATCGTAGTTATCATAGGGATTACCACCCACAATCACCAATCTGAAATCAGCCTCATTTAGCTCGTCAAGTGCCATTAAAACATCTTCAAGACCCTTGTGGGGTCGCGGGGCACCAGGAAACATGAGAATGCGATATTCAGCTAAACCATAAAGTTCTCGGCTGATTTTGGCATCGAATTTTTGGGGGTCAAACAATGAAGTATCTTTGCCATTGGGTATATAAGTACCACCAAACCGGTTGAGCAAAAATTGTGTGTCTGCTGTCACGGCGTCAGCCCGATTTATCGCTGATTCCATCCACTTTAAGTACAGTGGATGCTCTGGATTTCTTAAAGCACCATCTTTTTTAATAACATCTCTAGCTAGTTGTTTCCAACTGGGACGGTACTGAAATGAGTCGCCTCCATGCCAACTTAACTCCCAATCATCAATATCTATAATCAGCGGTCTATGATTAAAAATCTTGTTGATTAAAGCCACCCCGTAGCTTGTGAGTTTTGGTTTGACAGCACACACAATGTCACCATCAATTTCTTGTAATAGCTGTCTTGTAGAAGCAAAGAATTTTGGATAATTGCAACCTGGTAGACAGTAAATAGGTAGGTCAGATGGTGGTTCAGGATAAATATTCTTTCCAAATAAGAACCCCAAAATTTCTACTTCATAATTCAAGGTTTTAAATACCTGACCGAGCAAATAGGCTCGGTCAACTCCACCTTTAGAAAAATTAGGTGTGAGGATTGAAACCTTTAATTGTTTTTTTTGCCGATTCATAAGCGAAATTAGGCATGAGTCAATCAAGAGGAAAGTTGTTGTTTTGAAGTTGCGAGAATTTCCTTGTAAAGGTCGAGCATCTCTAAAGCAACAGTGTCCATTGTGCGTACTGGTCTAATACCTTTCCGCAGTTTGGCTAATAAATCCGCATCCTTTGCAAGAATAGCGATCGCCTCAGTCCATGCTTGGATATCGTTGGCTGGAACTAACCAACCATCAACCCCGTGACGAACTAACTCAGCAATTCCTCCCAAATTGGAGCCAAGTACGGGCTTACCAACAGCTTGGGCTTCAAGAACCACTAGAGGTCCTGTTTCTAAGCATTGCGATGGTACGGCAAGTATATCAAAACTCGCCAATGCCTCTGGGACAGCTTGACGTGACAGTGGTTCCGCAATGCGAATCCGGCGATCGCCAGCCGCTAGTGCTAAAACTTTTTCTCGATTCGCCGCACCGTATTTTCCCGAATGGGTAGCATGAAGGATTAATTCTACCGGCACATCAGCAGGTAGACGAGTTACTGCTGCGACTAAGACTTGCACTCCTTTGGTTTCTTGCCAGCGTCCCAAAAAACCAATTTTCAAAGTAGTATTTTGTGGTTTAGTGGATGCTAGTTCCTGTTGAAACTTGCTAGCAACACCCTGTCTGCAGAGGATCATTTTTTCTTCAGGAACACCGTTCAAGCGAAAAGCCTGATATTGCCAATTGCTGGGGATCACAATTCGGTCAGCTAGGTTTGCTAGTTGCATTAGCTGACGCCGATGTTCAGTTACTAGACTAGGAATCCCCAAGGTTTTACCGAGTTGGCGGACTCTGATACTTTTCGAGGTAAGTAATTTTGTCTCGGCTGCTATGCTCACAGTCAGTGGTAGTTTACTTAGTTGAGCGATCGCCCAAGACGGCACTCGCTCTGGAACACCCAGGCATTTACCACAGTTGGTAGTGTCAATCAACCCATTACAGGGTTCTTCGCCATATCGCATCATCGTACCACGCAGACATACAGGCTCTGCCATATGGATGGTGACTACAGTTGCCATACCTAACTGGCGAGCAATAGCAAGATGACGTAAACCACAATCAAATCGCCAGGAATGTTGATGGTAGATATCTGCTGGATGGTTTTTTAGCCAATTAGTAAAATAGTCAAAGCCTCCGTGGGGCAATTGTTTGTGTACCTGTATCTTAGTCGAGTTGGGAAAGACAGGATAACGATAGACTGGAATATTGTTATATTCGTAGGTGTCTTCCTCAGTGTCTTGTCGGGGAGCAGCAACTATGGCTTCTACTTCATATGCTCGCAAACCCTGCAATAAGGCATCTATATATACCTCAACGCCGCCTGATGTGTCTGGAAAATACCAGGTAGTTGTGTGGATTGATTTCATTTATGAACCCGCAAAGGAGGAGAACTTGTTTGACAAGCAAAACTCCACAACAAACTTAACCCTACATCTACCGTTTCAACTATCGTATTTTTACTTATAAATTTAGTTAAATTTCATATGAAACATTTGTAATTGCGTGGATTTGCTGTAATTCAGTCCAATACACTCGTCAGGGCACTACCGTGCCCATTGGTGTCAACCTGATATCATGTCCGGTTATATGACCGTAATAAAATATTCTGTAGAGACGTTACATGTAACGTCTCTACATTGCGGGTATTATGGGTAAGCTCCCGGACATTATATGAGTACGAAATATCGTTAGCGTAGCCGATTACGCATTACGCATTACGCATTACGCATTACGCATCACGAATTAGTAATTGTTCTTGACAAATGCTACCAATCTACTAATTGTAGGCGTCCCGTTTGAATATGATCAAATATGCGATTAATTTGGCGCCTTCCTGCATCACTGCTCTTACCATCAGCAAATACGGTAGAGGTTAGCAAAGTATGGTCTTGACGACTCATGCGTCCTGAAGAGATAATGCGATCTACAATCTTGCTAACAGCGATTTCTGATTGGCTATTGACAGTTTTGTGTGTGGATGTTTGGTAATTCATATTTCTCCTAGTAGATGCAAATTAATGCCAATATTTGCCCAATTGTTAATGCATAAAAGCCAGCCATTTCCAATTCAAAATTGGATTGAATTTGGCTACAAAGAGCAAATATTTTTGATGGCAGATGCGGAAATTTATTGAGACCCTGGAAATAAAATAGACTAAAATCAATCTAACTTTGTATTTACACTTCCTCCCAGAGGGATTTTACTGATAAGTCCACTTTTTTTTGACTAGTCGCCTGAATGAGTTCAGTAAAAATATGGATTGACAGAGAATTTTACGTGATGCCTCATCGTGATCATTAAAAAAATATCAATCACAATATCAATCCTTCATGTAATAGTGGCGACTGACATATGAAAAATTTAAGTATAATGGCGTAATTGTATCTAGGATAGACCTAACCTCCAACCCCTTCCCTGATACCGAGTCGCGAATCGTAGGTTGAAAATCCTCTTTTTTTGGTGTCGTTGCGGGGCGCAAGGCCTTGCGCCCCTACCCCCTGTCGTCCGCACATAGCGGATAAAATGGGTGTTACAGATTGTTAAGAATGATTTAGGATGGCTATATGCCAACCATCTACTTGTGAGGGAGAGAGGTAATGCAGGTCTTTCGTCTTGAAGCACTCTCAGACAACTACATATTTTTGCTGTACGATCGCACACAAAATATTGCGGCTGTTGTCGATCCGGCTGAGGCTGAACCAGTTTTAAAGCACACAGAAAAACTTAAAACTGAGTTGGTAGCGATTTTTAACACACACCACCATAACGACCATGTAGGTGGAAATCTGCAGCTAATACAAAAATTCCCTTCTCTGACAGTGTATGGAGGCGCCGAGGATCAAGGGAGAATTCCGGGACAGCAGGTGTTTCTTCAACAAGGCGATCGCGTCCAGTTTGGCGATCGCCTTGCTGATGTGTTCTTCGTTCCCGGACATACCCGCGCTCATATCGCTTATTACTTCCCTCCCGAAAAAGCTGGTGAAACAGGGGATTTATTCTGTGGCGATACCCTGTTTGCTGGCGGTTGCGGTCGCTTATTTGAAGGGACACCGACCCAAATGGTGGACTCTTTGAGTAAACTTCGCTCCTTACCCGATAATACCCATGTCTGGTGCGCCCACGAATATACGTTAAATAATTTACGATTTGCTTTGACTGTAGATGGTGATAACACTGATTTACAAAATCGCTACGATCAAGTCAAACTAGCCCGTAGTCAAGGAGAAGCTACTATTCCCTCCCTGTTGGGAGTAGAAAAGCAGACAAATCCATTTTTACGCTGGGAGCAGCCGTCATTACAATTAGCTGTCAACAGTAGCGATCCAGTCCAAACTTTTGCCCGTATCCGGGGATTGAAGGATAAATATTAGTCCGTTGTCAATTGTCAGTTGTCATTTGTCAGTTGTCATTTGTCATTTGTCAGTTGTCATTTGTCAGTGGTATAACTTACGCATCAGTAACAAAAAACCAATGGTTTGCTTTGAGCATAGGCTATAGGGCAGGAAAAATTAACCAATGCCCAATGCCCAATGACCAAAAAGCGAGACGCAAGCCCCTGGCTTTAGACATGGGGATAAGTCGGGTGCGGCTTTAGCCGCATTGAAAAGATATATAGTAGGATGACTTTATATAATCTTTACTTTGTTATTTGGCCCGAATCGGTATAATTACACAATGAACCAAAAATATAAATCAAATAACAAAGAATGTCTAATTATGGTTGCCAACAAGTTTTAATTAGTCCAGACAAAGAATTGAGAGCCATCTTAGAGTTTATCTGCGAACAATCAAACAAACTTGCTAATTGCGGAATATATTATTCTCGCCAGTTATTCTTTAAAACTGGCAAGATACCGAGCCAGTCTGAGTTACATCGTCTATTGAAGTCTAACGTGCATTTTCAAGCTCTTTATTCCCATGTTGCACAACAAACTTTAACAACTGTGTTTGAGTCGTTTCGGTCGTTTATTGGATTGGTTAAAGGCTTTAAAAATGGAACTGTCGAACAACGCCCAAAGCTACCTACTTACAAGAAAAATGCTCTCAAGTTAGTTACTTTCCCTCGTGCGGATGTCAAGTTAAAAAACGGGCAATTGCGCTTGACTCTAGGCAGTAAAGTTAAGGCGTGGTTTGGCATAGATGCATTCTATTTACCGATGCCCTCAAATTTAAGATATTCACTATTAAGGGAGATTCACATTCTACCTCGCAACGGATGTTTTTATGCTGAGTTTGTTTATTCAGTTGAGGAAATAAAAGTAGAATTAGACTTTCAAAAAGTGCTAGGCATAGACCCAGGACTAAACAATTGGCGGGAGCAACGCGAAAATGTTAGATCATCGCTTTTTGGAGCAGGGGGAGCAGGGGGAGCAGGGGGAGCAGGGGGAGTAAAGAGAGGATTTAGTAACCTTTGCTACTATAAATATTTCAAAACACACTTAAGTTCTTTCTCCTCCCCTGCCTCAAGAGCCTCAAGAGCCTCCCCTGCTTGCCCACCTCACAAAATCGCATTGCTCCCACAATTGGCTAACTTGTGTAAGCAACGCAAATACTAGCTTTATTGTGGACGGATTGCATTTAAAATCACTGAACCAGTGGTACAACAAACGGGTATCAGTTCTCAAAGAGAATCAACCACAGGGATTCTGGAGTAAACAGTTAGCTAGCATCACCGAGAAGCGCAATAGGCAAGTTAGGGATGCAGTAAACAAAGCCGCAAGAATTGTTATTAATCATTGCATAGAATTCCAGATTGGTAATGTAGTGTTTGGTTGGAACAAAGCACAGAAACAAGAGATTAATCTGGGTTCAAAAACTAATCAGAAGTTTGTCCAGATACCAACTGCAAGATTGAAAAACCGTATTGCCCAATTGTGTGAACAATACGGCATCAAATTTGTAGAAACAGAAGAATCCTATACTTACTCGGCTTCTTTTATTGATGGCGATTTTCTGCCTGTATTTGGTGACAAACCAGAAGGGTGGAAAGAGTCCGGTAAAAGAGTTTGTCGTGGTTTGTATCAGGCTTCTAGCGGCTTAAAAATTAATGCCGATGCTAATGGGGCTGCAAATATTTTAAGAAAAGTAGCGGTAAAGCTGGGATTTAATCTCAGTGGAATCAGTAGCGGCGCTTTGATATCGCCTTTGAAGATCCGTTTGTGGACTCTTCAAGAATCCCCCGGCTTATAGCCGTGGGGAGTATCAACGATAAATAGCCTCGCCGCGTAAGTTCTGAGTGGAACCAACGTCTACTGATATATTTGTGTTGCCTTAAGCATGTGGTAGGTAATGATCAACTGAGTCAGAGCGAGGGGGTAACTCTGGAGTGTCTCTCCCGTTGTGCCGGCGATTTTGCCTAATTCTGGGTTACTTTCGCGATCGCAGAAACTCTGTAAATGCGGCAAATCAGAACAGATAATATGCTCTAACTTGTTCACCTGCTCTAAGGTAGCATGACCATCCACTTCCAAGACATCTACGGGTTTACTCATATCCCGGTCTAGTCCGAGACGGATTGCTGACTGAGAATCGCCATTGGTAGATTTGATAATCGGCGTAAAATCTGGATGGGGAATTGTGGGACGCAGTACCAAACGGACATTTAAGTGTCCATTAGTTTCCTCTGACTCCCCTTCGGGAGGATAGAAACTCACAACCATATCTGACCATTGTCGCTGCGGTCTAATAAACTGCTCTGAGTCTGGTTCACGCTTTTCTAGTTCTGCCAGTACTTGTTCTGGCGTATAACCCCGTTTTAGTGTATCCCGTTTCACTTTCCACTGAGATCGTAGTGATTCAGGGGGTGCAAGATAAACTTTAACATCGTAGGCATCACGAACAGCGCGGGTAGAATAACCGAGTAATCCCTCAATAATTACGAATTTATTTGGTTTAATGTACTGCGGCGGCTCGAATGTGCCAGTTTTGTGGCTATAAACTGGCTTGAGAATTGACTGTCCTGTGCGTAGCAGCGAGAGGTGCTGCTGCATAATATCTAAATAATTGCAATCTGGGTGAAGGGCAGTAATCCCAATTTCCGCACGTTGTTGGCGATCGTAACGGTGGTAATCATCTGTACAGATCAGCGTGACATTCTCTGGTCCGAGTACCTGAGCAATCCCGCGAGTTAGTGTTGTTTTTCCAGCGGCACTGTCGCCGACAATACCCAGAATTATTGGACGGCTCATCCTATATACCCCCAATCAGAGTCAGTCTACTGATAAATGATCATCTTGATCATTTATTTTAGAAGAGAAGTTCACACAGAACTCAAGTAAGTAGTTTGTATGCAATATCTGCTATATAAAACCTAGACAAAGCTAGACTTTACTTTCTACTTCAACGGGAGCATGGGAGCGGTTATCCCTCAGTAGACTTACACGCTGTAGCCCAACGCGATCTTTCTAATGCTTAAGATTTTCCAAAAGACTATCACTATCAAAGCTTGGTTTTCGCGTCGGCAATAGTCTTATCCAATACTTAATATCTTGATACTATATATCAAGTATTTGATTTTTTCCAATAATAATTAATTATCTTGATTTTTCTCAATATTTGTCAACATAAGTATAACTTTGTCTATAAAATTGTCAGCTTAGGACTAGCTCTACACATATGCCGATGTTGCCTAAAATCGCTTCACTTCGGTTTTCCAGTTCAACGAAGAGGCTCTTTGCAGGGGGATCTTAGCGGGAGGAAATGACCCCTGACTCCTGCGGTTTGCGGAGCGGAACATGGGTCACAGTCCCCCACTTCTATTAAGTGGTTCTCGTACCCTGCGGGATTGGGCGCAACAGTTGGGGTCGAATCCCTTTCTGTTCCTTCTCCCGATCTTCGAGATCCCTGCTCCCTTGCCTTTTGTTCAATAGGATCTACTCTGGGGGCATATTAATAATCCTAGGGTGCGTGAGGCTGCGATAAGTATTGATTGTCCGCAGCTTACACCAGCAGTGGCATCACGCACCATTCTTTCAAAAATCAAACCGGATTCCTATATTAAGCTAATAAATAGAAAGTTAAAATTCTACTACCGGAAATTACCACTGGCTCACTACCTGTAACTAAATTATGTTTGATGCTTTATCTGACCGTTTAGAAGGCGCCTGGAAAAAACTGCGGGGACAGGATAAAATTTCCCAATCCAACATCCAAGATGCTTTGCGGGAAGTACGTCGTGCTTTGTTGGAAGCTGATGTCAATCTCCAGGTAGTCAAAGATTTTATTAGCGGCGTCGAAACTAAGGCACAGGGAGCCGAAGTCCTCTCTGGTGTGCGACCTGACCAACAGTTTATCAAAATTGTTTACGATGAACTAGTGCAGGTAATGGGGGAAGAAAATGTTCCCCTAAAAGAAGTGGCTGGACAAACCACTGTTGTGCTGATGGCGGGGTTGCAGGGTACCGGTAAAACTACAGCTAGCGCTAAATTAGCTCTACATCTGCGGAAATTAAACCGCAGCTGTTTGTTGGTAGCCACAGACGTATATCGCCCAGCAGCTATTGATCAGCTGATAACACTAGGTAAGCAAATTGACGTACCTGTCTTTGAGCTAGGAAGCGACGCTAACCCCGTAGAAATCGCCCGGCAAGGTGTAGAACGGGCTAAGGCTGAGGGTGTTAATACAGTAATTATTGATACTGCTGGTCGGCTACAAATTGACGAAGACATGATGGCGGAACTCGCCCGCATCAAAGAAACAATTCAACCCCACGAAACTCTGTTAGTCGTGGACTCGATGACTGGTCAAGAGGCGGCAAATCTGACGCGCACCTTCCACGACCAAATTGGGATTACAGGGGCAATTCTGACGAAAATGGATGGTGATAGCCGTGGTGGGGCGGCGCTATCGGTACGCCAAATTTCTGGCGCACCAATTAAGTTTGTCGGGGTCGGCGAGAAAGTCGAAGCACTACAACCGTTTTATCCTGACCGGATGGCGTCGCGAATTCTCGGTATGGGCGATGTCTTGACCTTGGTAGAAAAAGCCCAGGAAGAGTTTGACCTCGCAGACGCTGAGAAAATGCAGGAGAAAATCCTGTCAGCAAAGTTTGATTTTACAGATTTTGTCAAACAGCTGCGCCTATTGAAAAACATGGGTTCTCTGGGCGGGATTATCAAAATGATCCCAGGGATGAACAAGCTCTCAGATGACCAACTCAAGCAGGGAGAAACCCAGCTTAAGCGCTGTGAAGCGATGATTAATTCCATGACCGTCCAGGAACGGCGCGATCCAGATTTGTTAGCCAGTTCTCCCAGTCGGCGACGGCGGATAGCTGCGGGAGCTGGCTATAAAGAGCCAGATGTCAGTAAACTAGTAGCTGATTTCCAAAAAATGCGATCGCTCATGCAGCAAATGGGTCAAGGTCGTATGCCAGCAGGTATGCCAGGAATGTTTGGCGGTGGTATGAGCAACCCCTTTGCAGGCGCTGGTAATCGTCCCCCAGCCCCAGGATGGCGAGGTTACACAGGCGGCGCCGGCACACAAAAGAAAAAGAAGGATAAAAAGAAAAAAGGGTTTGGAAATCTTTAGTCAAGGGTCAAGGGTCAAGGGTCAAGGGTCAAGGGTCAACCAACAGCCTTTTTATCAACTCTGGACATTGGACATTTGACTCTGGACATTGGACATTTGACTCTTGACATTGGACATTTGACTCTTGACATTGGACATTTGACTCTTGACATTGGACAACTGACTCATGGCAGTTAATGCTATGCAAGTGCTAAAATTAGCATTTCAGTCCCACAAGAGAATGATTCCTTAACCATGATCAAACTGCGCTTGAAGCGATACGGTAAAAAGCGGGAAGCAAGTTATCGCATTATTGCTATAAATAGCCTATCTCGCCGTGACGGTCGTCCCCTAGAAGAGCTTGGATTCTACAACCCTAGAACTGATGAAGTGCGATTGGATGTTCCTGGAATCGTTAAGCGACTGCAACAAGGCGCTCAACCCACTGACACCGTACGTCGCATCCTAGTAAAAGCCAATGTTTTTGAACAGGTCAGTGCAACAGCCGCATCATAATAGTCTCAGCACAAAATCTTCTACAGCCAATCCCAACTACGATGGGTTGGTCAGGTTTTTGGTGCAGCCGTTTTTAGAATCTCCCCAGTCTTTAAGTGTCGATTGTGAAATTTCACAGACCCTCCAGCGGGCTTGGATTCGCATAGCCTTTGACAGCACAGATAAAGGCAAAGTGTTTGGTCGGGGAGGACGCAATATTCAGGCGATTCGGACGGTAATTGCCGCAGCTGCAGAGGCTGCTGGACAATCGGTATACCTGGACATTTATGGTAGTACTACCCCTGGTCGGGAAGGTATGTCTTTAGATGAAGACCAGGAAGAGCGATTACCGCCACCAAAATCAAGAGAAAGAAGTGGAAACGGACCTCGACCTATTGCTAAACCCCGCTCTCGCTCGGTTTAAACTCAAAAGCAAGTCTGAGCGGAGGTAACTCCAACCGCTCAGATATTTTGGTATATTGACATACTCTCACCCCTGGAAGGATACTGAGTCGCGAATGGTGGGTTTAACCCCTCATAGTACGGGAAAATTAGGGTTTTTGGCGTTGTCCGATGATCTTCTGGAGCGCAAGGCCTTGCGCCCCTATCCACAATCGTCCTCACATAGGCCATATAATGGGTCTTACCCCCTATTCGCTAGCGGTATCATCAAGGAGTGGGGTTTTACGCTCGCATAATAAAGAAATAATATGGTAGATGCCTGGAAAATTCAGCTGCCGAATATTACCAGTGCGATCGCTCTAGCTGGAGATGGGGAAGAAAATCTGAAAATCTTATCCCAGCAAACAGGAGCTACCTTGGTGCTACGCGGTCAGGAATTACACATTTATGGTAGCGACAATCAAGTTGAAATAGCGTCGCGATTAGTGCGATCGCTAGAAGACATCTGGATTAAAGGTAATACTATTTCCAGTGCCGACATTTTAACAGCTCGTCAAGCCTTAGATACCCATCGAGAGGGGGAACTCCAAGAGTTACAGCGAGATGTTTTGGCTAGAACTCGTCGGGGTGAGGAAATTCGCGCCAAAACTTTTCGCCAGCGACAGTACATCGATGCACTCCGCAGGCGTGATCTCACTTTCTGTACTGGACCTGCTGGGACTGGTAAGACTTTCCTCGCTGTGGTCGTCGCTGTTCAAGCACTGTTAGCTAACCAGTTTGAAAAACTGATTTTAACCCGTCCGGCTGTGGAAGCAGGGGAAAAACTTGGCTTTTTACCAGGAGACTTACAGCAAAAAGTTAATCCTTATCTCCGTCCTCTTTACGATGCGATCAATGAATTTATCGACCCTGAAAAAGTTCCTAATTTGATAGAACGCGGTGTAATAGAAGTTGCACCCCTGGCTTATATGCGGGGACGCACCCTGAATAATGCTTTTGTTATTGTTGATGAAGCTCAAAATACTACACCAGCTCAAATCAAAATGGTTTTGACTCGTTTAGGCTTCCGTTCGCGGATGGTGATTACGGGTGACATGACACAAACAGATCTCCCAGTAAATCAACAATCAGGTTTAGGTGTGGCTTTACAAATCTTAAAAAATGTTGAAGGTATTGCTTTTTGTGAATTTTCTCAAAAAGATGTCGTGCGTCATCCTTTAGTTCAGCGCATTGTCGCTGCTTACGAAAAATACGAAAGCTAGAACCAGACTGTCCAAGAGAAATTCATGTTTGGTTGTGGGATTTTCCCGTCATGGACTGACTTGAAAATAAGACCCACCCCTAACCCCTCCACCAAGAGATGGAGGGGAATAAGAAGTTTTTTTCATGTGTCCTAGTGTACGCCGGGAATGACGGCTACTTAGGGGAATGACATATCACCAGACATCGCCGAAAACTTTACAGGACAATTTCTTCACGTTGACAATCAAAAATCACCTCGAAAGAAGTGTTCGGTATCTCTTGGCGCAGATGACGCAAATAACCATCCGCATCAGAACGACTGCGGAAACGAGCGACAATCTCCCTTTCCGCATTGGGAAGGGAGCGGGTGATGGCCCAACCATTAAGACGCTTTTTGTAAGCGGCTGTTTGAATTGGTGCGGTGGGATTAGACTCAATATTTTGTGGCATGATCTAGGTTATCCATAGGGAGTTGAGTAAAGAGCTTTAGCAAGTCTTTTGGTGGGGATGCACTAACGCCTCTTCTACCTTGATGCAACCTTATTAATACATTATTTTGATATTGTCAATACTTAGTCTTAAGTTGTAGCTTTAGTTCATTTGTTATCTTCAGTAAACTATGAGCCTGGGAGACTTGACAAAAGGTATAGGATTGACAATTTAGCACGTAGCACTTGAATATATATTGTGCCCTTTTTCTTAATTGACAAGTACAAAAATGTACCATAACACTAAACCTGGAGCGATTGCAAATATTGCCCCTATGCGATTAGTCTTGACCTACTGAAGTAGATTTAGTATAAGTGGTGAATAAATTGATACTGTTCTATTTGTAAACAAGCTAAAATCTTTAAGTTTAAAACTATACTTGAGCCAAATGAAGACACCATTTCTCATATCAATCATTGAAAAAGTCGCAGCACAAATCGGAGCGGTGGTTGTAGTTGATCCGGAATGTAAATCTGTGGGATATATCTCTTTTAAAAATGGCAACCATAGTTTTTTTAGTTTTACTAAATTTAATATTAATGGCTTCGGTTCTGCAGGTATAGCCAAAGATAAAGCTTGTTCTAGCTTTTTTCTCAAGAAATTTGGATATAAAGTTCCTGATGGAAAAACATTTTTTAATGATAAATTATGCCGAAAAATCCAGACATTAAGAAATATAGATGAGGGATTTTTATATGCTAAAGAACTCGGATTTCCTGTAATTGTCAAACCATTGAATCTCAGTCAAGGCAAATTAGTTGCCAAGGTTTACAATAGGCAAGAATACTACCAAGTTGCCAAGAAAATCTTGCGAATCAACTTAGGATTTATCGTCGAAAGATTCCATATTGGCAACGATTATCGGGTTTTGGTGCTAGATCAAGAAGTCATAGCAGCCTATCAAAGGATACCCTTGTTTATCGTGGGGGATGATCAATCTACTATTTTAGAACTTTTGCACCAGAAACAAAGAACCATGATCAAAAACGGTCGAAAAATGTTCGATATTGAAGATTTTAGAATTAAAAAAAAATTGCAAAGACAGAAGCTTACGTTTGATAGTGTTATTCCCCAAGATAATATTGTCTATCTTTTAGATAATGCCAATTTATCGAGTGGAGGCGAAGCTATAGATGTTAGCGAAACTATCCATCCTGATTTCCAAAAATTAGCAATTCAGATTACCAAAGATATGGGGCTAAGATTAGCTGGTGTAGATATTATTACCAGTGATATAACAAAGCCAATGATCAACTATACTATCATTGAAGTAAATAGCGCTCCTGGTTTATCTAACTACGCCGCAATTGGTGAACTTCAAACTCAAAGAGTAGAAAATATATATCTGAAACTTCTCCAAGCGCTGGAAAATCAGCAAGATGGGAAATTGTACTGAGATCATGTAATTTAGTGTTGGTTTATACGATTTTATTGTTGTATAATGGTTATACTCGTTTTTAGGTTCTACCTGGGAATTACGAAGTGGCTTTGCCACTTCTTTTTGTGAGTATGGTAATTCATCACAGCAGAACTCAAAATTGACACTCTCAGGTCTGATGATCTTTCGGGGCGCAAGGCCTTGCGCCCCTACCCACAATGGTCCTCAGATAGCGAAGATTTAAATTTAAAAGCTTTATCTAAGAGAAATAAAGCCAAGCAAGACGAAAACGGTAAATATTTACCCAACGGACAATCAGCCAAAACAGGATTAAATAAATCCTGGAACGATGCGGCGTTTGGACAATTTTTCACAATCCTAGAATACATAGCTGAAAAAGCACCGGATGTGGACAATAGCGGTAAAACCTGCATATACATCTCAATTGCTTGCGTATCGTGATGAATTTATCTTCACTGATTGCAACATTCGTAATTACTGGGACGAAAAAGAATCGCTTTTGGTTGATAGGGATATTAATGCAGCTATCAATATAAAGCGCGTTGGGCTGGGACTGTTCCCAACAATAAAACGCCGTAAAGGGAATCCGGTAGTGGATGGTTCTACTACTAATAGTACCTCGCAGGAAGTTCTGGCAAAAGAGCGAAATGTACCAGAAGCCTACACCGTATTTGGTACTCCAAATCGGTGTAGGTAGTTCACTTAGTCATTCAGCACATCTTGCCATTTATCTATTCGATTCTCCTTGATTTCTGTGTCACGCGATCGCGGTTGTTGCCAAGTCCTCCAACACACGGCTGTCTGTCTTTCCAAATGGTTGATAAACTGCATAATTGCTTGATCTGCCTTGATGGGAGTTTTCAAATCAAACTGAATCGTCTGCAAAATCTTTGTATCACCCTTGAAAAAATATTTACCTGCGATATGAGCCAGTTTGAGCAAAATTCGATTGTATAACCCACCAAAAATACCTTTACGTTTCTTAATAATCAACAGAATTTGACCTTCTGTTTTTCCTCCTTCGAGGAGACGTAGGGTCAACATAATGTGTAAATGCAAGAAATCAGGGCCAATTGTCACCGTCCCAGTACTACCGTACCAATAGCAAACACTATAGGTTACAGGCTTTTTGTAGAAGCGACGGAAGAGTTTAACGAAAAATAAACCTTCATTACTCCGTGTAGTGTTGCTGAAGATAATAGCATTCTGATTAATTTCCTCTTTTTCAAATAAAAATTCTAATGGTAGTTTGTGAACTGTATTGAAGTGTTGAACATCAATCGGATTAATCATGACCACATTAGGGTGACAATTCACCACAAAATCGGATACCAAAGCATAATCACATTCCTGTTTTTCTAATTCGGGAACAAATGGGAGGGGTTGTAGTGGATATTCCCCAGTCCAGACCCAAATTATTCCATACTTTTCAGCAGTAGGCCAAGTGTTTAGTTTCATGGGAAGCGGCTCATCCAAACAGGGGATATTCACGCAGAAACCGTCGCCATCAAATTTCCATTTGTGGAAAAAACAGCGTAGTCCATTACCCTCAACCTGACCTTCTGCAAGGTGAGCGCCCATATGTGGACAGTAGGCGTCAAAAGTGACTAATCTACGGTCTTGCGCGCGATAAATAACTAATTCTCTCCCCAATAAAGTGACAGGTTTTACTTCACCAACTTGTAGAGAATGAGAAGGTATTGCCCAATACCAACCCTCAATAAAACGCTCTAGGTTATTGAAGGTTTTCGGCTTACGGTTTGAGTTAGCAGTCTGTGAGTTAACATTCATTTTTGTGGTTTAAATTGCAGTCAACAGCCTGTATGTGAGATTTCACAAATCATATAGGACTGATATATATATAGTTCCTATTTACCAGGCATAAAAATGTAATGACAGTTACTCTATCTATTTCCTAACACCAGGAATTTGCAACCTGCATTCACTTTTTTTCATGGTCATCCCATTTTCGATACCATAATTTGTAATTGGGAATTATGAAATCCTTGCTTTCAAGGTGTTTGAGAAAGTTATGCGTAGAAATTTAAAATAACGGGTGTCAGTTTTGCTGCACAAATTTCGGTAAAATATATTTTAGGTTTGGTAAAGAAAAAGGAACTACCTCTTACCTCTTGCCTGCCTTCACGATTAATTTGACAACTTATTTAGTAGGATGGCGATAGTTGACTGTTTTCTCGCCGGATCATTTTACCGTTGTCAAAGTAAAGTCTTCTGAAAAAAAATCATGATTTAGCAAAAATAACAAATTTGTTGCAAATGTTTACATGATTTCCAATTTTATATTGCAGTTTGTAAATATTTTGTGTAAGCCGTAGGAATATTCCTTTAGACTGAATCTCAATTGGAAAAGATCGGGATAAACGCAAATGCATTCGCTAAATATTTTTTGTCACGGGTTTGTAGTTGCTGTTTCCTTTGTCGCTTGTATCGTCGGTCTGTTGTTACTGTGGGACTGCAAAGAGCAAGCAGAAGATAGAGAAGAAACAGAGCGGATTCTGTTGAGAATGAGCTTTTCTTACTGGCTAGTTTACTGCGTTGCATATGGAATGGAGAAAATAGCGTTACCCAACTGGGAACCGCTACTAATGACTTTAAAAATAACTACTGCTTTGTCATATTTTTTAACTTTTTCTTGCATTCTGAGTCTTCCACTACACAGATTCGCCGTACACCATGTAGAGGAATAGTTAAACGATTAACAGTTAACAATTAACAGATAACAGTTAACTGTTATCAGTTTGGTTACTTGGTAAAACACCAGACTAAAATGATTAAGTTCTCATGGCGATCGCAATTGCATCTGTGAGTTGTTCCTGTTCCAAAATGGTCACGATAAACACTTCTTGCACTGTCTTACCATGTCGGGCGATGACTTTATAACCCCCCAGAATGGGTACAGACACACGCAGTTGCATTTTGGGACAATGACCTTTAGCCCGTCCAATCACCCCTGGTGTAACGGTTTGAATGCCATGCTGCTGACAGAGACGCTCTAAAATTGGGATGAGACCGGAAATGTGGGTTGAGTGATTCCAAACTAGCCTACCATCCGTGGGTTTACCCATGATAATTAAGCCGCCTCTAAAGGAGCCATTGTCAACCCAGCTCGACGCAGTTGCTGGTGATATAGTTCCGCTGTTTCTTGGGGACCCACCCAGACGATCGCTTGACCTTCATAGTGTATCTGATTGGTCAGATCCCAAGCGCGATCGCTTGTCATCCCCGGAATATACTTCATTAAACACTCAGCCACATGTTGAAATGTATTAAAATCATCATTCAAAACAATCACTTTGTAATTTGGATAAGGCGTGCGAGTAACCTGATTAGACAGTGTAGGAGCAACAGTTGGTGCTGTGGCCATCCCGTAAACAGCTGCTAAAAATTTCGTAACCATAAAACAGTTAGCCAACAGGGTTTTACAACACTACAAATAACTAGTTTAGTCTATAGTCTAAACTCAGGAGTCCGGCTTTGGGTTTTTTAATTTTGCAAATTTTATTGACAAAAATGTAAATTTGTGGATTAAATAGGAATTACGCATGAGTTACGAAAAATCAAGGGTTTGGATTGGGTATGGGGCATAGAGACCGAAAAATTAACCAATGCCCAATGCCCAATGCTCGATATCCACGAATAGCCTCGCCGCGTAAGTCCTGTTAGAGTCAACAGTTAAGGGTTGGTTAATATTTTGACTTTGGACTCTTGAACTTTGACTTTTGACTATGTAGCAGTAATTTCATAAAACCGGCGCCGATACATAATCCCGCAGCGTGGGACCAGTAGGCTATGCTGGGTTGATTTACACCCACAGGGGGAATGTTTAAACTGCCAATACCATAAAATAATTGTTGTATAAACCACCACAAGAGATAGAAAGAAGCTGGTAATTCCATAGGGATATACACTAACACTAAGGGTAAAACTGAATAAATTTTGGCTTGGGGAAATTTGACGATGTATGCGCCTAAAATAGATGCGATCGCCCCGTTTGCTCCAATTAACGGTACGGGTAAACTCGGTTCTGCTAGAATTTGGACTATCTCTGTCAGCACCCCAGTAGCCAAGTAAAATCCTAAATAGCGTTTATATCCGAGGACATTTTCTAAGGTCTTACCAAAAACCCACAAAAATATCATATTCCCTAATATTTGACTAAAACTACCGTGTAGAAACATCCCAAAAACTAGTGAAAGCGAACGCCAAAACACAACTATCCAAGCTGCTGGGTTGAAGAAGATTGCATTTGTAATTGCTGCACTAATTTGTGCTGGAATCACACCCCAATCATTGACAAAATAGCCCAATTTATCACTAAGTTCTAGTTGGATTTGCCATAAGAAAATAGCAAGATTAATACCAATAAGCCAATTAGTAATTATTGGTTGATTGCGAATACGCATTTTATCACTAATAGGAATCATAAGCAGGGTAAATGCATCTATTTTTGTATTTAAAACACAGATTATTTGACTAAGATATGTATGAGTTAGGACTTACACAGCGGAGTAGGATGAGTAAGGAGTAATGAGTAATGAGTAATAAGTAATAAGTAATAAGTAATAAGTAATGAGTAATGAGTAATGAGTAATAAGTAATAAGTAATGAGTAATGAGTAATGAGTAATAAGTAATAAGTAATAAGTAATAAGTAATAAGTAATAAGTAATAAGTAATAAGTAATAAGTAATGAGTGGATTATTTTTTATTTTTCTTTCAACTTGTTGATTGAAGTTGTTAATATCCTAATAATTCTTTCATGACTCCTTACTCCTTACTCCTTACTCATTACTCCTTACTCATTACTCATTACTCCTTACTCATTACTCATTACTCATGACTCCTTACTCCTTACTCCTTACTCCTTACTCCTTACTCCTTACTCCTTACTCCTTACTCCTTACTCATTACTCCTTACTCATTACTCATTACTCCTTACTCCTTACTCCTTACTCATTACTCATTACTCCTTACATTCAAACCCAGCATAACACCAAGAATTTTGATTTCGCGTCCATCTGTGTATACTGCTGCGTTCCTGTGCGTTAAATTCTTCTGACTCCCAAGCTATTCCAAACCTCCTCATCTACCTGCTTACCCTCACCCTGGTCAATATTTTGAAATAACACCGTGAACCCACCAGCACCTAACCTATCTTGGGGAAATAGGCGATAACAAGGAATATTTGTTAAATGGGACTGATATTCCTGTAAATGACTAATTTGCACCGCTTGAAAATAGGGAAAGCGTGCCAAAAACCATTCACAAACCTGCTCATTCTCTTCTGGTGAATAGGCGCAAGTCATATAGGCAAGATAGCCTTGTGGTGCAACAATTTGCGCCGAATTAGCAATAATTCGTTTTTGGCGATTGGCACATTTATTAATATTGGTTGGGTGAAAACATCCAGGTGCTTTTTCGCTCTTAGCGAGCAAAGATTGCCCAGTACAAGGAGCATCTACTATAACTAAATTACAAGACAACGGAAGCATTTCGGCAAAAATACTAGAATCTTTATTAACTACAAAACTAGGACGAATCCCACAACGTTTTAAATTAGAAAATAACATCCCTAAACGTTTACCAATTACCTCATTACTGATAATTAACTCAGGTTGTAAAGCTGTCCAAGCAAAAATACTCTTTCCTCCTGGTGCGCCACACATATCAAAAACTAAGCGCATCGATTCAGGAATTGTTAACAAAGTAGACGCCGCAAATACCGAAGAAAAATCTAAACAATAGAAATATCCCTGTTCATGTAAAGGATGTTTACCTGGTTTTTCTCCCAGGTATAAACGGTCTACAAATTTTGGTTGCCAAGAAATTGGTATTTCTACTGGAAATGGTGAAATATCAGGCTTTGGTTGACACCAAAGAATACAAGGATTAAAAGGACGGGGATTAATTAACGCCTCGATAAATTGTTGTTGATTATCAGGGTTTTCAAACAAACGGCGTGAGAGTTTAACTAATAAGTTTGAAGGTGCTTCCATATGAATAGTAAAACTGTTATAGAGGAACAATGCAGTGCCAGGATTTGGCTTCATACTGAAAACATAATGACCGCCATTCTAATTGCGATCGCTATATCCCACTGCACTGGAGATGGTCATGTTCTTAGATAATTTTCCGCGAAAAATACGCAAAGAAGCACAACTTTGGCGAGATGAAGGACTAATCAGTTCTTCCCAGTATCAACAACTAGCAGACCGTTATCAATTTAATAACCTGGAAGCGGCTGCACGGGAACGCTTTGTGATGCTTGTGATTGCTGTAGGTGGTATACTATTATGTCTAGGCGTCATTACCTTTGTTGCCGCCAACTGGCAAACCTGGTCAAGGGAAGTCAAGTTTATCTTGATGATCAGTTTGTTTCTTTCCACTACCATCACTGGTTTTTATACCTGGAGAGAACCGACACTCAGCAAAGCCGAAGGTAAAAAACCCCAGCGCAGTAAACGCCTACTAGGAGAAGCATTGCTGATTTTAGGCGCTTTAATTTTAGGCGTCAATATATTGCTCATGTCCCAAATCTTCAATATTGGCGGTTCAACTACCGAACTGTTTCTGGCTTGGGGATTTGGTGTTTTAATTATGGCTTATAGTCTATCCTTAACTTCCTTGGGAATTTTGGCGATAGTCCTCATCCAGATTGGCTATTGGACAGGATTAGGAGACTGGTGGTACACTCCTAATGAATGGTCTTGGGCACGGTTAGTAGTGCGACATATGCCCTTACTATCATGGTTACTGTTTGTACCTTTAGCCTATTTTTGTCGTTCGCGTTGGATTTTTGGACTAGCAGCTTTCGCCTTTGCTACCTCCTTACAATTCAACCTCAATCCCCTCCAAGTCCTAACTTACGCTGATATCGCACCGTGGGTAGCCTCTTTTGCCTTTGCACTCCCACCTGCATTATTGTGGAGTTATGATGACCTGCTATTTCCCACAATCAATTATCGGTTGTTTCAACCCCTCGCTCGGAGTTTAGCCCTGGTGTGTTTCGGCTTTGTCTTTTATATCTTATCCTTCCGTTGGCAATGGCAATATCCAGATTATGGCTATTTTCCACCAACAACCCAAAGCAATATCCTCAGAACAATTCCCATCATCGATTTGGGGATTCTCAGCGGCTTGGCTGTGCTACAATGGTTATTTCTACTGCGTCAAAGAAACAATCCTCCCCGTCGGGAAGTAGTTTTCACGATTGTGCTAATTTCCAGCTTCATTAGCATTACCGCCTTAGTTCTATTCTGGCATCAAGGTATTAGCCGCATTGGTGAACTGGGAATTTTCGTGTTCAATGTTCTGTTAGCCACCTTAGCTGGAGGACTAATTCAAGAAGGACTGAAGTTAAACGATCGCCGCTGCTTTTGGGGGGGTATGCTATTATTAACACTGCAAATTATCAGTCGCGTGCTAGAGTACAACACTGAATTGCTGTTCAAGTCCCTAGTATTTGTCATGTGTGGTGCTACCTTAATTAGCGCTGGTCTGTGGTTTGAACGCCGTCTAACTCCAGCATCTAATTCTGGGAACAAAAAATAAAACGGAGTTGCTGATATTGAATCCGAAATGCAAAAATTAAGTATTGCAACCTCTTACCCTCTGCGACTCTGCGCCTCTGCGTGAAACAAAAAGCATTGTGTCTCTCTGCGTTAGTCCTATTTCCGACCTCCCCAATTCTCTCACCTAGGACTACGCTCATGGAAAGTAATTCTTCTGAACCGAATAAATCCAATAAAACCCTGTCTCCCGAAGCAGAATTCTCTAAAACCCTAACTTTTCGAGATTACCTAATTGCCACTGAACAAAAGGCAAATCAACCCCTACCTTTGTGGCGTCTAGTGGTTCCCCTGTTAATTCAAACAGCAATCATTATGGGGATACCAACGCAAGCTATGTATACAGACATCGCAGGTAAGACAGTCATTTTGCAAAGTGCAGCTGTAGACCCTGACGATGTGGTGCAAAATTACTCGCTCAATCTTGATTATAACATATCCCGTCCCGAAAGACTAAAAAAACTTCCTGGTTGGGAGCGATTACTAGAGCAAAATCGTGGGAGAAACAGACAATTGGCACAAGGAACCAATTTGTATGTGGTTTTGCAAGAACAACAAACCTTTAGCCGTGGCGTACCAAAAGCTTGGCGCCCGGTGCGAGTGAGTAGCGATCGCCCCACAAACCTACCTAACAATCAGGTAGCCTTAAAAGGTGTGTATCGGGATGGCTTCATCGCCTATGGCGTCGAAACATATTATATCCCAGAACAGCAACGCGAGCGGATTAGTCAAGATATCTCCCGTGATTTAGAAAGCCGCAACGGAGAAAGACAACCGATAGTAGTCAAAGTCAAAGTTGATCCTCAAGGTAATGCTGTACCTATTAGTTTATGGGTACGCGATCGCAATTATCGGTTTTAGACGAAGACCGCACCCCTAGGGCGTGTTTTAAAAGTCTTATACAATACCACTAAAACGCTGACACATGTGGATTTCGCGTAGGGGCACGGCAATGCCGTGCCCCTACAGCTGGTATCATATCGTGTGGATTTAGGGGTATCTAAAAATTTATCCGGCTAAACAAATAGTTTGAAATCGCGGGACTAGCCCCTCCACCACGAGATGGAGGGGAATCAGAGGTTTTTCATATATCCTGGTGTGCGCCGGTAATCACGGCTATTTAGAAAAAATTCTCAATTGACAGCCAGAAACTTGACCGGGAGGGTGATGATAAATTCAGAACCTTGACCAAGGGCGGAGTCTACCTCCAGTGAAGCATTGTGTTTTTCTACCACAATTTGATGGGCGATCGCTAATCCCAAACCTGTGCCTTTACCGACTCCTTTTGTTGTGAACAAAGCGTCAAAAATCTTCGCTTTCACGTCCTCCGACATTCCTATACCGTTATCTTTTAAGCGAATCACCACGCACTGTTGATCATGCGAGAGTCCAGTAGTTATCGTAATTTGTCGGGGATTTTTTTTGGTCTCCTCAAAACTTAGCCCCTCACAAGAATCATCCAAAGCATCAATCGCATTTGCCAAAATGTTCATAAACACCTGGTTCATTTGTCCAGCATAGCATTCAACCGGGGGAATGTCGCCATAATTGGTAATAATGTCAATGGCAGAGCGTTTTTCATTTGCCCTGAGTCGATGCTGGAGAATTAAAATCGTACTATCTAAGCCCTGATGAAGATTGAAGGGAACGGGACGAGCATTATCAGCACGGGAGAAGGTGCGAAGACTAGTGCTAATCGCTTTAATCCGATTAACTCCTTCATTCATGGAATAGATTAACTTGGGTAAATCTTGGCGCAGAAATTCTAAATCTATAGTTTCGATTTCATTTTGAATGACGACATTATTCTGAGGATATTGTTTCTGATATAGATCAACTAATCCGAGCAAGTCTTTTATATAATCTATTGCAGGTTGAATATTCCCCTCTAGAAATCCTACGGGATTGTTAATCTCATGGGCAACACCTGCTATCAAATTACCCAATGCGGACATTTTTTCACCTTGGATCATTTGGGCTTGAGTTCTTCCCAATTCTTGCAATGTTTGTTCAAGCCAGTGGTTATTTTCAGCCAATTCTTGACTATGTTTTGCTAAAGCCGTGTTAGAAACCTGTAATTCGCTAAATGCTTTCTTTAATTGTAATTCCGCTTGCATTCGTTCTGATAAAACGGCGACCAAAATTAGAGATGTAAACACAACCACCGCAATGAAGGATTGCAACGCTATTAATGATTGATTCAGGTCGGCTTTGGTAAAAGTACCCAATCCGCGCACAGTTCCTAAAATAGCGATCGCCGAAATCAGAAACATGGTCAGGGTTGTTCCCGGTTGACCAAAGCGAAATGCTGACCAAACTAATAAGGGAATCAGCATATACGCTAAAGGGTAATTGTTCCAAAATGATGCCTTACCAATTAAGAAGATAAAGCCAATTAAAACTAAAGCCTCTATCCCCTTGATATTCCACACCATCAGCCATCTGACGATGTGAGAAAAATTGAAGTATTTAGGATTGAAACTGAATTTTTGGGATTGAATCCAGTCGCTCCAACTGAGAATAACAGGAGTCAGAATCAAGATACCCGCAACATTGGAAATCCACCAGATAGGCCAAATACTGTGATAGGCGGACTGGGGAACTTTTTGGGCAAAAACCAATATTGACACGCCTATAGTTGCATTCACAATCGGACTGATTAACCCAGCATAAATCAGAAATTTAATACTGTCAGCAACCCGATTAAATGGGTAGCGTTGTCGAGTGGCTCGACGTAATAAAGATGTGCCAAGCCAGGTTCCCAGAGTCGTTCCTGCGGCGATTCCCAAAACAGCCAAGACTGAAATCAGCAAAGTCACCCAACTATTTAGGTTCCAAAATGCCGCAATATTTGCTAAAAAAGACCCTAAAAATACACCAGGTAGCATCCCATTACCATAAAGTAATGTGACGCCGACGGCTAGTCCATCAGAAGGCCAAACAGGGGTAACAGCATTGGCAGTAGAAGCAAGATGCCGCGAAAGTTCAGCTAAACTAGAGTACATCAAGGCAATTATCAGATTTGCCCCTAAACAAGACCCAAAGCCAGGTAGGCCAAACGCTTTGTGCGTACCCATATTTGGTGATATATGAAACAGTTATATCTAAAAGGTTGCCCATTTTTCTATCATAATCAACAATGACTACGGAAATCGCGCTAAAATAAACCAAAAAAAACATATCAAGCAGATATCTTGTTAGAATCCTCTGGGCTTCTGCGGTGTAAAAGTAATTTATTTACAGGAAGATACTGTAATTTAGAACTTACGCACTTTACAAATTAGCTATTATGTGCATCACAATTGGTTAAGAAAACAAGTACCTAGGTTAAGAAAACAAGCACCTAGGTTAAGAAAACAAGTACTTTCGTTACCAAGACAACTACTTTCGTTACCAAGACAACTACTTTCGTTACCAAGACAAGTACTTTCGTTACCAAGACAAGTACTTTCGTTACCAAGACAAGTACTTTCGTTACCAAGACAACTACTTTCGTTACCAAGACAAGTACTTTCGTTACCAAGACAACTACTTTCGTTACCAAGACAACTACTTTCGTTACCAAGACAAGTACTTTCGTTACCAAGACAACTACTTTCGTTACCAACAAAAGTTCGTAGCGATATTTCTCTCACTGCATTATTTATCTAATTTGTCAATGCTAGGACTTACGCATTGACAAAAAACACAAAATATGAGATTCAGAAAACCGGAGATGTCGTAGGGGTTTAGCATTGCTAAACCCTTAGCATTGCTAAACCCCGAAAACGCGGGTCTGTTTACCATCAAAGTAATATAGCGGTTCTCGGTTGAGTCCAATACACTCGTAAGGGCACGGCAGTGCCGTGCCCCTACACGCGACAATATAATTTTGTATTGCATTCAATTGAGAACCGCTATAATTAATCAAAGCCTGAAACAACGTATTTTGGTGAAAGCATACCATGCCAAATTTGTACAGTGCGTAAGTCCTAAAAAACCAGGACTTACGCAAGCGTCACAATTGGTGGTTGGTGCGTGACGCTACAAGTCTCATTACTACGTTCAAATATTTTCCCAGCGTCACACACCCTACAGAAAAAATATGCCAGTTGCGTAAGTCCTAAAAACAACAAAATATGCCGTTTTCAACCCGGATTTTTCGTTTGATGAAATGTATAAAGAATAACTATATTTTTTAACCTACCAATAATAAAATCCTCAGTAGATGAGATATAGGGGTTCTCGGTTGAGTCCAATACACTCGTAAGGGCACGGCAGTGCCGTGCCCCTACACGCGACAATATAATTTTGTATTGCATTCAATTGAGAACCGCTATATTTTTTATTTGTCAGTCCCTGAGTGCTTAATGCCTCAGTAAGGAAAAATGCAAACAGCTAATTGGCCTAATCTTATTTGGTGTTTGTTGCAATTAAGTTTATTTGTCTTAACTATAAATATCAAAAGTGTTTCAGCAAATCCCACTCATAAAAAATCATTTTTTATTTTCCAACCAGCTACTAAAACTCTAGCATTTGCTCCGCTGCAATTGGCAGAACCAATATCTGTGCCTTCCTCCCTAGTAAGAGATTTGAGTGAGGGCTTAAATAACAAAAAAAGACAATTAGAGGTGATTTTCAGTCAACATCATGACGCTGCTGATTTTGGAAATGCACAAATCATCAATGTTGCTCAAGTTCCTACCCCTGCTATTCAAATTCCGAGACCGCCACAGGAACCAAGGGACGAAAAGTTTCCTTCTACTTTACCACAACCAGCAAACTTACAATCTCCTACACCAGAAAATACACAACAAGAATCTTTATGTCCTAAAACCTCTAATGATGGAGGTCAAGAAAATAGTTCTATTTTGAATCAGATTACTGTTACAGAATTTAAGTTTTTGGATGGAAAATATCCTTTCAAGGGAAATCAGGCTCTGACACTCGAATATTTAAAAAAACTTACTCAACCTTACTTAAATCAGCCTATTTCTTTAGAAAAATTACTTTCGATATCTTCGGAAATAGCAAAACATTACTCTGGTAAAGAAGGTGAAGAATATGCAACCTCTGGTGCAATTGTTGATATTCCCACTGAAACCCAAAATACTTGCAGAGGTTCAGTCATTATTCGAGTTATAGAAGGGGAATTAAAAGATATAAAAGTTACATTCTTTGACCCAAATAAAAAGAATCCGGCAGAAATTTCGACTAAACTGAATCCTGAGTATGTGCGCTCGCGTTTGGCACTTGCAGCATCAAAGCCGTTAAATATTAAGAAACTGCAAGAAGCCTTACAACTGCTGCAGATTAACCCTCTAATTAAATCAGTGACTGCTCGCTTATCATCTGGTATAAATCCGGGCGAAAGTATTTTAGAAGTTCAGATACAAGAGGCAAATTCTTTCAGCACTGCACTGACTATTGATAATGGTCGCACGCCCAGTGTGAGTAGTTTGGAACGTAGAGCATTTGTCAGGGAAGCTAATTTTCTGGGGATAGGCGATCGCCTCAGTTTTGGTTACACTAATACAGATGGTAGTAATAGCTTTGATGCCAGTTACACTTTACCGCTTAATCCTCGTGAGGGGACACTCAGTTTCACCTACAGCAATAGTGAAAATCGGGTGATTGAACCTCCATTTAATGATATTAATAAAGATGGGAATGGTGAAGACATTAAATCATCATCTCGCTCTTATGAATTAACTCTGCGTCAGCCCCTCACTCGCAAAATTATGACGATAAAAAATAATAATTCAACGTCACAATCAACTTTTGCAGAATTAGCATTGGGGTTGACAGCTTCTTTGAGAGAAAGTCAAACAACTTTATTAGATATTCCTTTTCCTCTTTCAGCAGGGGCTGATAACAATGGAGTGACGCGCATTTTTGCACTCAGGTTTTTTCAGGACTGGAGTCAGCAAAATGCACAAGGGGTGATTGCTTTTCGCTCACAATTTAACTTTGGTTTTCATGCTTTTGATTCTACTATCAATGAACAAATTCCCGGACTGAAAGAAGTCATTTCCGATAGTCGCTTTTTTTCTTGGCTAGGACAAGCATTATGGTTAAATTTGCTGGGTGAGGATAAATATAAATTACTCAGATTACGTGCTAATGTTCAATTAGCAGATCGAGCGCTTCCATCTGCTGAACAGATAACATTTGGAGGTTTGGGGAGTGTACGCGGCTATCGCCAAGATATTTTACAAACTGACAACGGAGTTTTTGTCACAGGTGAAGTTGAATTACCTGTTTTATATGCTTTCAATAATACAGCAGTTTTACAAGTTATTCCTTTTGTTGATTACGGTATAAGTTGGAATAGTTCTGGTAATGCAAATCCCAGTCCTAATTCTTTAGCAGCTTTAGGTTTTGGCTTACAGTGGCGACAAGGTAATAATTTTACTGCCCGTTTTGATTGGGGTATTCCTTTAATATCAGCAGAGTCAAGAGGTAGAACATGGCAAGAAAATGGTCTTTACTTTTCCGTTCAGTGGAATCCTTTTTAAGGCTAACATCTAGGATATTGACAATTTTATGGCGTGGCTGGGGATAC
Organism: Gloeotrichia echinulata CP02; assembly: GCA_038087035.1. Lineage (NCBI taxonomy): Bacteria > Bacillati > Cyanobacteriota > Cyanophyceae > Nostocales > Gloeotrichiaceae > Gloeotrichia > Gloeotrichia echinulata. The sequence goes on along the minus strand of CP051187.1, from coordinate 2,288,385 downwards.
TCTCGCCTAGTTGTGGTAATGCTGCTGGGTATATTTATTTTAACTGCAGGAATGCCGGTTGTTTTGTCGCAAATGACTGGTGCAAGTCAAATTGCTCAGAGTTTTGGTAAAAAGCAAAAGTCTGGATTTCAGGATATAAAAAATCAAATCCAGGAAGTTAAGAAATTACAAAATGAAGGACTCTATTATACAGCTTGTAAAACTTTAATTGCTACAGTGCTTCCTTTTTATGCCGGATTAACTTGTGATGATTTAGAGCAAAAATATTGGCAAGAAATCAAAAACAAGATTGACGCTCAAAATAACGATACTCAAGTAATTATTTGGTTCTATTTCGGAGAAATTATGCGTGTGATCGGGGATTTAGAGAAATCAGAAGAAGCCTTAAACAAAGGTTTAAAAGTGGCTAAAAATTTATCATCAGAACAACAAGCAGTCATATATCTTAGCTTGGCTAATACATTTAGAGCCAAGGGGAATTTGGAACGCGATCGCAGGTCATCTCCTGTATATGATTATATGCCTTGGCAGTATGTTAAGCGAGAGGAAATTGAGGAAGCAACAGAAGATTATAATAAGGCACAAGAAAATTATCAAATAGCCATTGATTATAGTTCTTCATCTATTTTTAGATTTATAGTTCAAGTTAATCTGTTGAGCTTATTAATTGAAAGAAATCAATTTAGAGAAGCTCAAGAGCTATCATCTCAAATATATTCCCAAAAATCAAATATATCGGAAATCCCAGAAAATCTAAAACTTAAATTTATTTATGCCCAAATTAATTTGGCTAAAAGTCTAGCTTATCTTAAACAAATTTCAGAAAAACCAGATAAACCTGCTGATAACCCAACAATTAATTGGGATAAAATTATATCTTTATTAAGAGAATTACAAAAGGAAGCCAAAAAAATAAAAATAAATAGCAAAACTGCTGAGTCTTATGTTCTTGGTAATTTGGGTGGTATGTACGAATATTTAGGTAAGTTAAATAAAGCTCAAAAAGCCACTGAAGAAGCGCTATACCTCGCTCAACCTAGTGAAGCATCAAATATAGCATATCAGTGGCAATGGCAGATGGGGCGTTTGTTGAAGCAGCAAGGTAAAATAAAAGAGGCTATTGCTAGTTATGAAGCTGCTGTTAAGACACTTGAATCTGTGCGTGGTGATTTGCTGGCGATTAATTCGGATGTGCAGTTTTCTTTTAGGGATAATGTAGAGCCTTTGTATCGAGAGTTAGTTGATATATTACTCAGTCATTTTCCAAACGTAGCTGATAGTTTTACTCATTCTATTGAAGTCAGTCAAATTTCAGAGGTTCCTAATTCTATCAATTATGTAGACTCTCTTCAACTAGCTGAACTCGAAAATTTTTTACGTTGTAGTTTATCTAACAAAGTTATAATCCTTGATAACAAACAAAATATATATCCTACATATCCTACTATTGTCCCCATAATTATGAAAAATCAACTCGCTGTAACTCTTTCAATTACTGATTCAGTTTCAAATAAAAACAAAATATATTTTCACCAAGAGGCTATTTCTTCACAAATAGTAGAAGGAACCTTAGAAACTCTACGTGGTGATTTAAAAATACCCAGTAAAGAAAGTAAAGTTCAAAAAAGTTCGGAACAGATATATAACTGGTTAATTAAACCTTTTGAGGAATATCTTGATGTTGAAGCTAAATTTAATGATAGCAAGATAAAGAAATTAGTATTTTTGCTGGATGGTTCATTCAAAAACATTCCAATGTCCGTACTTTATAATAGTGAAAAAAAACGTTATTTAATAGAGAGATTTGCGGTAGCCGTGGCTCCTAGCTTAAAACTTTTGGAATTAGAGCCATTACCAAAGAATATTCATGTCTTAAGAGGTGGTTTAAGTCTTGAAGTACAACATCCTTTTAAACCAGAAAAACTTACCTCTTTAGAAGGCGTTCGCCAAGAGTTAGACGGAATTAAGTCTTCACAATTATCGGGTGAAGAGTTATTAGATTATAAATTCACAAAAGAAAATCTCGAAACAAAAATAAAAACAGGAAAATTCTCAATAATTCATCTTGCAACGCACGGTGAGTTTAGTTCAGATCCAAACAAAACTTATATTCTACTTTCAGGAAAAACGTCAAATAAAAAATCCTTGAATGATTCATTAGTACCTGAAACTCTTTATGTAAAAGACCTAGACAACTTACTTCGGACATCTCAAATAAATACAAATCGAAAAACTGCCATTAAATTACTTGTTCTTAGTGCTTGTGAAACAGCATCGGGAGACAAACGAGCAGCTCTAGGTTTATCTGGTTTAGCTATCAGAGCCGGAGCGCGTAGTACTATAGCTTCTCTTTGGCAAGCAGACGAAGAAGCTACACCCGAACTTATGATTAAATTTTATAAACAAATAAAAGAAAATAATGAAATTAGTAGAGCGGACGCATTACGACTAGCTCAATTATCTTTGTGGGAGTCTAATGAGGAATGGAAAATACCACGTTATTGGGCAACTTTTATTTTAGTTGGGAACTGGTTGTAAATTAATGAAGGAAGCCAGAATATGACTGCTTTAATGAATTCGATTTAAGTAATAGTTTTAAACTTGATAAAAGCTTAGATATTATTTTTAGAAACCTATTGTTTTTGCAATAAAACTTCTCCAATTAACGGTTCTAGAGGTAAATTATTTAAATTAACATCTTCACGTTTGAGTAATTGTTCTTTCCAAAAATTTAGTTCAGGTGGCGATTGATTTGGTTTTAAACTAAATAAGTCGCTTATCGTGTCATACCAAATACCATTTTCTTCATAGATTTTGTACTTATTTGCTGAACTATCAAGTAGTGTCTGAAGCGTATTACTAACTTCAATTTTCTCAATCCATCCATGAACATCAGCAGGACTTTTATTGGGATCGCAATAGAGTTCAAAAAACCATTGCTGCTCAAGACCTACTTCTTTTAACTCTAATTCTTTTGGTAGAGTGAAACTTACAAAGCCTGGTGTATTTGGCAAATTAAATTTAATACGTTGTTCATGCTCTCCATTCTTATCTTGTAATACAAAATTTCCATATTTTATTTGGTCAGGTGAATATGGTACATAAAACCATAATGTTGGATTTCCTTGAGTAGTTTTTCCCCAGTTAGAAGTAGGTATTAAAGCCGTGAGTTTACGTTTCTCATCCTTGGGCACGGGACAATCAGGACGTGACCCTCCTGAACTTTGTTTACCCTTGTGCTTCCTCCCTTTGAAGCTCAATCCTTTGTTTATATCAGAGTTGTTAATGGTTTGTGTAAAATAGATTGGCTGAAAATGAACCGAAAAATTGACGTTCGTAAAAGCTAAGATAATAAATGTTATTAAATAGTTGTGAAAGTATAACATTACACATCACCTCAAATTAGTTATTGAGTTATTTATTTGTATCTAAAAATGCTTTGAACTAGTAATAAACAAACAGGTGTTATGATAAGTGCTAAAAGTGGCGGCACAAAAGGAATCCACACTGCTACTGAAAAAGCTAAAAGACAAAAGACATATAAGACAGCACTGTATAAAGAAACAAGAAGAATTGTTATTTTTAATTTTTTAAAATAATCATGTTTCCATACTAAATTTAATGTGCATCCTAGTAATACCCAAAAAAATATCCAAATATTCTCTGCATATTCGGGTAACCACTTTATAAGTGGACGTTTTTTTTCAACAGCATTAATGATTTGACTGGCCATATTAGCATGAATTATTACGCCAGACATTTCTTTATTGTAAGGTGTACGATGTTGATCGGTTTTTGAATCAACAAATCCTATTAAAATAATTGTTTTTTCATTTATAATGCCTGCTAACTGTGAATTTGATGAATCAGCTAAAATATCTCGGAGTGTTTTTATTTTTGGATTTGAAGCTTGGTAATTTAGCAAAACTTGATCCACATCTTCTTCTCCTTTTGGTAACTGATATCCACCTGCATTATGTTCTAATGGCTTGAACACCACATCACGAATTTTCACAAATCCCTCTGGGGTCATATCACCTGATTCTCCTAAATAACTAAGTGCAATACGCAACCCTATAGATTGCTGTGTTGGGCAAATTGCATCTTCTTCCATACCAAGAAGCTGTCGCCTAATAACATCATCATCATCTTTAGGAAAATTAATGAACCCCAACTGGTTTGGAGAGAAATTATTTGGTGGTCTAATTCCTGAAAGATTGCTATTTTCATTGCGAAATTGACAAATAGAAATGTATTTTAAATTTTTATTTATCTTTAAATATTCTTGTAATTCTGGTTCAAATTTATAGTCATGAATAATATCTGAAGCAATAATTTTTGGTTTATAAGGTGTAATTTTTTTCAAAAGTGCTAACAAGGCTTTATCTGATAGTGAACCTTGCCTTGGCTTATATTTTAGGTTGATGTCTTGATCTTGATACTGTATATCTTCCTCGTCTATACTAATCACCAAAAATTTATCATCTGCCCATTCAGAGTTTCTCCGTATTCTCATAAAATGGTCATAAGCAAGTAATTCATAGCTTTGTAGCCCTCCTAACATTCGCATCAGGATAATCAAACCAGTTGTTATGGTTGTTGCAGTGAAACTTTGACAAAGGAATTTCTTAGAAATCGTAAATTTAGTATGATCAAGTACTTTTTTTTTGCCTATTGCTTTTAGATAGCAATCGTTTAATTTATCAATATCAATACCTGGACTATCTGGATTTTCTGCCCATTCTATAAGTGCTATCGCTTTTGTTGCTTGATCAACCGTATCCCCATATAGTGACTTTGTAGGTGCTTTTATACAAAAAGCCACTATATTAAAAATCCCTGCTGGACAGCTACTCAATTGCTCTAGCAATTTATCGCGTTGAATATGTTCAGCCTGAACCTCCTGGTTCATAGTGTTTTGTGAAGTTCCTTTAACTTCTCCGCTATCCGGCGGCGAAGTCAGTCAGTTAATTTGAATACCAATGCCACCACTAGCAATATTGAAATTAGGTGACTGAATAACTGTATTGATTTTCTTTGCCAGCTGTCCAACATTCTGAACAGTTGGTCCTTGAGGCTGAGACTTTAGAGTATTTTCAATAGCTTCAATTATTTTAGTCAGCTTAGGGTTTGGATCTGCCTTAGCTTCTTTTGCTAATTCAACAATAGCTTGAGCAAATTCTGATTTTTTTTCTCCTGCTGCTGCTAATTCTTCAAGCACTACTTGTTCTATATACGCTTCACCGGCATCAAGCGGTTCTTCTTCAAGCCGTAAAAATGCGGCCGCTGCTTTGGGAGATATTTCTGTCAGCCATGTTTTCAGTTTACCTGCTTGCTCTATTAGTATTTCTCCAACTTTCCCCAATGCACCCGTTGAAACACCCGTTAAAACAAAACCTACAATCGCTGTAGCTGTAGCTGTTACTGGTTCCATAATAAAGCTCCTGAAATGTATCTTGATTTACAATTTACCAATCACAGAACAGAGCAGTACCAAGTCCAGGCAGTTTTTTAACACCAGCACCCACAGAAAATTATTGCCTGTTTAATCTCAATTATTTACCAGTATATTATCGAACTAAATATTTTCCACAATAATAAATAAATTGTTTGTATTTCTTCACAAATTCAGGAATTTCATTGTGTAAGAGTACCAATACTCCTTCCCCAAAAGCGATACGTACACTAAGCTACGCACATTTCAGTGTTTGTATCCTAACGACCTTGACAAGGAGAAGTAAACTTGACCAAACCGCTAAATAACTGAGCATTACTCCAAGTCTTCTTGTCATTACCATAAAAGGTAAGTTTTGACAAATCTATTAAATCCAATAAATCAAAACTTAACGCTTCATCTGGCCTTGGGGGTAAACCACCTTTACCAATGCTGTAAAACTCAACCGCATCTTTGTCCTCAACAACTTGACAGCCTTCCGATATCCTGACATTTACTGGTCTATCTGGCAATTTAGTTAACCCACTTGTGGGGTCAGCATTAACAGTGAGGTTAATATTAACCTCACCATTCAAACCAAAATCTGAGCTAGCAGTAATGTCGCTTAAAAGAGTAGTAAAATCCTGTTCTTGAATGCCAAACAGTTGCTGAGTAGTGATATCAACCCTACCACCATTACCTGTAAAAGCATTGGCTGTAATATCGCTATTTTCATAGGGAATAGCCACAAGAAAACCGTTTCTCGCATCGATAGTAATGTTACCACCATTGCCACCATTTTGCTCATCTCCGGCGGTGGTTGATATTTCACTTCCGTGGCGCAAAAATAATAAATTATCCACCCCTAAATTAATATTTCCCCCTGTATTGCTATTAGTTTTGGCAGAGATAATTCCGTTATCCAAAAACAGAGAACCAGCTTGCAGATTAATATCACCACCAATTCCCTGTCCTTGACTATTGACAGCAATAGTAGCACCATCTTGAATCATTAATATTTTCGGGTCAATATTAATAGTGCCTCCCCTTCCCGTAGAATTCTTTTCTGTGTTTGCAAAAAGTCCACTATCTTTTCCTGATAAAATCAATTGATTTGGTATATTTAGGGTAATACTTCCAGCCTGCTGCGCTGTAAAAGTTGTAGTTCGTAACTGTCCACCAGCGTTAATTTCCAATTGTGGGGAATTAATGGTTATATTCCCAGCAGCGCCAGTCATACTTTGAGTTTGGGCAAAAATTCCACTAGCAAATCTGCCGTTAACCGAGTTACCCTGAATATTAGGTGTTTCTAAAGAAACCTGAAGCTGATAACTTTGGTCGCCTTGAGATTTAGATACTTCTAAAAAATAAGTTCCTGGCTGAGTAAAAACATATCTCAAATAAGAATCAGGACTGAGGATAGTATTAGAACCAGCACCAGGGTTGTTAATATCTGCGGGAGCTAATTCACTACCACCAGCACCAAAAATCACTGGAGCATCATTGTTATTTGCTAACTTTACTCCCGAACTATTATAAAGAGAGATTTGTGTATCTACACTTCTAGTGGGATTTTGAGCTTTCAAGCCATTATCAATATCAAAAATTCCCCTAGTACCAGGTGTAACTTCAAATGAGTAGACATCAACTGATGCTGGGTTAGAACCTTTACCGGAGATAGATACATAAGGAATTCTCGTAGAGAACTCAACATCAGGATTAAGATTATTAGTTGGGTCTATCGCAAAATATCCATCCTGGAGTTTTTGCGCTTCAGAAATTGAGTTATTAGGTTCTACGTCCTCGACAGATTTAAATATTCTAGTTTGCACATTACTTCTCGGTTGGGAAGTGCTAACAGGGTTATTATTAACGCCGGAAATTATCACAAAAGCAGGAGCATTAACAATAATATCACCAGCGTTACCACTGCCAAGGGTATTAGTAAGAATCTGTCCTCCATTACTCAATACAAGTTGATTCGCCTGAATCATTACATTACCAGCATTGCCTTCTGCCTGTTGGTTAACAACTGTGCTAATGTTGCTACCATCCACTAAATTAATATTTCCCTGAGCCGTTACCTTGACTTCACCTCCATTACCTTTACCTGCAGTAATACTGAAGATAGAACTGTTATTTTTCAGAGAAATAAAGTTATTAGCATCAAGACGGACATTACCCGCATTACCATCCCAAAAAGTAGCGCTATCAATAAAAGAGAAATTATCTAAGCTCACCGAATTCGCCTGAATTTTAATGTCACCACCAATTCCCGTACCTCCCGGTTCTAAAGAAGTAAACAAACGACTTCTGTCTAGGGTAAATTCTCCAGGAGTGTTAATGATAATGTTACCACCTTGGCCTTTACCAGAAGATAAAGTAGTTGTGATATCGGTGTTATTTAAAGAGACAGACTCAGCCTGAATTTTGATGTCACCACCTTTGCCATCACCAAATACATTACTGTTGATTAAACCATTGTTCATCGAGAATTGACCAGATTTAACAGTGAAAGAAATCTCACCTCCATCTCCACTACCAGAGACATCAATAACAGGTGAAGTAGCACCCACACCAATAGTAATATTATTCTGAGCGTTAAGAGTGATATCGCCGCGTTTTGTATTGCTTGATGCAATTAAATTGCCGGCAATAATTGAGCCATCTGTACTTTCAAGATTAATAGTGCCACTACTTCCAGGTTTGTCTTTAGCTGTCAGAGAACTAGAGGTTAAAAAATTTGTTTTAATATCATTCCTAGCAATGAGTTTAATTACTCCACCATTACCTGCTGTACCATTACCTCTAGAATCTGCAAAAGTATTCACACTCAAAGTTTCAATACTCCCTTGGGGAGCTTCAACTATAATATCAGCACCATCACCAGCAGCTTGACAATTTGTCCCTTGACAATTGCCAAAAACCCGTGAAAAACTACCCAATTGATTAGCGACAACATCACCTGTTTTACTGATAAGTTGAATACTGCCGCCGTTACCTGCACTCCCATCACCAAAAATCTGAGAATCAGTGCCTACACTCCCTTGGTATGTGGGGTTTACCGTGGTGTTGGTAATACTAATATTGCCATTACTCGTAATATCAACTTTTCCCCCATTACCTGCAAAACCATTTCCTGCAAGTTGTGACCATGTAGCAATTGTACCGAGGGGATTACCTGTTGTTAGTTCAACTTTACCACCACTGTTAATAATAATATCTCCACCATTACCAGTTCGGCATAAACTAGTTTCACAACTGCCTTTAACTTGAGAGTAAGACCACAAGAAAATAGATTTAAAATCTCCACCAGTGGCGATCATAATTTTTCCGCCATTACCTGTATTTCCATCACCAAAAACTTCAGAAACAGCTTTGATTTCATTAGTAATAATATTACCTTGAGTGCTTTTGAGAGTAATTGTTCCACCATTGCCAGCTTCACCATTCTTAGGAACTTGAGAACTAGCATTCAGAAAATTATTAGTAATGATATTACCAGCAGCAATGATGCTAATATCTCCACCATTACCTGCAGTACCATTATTTTCCACATCAGAGAAATTCAATATATCGTTTGTTGTAATACTTCCACTGGTACTCTCAAGCTTAATTACTCCACCATTACCTGCCGTTCCATCCCCAGATCTAGACCAAGCTGTTAGTTCAGCTTTAGTCGTGATATTCCCTCCAGTTGTCAAGAGGGTGATTGCCCCTGCATTACCTGCATTACTATCGTTCTGAGATACAGAAGATATTCTACCAGATGTGGTAATATTGCCACCACTTTTGAGTGTGACAGATCCACCATCTTGACCTACAAAGGAGTCTGTTTTAATTACACCATTTATGCTGATATCTCCACCACTATCAATAGAAATAAATCCAGGTTTTCCCTGAAAATAAGAATCTGTTCTGATTCCTCCATAAGCGACAAAATTGCCACTGCTTTGAATATTTATATTTCCACTCATTATTCTTCCCGAAGTAGCCAAATTGTCTGGCTGAGGATTTTGATTACCACCTAGAGAAATGTCCCCGTTAGTTGCAGTTAAGGTAATATTTCCTCCATGATTACCATTTGTGAGTGTGCTAATATTGCCTAGCTGTAAACTGGCTCCCGAAATATTAACATCTGCCCCATCAGACTTAATAATTTTAGTTGTGTCCATCCTCACCGAGCCACTGCCATTTTTATCAGCATCGGCTGTCAAAATAATTGCTCCAGGATGATAAAAGCTCAGGTCTAAACCTTGAGCAATAGTAATATCATTACTAGCTAGGAGAATATTTACTAGAGATGGAAAACTATTTTTCTGGATTTGTATATCCCCTTGACCAAAATCCCCCGGTAAAACATCACCTGTAATCTGCAAATTTCGACCAACTAAACTAATATTTTGTCCTGGTGGTACAGATAAATTCACCGTGTTAACAGTAGCCCCTGATTCCTTTCCTTCAAAGACTAAGCCAATAGGAGCTTTAACATTAATCTCTAATAATGGTGGCGCTTGGGTATGAGTAGCACTGAAAACTTGACCATCAGAAAAATTCAGGCTATTTGCTGTACTGCCAACAAATGAACCATTGATATCCAATTTAGCATTTGCGCCAAAAATAATCCCATTGGGATTAATAAAAAATAGGTTAGCATTCCCTAAAACACCCAATGTTCCTAACAATTGAGAAGAGTTATTTCCCGTAACCCGACTAAAAATATTTTCAATTTGTGCAGGATTAGCGAAATAGGCACTTTTTCCTTCCTCGATATTAAATTGTTGGAAACTATGAAACAGACTAGAGCCGCGAATTGCGCCCCCCTCAATTCGGTCAGATGTAGAATTGATAGGCACAACAACAGATTTTTCGCTACCGAGAGTGTTATCAGGAACAATTTGAGCCAGAGTACTTTCCCCAAACACAACACTCACTCCCCAGAGTACTAAGGGGATAGCTAAACATAAACCCTTAAATTTAATTTGCCAGTATGTAGCCATCTGATAAAATCCTCAATTAGGGACTTCCAAAAATGCAGCCCACAGAATTTTAGTTGCGTTCACACCGTCTGATCAAGTTTCAATTGTAACTTTGTGATAGCAAATCTGCCGTTAACCGAGTTATTTTGAGTATTAGGTGTTTCTCAAGAAACCTGAAGCTGAGTTTCCAGGTGCAAGATCTGAGGTAGGGGATCTAGGGCGTGTTTTCAAACTATTTGTTTAGCCAGATAAATTTTTAGATACCCCTAAATCCACACGATATGATACCAGCTGTAGGGGCACGGCAATGCCTTGCCCCCACTCGCTCCTACATGTGTCAGCGTTTTAGTGGTATTGTATAAGACTTTGAAATCGCGGGACTAGGCCTTGCACCCCAAAAGCGTGGTCTATTTACCTGAAAATGGCTGTAAAAAACCGCAGAGGCGCTGAGGGCGCACAGAGACAGGAAAGAGGAATAATTCCGATTTTGAAGATTTTGCCCTGGGTGGGTAGAAATTACCCACCCGCAACAACCTAATCTATTTTCAGGTTAAAAGGTAAGCGAGCGTAGACCCCTTGGGGATCGTTCATTTTTTGGAGAATTGCGATTTGCTGTTGGAGTTTCTGGAATTCAGCGGTGAGGGGATTAACTGGTTTAATTTCCGTCGGCTTTATCCCTAAAGCAGTGCGTGTTTCTTCTGCAGCTTTGCCAAAAAAGCGTTCTTCCCAGCTGGTAACTTGTGGATATTCTTCAACTTCCCAATTATTTCCTAGCTTGGCTTGTTTAGCAGCGTATTCGATAGCTGTATTGAGACCGCCAATTTCATCCACTAAACCAATTTCCTTCGCTGCGACACCAGACCAAACCCGTCCTTGGGCAATTTCTGCTACCTTGGCTTCTGGTAGTTTTCGCCCTTGAGAAACTTTACCGAGAAACAGATTGTAAATGCGGTTGACACTACGCTGATAAAGTGCTAATTCTTCGGGGGATTTTGGGCGAGAAACGGTTTGACTATCAGCATAGCGTCCAGTTTTCACAGAATCCCAGGTAATGCCATTGTCATTCCCTAGCTTTTGACCATTGAAGAGCATACCAAAGACACCTATCGAGCCTGTAATCGTATTTGGTTCGGCAAAAATGCGGTTAGAATCGCTGGCTATCCAGTAACCACCAGAAGCGGCGACATCACCCATTGAGACGACAACTGGCTTGATTTCGCGAATTAATCTGACTTCTCGCTGCATTACCTCAGCAGCGGTAGCGCTACCGCCGGGACTGTTAATTCGCAGGATCACCGCTTTGACATCATTATTTTGTCGAAGTCTAGTAAAGATTTTCGCAAAGCGATCGCCCCCAACTTCGCCATCATTTCCTTTACCATCAACAATCTCGCCTTCCGCATAAACCACAGCAATTTTATTATTTGATGTGCGTTCTACACCCAATGATTTACCAGGAACTTGGGCGTACTGGGCCAAGCTGATTTGCTCAAATGTTTTATCGTCTTTGTCACTAGCGGTCAATTTTTTCAATTCGCTAACTACCTGATCGAGGTACGCGACTTGATCGACTAAACCATTAGTTTTCGCTTCCTCTGCTTGCAGCACGGCTTGATTATCGGCGATCGCCTGCAATTTGTTGCCCTGAATTTTCCGACTTGCTCCCACAGCATTGCGCCACTCTCCCCAAACATCATCCAACAATTTTTGCATTTGTTCGCGATTTTCAGGACTCAGTTTGCTCAGAATAAAGGGTTCAACTGCGCCCTTAAATTTCCCCACGCGCACAACTTGTACACCTATACCATACTTTTGTAATGCCCCGGCGAAAAACATCGGTTGTGAACTCAAACCGTTAATTTCCATCGCCCCCAGGGGGTTAAGTAGCACCCTATCAGCCACCGAACTCAGATAATAATCCTTTTCTTCCCAGTTCATCCCATAGGCGATAATCTTTTTCCCGGCCGCACGGCATTTTTCCAATGCTTGGCGAATTTCCTTTAGTGAAGCATAGCCTGCAGCACTAGCTGAGGTGTTGCGGGTCGCATCTAAGTATATCCCGACAATTCGCTGATCACGCTGCGCCTTTTCCAAAGCATCCAGAACGCTGCGGAGTGACATGCGATTATCTTCCACACCAGATAGTGTCTTCTGTATCACATCATTGGCACTGGGTTCACCATCGGTGATGTTCATCGATAAATCAAACACCAGTACTGATTTATCTTTGACTTCCAGTCCAGTCTCCTTAGAAGCAGATGCAGCTAACAGAAGCAAAAATAGTCCAGTGGTTCCCAGTCCGCAAAAAATAATCAGTCCCAGTAAACTGCCAATTAAGCTGGCAAAAGTTTGTTTCAGAAAGTTACGCATTTTAGTTATTAGTTAAGAAGCAAGAGGCAAGAGGCAAGAGGTAAGAGTCTATCTTGGGACTTTGGACTAATGACTTCAATTTTATTTCTACCCAAGTTCTGATACCTCAAACCCCAACAACCCAAAGCGATTACTGATTTGAGTAAGGAACAATTCCCGGTCAACTGTGCAAATTCCGTTTGATACACCTAATAACTATTCTATTAGCTGTAAACTGCCTGAATGCTGCAACTGCTCTAAAGTAGCATTACCCGTGCAGAATAATACCGTAGTCATTTCTGCAATTAATACCTCAGCCAAATCTTGTACTGCGACTTCAGAGACTGCGGCTGCTTGGAGAAAAGGCATTGCCAAACCAGCGATATTTGCTCCCAGGGCGATCGCCATTGCCAGATCCAGTCCATGACGCAACCCCCCCGAAGCTATTAATGGTACATCAGGAGCGATCGCCCGAATACTCGTAATACACTCTGCCGTTGGTAAGCCCCAATCGGCAAATGTCGTCCCCAAGCGGCGTTGCAGCGGATTTTCGGCTCGTTCCCCTTCTACCTTTGCCCAGGAAGTACCACCCGCACCCGCCACATCAATCGCTTGCACTCCCACCGCCATCAGTTTCTCTGCCATTGCGGCAGAAATACCATTCCCCACTTCCTTAGCTATGACTGGCACTGGCAATTTACTGCATAATTTATCTATTTTGTCAAGCAACCCTCGAAAATTTGTGTCACCTCTAGGTTGAATAAACTCTTGTAGCGGGTTGAGGTGCAAAATTAAAGCATCAGCCTCCAGGATATCGATTACCCGTAGACATTCATCTAAACCATAGGTATAATTAAGTTGTACAGCCCCCAAGTTAGCAAACAAAAGAATATCCGGAGCATACTTACGGACAGCGAAGGTATCAGCCACCTCCGGTTTTTCCACCGCCACACGCTGGGAACCCACACCCATAGCCAGTTTGTACTGCTGGGCGACTTGCGCCAATCGTCGGTTAATCATACTTGCTTGTTCCGTACCCCCAGTCATGGAAGAAATTAATAGGGGTGCTAACAGCTGTTTCCCCAGGAACGTGGTGCTGATATCAATATCATTCCGGTCTAGTTCAGGTAAACAACAATGGGTAAAACGATAGCGTTCCAGTCCATTGGTGATTTGGTGACACTGAACATCTTCTTCTAGACAAATGCGGATGTGATCCGCTTTGCGTGACTGGGTATGTGATGAAATATTGGTAGAGAGATTCACTAGTAGACCTGACTTAAAGTTGTTTTCATCCCAATTATGACAGCGTTGACGGTTGACGGTTGACGGTTGACGGTTGACCCTTACCAAGGACAAATGACAACTGAAAAATAACAAATAACAACTGACACGCAAAGCGTAGTCAAAATTAACATTATTTTCCGAAGACATAAGAAAATAATGTTTATATTATTGTATGTATATGCTAATACAGCTTGACGAGTGCATTGAGTTAAAACGCGATGCTTTCGACCACACAGAAGAACCAATCGCTGTCGAGTTTGTCACTTGTAGCTTGACTTCACAGAACCTTGACGACAAGATGGGTTGGGCAACACGCACAAAATCTATTCCCATTGAGCAAGAGGTGATGAAGGCTTTTCCCCACATTCGCTGGTGTGATTTTGACCGAGTTATCCGCGCCGGGCAAGCCCCTAAATTCTATTTATGGGGGCTAGGCGCGGGCGATTTCAATCTCTACGAGACGCTGCGCGTTAAGCGTAGCTATGCCGCAGGCTTTACGCCGTCCCCATTCCTCAACAAGTACTGGCACTAATCCCTCGGATTACAGCTTCATTTTTTATGATATCCCAAGCTGTTGGAGTCAAAAAAACAGTCCTTTTACCTTTGATTTCATCGTGATAAGCTGGTTTATTTTTCATCCTTTTTATCCCTTTTTTAGTTGTTATCATAATAACCAAATGCTATACTAGATAGAGATTAACAGATGCAAGGAAGTGATGCAAGAGTGTTGGTATTGGAATATAAAGCAGTTGTCAAAAGAGCCACATCAAAAGCCATAGATGAAGCTATTCGTACGAATCGATTTGTCCGAAATAAAGTGCTTAGATATTGGATGGATAATAGAGGCGTTGACAAGAAAGAACTATATCAGTACAACACTCAATTAAGAGCAGAATTTAAATTTGTTAATGATTTAAACAGTCATGCTTGTCAGGCGGCAGTAGAAAATGTAGAACGTGCTATCAATAGATTTTTTGATAACTGCAAGAAAAACAAACCTGGAAAAAAGGGTTATCCCCGGTTCAAAAAACATAGTCGTTCAGTCGAATATAAGGTGTCTGGGTGGAAGTTGCACCCAACAAAGCGGCGGATAACTTTCACTGATAAAAAAGGTATTGGCGAACTCAAACTGTTAGGTAAATGGGATATTCATCAATACCCTGTTGAACTAATTAAACGAGTGAGGATTGTGCGTAGAGCCGATGGTTACTATGTGCAATTCTGCGTCAAGATTGATAATCAGCAAGAAGCCCCACAAACTACATCAGAAATCGGAATTGATGTCGGACTGGAATATTTCTACTCTGATAGCAATGGTAATCATCAGGAGAATCCGCGATTTCTTCGCAAGACAGAGAAAGATATTAAGCGGGTTCAACGTAACATTTACAAGAAGAAAAAAGGGTCATCTGGCAGAAGAAAAGCGCGTGGTGTTTATGCTCGTAAACATTTAAAAGTAACAAGACAAAGGAATGAACACGCCAAGAGAATGGCGCGTAACTTATGCCTAGCTAACGCTAAGGTGGTCTTGGAAGATTTAAATATTTCCGGCTTGGTGAGAAACCACAAACTAGCCTTGAGCATTTCTGATGCTTCTTGGTACAATTTTCGTCAGTGGCTCGAATACTTTGGTGCAAAATTTGGACGGGAAATCATTGCAGTTCCTCCCCACTTCACAAGCCAGGAATGTTCTAATTGTGGTGCTAGAGTGCAAAAATCTCTCAGCACTCGCACTCATTCTTGTCCCCATTGTGGGTATGTAGAACAACGCGATGTGAATGCTGCCAAAGTAATTTTAAGTCGTGCAAACGGTAGGGGTGGGCAATCCCAAACTAACGCCAGTAGAGATGTTCCCTCTACTTCTATTGGTCGTAAGACCTGTAAAAGCAAGGAACGTCAGTGACGCTGGAATCCCCCGCATTTATGCGTGGGGAGTGTCAAAGTCATGGTTATATCATTATTGATGTCAAGCCCGAACAAGTTACGGCACAATGGTGGGCTGTTGATACAGTATTGCGTCCTAGCAACGCGGAAACATTGATGGGAAGCTGGATGGTTGAGTCAGGTAAGCCAAAACTGATTCCAGCGTAATCAAAGGCAATAGACAATAGACCTGTTTCCAATGTTTTAATGGGAAGCGGAGCCTCCGTGAATTCGGGGCGCAAGGCCTTGCGCCCCTACAGATCATCGAACGACGGTCTAAGGACAAATGACTACAACCAATTTCCCACTAATACAAATGGTGACCAATAAAAAGGATGATCAAAATCAGCATCTTGGATAAAAGTTAGTTGAGCTTGTCGCAAAGCTTCTGCTTTACTAATTCCCGGTTTTTTGAGATTTTTATAAAATTCCACCATAAATTTAGCGGTGGAATCATCTTTGACAGCCCACAAAGTTGCTAGGGTGCTGCGTGCGCCAGAACGTACTGCTACTCCCGCTAAACCTAATATAGCTCGATTGTCTCCTTTGGCTGTTTGACAGGCGCTGAGAACCATTAATTCTACAGGTGTGGAATCGGCTTCGTTTCTGGATTTGAGAAACTCACTCAATTGTTTAACGTTAATCTTTCCGTCCCAGGTGAGTATAAAGGTCTCGTCTAACTTACTGCTAAATTGACCGTGGGTGGCAAGATGCAGTACTGTAAAAGGAGTTGATTTAATAGCTGTTTGTAGGTTAGCGTCGGTAAATTGTTCATTTAAAAGTACTTTACCAGAAATTTCGGCTTGAATTTCTGTGACTTCTGACTTAACTGCAGGTAAAGCTTTAAACCCTTGACGCGCTTCAGTTAGTGCGGCTGTAATCACTTTGAGCTTTTCGCTTTTTAAGGATCGCGTTTGCATTAATTGCATCCCTGGTGACAGCGCCAAGCTATATTTTTCGACTAGATAATGTTTACCATCATATAAAGCAGCCATTGGCAGGTTTCGCAAGGAACCATCTAACACAAAAGCTAATGTTTTTACCCCACTGTTGGCTAACTGAGATTCGGCTGGACGTATCAACAAATTATATAGTTGTTGCGAAACGGATAACGCATTCTCTTTAGGAAAAGCTGGGTTAAGAGATTGGCGCATTTGTTTGATGGTCTGTTCGATCTCAGCTTTGGGGATAGCAGTTTTGTAGCTCGTGAGAACTTGTCCGGGAATAGATACAATTATTTCTAAGCGATCGCCTAAAATAATCGGGTAAATCACAGCTGCTTGTTTGTCGAGTTGGTCGATTTGCTCTGGTTTACCATTTAAACAAGCTTCACGAAAGAAATTGTCTAATTCAGCTAGTTGGAGTGCTTCAATGGTCTCTCGCGCTTGCTTTAAGTTTTTTTGGCTGGGGTGAGATTCCAGCAATATATCGACAAATTCCCGATAAATGGGTTCAACACTCTCTTGAAAAGAAAATTGAACATCGCGATTCATTGCTACTAAGTCACCACGCAAAGACTTCAGGGTTTTTACAGAGAAATCATAGGCGGCGATCGCATCTTGAGTATCACCTTTTGTTTTGAAAATTCGCCCAACTTGCCAAGCAGCTTGATAAGCAATGTCAGCAGCGTTAATCTCTTGAGCAATATTTAATGCTTGTTGGCTAAGTTTTAAAGCATCAGATAACTGCTGCTGTTGGTAATATAATTTGCCTAACTCGTTTAAAGCATAAGCTTTCGCCCGCAAATCGTTTAATCCGTCAGCTTGTTTTACCGCCGATGCTAAAACTATTGCCGCTTCATGATATAATGTAGACTCTCCTGCATCGAGTTTGCTAATTTTGGTCAGACTACGAGCAAAGTTGACTGCTGCATAAACAGACATCCGGCTAGGGGGGAGTTGGGTTAATTGCGATTTAATTGGCGCAATTATTGCCTGGGCTGACTTTAGCTGTGAAGTTTCTAGATAAAGGCTAAGTTGGTTTAACTGTGCTTCCACCTGCAATTGCGGGTTAGTCGCCTTAACTTGCACTTGTTGATAATAATCTAAAGCCTGTGGGATTTGCCCTAATTCCCTGGCGGTATTTCCCAAACTAAACAGAATATCGGTGAGGTTTTCAGTGGAGTTTAGGCGATCGCTAAGGAGCAAACTTTGCTTTAAAATCTCCTGGGATTGTTTGATATCTCCCACAATCTGCAAAACTACACCCAGACTTTGCAATCCTTTGGCTTTGATGACGGAATCTGGCTGATTTTGTAGCTGTTGATTCACACCGATTAACAACTTTTGCGCTCGACGATACAATCCTAAAGCTTGTAGTGCTTGAGCTTGATTAATTTGGCTACCTATTTTTCCCGATTCATCACCAGATGTAGCATAGGTGCGTTCCGCATCTTGCCAAGCTTTTAAAGCCGCTTCTGGTTGTCCCATTGAGAGTTTGAGATTTCCCAGGGTATTGAGAGCTACTCCTAGGATAGCAGAATTTTCCTTTTTATCTTTGTTGACTCGCTGTAAAATATTTAGACTGTTGGTAATATAAAGCTCTGCTTTTTGCCAATCTCCCAAATTCTGAAAGGCTAACGATAGATAACTCAGACTCCAAGCTTGATTGATCACATCACCTTGTAGCTCAAAACTAGCAGAAGCTGCTTCCCAAAGTTTCGCAGATTCAGCAAAGCGTCCAGCAGCATAAAGACTTCTACCTTGGTTGAGTAGAGATTTGGAATCTGAGGCTGAATTTACCGCTAATTTCCAATTCTCAGTCTCCTGGAATTGAAAATTAGTTTGTGCTTGTACTCGAACACCAATTGTTAGGAGAAGCAATGTTAAGTAGGTGGGCGTGAAAAAATATAAGATAAACCTAACCCCCCTAGGGAAGCAGGAATCAAAGCTTTTCCCCTTGTAGGGGAGAGGTTTGTACAGAGGTTTGATATTTAATTGTGCCAAGCTACTGAGCCATCCTAAGCAAATGGTGTTTTTAGCAGATATTAGCTTTTTCTGTTTTTGCATAACTTGATTACTCAACAGGAATTTTAATGATAAATTCTGTCCATTTTCCTAATACTGAAAAACAATTTAAGTTACCCTGGTGTTTTCCTTCTACAATCTCCTTACTAATAGATAAACCTAAACCAGTTCCTTTCCCAACTGGTTTCGTCGTAAAAAACTCTTCAAATATCCGCTCTTGCTCATCAGGATGTATACCAAGAGCATTATCTTTGAAGGCTATTGTTACCCATTGATTATCCTGACTCAATTCAGTTTCAATGATGATTTGATTTCCCTGGTTTTCTGCATAAGATGATTTTTTAGCTTTTTCATCAAAAGCATCAATAGCATTGGCTAAGATATTCATGAATACTTGATTGAGTTGCCCAGGATAGCATTTAATTAATGGTAAATTACCATAATTTTGCACAATTTCAATTTCTGGGCGCTGATTATTGGCTTTGAGACGATATTTCAGAATTACCAAAGTGCTGTCGATACCTGCATGAATATCGCCGGCTATTTTATCAGAGATATCATTCCGGGAAAAAATGCGGAGACTAGTGCTAATATCACTAATGCGCTCAATGCCTAAATTCATGGATGAAATTACTGCTGGTACATCTTCCATCAGTTGCTCTAAGTTTATAAGTTTGGCATTTTCGTTAATTTCTGCAACTGGATTGGGATAGTGTTGATGATAAAGCTGTAAATGAATAATTAGGCTATATAGATAATTCCTAATAAAGTCCAAATTACCGGTCAAAAAGCTCAGGGGATTATTAATTTCGTGAGCTACGCCAGCAACTAACTCACCAAGAATAGACATTTTTTCCTGTTGGACTAGATGTATTTGAGATTGCTTTAATTCATTAAATGCTTGAGATAGTTCGGTTGTGCGTTGCTCAACCCGCTGCTCTAGTTGCTGATTTTGCGTTTCCAGTTGTTTGGTTAAATAACGCAGTTTTAAATGTACATGAATTCTGGCTAACACCTCTTCTATTTGAAAAGGCTTAGTAATGTAATCTACACCGCCAATTAACAGTCCTTGAACTTTATCAAATTTGTCAGAAAGAGCGCTCAAAAAAATTATCGGTATATGTTGAGTTACAGGATTTTTCTTCAGCCGCTGACAAGTTTGGAAACCATCAATTCCTGGCATCATGATATCTAATAAAATTAGATCTGGTTGAGCATATTCTGCTTGCTCAATGGCACTTTCACCATCAGTAGCTACTAAGATTTCCCATCCTGAGCTAGAAATGGCATTACACAATACTTTCAGATTTGTTTGATTGTCATCAACAACCAATATAGTCGCGGATTCAATATTAATAGACTTCATGTAGTTTTACTCTGATAGGATTTGAGAAATTGCCGAATTGGTTTGATTTGGAAGTTATCAGCTAACAGCCTAATTTGTAAACAAAAAGGTAAAAATTTACTATCCAACTGTTCAAGTTCATTCAACGCTGTTTGCAAACCTTGAATATTACCTCTCATGGCTAAATCAAACAGCTTGTCAAGTTCTGTTGATGGTGGTGGGACTATTAACTGAGAGTTTAAATTTTCGGTTGGTGATTTTTCACTATTTCTGGTTAGGGTACTATCTTCTTGATAAATCCAGTTGAGTTGTAAATACTTCTGTAAGAGATTTAGAAAATCGTCAATTTGTAACGGTTTAGGTAAAAAATCATCGCCTCCTGCTGTCAAGCATTTTGATTTGTCATGTTCAAATACACTGGCTGAAGAAACTATAATTGGTATATTTTGAAATAGGGGCATTTTTCGGAAGATTTGGATCATTTCCAAACCATCCATAACTGGCATTTTTAAGTCAGTTACAATTAAATCAGGCTGAGTTTTCCCGGCTCTATCTAAACCCTCTTGTCCATTAGTTGCTTCTAAGCATTCAAATCCAATTGATTCTAGTAATTTGATAATCACAGAACGATTTTCCCATTGATCGTCCACAATCAGAATTTTGGTTTTTTTGTCTTTAATTCCCACAATTTTTTGGTTGGGTGATACAGAAGTTGTATATATCCAGTTACTAGCAATTTCTAAATTTACATCCAACCAAAATTTGCTACCTACTTTTAACGTACTGGCAACTTTGATTTCAGTACCCATTAATTCAGCAATTTTGCAGCTAATAGCTAGTCCTAATCCTGTACCTTCTGTTTGTTTATGTTTATCTCCTACTTGTTCAAAAGGTAAAAAAATCTTTTCTAATTGTTCAGCCGTCATTCCTACCCCAGTATCTTCAATTTGAAATCTGATTTTCGTAGCTCGGATATCAGTTTTTTCCTCCGTGGATAAAGACTCAACTTTGAAAGTAACCCCGCCGCTATCGGTAAACTTAATCGCATTACCAAGCAAATTAATTAAAACTTGCCGTAAACGTTTTTCATCAGCATGAATTCCTTGGGGAAGTTGGGAATCTGATTGGTAAATAAAAGAGATACCTTTTTGTTGAGCGCGGATACGACAGATTTCTGATACTCCTGTTAAAAAGGTAGAGAAATCAAAATCTGTCTTGTGTAGTTCAAGTTTGCGAGCTTCGATTTTAGATAGGTCTAAAATATCGTTAATCAGAGTGAGTAAATGAGAACCACACTGATGAATAATTTTGATTCCATCCAATTCAGAAGTAGCCATATTTTGAGAGCGTTCTAGGATTTGTGCGTAGCCTAAAATCCCATTTAGATGTGTTCGGAGTTCATGACTCATATTTGCTAAAAATTCGCTTTTGGCTTGGTTAGCAACATCAGCAGCAATTTTAGCAACCTCTAATTCTTTAGTGCGATCGCTCACTTTGCGCTCTAGAGTTTGAGAATACTCCTGTAGTTGTTGATTGGCTTGTGCTAATTGCGATTGTTTATGAAAATTGGTGGTGACAATCGCCGAGACTATCAAAGCTAGTAAAGGTGAAACCGTGGGAATCCACCAACCTACCAAAAAGGCTAGATAGGTACTACTTAAGAGAGTAGCGATCGCCAATATAATTCCTAATAGGGGTAATCCTGGTAATTTCCGCTGACTGATAGTTTGAATTTCTAGCAGTTTCCACGTGATACTACTGCTGATAAAAGACCAGCCTAAAACCCATAGCCACTCTGCTTTAGAAGACCACACCCGAATGAGAGGCCTACCATCAAAAGCGGCGCTTAAAATTTGACTAATTAAATTGGCATGAATCACTACCCCTGCCATTTGTTCGTTATCATTATGGAGATTGCAATTGTAGCCTACATTAAAAAAATCATTGATACTTTTGGCTGTAGTCCCAATCAATACGATGCGATCGCGCACTAATTCCTCAGATAGAGAGCCATTCAGCACATCCCGCATTGTCACCGTATCGAACCGCGACTGAAAGCCCCGGTAGTTCAACAAAATTTGGTATCCCCCAAGATCTGCACCCCGATAACTAAACTCATTACCTTTCAAAGGTGTAAATGTGGCTTTACCTAACCGTAAATAATTTCCAGTTTTATCCAATGCTTCTAGTGAAATACCTTTTGGTTCCAGGTACATCAGGCTTAAGCGCGTTGCTAATCCTAAAAAAGTTTCTCCCTGATTATCCCCAGCAGAGAGCAAACCTCGCCTCACCTTACCATCTGTATCCAAAACAAAATCAGCCAAAGCAATTTGCTTTTTTTGAGATAAAATTGGTGATGGAGCTACCTGATCTCCTGCCAGTTTCTTCACACCAATCAAGTTAGGTGTAGACTTCATCACCGCCACCAATTGAGAATAACCTGGTTCGACCGGCAAATCTCGATAAATATCCAAACCAATAGCAGCTGGTTGTTGTGCTTTGAGCTTGGTGAGAAGTTGAGCTAAAATAGCATCAGGAATCGGCCATTTACCAGCTTGGGTAATGTCTTTTTCATCAATAGTAACAATGAGAACGCGCTTTTCTGGTGCTTCAAGGGGACGTAGAGCAAAAAATTGCTCCATAGTAGTCCACTCCAGTAATTGAAATAACCCTGTCATCCCTCCAGCGATAATCAATATGGCGACACCAGAAGATGTCATCAACACAAAGCGCCAAGGTCGTAAATGCACCCTACTGACATAGCCAAGCAGTGTTTTGAAAAATAACTTCATCTGGCTTGTTTTAAAAATTTGATGAGGTAGGGGCGCGGGCGCAAGGCCTTGCGCCCCTACAAACAACGCTTTGCGCCCCTACAAACAACGCCACTTTGCGTCTTCTCTACGTTAATCTTGTAGTGGTTCGGGAGTAATTAATTAACTAGGGGTTCATTGGCGATCGCATTTAAATTCGCTGATTTCAAAAGCTCTTCCCAAGCATGAGTTAGAGATAGATCATGAGGTTGCGATCGCCTCAATTGGGCTAGCAGAGATAGGGAATCGTACCAAATACCAGTTTCAGCTAACTGGGAAATCAAATCGAGGGATATTGGTTTGTGACTTTGCTGATTCAAACGGCGATCTGCTTCTACTCGACGAATCCATCCACCTACCCAAGGGCTATCCGTCTCTAACTCTTCGGCACAAATCATCACCAAAGACCATTGATAATTTTTACCGATTTTCAGTCCAGGAACAGAATTAGGGAGCTTAACTTCCATCACACCCGGGTTTTCTGGCAAATTTAAAGTTGTGTGGTAATAAGATTTAGAGCCATCATCTTGCAATGTAAACAATGCTTTTTGAGCTTTAGTTCCAGGAACATAGACAAAAATTGTTGGATGCTCTGCTACTGTCAACCCAATATTAGTTGTAGGTATTAACGGCGTAACAGATACATTATTCGTTGCTTTTGTCGTAAAACCACAGATATTACCATCCCGTGAAGCTCCTCCAGAAGACCGTTTAGGCGCTTGCGCTCCCGGTGGCTTAAACGTCACTCCCGCCCTACTCGGTGTTATCCAAATAGACACCATAGAGAATGTGATTAATGTTATTCCTAAAATTGGATATTTTAACAACAATTTATACATAAACAAACTTGCATTTTGAGCGCTTGTGACAATAAAAATCTCAATCAGTACTTACACATCTGGCACATATATCTTCTGTCATGGTCATCAAAAGTCAAGGATCAAGTGTTAAAAAACCGGGTTTTTTGGACTCTTGTCTGCGACACGCTGCGCGATGAGAACCTCTCACGTTAAAAATATGACAGTTGCGTAAGTCCGATGAATATATGGTAACTATGATTAGTAATATCGTATGGCACATATTAAAATAATTATATTTTATTTACATTAAATTTAATTATCACCAGAATAATTACTTAAATAAAAAAACTACTAATAAACTTTATATAGGAATCCTATGATGTTCCCACAAGCCCTGATTTTTAGGTTGTAGGCAGTGCAGACTCTACGGTAATTTAAATAGTAAATAGTATAATATTTCACATATTGACTTTTGTCTAAGGGACTGACAAATAAAAAAATATACAATCTGTAGGGTGCGTCAGAGCGAGAAACTTTTGACATAGCTAGAAATTATTTGTACTGACGCACTCTACTGTGGATAATTTAATTTCTGGAAGTCTATAAGTAAATTATGTTGGCAAATAAAAAGTTATCATGAATCATTTATTCGCATTTTTGTTAATGCAATTATCCCTATAATCAGCTATTTAAGTTATTTAGCGGCAAAATATAATAATTTTAAACAATGTATGTTTAGTATATTTAGTATAAATTTTCTGGTAAGAAATTAAAATGACTATTGCTATTAGTGCAAAATAACTTTAATTTATAATTCCCAGTTTTAAGGAGTAAAATATAAAAAATGAAGGCAAAACTCAAAGATGATAATACTAACCAGCTTGAGCAAAATTGCATTATTATGCAGCTATCATACTTTACCGAACTAAGTGATCAAGAACTTGAACTGCTCGTAGGTGGTTGTTTTGGTAATGGTAATGGTAATCGTAATGGTAATATTAATGGTAATGGTAATCGTAATGGTGGTGATGGGTTTTGAACGTCAGAGGTATGGGAATCATGTGTAAAAAGTCTGGATTGTTCGGACTCTTTTGACTTGTTCGTAGTTGAGCTACTCTAGGGGAAAGCTCCGCTAAGGGATTTCAAGTTAAAAAAACCTCCAATTTGTAGGGTGCGTCAGTACCAATAATCTCTTGCTTAACCCCAGTTTTCTCGCTTCTGACGTACCCTACGGACTCAAATATTGAGTAATTTATTTTTTGGTAGTCCCTAAGCGCTCTTGATTGTCGGAGCGCTATTGGCGTAGCCTCTGTCTATGAGACCCGCAGCGTCGCGCACTTAACGTAGAGAAGCGCAACTGCGAATAAGCGATCTACTTATCCGTGTTTTGGCATAGGTGAAGACATTTTAGTTACTCCGTGGTTAAGATAGTGTCTTCTACCAACGGAACATAAAAAACTATGTCAGCGAACAAAGTACAGAGCAAAAGTTTCCACCTCAAAATATTGCTAAGTTTACCTTTTGTTTTATGGTCGTTGGCAAATACGAGATTGAGTGTCTATGCACAAATTATCCCAGACAATACTCTACCAAATAATACTAATGTTACTACCAATGGTGATACTTTTAATATCGATGGTGGCACTAGAGCAGGTAATAATTTATTTCATAGCTTTGAACAGTTTTCCCTACTCACAGGTAAAACAGCATCTTTCAATAATCCTACAGATATTCAAAATATTATCAGCCGAGTAACTGGTAGCTCTATATCTAATATTGATGGTTTAATCAGCGCCAAGGGCACAGCTAACCTGTTTCTCATCAATCCTAATGGTATTATTTTTGGTTCTCAAGCTTCTCTAAATATTGGTGGTTCTTTTATTGGTTCGACAGCCAACAGCATCCGATTTGCTGATGGTAGTGAGTTCATTGCTAGCAGTTCTCAACCAATGTCCTTGTTGACAGTTAGTATTCCCCTAGGTTTGCAATATGGGCCGACTAATATAGATGTGATCACGGTGAATGGTCCAGGAAACAATATAAGTTTCGATGATCAAATTTTTTCACTGATTAGAGACTCTAGACCAATTGGACTTCAGGTTCAGTCAGAGAAAACCTTAGCTTTGGTGGGTGGGAATGTTGAAATTACGGGAGGTAATTTAACTGCACAAGGGGGACGAATTGAGTTAGGAAGTGTTGGTAGTGGAAGTTTAGTTAAACTCAATCCTATTATATCAGGCTGGGAATTGAGCTATGAAAATGTCAATAATTTTCAAGATATTAGCCTGTCTCAAGCAGCTTCTTTAGAAGTTAGTGGTAATACTGGCGGTACAATTCAAATACAGGGGCGTAATATCCAAGGAAAAGATGGCTCTGCAATATTGGCAGATACCCTGGGCAATGGTTCTGCAGGAAATCTGAGAATCAAAGCATCCGATTTTGTAGAAATCAGTGGCGCTTCTACATCACTTCCCTTTGCTACCTATTTATCTACCAATGTAGTACTCGGAGCGACTGGTAATGGTGGCAATTTATTGATTGATACCCCCGGTTTGCGTGTAGCCGATGGCGCTCAAATAGCTAGTGCAACCTTTGGCTCTGGTAACGCCGGCACTTTAACAGTTAAAGCCCAACAAGTCGAAGTAACTAGTGGTTCATCCGTCACAGGTTCTAGCGGCTTGTTGACAGCAGTAGGTCCAGAAGCGACTGGTAATGGCGGTAATTTAGTTATTGACACTGATGACTTATCAATTACTAATGGCGCTCAGGTATTTGCTACTACCGTTGGTATAGGAAATGCGGGAAGCATAAACATAAACGCCACAAATATAGAATTAAATGGCGCTTCAGGAGGCGGCAATGCTAGTGGTATATTCGCTAATGCATCATCTAACACCCTAGCTAATGCAGGTCAGATAACTATTAATACTCAGCGCTTACAAGTTGCTGATGGGGCGAGTATCACAGTCAACACCAGTGGCGCTGGTAATGGCGGAATTTTAACAATCAAGGCACAAGAGATAGAAATACTGCGGGGCGCAGCAAGTGTGGGTTCCAGTGGCTTATTCGCTAGTGTCGGCGTCAACAGCACCGGTAATGGTGGTACATTGTTGATTGATACGGGAAGCTTGCGAATGGCTGGTGGAGCAAGGATAGGAGTATTTACCTTTGGATCTGGAAACGGGGGAACCATAAAGGTACAAGCAAATCAGATCGAACTGAGTGGTAGTTCACGACGAGGTTTATCCACTGCTTTATTGGCTAATGTCGAATCAGGAGCCACGGGTAATGGTGGTAATTTAACCATTGATACTCAAAGTTTACGCCTGATTGATGGCGCTCAAATCGGGACAGGTACCTTTAGCTCTGGAAATGCTGGAGATTCAAAAATTCAAGCAACTGATGTAGAACTGATAGGTACTTCGACTAATGTTCCTAGCCTTTTATTTACTGCAGTCCAGTCAAATGCTACAGGTAAGGGGGGAAATTTGATTCTGGACACTACAAATTTGCGTCTAATGGACGGATCTCAAATTAGCAGTGGTACTCTCGGCTCTGGAAAGGCTGGTAATTTGTCAGTCACAGCAAATGATATAGAAGTTGTTGGGTTTAGTGAAAAATGGCGCAGTGGTTTATTTGCTAGTGCTATTCAAGGGAATGGAGATGGAGGCAATTTAAGCATCACTACTAACAATTTAACTGTTAAAGATGGGGGCATTATCAGTGCCGGTAACTTCCCCAGTCGTGACTCTAGTATTGCACCAGGACAAGGAAAAGCCGGGAATATTCAAATTGAAGCTGGTTCTATTTTACTTGATAATACTTCCTTTGAAAATCCCGCCAGCATCACAGCATCTACTACATCTGGTGGCGGCGGTAACATCTTGCTTCAGGTGCAAAACTCATTAACTGCCCGTAATGGTAGCCAAATATCTGCTGACACTAAAGGCAGTGGTAATGGAGGCAATATTAACATTAATGCTGACTCTCTAACATTTACTACTGGAGCTTCTTTAACTAGCAGTACAACAGCTAAAGGTAATGCAGGTCTGATTAATATTGATGCCAATTCTATTCTCTTTGATGGTTATATTAATGGATTATTTAGCGGTGCTTTTAGCGAAGCCAAAGCAGAATCACAAGGTAATGGGGGGAATATTCAAGTTATAAGTGACTCTTTGAAACTGACTAATCAAGCTCGCATATCTACGAATAGTTCTGGATTGGGTCAAGCTGGAAATATCTCCATCAATGCTAATCAAATCCAAACCAATCAAGGAAACATTGTCTCGACTTCTACTAAAACCGGTGGTGGGAATCTGAACTTAAATACTAATTTATTGTTATTAACTAACAATGGTTTGATTAGTACCAGCGTTTTAGACAGTACTGGTGGCGGTGGCAATATTAACACAAATGCCGGTTTTATTGTCGCTAACAATAACAGTGATATTAGAGCTAATGCTGTGTTTGGACCAGGAGGGAATATCCAAGTGCAAACCAAAGGTATTTTCCTTTCGCCGGATAGCGAAATTGATGCTAGTTCCCAGTTTGGGGTTAATGGTATTGTGACAATTACTAACCTAGAAACAAGTAAGAATATTGTCAACAACAAATTATCAGATAATATAATAGACCCGTCTCAACAGATTGCTCCTAGCTGTCAAGCCAATCGCGCCAATAATTTTGTGGTGACAGGACGAGGTGGATTACCAGAAAATCCTACTGACACGATCATCGGTAAGACTATTTGGACAGATTTACGTGATATTTCTCCCAAAGTAGCTGTCCAGGAAAAGGGGGGACAAGGAAAACAAGAAACGGTTTCCCAAGGAGATCAAAATACGCCATCCGTAATTATTGAGGCGCAAACATGGGTAGTTAATACCAACGGAGAAGTAGAGTTAGTAGCTTATTCTCCTAATACTATTCCTCAACCATCTAGCAATCCTACACCTAAGTGTGGTGCGGTTTAGGAAGGAATGAGTAATGAGTAATGAGTAATGAGTAATGAGTAATGAGTAATGAGTAATGAGTAATGAGTAATGAGTAATGAGTAATGAGTAATGAGTAATGAGTAATGAGTAATGAGTAATGAGTAATGAGTAATGAGTAATGAGTAATGAGTAATGAGTAATGAGTAATGAGTAATGAGTAATGAGTAATGAGTAATGAGTAATGAGTAATGAGTAATGAGTAATGAGTAATGAGTAATGAGTAATGAGTAATGAGTAATGAGTAATGAGTAATGAGTAATGCAGGGCTATTTCATTCTAGACATAAACCGCCCTACACTGAAGTGTAGGGCTAATAGCTAAAGTCCGTTAAAACGGACTATAACCTTTTCTCAGTCGTCTTTAGACGACTTTAGCTATTAGACTCAGAATTCATTCTGAGGCGGGCTAGATGAGAATGAAATAGCCCTGTGAGTGATGAGTGATGAGTAATGAGGAATGAGTAATGAGGAATGAGTAATGGGGATTTACTTGTTACTCATTACTTAAAGAACGCGAAAAATAACTTTACTCAAGCCTTAAAGGAAAGGATTGTGCATGAATTTTTAACCCCCCAAAAGGCACAGAGTCAACACCCCACCCCCAGCCCCTAAGCGCAAGCTCTTAGGGGAGAGTTTGACGCTTAGGGATTTTCGGCGTTTCCACCAAAATGCAAGAACTTGAGGACTACAGGCACTGCTAGGGGCAATATTTGTTGGATAATACTAGCATCCAAACCGGTGCGCTGGGCTACAGTCTCAGCTACCTGCTGTTGGGCTTCAGGAGAAAACACAGAATCAACAGCTTCGGGGTTATCAGTAGTACCTGCAAATTGACTGATTAAACTCTGAACTGCTTCATTACCATCTGTGGCTTCCTTGTCTTGCAAAGCCGAACGCACCTGACCCTCGACAACGGGCAAAACTGATTGTAGAGTTGAGAGATCTACGCCAGTACTATTACTCAGCTGCTCCACGGTGCTGATGATATTTCCCAGTTGACCGGAATTAGCGACGGCGCCCATAATTTGCTCAAAATCAAAAAGTCCCATAATTTTGTTTTATTCCTGCTTTGTACATTGTTTAGACTGAACTAAAAGCTAGTCCTATTGCAAGTCTAGGGTGACACCAATCAGATAGAGAATTTACAGCAGTTTTCAGACAATAACCACATACAATGGGGGCACGGCAATGTTCCCGGACGCCTGGTCTATTTACAGTTGATTTTCACTTGTTTGGCGATCGCACTTTGTAGTTAGGGGTAGGATGCGTCCCAATACTGCAAGGGATACGAATGTAGAGACGTTACATGTAACGTCTCTACAGCTGATCCGCGAACAATACGCGGTAATGGTGCGATCGCATAGCTCCTGTAACGCCTGAAGTTTTTCCTTTTTCCCGCTCTTGTTTCATATCTTACCTACATCTCAATACGTAAGTCGTAAATCATAGGACTTACGCACTGTACAAAATAATCATCTTGTGCATTACGAAAATACGTCATTTCTGCCTTTGATCAATCATCCTTGGATAAATAGCGCAGGCTTTGCCCGGATCTGGCATCACCTAAAAACTGTCGAAAAATCAAGGTTAAATGCCTGAAATCCATATTGCATATTTGGGTTTTATTGTCAATGCGTAAGTTCTAAATCATTAGAGATGAAAAAAATCTGGAATTTTATATTACAAGGAATGAATATTTATATTAATATAAGTATGTCGGCTATTTAACCATACTGGCTAGGGTCGTCGTCTGTCATTGGTAAGAATTTCAGCCATATTTACGTTTCGTAATATAGTTTGGTTGATTCTGACCAACTTACTTGTATTGATGGTTACTCACTCACAATCCATTTGAGATAATTTAATCCTGCATGGATATCACAAAAATGCACATTCTCATTGGAATCTGAGGTCAACATAAAACTAATTAATATCTGCTTTTTACTACTATTTAATGTTTAAGGATGAACTATGGACCCTATCACTACTGCTATTGTGACTGCTGTTGGGACTGGATTGGTCAAAGATGTAATTACAGACAGTTACAACGCTCTCAAGGCGGCTTTAAAGAAAAAATTTGGCGATAAAAGTGACCTCGTTGATGCAGTTGAGCAATTAGAAAAGAAGCCAGACTCTGAAGCTCGCAAAGCTACAGTGCAAGAAGAAGTGGAAACCGCTAAGGCCAATGATGCTCCTGATGTTGTTAAGTTAGCTCAATATTTACTCGACAAGATCAAAGAACAGCCTGGTGGACAGGAGATAATCAATCAAACTCAAACTAACACGGCGAGTGGAAATACTGTCAGTGGAAATTTTAACTTTGCACCAGTTCAAGAAGGCAAGAAGAGTTAAGAAAGCTGGAACTTGGTTAAGGGACTGGTAAAACAGACCCACACTTTAACAAGGATTAGAGGGAGTGCTGACTTTGGCTGAACTAATCGCCAAAGTTGCCACTCTGGTTGCTAAAGCATAACGGATGCTACTACCATGAGCCAGTCAATTCCAGACCGCCAATCTCAAGAACAAGATAACCTTGTTAAGGATACTAACGTTGGTCGTGACTTGACCTTCGCACCAGTTCAGAACATTATCGAGACTCAGATCATCCAGTCTTCGCTTGAGGTGGTCACGCAGCGAAAACTGAATAAGAATTCACCTTATCAGGGACTCAAAAGGTTTAACTTCAAAGACAGAGATCGCTTTTTTGGTAGAGATAAGCTTATTACTAGATTATTTGAGGCTGTGAATCGAAGCAGCCTGAGTTTAGTTTTAGGAGCTTCTGGAAGTGGTAAGTCTTCTGTTGTACGTGCGGGGTTAATTCCTGAGTTGAAGAAATCTCTGGAGTCCCAAACATTTTATGACTTCATCTTTACGCCTAATCAAGATCCCTTTGATTCCCTATATCGGTGTTTACTCAGTGAAGAAAAGGACTATAGCTTCAGTAAAGCAGAAGCCGAGATTGCCCTAGGAGCAAAAGTAGATACGCTAACTCAAGCGATCAGCACCTTAAAGAAGCATGAGGAACGTTGGCTAATTTTTGTTGATCAATTTGAGGAATTGTTCACCATTTGTGACGATTCAGACAAGCGCAAAAACTTTATCGAAGGTCTTGTCCAGGTTGTCAAGTCTGAGAATAGTTCTGTCAAGATTGTACTAGCAATGCGATCTGACTTTCTGGAGCAATTTAGTTATTATCCCAATTTAGGTGCAATTGCCAATCAAAATAATATTCATCTGGTGACTGAGATGTATCCAGATGAACTGCGACAGGCGATTGAGCAGCCAGCAGCTGGGCATGGAGTCGTGTTTGAAGAAGGGTTGGTTAAACAAATTATTGAAGATGTCGAGGGACAAAAAGGATATTTGCCTTTATTGCAATACACCCTAAATTTGCTTTGGGAAAGTGAATGCCAAACTCTTGGTGCTGATGGTCGTTCTCATATCGAAGACCGCATTTTAAATAAGAGAAGTTATGCAGATCTAGAGGGTGTAAGAGGGGCGCTGCAAAAGCGGGTCAACGAGATATATCAAAATCTCAATCAAGATGAACAGGAAGCCACTAAGCAAATATTTGTCAAGCTGGTAAATATTGTTGACTCTGATTCTGGCAGTAAAACAGTTAGCAGAAGGGCTTATCGAGATGAATTTGTCAGCGAATCAGATGAACGGATAGCCACAAAACAAATTTTAGAAAAGACTCTCAATAGGTTCATTGATGAAAAATTGCTGGTTAGTAGTTCTGAGTATTTAAGTCCAGAAAAGTTGCTTATTACTAATAAAAACACTCAAAAAACATCTGCAACTATAGAAATTGCCCATGAAATTTTACTCTCTTCTTGGGATAGCTTAAAACGCTGGATTGAGGAAGAGAAGGAAGCCATTATCCTCAAAAATTGGTTAATTGGTGAGACAAGACGGTGGCAAAAAATTCGCTCAGAGGATGATTTTAGAGCTAACGATGAACTCTTAAAAGGCTCTCGATTAGATAAGATTGTAGAGTTTAGAAAGAAAGATGCTTTTAAAAATGTTGGTGGTTTAAGACTAGAAGAAAATCAATTTATTGATGCTAGCGTTGAGTGGCGTGATTCCCTGCTTAAGCAAGAACAAGAACGCAGGAAGCTTCAGATAAGGGTAATTTCTCTTACATCTGTAGTCGTTACTGGATTCGCTATTTTTGCTGGATATCAGTGGAGAGCAGCAGACTACGGTCAAATCCAAGCATTAACAACATCCTCAAAAGCAAACTTCATTGCCAATCGATATTCATTTGATGCCTTAATAGATGGTCTCAGAGCAAGAAGAAAGCTAAAGCAATCTATTTGGTATAGAAACGACACTGAACTGCAAGCTCAAGTAATGGAAGCACTTGGTAATGCAGTTTATAGTGTCACGGAGAGTAATCGGCTAGAAGGACATCAAGGCTTTGTTATGCAGGCTAACTTCAAACCTGATGGTCAGACAATTGCTACTGTCAGTCAAGATGGAACCGCAAAACTTTGGAATCGTGAAGGTAAGTTTCTTAGAAATCTAACAGAACAAGACGTTGATGTTTCGAGCGTGAGATTTAGCCCCGATAGTCAGACAATTGCTACGCCAAGTGTAGACCACACAGTTAAACTTTGGTCATTAAAGTCATTAAATGGTTGTCCAATCAATACTTTAAAAGGTCATACTGGAGCCGTCAAAAAAGTTACTTTTAGTTGTGACGGAAAGATTGCTACAACTAGTGACGACAACACAGTTAAGCTTTGGCCATTAGATCGTCGTCCGATCAATATTTTAAAAGGTCATACTAAACCAGTCAACAAATTTACTGTCAGTCCTGATGGAAGGACAATTGCTACAGCTAGTGAGGACAAGACAGTAAAACTCTGGGATGCTAATAACAGTAATTTGATTACTACCTTAAAAGAGCATACATATCCTGTGTTGAGTGTAAGTTTTAGCCATAATGGTGAAACTCTTGCCTCTGGCAGTAACGATTTTAAAGTGAAACTTTGGGATGTTAAAAATGTTCAAAACAGTAAGCAAGCCAAACCAATACATACAATACCCAATTCAAATATAGTTAAAGATGTTATTTTCAGTCCCGATGATCAAACAATTGTTACTGCCAGCGAGGATCGCACAGTCAAACTTTGGAGCAGTCGAGATTATCAACTACTAGAAACTTTGAATGGACATAAAGGTCCAGTCACTAGTTTAAGTTTTAACCCCCAGGGTAATATACTTGCATCTAGTAGTTATGACAAAACAGTAAAATTTTGGCGACGAAATGACTGGCTAACTACTTTGAAGGGACACACTTCCGCAATCTATAGTGTTGACATTAGCCCCGAAGGCAACATGATTGCAACTGCCAGCGGTGACAGAACGGTGAAATTGTGGGACTTGCAGGGAAAACAAGTTCACATGCTGGAACATACTTCAGCCGTTGATCGTGTCAATTTCAGCCCAGATAGCAAGTTGATTGTGAGTGGTGGTAAGGACAAAACTGTTAGGCTATGGAATTTACAAGGACAAGAAATTAAACCACCTCTTGGAGAGCATCGTAAATTTATAACTGAAATAAGTAGTGTTGCTTTCAGTCCAAATAATAATATAATCGCTTCTGCTAGTCGTGACGGTACAGTGAAACTTTGGAGTCGGGAAGGAAAATTTTTCAACCCTCTAACAGCCAATAATATTACAAATAATATTACAAAAGCTTCCACTGTCAGTTTTAGCCCGAATGGCAAGATAATCGCCGGAGCTAGTCGGGATGGAATAGTACAACTCTGGAACAGTGATGGAACACCCTTGCGTAGTTGGAAGGCTCACAATACTTCAATCTACAACATTCGTTTTAGCCCTGATGGTAAAGTTATTGGTACTGCCAGTGAAGATAACACTGTGAAGTTGTGGAATTTGGATGGTATTGCCTTAAATGTCTTAAAAGGACATACTGCCGGAATTTGGGGCTTGGATTTTAGTCACAATGAGCGAATGATTGCTACTGGCAGCGATGATGGTATAGTAAAAATATGGTCGAATAAAGGTGTATTAATTATGACTCTTAATGGTCATCTTAGTAGTGTTAACTCACTCAAATTTAGCCCTGATAGCAAAATGCTTGCTACTGCTAGTTCAGACGAAACAGCAATGGTATGGAATGTAGAAAACTTAAGCTTGGATGCATTTATGGCTCGTGGATGCAACTGGTTAAGCGACTATTTAAAGAATAATCGCAATGCTCCAACTGATATTTGTGACGAAATTAAGAGGTAGATAATTTTTTGATTGGACTTCTCTAAACTCTAAATAATCTGACAATCGCCAATAAATATTAAAAGGGAATCATGGAAAATAACGGTAATCAACAACAAAAAAAGGATTGGAGTAAAAAAGGATTGGGATGGATACCAGACTATCCAGACCTACGTGATTATAATTTAGGGGATGAGGAAGGCATTAAGAACAATCTCAGATTTAAAATAGAACAAAGAACTCGTGATTTTGAACAATTTGCAGAGGATTTAATTAACCTAATTTCAACAAATCGGCAAGGAAATGGATTAGATGATAGTATAGAAAAATTAAGAACTACAATATTTGGTAATGTCAGATTTGCCAAGGTGAAAGTTCATAAGCTCTTAAGGGAAATACCTGAAGATTCAAAAACACCCAACACAATAAATGACCAATATAACCCTAAGCAAATTAAAATTAAGAAAATTAAATATGAAAGTATACTTTCATATCAGATAGTGGAATTGAAGAAGTATCTTAGTATTTTATTAACGAGAGAATATTTATCACTATGTAAGAGTGAGATAAAGGATGTAGATTATGTAGATTTTAGTGATCCAGCAGCAGTAGTAAAGTGGATGAAGAAACAAAATTACGATCAAACCACTAAATTACTTGTAAAGGATTTCCAGCATCGTTCTAAGATTATGGCAGATGGAATCGTAGGACTGGAAACTTACATAACTTTCAATGAATACTTTTCTGACAAGAAAAATTTGTCAAAACTTAAAAATTATAATCCTAAAAAGCCAAAGAGACAACAAAGTTTATCAAAAATAAAATTTTTTGCCGTTACTTCGTTAATATCACAACCAGAATTTGAAAAAATATTAGATATTCTTAAGTCGAAAGTAACCAACCAAATATCAAAGGAGTGCGAAAAGTATCTACACAATAATCCAGAGAATACTACTGGACTTAAAGAAAAAATTTTTGAGTATGATTTTCTCAGAAATATTGATATCGAAAATATCGGACTATTTCAAGAAATATTTGATTTTGAATATAAAGAAATAAATATCAAAAACAATGATGAATATTTTCGTAAAGTTGAAGATTTTATTAATGATGTTTGTAGTGTAAATGTAAATGATAAACAAAACGACTGTTATCTTCGAGTCAGTAATATTGTAGCAGTATTACAAAACTCATGTGTATGTGAACCAATAATTTCAGCTGTAATACGAATTATTTCTCCTTTAGCCCAATGGAGTAACGAGACTTGGGAAGAAATGATTTTACACGGTTTTGAGGAGTTTGAAAAAATTGCTAATCCGGATAATGTGTTGAATAATTCAAACATAGAACCGGGATATTCTAGGGAAGAATTAGTAAAAAGCACTATTCTCCAAGTTTTATCTCTTCTTAAACAAGAAATTTACTCTTTCCTAGAAGAAGACAACAAAGATAACAGTGCCATATTTCTATACTTCCTGCTTAAAAAATATTTAAATCAATTTGGAACGTATACTTCAGATGCTGAGAAAGAGATCAAAAAGGCGATTGATGAAGCTCAAGAGCTTAGGAGTAATATTTGTGATCGTCAAGAAGTGTTTGAAGTTGAACTAATTAACTACAATCATAATCATTCTATTACAGAAAATAATGAACAGACAGAAGAGTTATTTCCAAGTTTAGATTTGTATATTCCCATAATAACTAGCAACAGTTATCTCAAGGAGTTAACTAAGAAGCCAGACAAAAAGCTATTTTTTCTTCTTCCTGCTGTAATAGATTTAAGCTTTTGGTGTTCTCCAGTCAGAGATCAAGGTTCACTGAATTCTTGTACTGCATTTGCTGCGATCGCACTGTTAGAGTATTTTCAAAATAGAAATTTTGGTAAATCAACAGATGCTTCTCCTCTGTTTTTGTATAAAGCTGCACGCCACAAAATGGGTGTTAAAGAAGATGTGGGAGCATCTATCCGAGAAACGATAAAAGTACTGGCGCTATTTGGTGTTCCCCCTGAAGAATCTTGGCCTTATGAACCAGATAAAGTAGATGAAGAACCGCCTCCTTATTGTTACGCTTATGCTCAAAATTACAAAACACTCAAATACTTTCTTTTAGATTATGCTGGCATTACTACAGAGAGTCTTTTATTTCAGGTTAAAGCAGTTTTAGCTGCGGGCTTTCCTTGTATTTTTGGGTTAACGCTTTATACCTCTGTATATAAAGAGACTAATTATAAAAAAGGACACATTCCATATCCAGATACCAATAAGGATAAGGTTGTAGGTGGACATACTGCCGTTGTAGTTGGATATGATGATTACAAATTCATCCCATGTGCAGATCGCCAGCATTATTCAAGAGGTGCATTCTTAATCAGAAACTCTTGGGGTACTGAATGGGGAGTGAACGGTTATGGATGGCTTCCCTATGACTACATTTTAGCCGGACTCACATCTGCTTGGTGGTCATTACTCAAAGCAGAGTGGTTTGATGAAAGTCACTTTGGTGCAGCTAGACCAGGTGGTGCGGAGTCTCCTCCGGGAGATTACCCCCCTGGTTCACCGACAAATCACGACAAACAGGAAAGACCGGTTATTCCGCCGACCAAGCCTAAAAATAGCCCCTAGTCCCGCGATTTCAAACTATTTGTTTAGCCGGATAAATTTTTAGATACCCCTAAATCCACACGATATGATACCAGCTGTAGGGGCACGGCAATGCCGTGCCCCTACGCGAAATCTACATGTATCAGCGTTTCAGTGGTATTGTATAAGACTTTGAAAACACGCCCTAGGGGCTAGTCCCTATTTTCAAAGTCTTAGATCCCCCCAACCCCCCTTTTTTAAGGGGGGCAAAAAGCCTTCAAAGTCCCCCTTTTTAAGGGGGATTTAGGGGGATCGAAAAATTTAGGAGGCTAAACGATTAGTTTGAAATCGCGGGACTAGGAGCTAGGGACTGGGGATTGGGGACTGTCCAAGAGATTTTCATGTTTGCAAGACCGGAGCAGGTGTCACAATGAACATATATTGTAGGGTGCGAAATATGTGAAAAATTCGTAGGGACTGCGCTCAACATTTTTGTTCAAAAATCAAACCGGATTCCTATAGTTATTGTAAAAACTAGTGAAACCATTAATATAAGAAGCATCTGGGTACTAAAATAACCACCATTACCACCCATGCCTCTGTCACGCATAGTCACGCTGATCGTTGGTCTGATAGTCATTTTGGGGTTAAGCCTGTGGCTGATTGATTCTCTATCACGCCTATACTGGCAGTTATCCTATTCTCCCCTACTGGGCAATTTACTGCTGTTGCTGTTAATTGTCCTCATCGGCGCTTTGGTTGCTGCTTTTGTCTATTATGTAATGGTGCTTCAGACTGGGGAAAAGCGATCGCGTAGTTCTCGTAAACGAGTTACACCCGCGCAAATTCCCGCTGCTAAATCTGATGCGGCTTCTTCGACTTTGCAAGCTGTGCGTCAGCAGGTGGCACAAATTCAAGATGAAGTCACACGCCAAGCTTTACTCAGTCGCTCGCGAGAGATTGAAGCTAATTTAGCACGGGGTGAGATCCAAGTGGTGGTGTTTGGTACGGGGAGTGCGGGGAAAACTTCCCTGGTAAATGCGGTGATGGGACGGATGGTGGGTCAGGTGGATGCACCAATGGGGACAACTCAGGTAGGAGAAACCTATTGTCTGCGATTGAAGGGTTTAGAACGCAAAATTTTAATTACCGATACGCCGGGGATTTTAGAAGCTGGGGTAGCGGGAACGGAACGGGAACAGTTAGCACGGGCTTTGGCGACGGAAGCTGATTTACTGTTGTTTGTGGTGGATAATGATTTACGGCGGTCAGAATATGAGCCGTTACGGAGTTTGGCGGAAATTGGTAAGCGATCGCTCCTGGTGCTGAATAAAACTGATTTATACACAGACGATGATAAGGAATCGATTTTGGCACGGTTACGCCAACGGGTATTAGGATTTATTGCGACTAATGATGTGGTGGCGATCGCCGCTAATCCCCAACCTGCTAAACTAGAAACTGGCGAAATCTACCAGCCCGAACCTGATATCGTCCCCTTGTTGCGGCGGATGGCAGCGATTTTACGCGCTGAGGGTGAAGATTTGGTCGCAGATAACATTCTCTTGCAATCTCTGCGGTTGGGTGAGGAAGCACGGAAACTCATCGACGCCCAGCGCCGCCGTCAAGCTGATAAAATTGTGGAGCGCTTTCAATGGATTGGGGCCGGGGTGGTATCAGTTACACCTTTACCTGTGGTAGATTTACTAGCAACCGCTGCTGTCAATGCCCAAATGGTCGTCGAAATTGGCAGAATTTACGGTTGTGAATTGAACATGGAGCGGGGGCGAGAGTTAGCCCTGTCTTTAGCGAAAACCATTGCGAGTTTGGGGATTGTCAAGGGAGCAATTCAATTACTCTCTACAGCTTTGCAAACAAATCCGGCAACTTTTATTATTGGTAGAGCAGTTCAAGGGGTGACTGCAGCATATTTAACGCGGATTGCAGGTAAGAGTTTTATTGAATACTTTCGCCATGACCAAGATTGGGGTGATGGTGGGATGACGGAGGTAGTACAGCGTCAGTTTCAAATTAATCGCCGGGATGAATTTATTAAAGCTTTTGTGCAAGAGGCGATCGCACGGGTGGTGAAGCCGTTGCAAGATAAAGTTGAGGAGGTGTCAGGGGAAAAGCAGGAGAAATGAACTAGAGATTAGGTACTAAACTGCTTGATAGATTCAATATTTATTATATACAAATGCCACAGTACGATTTATACCACAATGAGGTCAAAAATGCCTTAGTTAAAGATGGATGGGTGATTACTGATGACCCCTTTACGCTGGAATATAAAGGATTGCGTGTATATGCTGATTTGGGGGCAGAGAAGTTATTAGCAGATGATAAAATGCAGGAAAAGATTGTGATTGAGATAAAAGTTTTTAACAGTCCTTCTTTAATAACTGAATTAGAGAAGACTTTAGGACAATATAGCATTTATCTCAGTTTACTAAGACGGATTGATCCTCAGCGTAAGTTATATTTAGCAATCTCTGAAGCTGTTTATCAAGACTTTTTTCTCAAGCCAGCTATTCAAGATATTTTAAGTGACCAACCGCTGAAATATATTATTTTTGATCCAATAATGGAGGTAATTTTGCAATGGATAAGTTAGAAAAATACAGACAGATAGTTACCAAAGTTGTTGAAAAGCACGCAAAATATAAACCAAGTCATGGACAGATTGAAACTCTTTCTATTTGTGATAGAGAATCTGATAATTATTTGTTGATGGATACAGGCTGGGATAAAACTGGTAGGGTTCATGCAGTGGTTTTCCATGTGCGAATTGATGAGGGTAAAGTCCAGATTGAATGGGATGGTACTGAAAGAGGGATAACTGAGGAGTTACTGGATTTAGGAGTGGCGCAGGAGGATATTGTTTTAGGGTTTATTCGTCCTGAGTATCGTCAATTTAGTGATTTTTCTGTTGCTTAGGGACTGAGAATTAAAAAAATATACAATCTGTAGGGTGCGCCAGAGCCAGAAATTTTTGACATAGCTAGAAATTATTTGTACTGACGCACCCTACTGTAGATAATTTAATTTCAGGAGGTCACTTAAGGAGTGAGAATTAAAAAAGTATCCAAAAATCTTCGCAAAACGTCGATAATTTGTAGGGGCGCAAGGCCTTTCGCCCCTACACAATCTATCTGTCGCGTTCTTTTTACCTTAATTCGTGGATTCTCACAACGGCGATATTGCTGAAGAATTCCGGAAATAGGAGGTAATCTCAGAAAAGGTATATAGCGTTTACCGCTCTAGTGAGGTATATCAGAGCAAGCTCCTCGCTTACGGGGAGGGGGGTGAGGTTCTTGTACCTCACTCAACTGATAACCGCTATATTAGGATTTACTAATTAACCAGCTCATGATCCACCACATGATCGGTAAAGTACTACAAGGGCGTTACCAAATTGTCCAAAGCCTAGGTGCAGGAGTTTTTGGACAAACTTACATCGCCATAGACATAGATTACCCAGAGAATCCCAAATGCGTTGTGAAACAGCTCAAGGTTAGCAGTTCTCACCCCGCTTATTTGGATACACTGAGATTACGTTTTCTCACAGAAACTGAAACACTGAAGCACTTGGGACGCCATCAGCAAATTCCCGAACTGATTGCTTGTTTTGAAGAAAATGAACGGTTCTATTTAGTACAAGAATTTATTGAAGGACATGCGTTAACGGCGGAACTTCCTATCAATCAACATTGGGGTTGTCGTTGGAATGAAATAGAAGCGATCGCATTCCTGGAAGATGTTTTAGGAATTCTCGAATTTGTCCACTCTCAAGGGGTGATTCATTGCGATATCAAACCGGAAAATATCATTAGACGTGCTTTTGATGGTAAGTTAGTGCTGATTGATTTTGGCTCAATTCAGCCTGTTGATTTTGGTATGGATGCGGAATTACCCATCTATAAAGTTCCCATCACTTCATTGGGATATTTACCGCCAGAGCAATTTATTGGTCAAACACAGCCCAACAGTGATATTTATGCTTTGGGAATGATTGCGATCCAAGCTTTAACAGGACAAGCACCGCTACAATTGAATATAGATACTTATACGAATGAGATTGTCTGGCGTTCTGACAACATTCCAGTTAATGATTATTTAGCTGCTATTCTCAGTCAAATGATTCGCTACGATTTCCAATATCGTTTTCAGTCTGCGGCTGAGGTATTGCGTATCCTCAAACAAATGGTCTGGGAAAATAAGCTAGAACAAATCATAGAAGCACATAATCAGCTTTACATAAAGCCAACAGTCGTAAGTTCTGATATCAACAAAAGTTCTACATTACAAAAATCATCCCCGTTACTTACAGGAATGAAAGTAGGATTAGCTGCTAATGGCTTGTTGATGGGATTGGGAGTATATTCATTATTGCATAATTCGTCCCCATCTTCAGGAACAGAAACTTTATATCAAGCTACAAAAGAATATCAATCGGGGGATTTACAAGAAGCTCTCGCCCTGGCTCGATCAATTTCTTCTCAGAGCAATGTTTATCCTGAAGCTCAAGCTACAATTGAAGAATGGCAACAACAATGGCAAATTGCTGCAGAATATTATTTAGTAGCTGAAAATGCTTTGAATGAGGGTAAATGGTCAGATGTATTTCAGACTGCATCTCAAGTTCCTGATATTTTATATTGGCAATCTAAAATAGACAAGTTAGTTGAAAAAGCACATATCAAAATTGAAGCCCAGGCGCAAGAATTATTAGCAAAAGCTTACGAGAGTGCAAGGTTAAAAGATTTTTCCACCGCTTTAAACTATCTGAGTCAAATTCCTCAAGAAAGTTCTGCTGGTGCTATAGTTCAACTAAAGTTAACTGAGTACAATCAAAAGCAGCATATCAGAGCCAGTTATTTTTTACAACAAGCTTATAAAAAAGCGTCTGTTGGTGAATTTGATACTGCTATGCAATTTCTGCACAGAATTCCTAAAAATACTCCTGTATATGCTCAAGCGCAAGCTAAAATTAATGAGTATATTAACAAGCAGCTTCTGCGAGAAAAAAGTAACAATGTAGCTAAATTAAAAATGGGGTTGGCGCGAAAAGACTCTAATTCATTTATTCCCCATCAATCAAATACTGACAATTTTCAGATGGGAAATAATCTGTCTGAAGTGAATATCCCCTAGTTTACTCCCTTCCCGCTGGAAGATTACCGAAATAATTTTTAGCTCACGCAAAGGCGCAAAGGCGCATTCGCGGAGCGTCTGTCTTCGACACGCTACGCGAACGCAGAGAAGAAGGAAAATTATAGGTAATCTTAGACCGGGAAGGGAGTAATCTGATATTATCCCCCTCCCTGCTTGCGCTTAGGGGTTGGGGGGGGTTTACACTTCAGAATCTTCGCTGTATTGGATTAATGAAATTAGGAATTGGGATGGTTGGTACGATTACAGACGGTGATTTTTCTGGCTGGAGTTGATTCTGGGCTTGGTTGCGGGCGTCTATCGCTGGTTGATAATCTGGTTTATATTTAATTGCTTGGTCATAAGCGGCGATCGCATCTTTATATCGTTTTAAATTTCCTAAAGCATTGCCTTTACTATACCAGCTTTCATAATGATCAACTTTGTAACGCAGTGCTTTATTGTAAGCGGTGATTGCTTCTTGGTATTTCTGTAAATTATATAATGAATTACCCAAATTATACCATACCTGATAATCATTCCGCTTCAATGATATCGCCTTATTATAAGATATCACAGCGTCTTCATAGCGTTGGGTTTGATGCAGTGACCAACCCCGGTTAAACCATGCTTCATAGTTGTCTGGATTGGATTTAATTACTTGATTGAAAGATTCTATCGCTTCTGGATAACGTCGCAAAATCACGAGGACATTTCCTCTGGATAACCAAGCTTGGTAATAATTTTCTTTATATTGAACTGCTTTATCATAGGACATAAATGCATCTTCATAGCGTTGCAAATTCACTAGAGCATTCCCTCTTGCATACCAGGCTTGGTCATAGTCAGATTTTAATTCAATGGCTTTATCATAAGCATTAATTGCTTCATCATAGCGTTTTAAATCATGAAATACTAAACCTTTATTGTACCAAGCATCCTGATAATCGGTTTTGTATTCAATAGCTTTATCATAAGATCTAATGGCATTTTCGTATTGATTTAAATTACTAAAAGCTTCACCTTTAGCATTCCAGACTTCTGGAGCGTTATTTTGTAGTTCTAAAGCTTTATTAAAGGATGCAATTGCTTCTTTGTAGCGCTGTAATTTTTGTAAAGCAAAGCCTCTCCCACTCCAAGCTTGTAAATAATCAGGTTGAATTTGAATTGCTTTATCGTATGCTGTTAATGCTTGTTTATATTCTTTTAATTCATATAGGGTTTGACCTTGACCATTCCATCCTTGAGCATAATCAGGTCTAATATTCACCGCTTTTTCGTAAGCTGCTAGTGCATCTTGATAGCGCTGTAATTCAAAAAATGTGTTTCCTTGTTTCGATAACTCTGTAGCGTTCTGCGAATGAATGTTATCTATAATAAATATCGCGGCTGTACCACTTAATCCCATGACAAATAACGTTAATAAAACCTTGAAAATTATCCCTTTTTTAGGTTTGTTCGTTGGCAGATTTTTAGGTTGATATGCAGGGGTTAATGCAATTGTGAGCGAGGATGGTTGGGTTAACTCTTTGAGTGCTTGTAATGCAGCCGTTGCTGAAGGATAGCGTTGACGAAAATCATAACATAGCATTTTGTCTAAAACCTGGGCAAACTCTGGCGATACTGTCGTGGAATTTTGCCAAATAACTTCATTAGTATCGGCGTCTTTGGCGATTTTTTCGGGAGATAATCCAGTCAGCGCTTGAATAGCAATTATCCCCACAGCATAGATATCACTGCTAAATTTTGGACTACCTTGAGCTTGTTCACCAGGGATATATCCGGGAGTACCTATAGCAACAGTAGACTTGGTTTCACCTTGGGGAGTAATCACCTGAGTGGTAATTTGTTT
Organism: Gloeotrichia echinulata CP02; assembly: GCA_038087035.1. Lineage (NCBI taxonomy): Bacteria > Bacillati > Cyanobacteriota > Cyanophyceae > Nostocales > Gloeotrichiaceae > Gloeotrichia > Gloeotrichia echinulata. The sequence continues at coordinate 2,243,665 of CP051187.1, read as the reverse complement.
AACAGCACCAAAGTCAATTAGCACTAATTTACTATCTTGCTGGCGTCTCAGTAAATTGCGCGGATTTACATCACGGTGAATTACTTTCTGTTCATGGACAAATTCTAAAATTTCCAAAATTTCTTGTAACAAAGAAATCACTTGCTCTTGACTTAAGGTTTTGCCTGGTGTTAATTCTTGACTGAGGTCAGATCCTTCGATCAATTCTTGTACCAGATAAAATTCTGCATTTTCTTCAAAGTAGGCTAAAAGTTGGGGAATGCGGTCGTGAGTACCTAATTTATACAGAACTTGCGCTTCCGTATCAAATAAACGTCTAGCTGTCTCTAAAGTTACTGGGTCACTAGCTTGAGGCTTGAGTTTCTTAACGACACATTGAGGTGAACCGGGTAATTGAGTATCACAAGCGACAAAAGTTTCACCAAATCCCCCACCTCCCAAGTGGCTGATTATTTGGTATCTTCCAACAAGTATGTTTAAGAGCATCTGGTTTGCCTAGTTAAGTACAATATTATCTGATTCCAATATTGCCACAGGGAACCCGGATGCTGGGAAGATGGGGAGGAGTGGGACAACACTAAGCTAAAACATTTATTGCATAATCACTCATTACCCGGATTTCTCATACCAATTTCAAAAAAGAATGGGACAGATAGGGTAGGGGCGCAAGGCCTTGCGCCCCTACAGATTATCGATATGTTGCAAAGATTTTTTGAATTGGTATCACCACAATTCTCAAAGCTTTAAATCCCTTTTTTGTCTCAGTGTCCTCTGTGTCTCTGCGGTGTAACAGTCAACAACTTCAACTAGTTGTTTTGATTTTTTTGAGTACCCTAAGAGCCTATTTATTCAGAGCTTCTCGTAATTTAATGAGAGTTTCACGAGTTTTCAGGAATTCTGGGTCTTGTGAGAGTTTTTGGAGAGTTTCTGGACTACTTTCTTGAACAATTTTGTTGAAGGCAACAATAGCATCATTCAGCTTGTTAAGATCCACATTTGGTGTTTCAGCCTTTTGGGCGATCACAGAACCTGTGGCCAAACCTTTAGTGCTAGCTACTAGTTCTCCTGGCGCTAATTGAGCCACAGGAAGACCTGATCTATTTGCTGATCTATTTGCAACCAGACCACGTAGGGCTGTTACAAGTGCTTGTACAGATGCTTGGGGAACTCCAAAACTCACAAAAGTATTCTGTAGCTGGGTAACGGCTGCAGATGCAGCTGGTCCTTGTTGTATGATGATGACAATGATGGAAACTTGTGTAGGCTGACCAGAAGAAACGCTAGGAGGGTTAATTATATTACCAGCAGCATTATTCACATTATTTTGAACTGCTGGTGGGGCAATAATTGTACCATTTCCACCCACTGACACATTGGTATTAGGTGCTGGTTGGGGTGGTACTACCTGAGTTGGAGGAGCAAAAATACCACCACTGACGCCTGACGAATCTGGGGTAGTTCCTGGAGCAACGACTACACCAGCATTGGCTCTGATCGGTGCCATCACCAATGAACCTAATGTTAACACAAGAGCAATACTTACGGACAATTTACTCATGACTTTTGCCTCAAATTTAATAAGTGAAAAAACTCCAAACTTAGAACTGGAAACTATACCCTGCACCCAGGGAAAAACCAACACCACTATTAAAATTGTTAGTTACATCTGTGAAAACAGTGTTGATGACTATAGGAGTCTTTTTGAAAGGTGCAAAAGAAGCACCCAAATTCAAATTATTTCCAGTCCAGCTACCGACCAGAGATGCTTCAGGTATAACGCGTAAACCGAAACTACCAAATAAATTGACGGAATTCTGATCCTTTCTGATTGCGCCTAGGGAACGATAATCACCAGTACCAAGACCCACAGAAACAGTCAGAGGTAATTTATTATTTGCACTATCTGGCTGTAGGTCAAAGGACTTAGTAACTACACCGTAGATAGACTCTTTAGCCTTGTTTGCTTGTCCCCATTTAATTGGGTTTGACCAGCCAAGAGCAACTGCTGTACCATCTTCAAAGTATTTGTGTAGTTTCAGTCCGACAGTTCCACTATCAGCAAAGTCACCAAAGCCGGGTTTTTGACCACCGACACTGATAATGTTAAAGGAAGTTTCTAGCCCCACAGATTTGAGCGAATCTCCAACACCAAAACCAAAGGAGAAGGAACCGTCAGTTTTACCTTTATCTAGTGGGACATATAATCCACCACCGACGAAAGCTTGACCCCAACTCGCACCATAGGCTGTGGGAGTACCAGCACTAGAACCAGGTGACGCTGCTGCTGGTTCGGCTGGTTTAAGGATGGGTTCAATTAAAAGCTGCTTGCGTAATTTATTTACATCTCCTAAAGTGTCACCCACCACCGCAGAAGAATCTGTTTGAGCAATTAACTGGGGTTGTTTCTCCAGAACAATAGTTTCACTTTTTGGGGAAGCTACTGTATCTTGCTTTACCACAACTGCAGCACTATCGGAATACTCTTGTGCGGTTTGATTTAAACTCAAGTCAGTGCTGTGAGTTTTAGATACCAAGTCATCCGCAGCAAATGCAGGATTAACTGAAATCCCCGTGGTTAGTAGCAAGTAAGTTACTAGGGTTGTCCCTACACCTAAGAAAATATACCGCGTCCAGTTAAGTCCTGAACTCTCCAGTGTTTTTCTCTTCATAAAGTATAATTCCTCACACACAAAAACTAATAAACTGATGTTAATGTATATTTTTAGGATTAGAAAGTGCGTATAAATACAAATATAAACTTACAGCTATTTTCATTTATTTGAACCAAACCTGTCGTAGGGGCGCAAGGCCTTGCGCCCCTAAATATCTTGACAAACCTCATGAGTAACTATGCAACTTAAAAGCGTAACAGCTTATCATTGCCAGATGTAAATCAAAACAAACAAAATAATCCAGATGACATCGACGAAGTGCCAAAATAAAGAAGTTGCATTAACGCCGAAGTGACCAGAATTGTGGATTTTGGGAATGAATGAATTCACCAAAATAATCAACTGTAATAAAATCCCGGTGAACACATGCAAACCGTGGAAGCCTGTTAGCAAATAGAACATTCCACCGAATACCCCAGAAGTAAAGCCAAATTCCAGGCCTTTCCATTCAATCGCCTGTCCCATCAAAAAGTAGCTACCCATCGCCATTGTCGCCAACAAATACAGGCGAAATTTCACAAGGTTGTGGCGGTGCAGCTCTTTTTCTGCCAAATAAATCACAAAGCTACTAGCAACCAGAACAACTGTGTTGATTGCAGGTTCCTTGACTTCTAATCCAGAAACCCCGACAGGTAACCAGTTAACTGTAGTTGTTTTGTAGATAATATATCCAGCAAAAAAACTCAGAAAAATGACACTTTCTGACAGTAGAAAGACAATGAAGCCAAACATTTTGTTGCCTTCTTCGTCGTGGGTATGCTCCCCGCCTGTATGATGGACAGGCGATTGCAATTCCTCGGAAATGAAACTATCCATTAGCAAAATTCTCCTTTACTCTTGTTTGTAGTCGCTATTTCAGTGCTGCAAAAATCAGGACTAAGTTCGTAGGGTGCGTCAGCAGCGAAAAACTTGGAAATAACAAGAGATTACTGATACTAACACACCCCACAAATTGGAGATTTTTTAATTGAAATTCTCTAAAGTCCCGACTACGAATTTGATCAATCTTGTTAGTCTGTAGGGTGCTTCAGACAGGTTAATTTTCAACGAAGATGACTAATTTTCGGTTTCTGGGGCACCCTACTTCATATAACTAGCAACTTACGTTAGTAGATGAATGTTTGAGACTGTCGGCGTTAGCTACTAATGGTTCTGATTTACCGTAGCCGTAGGGTTCACTGAGGACAATGGGAAGTTCTTCAAAGTTCTCTACTGGAGGTGGAGAAGCAATTAACCACTCTAACCCAATCGCCCGCCAAGGATTATCAGGTGCTTTCTCGCCTTGCATCCAGGAAACTACCATATTGAAAATGAAGGGTAAGGTAGACATTCCTAACAGAAATCCGCCAAGGCTAGCAATAATATTCCAGAATTCATACTCTGGGGCGTAGGAAGAAACGCGGCGTAACATCCCTTGCAATCCTAATGGATGCATCGGTAAAAAGTTGATGTTAGTACCGATAAATGTTAACCAAAAGTGTAATTTACCCCAACCTTCGTAATACATTCGCCCGGTCATTTTCGGGAACCAGTGGTAAAAGGCTGCATACAAGCCCATCGTCACGGTACCAAATAAAACGTAGTGAAAGTGACCAACGACAAAGTAAGTATTGTTGACGTGAACATCAACTGGTACGGAGGAAAGCATAATGCCTGTGATACCGGCAAACACAAACATTACCAATCCACCAAGAGCAAACAACATTGGTGTATTCAGCCGTAGCTTACCGCCCCAAATCGTTGCGACCCAGGCGAATACTTTAATACCAGTGGGAACGGAAACGCACATTGTCGTCAACATGAAAATCAACCGCATCCAGCCAGGAGTACCGCTGACATACATATGGTGAAACTCAGCAATAGTATGATGAGTAAATGCACTATTCAGTTGTCTAAGAGACATTGCTCATTCTGGACAATGTGCATTTTGAACCCTAAAAGTAAGCAAAATTTAAGAAAATGTCAACAACTGAATTACATCAGAACGCCAGCGAATTATTCGCAGATTTTGAACCTCCAGCTACAACCGATGGGAGTTATATGGGTATTGCATATCAAAAGCGAGCGATCGCTAGTTATTTAAATGAGAAATTTGATGATGAATTTGAACAAGCTAAAGCCAGGCTTAAATCCGCTAAAATCAAGGTAGGCTTATGTTGCGATAAAGGAAGTATCCAGCTACAGGCGACTTTACCAATCAAGCCCGATGATACTGATACTAAAGGTACAAGAACTAAACAGTACAAAATATCTTTGGGTATTCCCGCAAATCTCGATGGACTCAAAACTGCAGAAGAGGAGGCTTATGAACTTGGTAAATTAATAGCTCGGAAACAATTTACATGGACAGATAAATATTTAGGTAAACAAGCCTCAATTCCCAAACAGGTTTTAACAATCAAAACAGCTTTAGAAACTTTTGAGCAAGAGTATTTTAAAACTAGAAAGAGAACAATAAAAAGTGAACATACCTATTATCAGTATGAGTCGAGAATTCAACAACATATTAGCTTAGATTGCCCGATGATATCAGATGCTTTAAAGGCAGAAATTTTAAAATGTTCTAGTGAATCACAAAGATGGCAATTGTTTAAAATTCTCAACGTCTTAGCTCGCTGTTTTAATATCAACATTGATTTATCAGTATTTAAGAAACAACCTCAGCCGAAAGCCAGAAATATTCCTACCGACCCAGACATCATTAAATACTTTCATGAATATGAAAAATACGCTTATGGGACACCTAGTAGACGTAGAAGTGGTTTTGAAAATAATTGGCTTTTTTGGAGATGGATGTATGGGATGATGGCGACCTATGGGTTAAGACCGAGAGAAATTATTTTAGAACCAGATATAAATTGGTGGTTAAGTCCAGACAATAAAGATCTGACTTGGAAGGTTAGCGAAAAATGTAAGACAGGAGCTAGAGAAACTTTACCATTATATCCTGAATGGGTTGATTTATTTGATTTAAAAAATCAACTATGCATAGAAATGTTGGGAGAAAAAATCTCAAATTTTACATCATTTAAAGATTGCAGCTATGTAGTACAACATAATGCCTCGTGGTTTGATGACAAAGTGCAAATACCCTTCACTCCCTACGATTTACGACACGCTTGGGCAATCCGGGCGCATTTAATGGGAATACCAATCAAAGCGGCGGCTGATAATTTAGGGCATTCTGTAGAAATGCATACTAAAGTTTATCAAAAATATTTTGGACTAGATAATCGCAAAAAAGCCATCAACGAAGCACTTAGTAAAAAATCTGATTTAGAGACCCTCAGAGCCGAAAATTACAGATTGAAATTAGAAATACAATTGCTGCAATTAGAAAATGAAAAATTAAGGCAATCAGTAAATAGCTGAGGGGGCGCAAGGCCTTGCGCCCCTACGAAGATCTGTGGTTATTGCGTGAAAATTGCTGTAATACCGTTTCACTTTAAGTATGATACAAATACGTTGGTAGGGGCACGGCAATGCCGTGCCCTTACGGGAAATATATATGTATCAGAGTTTTGGTGAAATGGTATAAGTCGTGAAAATATGACAGTTGCGTAAGTCCTATATTTAATACAATACAGTTCAGTTAGGCTCGAATGATATACACTGCAGGGAACATCCAAAATTTTTTCTTTTAATGACAATTTTATTCATGCCGTGCCCCTACGACAATTTTCCTTAACTGAACTGTATTGATATTTAATAAGCGAAAAACAAGCACTACAAAATGTTACTGATATTACAAAAACGCTGCACAAAATCCTAAAAATGCTGATATATCGCTAGAGATCTCAGCCCTGAGACAGAAACGATTAACCCAAATTTAAGCAATTTAGTATAACTGCACCGGAAACAGCTTATTTATAAACCGTTGAAACTACTAACAAATTTATATGGTGTACCCAGACAATACCGCTGACTACCGCAATTAACAGGGATGAGATGGCAACTACCTTATAGCCAAACAACGGTTTACGGGCATAAACTGGGAATATTTCGGAGAAAATCCCGAAAATCGGCAGAATAATCACGTAAACGGCGGGGTGGGAGTAGAACCAGAAGTAATGCTGGAACAGAACAGGATTACCACCCTTGCTGGGGTCAAAAAAGGCGGTACCTGCGGTGAGGTCAAGTAGCAGCATTACCGCGCCTGCTGTCAGTGCAGGTAGTCCAAACAGTTGGATAATTTGGGCGCTAAATACTGCCCAGACAAACAGAGGCATCCGAAAGAAGCTCATGCCTGGGGCCCGCATCTTCACAATAGTGGTGACAAAATTAACAGCCCCCATAATTGAGGAGACGCCTGATATTGCCACCGCTAGCAACCAGATTACTTGACCATTAATTAAGTGCCCGCTGGGATTTTGGATACTGACAGGTGGGTAAGACCACCAGCCAGCTTGTGCAGGTCCACCGGGAGCTAAAAAGCTGCCCATCAGCAGAATTCCCACCACCGGCACCATCCAAAAGGCGACGGCGTTGAGGCGGGGAAACGCCATATCTCGCGCCCCAATCATCAAGGGTACTAGATAGTTAGCAAAACCAACCAGCGACGGGAATGTCCACAAAAATAGCATGACGGTGCCGTGCATGGTGAACATACCGTTATAGACGGTGCGATCTATAACATCAGATTCGGGTGTAATTAGTTCTCCCCGAATCACCATCGCAAAGATACCGCCGACAAGAAAGAAAACAAAGGAGGTGACAAGGTATTGGATACCAATAACCTTATGGTCTGTGCTAAAGCTGAAGTATTGCTTCCAGCCTTGTGGAGGTTCGTGGTGAGATTTTTCACCAGGGATATTCAAGCCTTCGAGGGGAATATTGGTCATTTTCCTTTAATTGGGAGAATTGACTAGAGGTGGTGCTGCTGGTGCCACTGTTACCCAACCATTTTTCACTGATTCACTGGTTACTTGAGCATACTCAATAACTGCCTGATTTTTGGCTGGAGCCAGCTTGTGGGTGGCTGTTTTTTCCAGCCATTTTTGGTAATCTTCGGGAGATTCGACCACTACATCCGCCTGCATAGTTGCAAAGTAAGTACCGCTATATTGAGAATCGGTGAGGCGGTATTTACCAGGGCGAATGGGAGTGAATTCAAAGTCAAGAGTTTGGTTAGGAATAATGTCTTGCTTCAACCGGAAAGCGGGAATATAGAAGCCGTGGAGAACATCTTCTGATTGCAAAGCTAAACGCACTCGGCGATCGCTTGGTAGATGAAGTTCGGTAGTCGTAACATTTTTCTCAGGGTAGTGGAACACCCAAGCCCACTGCTTGGCTAGGACATCAATTTTTTCCACTGTTTGCACTGAGGCGTTAATTTCTGAGTCTTTTGATGCTGCATAGGCCGATTTCATCCTCATCGGATTATGTAGGTGTACAACCTCCATCGGCCCCTGAATACCCATCTGATTGTAAACTTGATAGCTGTAACCGGCAATCCAAAAGACTAAAAGAATCGGGATTACTGTCCAGACAACTTCTAAAGTCAAATTACCCTCAATCGCTGGACCATCGCTCAGGTCATTTTTAGCCGCACGATGGAAAAGCACGGAATACATCAAAGTTCCTGTCACTCCCAGGAAGATGAACGCACCCAGCGTTACCAAAAAGCTAATCAAATCATCAATCAATCGGGATTCAGCCGCTGCTGCTGGGGGAAGCCAAAAATAAGCCTGCTTTCCAATCCAGAGACTGATACTAGTCACGGACAAGGCCGCCACAATTAACGTCAAAATCTTGAAATTTTTCATGGTCACAAAAGTCAAGGGTCATGGATCATGGGTCAAGGGTCAAGGTCAAACGTCAAGGGTCAAGGGTCAAGGGTCAAGTGTCAAGTGTCAAGGGTCAAGGGTCAAGGGTCAAGGGTCAAGGGTCAAGGGTCAAGGGTCAAGGGTCAAGGGTCTTTTGACAAATGACAAATGACTAATGACAAATGACTAATAACAAATGACTAATATGAATTACTTCAATACAGCATTGAGGTCTTCGCCTAATCGCAGTAAACTATCAGCTGTATTGTGTACCCCAAACTCTGCAGCCAGGTGCGCCCCCAAAGTGCCGTGGACATACATGATCAACATGACTGTTACGCCAAAAACTAGATAACGCCACTGCACTTGTCTGTCTTCGTATTTGCACCAAATGTAGCGCTGAAATCCTCTCCAAACAGTCATACCCACAATTACAGCTAATAAGAAAACACCACCGACACCATGCCAAATCATCGTGTCCATTGCGTGCAATCCCCAGGCACTTTTCACATCAGCTGATGGTCTTGCTAATAGCATTTCGTAAAAGCCAGCCGCTACTGTAAAAAAGGTGATGATAGATGCAGCGACCATGTTGTACCAACCAACATCAAAAAAGTTGGCACGTTCAACAGAAATTGCGAAAAATTTGAAAGCCCATTTTTCCAAGGGGAAAAATACACCAATAATATCAAAGGTAACTCCAATGATGAATAGACCCAAGGTGAGATGGACTAAATTGGGATGAAGGGGAATACTGTAAGGTAGTCCGTTAGCGCCCAGTTGTGTACTTAATTGTTCAATTAGTTCTGAGTTCATGGTAAAAGACCATCCTTGATTGCTTCAACAACTGGCACTGTGTGCAAGCCATATACCCATACAAGTTGATCACCGAGATATACTTGCACTCCTACTATCACGGTCAATATTAGCCCTGCACCCAGATAATAAATCGATATTTTCTGTGGGTTACGGGTACGAATTACAAAGCGCCAGGCTGTAATCGCCGCGATGATTCCTGATAGAGACCAGCCAATCAGTGTATGTACATTCAGCGCTGATTTAGCTACGTCATAAGGTTGTGCTAATCCCGCTTCAAATTGTCCAAAAATGATGGCGACAAAGATAGCAACTGTAGCGATACACATATTCCACCAACTCACCTCAAACAGTCGGGGGTTCCGGGTAAAATAGCCAACTACATCGCAAAAAAAAGCAAACAAAACCATCGCAATTACGAAGTGAACCACAATGGGATGCATCGTATCTGGATACGGTAAATTGTGGTCGTTCAAATTTGTAAGATACTCAAGCACGTTATTCTCCTAGGCATATCTAATGTACCTCAACCAAACTTTAATGATTGACACCCACTCAAATCACTATAAGCATCCACATATAACCGGAATATATTCTTATATATGTAGCGATATCCGGTTGTTAAAGTTTCGGCTTTATGGTAGCCAGACTCGGAAATTTTGCTTCATTTTAAGTAAGTAGTGTTGGTGTCAATACATTATCCTCATGCCGATATTTTGAAACAGCGATGATTAATTGATCCAAAGCCAATCGCTGTTGTCTGTTAGATTAAATAAACCTGTTTTTCACTTTAAGTAAAGTTTTGTTATTTGTCAAAACAGCAATATCTATGTTTTTTTGCTGTTTTTTTTAAACAAAAAATAATTTTTCAAATGTAGCGGTTTTAGCGATTTATTAATGTATAGGGCTTTGACAAATATTTAAATGTCAATTGTTATACATTTATAATTTATTGATTGGTAATCTCGGCGACAAAAATCTGTTGCAAAATTGCCTAGTGATTAGAAGTCACGGCTATAGCAGAGAGCGTTTCTTGTTTATTTAGTGCGTCCCCATTTTTGGAAAAATAGCAGGACTTACGCAACTGGTACATAAGTCCTATTCTGTAAAATTTTTCGGTCTACTAATATTGCTAATGTTGCAGTATTAAAAATGTAATTGTCACGTTCAATCAGCAACACCAAAAATGTTTCTGTTCAAGATGCTTTTAAACGAATGTAAAGGCACTAGCGGAGATGTTGAGAGTTAGCGATACGTTTTGCAAAATGCCAATCACTTCTCCTCTGGCTGTCACTCCAGGATCATAAATTAATGCAGCTTTCTCATACCTCCTCGTCCTCAAGGATACCAATCCCGAATAGGCGGTAAGACCCATTTTATCGGCTATGTGAGGACTATTGTCCTTCGGGGCGCAAGGCCTTGCGCCCCGGAGAGGATATGTGGTTATTGCGTGAAAATTGCTGTAACTAAGGATAAACACCAGGCTTTTTGAGAATTTGCCGTTGAGATGGTGTTAATTCGGGATAATCTTCAACATTATAGGAGTTCCTTGCCCAGGCAGATGGGTGGGGAGAATATTTGTAAAACAGAGTCCGGCGTTCTTGTTTCCCCCGCCAGGGAAGGGTACCGTGGGTTAAAGCCTCTGTAAATATAATCGCACTTCCCGCCTTGACAGTTATTTTCTTTACACAGTCTTGAGGAAATTCCAGGTTGCGCCATTGGGCAGGTAAAGGTAAATTACTCTTGTGGCTACCAGGAATGCAACCAAATCCCCCGTCACCAGGATGAACATCGTTTAGTTCGTAGGCGACAACAGTCAAGCCGTTGTACATCCTACCATTCTGGAATAGATAATATTGGCAAGGATCGAAGGGAGTTCCACCACCATGCAAATTAGCCCCAATCGGACCTAAACCTTGACGAATGATGTGAACGTAGTCATGATCTAGGCGAAATTGTTCTCCTAGTAAATCAAACAGATAGGGAGTAATTTGGGGATTGTCGATTAGATCTCGGAAAGCGTGACCCCAGGGTAGCAGTTCATTGAAGCGCAAAAATGGTGCTTCTGGTTCCTCTTGCTGCTGAATCTGCTGATCCAATAGTGCTTGAATGGCTGTAATCTGGTCTTGGTTGAGCGCATTCTCTATAATCAAGAATCCTTGTAAGTCAAAAAGGTAACGTTCCAACTCGGTCATGATAATTGTGGCTTGCTGAAAATTTGCAATTTGCAACCATTGATTTATAAGGCTTTAGAACCTACTCTCCGGGCACAATAATAATTGTAGGGTGCGTGACGCAGCGATAAATATTGTACGTAGTCACAAGACTTGTGGCGTCACGCACCATTCTTTAAATGTGACACTAATGATTTTAAACCTAGATATTTTTAGTTTTTGGGCAAAATCTACGCAATCTTGCCTGGGTTGTTGATGTAATTATATAGTTTATAACGGACAATCACGCTTTTTGGCGTTGTTCGATGATCTTCCGGGGCGTAAGGCTTTGCGCCCCGAACGACAATCTTCCTCACAACGCCTTGAACCACTTACTCACAACTGAGTTCACAACCGTGTTAATGGTTTGTTTAATTTGATGCTTGCGATTCCATTTCTGGAAAGCGATTTCGTAGTCTTCACCTTGAGTTTGAAAGGTATTCCAAATATCCAGCCCAATTCCCAAGCCGGAAAATAGTAAAATATAAAGCGACCAACCAAGACCGCCACCACCAATTAAATCGACCAGTACCAAAAAAGTATTCATAATGGCATAATTGCCAAAACGCTTCTTAAATTTGCTTCGGCGGTAGATATCAAAAGCTTTTCGCTGTTGCACTTCACTCTGTTGTGCTAGCCAGTCATTTTCAGCAAGTTTTAAAGATTCTGAGGAGATTTGTAACTCAGAGGCAATTTCTAACAGTTGTTGATAAGAAAATTCTCTGTCTGCGTTGTCACTTTGACGAGCGATCGCCATCTGGAGAATTTTCTGTACATCATCTTGGCTATAAGAACGGATGTTTTGAGGTTCAGATGCCGACATAATTTTTCTCTTATATATATATTACTGTTAATCACAACTTGTCAACCGCTCAACGATCAATCTTACCCAGCCACACCCTTACGCTTCCATTAACTCTACCCTAACAAATCTTGATACTGCTTTGTCGCCCCACCTCCCCCTCCCCCCCCATCCGGGTTGTTAAGACTCTCAAAACATCTAGCGATGACCTAGAACCCACAAAGGATAATAACCAAAGACAAAACAGTCAATAGGACATAACCCGATGCTGGAAGATAATGGATCGATTCGCACCCTATCAGTTGATATTGGCGGTAGTGGTGTCAAAGCTATGGTATTGGATATCACAGGCCATCCCGTAACGGAAAGGGCGCGTTTAGATACACCCCAACCCGCTACACCGGAGGTCGTAATTAATGCCATTGTAGTTTTAGCAGCCGCTCAAGGTGAGTTTCATCGTGTTTCGGTAGGTTTTCCTGGTGTGGTGCGTTGTGGAGTCACAGAAACAGCAGCCAACTTACATCGAGATTGGATTGGATTCGACTTAGAAACAACATTGTCAAAGCATTTGCAGAAGCCTGTACGGGTAATTAATGATGCAGACATGCAAGGTTTTGGGGCAGTTGCGGGTAAAGGTGTGGAATTGGTGATTACCTTGGGTACAGGGTTTGGTTCGGCTTTATTTGTCGATGGTAAACTAGTGCCGAATATGGAAATGGGTCATCATCAGTTTCGCAAAGGAGAGACTTACGAAGAACAACTGGGACGGGCGACTTTAGAAGAAATTGGTGATAAAAAATGGAATAAGCGGTTAAAAAAGGCGATCGTATCTTTACAAGATTTGTTCAATTACGATTACCTTTATATCGGTGGTGGTGAAGCCGTCAGGGTAAATCTCCTGCTACCGTTAAACGTCAAACTCATTCCTAATATCACTGGTTTATTGGGTGGTATTGCTTTGTGGCGAAATTAGCACTAAGCCAAGAATCTAGGCAAGAAATCTCACTGGAAGCTATAGTAATCACTTGCTTGTTCGGCCAATCTACCACAACTTACCTATTTACGTCTTATATCCAAAGGTAGAGAATAATGGTTAACAATTCAGGAAACCGAAGAGGGGTTTATTCCCAAAAGGTTTCCACTCCAAAATTACTTGCCTATTTATCTGGGAGCAACCGAGGTCAGATGTTACAACCTTGCAATCAAGTCAAAGAATGGGAAAAACGACGTAATGAAGCAAGCAGCTATTATAAGCAGGGAAAATTTCAAGAATATCTCAATTTTGCCAGCCAAAATTTACAGTTAGCTAGAGAAATTCCAGATCGAGCCAGAGAAGGTTATACATTGAACGATATCGGTTTAGCTCACCTTGGTTGCTCCCAACCTCTAAAAGCATTAGAATGTTTTCATCAAGCGCTTTTAGTTGCTCAAGAATTGGGTAAATCCCAAGCAGAAGCAGCTGCACTCAGCAATCTCGGTTCTACCTACAGTCGCCTAGGAAAATTTTCCCAAGCGTTGCTGTATTTTAACAAAGCACTGCAAATCTTCAGGAAATTGCAAGACACTCAAGGCGAGGTTTCTACACTCAATGATGTCGCACTGATTTATACTAGGTTAGGAGAACCAAAACGAGCGCTGTTGCTACAACACCAAATTTTGGACATGCGGCGATTACTAGGAGATTTATCTGGTGAAGCAACAACCCTAAATGGCATTGGTTTTGCCTATAGCACCTTAGGTAAATATCACAAAGCCCTAGAATTTCTGCAAGCAGCACTACCAATTCAAAGGGCTTTCAAGAATTTAGTTGGCGAAGCAACCACCTTAAACAACATCGCCTCAGTCAAAACGGACTTAGGACAACCAAAACAAGCGCTATTGCTTTACTCTCAAGTTCTGTTGACACGTCGCGCATTAAACGATCACGCCGGCGAAGCAACTACCCTGAACAATATTGGTTTCACCTACAGTACCCTGGGTAATCATCGACAAGCACTGAACTCTTACAAACAAGCAGTGGCGATTTATCGAAAACTGGGCGATTGTGTGGAAGAAATTTCCACTTTGTTAAATATGGGGTGTCTTTACGCTACAACGAAACGCAAAAAAATGGCGTTATCCTGCTACCAACAAGCCCAAGAATTAGCTCAACAAATCGAATGTCAGCCCCTTCTGGAAAAGGTACAGCATTTTATCAATTCTCTGTAGTTTGTCCATAGTTCGTAGTAGCGCTTCAGCGCTTAATGATTTAGTTAATTGCTCTAAAGCGCTACTACAAACGCGATTTCATATTTCTATAATCCCAAACTCAGAATACCGAGAATTTTACCAATCTGGTTCAAAAAATATTCGTTCAAATCAACTTCTATAGTTTGCTCTTCCAAGCGCATAAATTTCCAACTACTTCCAGTGGTGACAGCGCCCAATATTTGAGGAAATTCGTTTCCTTTTTGCTTGTTAAAAATTTGGGCTGCTATCATTTCTGCCATACACTGTCCCAAACCAGCCTCAATATTCTCGTTTTTCGCCTCCACTATGGCGATAACTGGCGACATTATGGTTAACTGTTCTGGCGAACGACTGATCAGATAGTCACAAAAGCCATTGAGACCTTTTTCTACGTCAACAGTAAAATCTTTGCCAGAAAATAAGCTCACTTTGTCAGGATGTAGTCGCTTCAATTCCAGCAAAATTGGTGTAATAATCATCTCAGAACGGGATTTTTCAGAGTTAATCGCTAAGGCTATTGGTGTATTGAATCGGAGGGTTTCTGCTAGTAAATTGCTATAAATAATCTCGGGTATATCGGCAAATGTACCTACTGTTTCTCTAATGGTGATGCCAAAGCTAACTCTAACTCCCTCAATATCAAACTGACTGTAAGACATTTCCCAATCCCCTTATTGACAAGAGTTTTACTTAAATTTTAGTGCAATAGTCAGGTTTCAAAATAGGAACCAGAAGCGACTGGGGAATAGAGATTTTGATGCTCTAGTTGTGGGCGCGATCGCCTCTGGGGTGATAGTCTGAGCGTAGGCTTCTTTGCATTCCTGACTTTCAACATATCTAAATACCTCTTGGGGTAGAAATTCCACAGAGTCACGTTCCCATTCGGCGCTGACATCGGGGAAAAATACCTCGATGAATTCTCTTAAGACGTTGGTGAGTAGTTCTTTGAATAGGCGATCGCGTAGCGTATTCCTGGTCAATCATTGAGTGATTATACCAGATTGGACGACAAAATGAGCAACAGATATGGAAATGCAAGCGGTTGATAACTTAAATGAGTTGACTTTGTATAGTTGATTGTGATATATTGAATTGTACCAAAATAGGTACGCTCTCTATATAATATCAAATCTAATGATTGTATACGGTATCTAAAAAGCTACAGAAATGTACTTTTATTTATCAGTGTGCATTTTAACTAGATTTGATTTAAATGACAGATAAACGAGTTCCTGCAGACTTCTATAAAAACGAAAATGGTACTGAGCCAGTCCGTGATTGGTTGAAGGATTTAGAGCGAGAGGATCGATATCTAATTGGTGCTGATATCAAAACAGTAGAGTTTGGCTGGCCTATTGGAATGCCGACTTGTCGCCCTATGGGTGGTGGGTTATTTGAAGTTCGTACAAGTCTACCACAAGGTAGAATAGCCCGTGTTCTTTTCTGCATTTATGAAGGCAGAATGGTTTTGCTCCACGGATTTATCAAAAAAACTCAGAAAACTCCAAAAAAAGAGTTGAACTTAGCCTTGGATCGAAAACAAATTTTGGAGAGTAAAGGATGAGCAACAATCCATATATCGGCTCTTCTCTCGATGCCCTTCTAGAAGAAGACGGTATACTTGATGAAGTTAACTTAATTGCTATTAAGAGAGTTATCGCTTGGCAGATTAAACAGGCTATGGACCAAAAGAATCTCACCAAGAAGGCTATGGCAGAAGAAATGAAGACAAGCAGATCATCTCTCGATAGGCTTCTAGATCCGGATAATGTATCCGTAACATTAGATACGATAGATCGAGCTGCTAGAGCGGTTGGTAAGCGAATCCATTTTGAATTATTGGACGCGAGTTAATTTGGGCAATACCATAGAGTGACACTCCTAAACCCTAGGAAAATTGTAGGTTGGGTTGAGGCTCACCGCAAACCCAACAAACCCGCCTGATCATATAGTCACAAAAGCCATTGAGACCTTTTTCTACGTCAACAGTAAAATCTTTGCCAGAAAATAAGCTCACTTTCTCAGGATATAGTCGCTTCAATTCCAGCAAAATTGGTGTAATAATCATCTCAGAACGGGATTTTTCAGAGTTAATTGCTAAGGCTATTGGTGTATTGAATCGGAGGGTTTCTCCTAGGAAATCGCTATAAATAATCTCGGGTATATCGGCAAATGTACCTACTGTTTCTCTAATGGTGATGCCAAAGCTAACTCTAACTCCCTCAATATCAAACTGACTGTAAGACATTTCCCAATCCCCTCATTGGCAAGAGTTTTACATAAATTTTAGTGCAATAGTCAGGTTTCAAAATAGAGACCAGAAGCGACTGGGGAATAGAGAAATTCCACAGACTCCTGTTCCCAGTCGGCGCTGACAAAGATATTTAAAATTCAAATACTTAATATTAAATGTAATTAGTACTACTTTCGATTGGTAGTGACATCACTATAATAAAAAATGTATTAAAAATAAAAAACTTTTCAATTTACTGAAATAAAAATGTCTGAGCCTGCTGCAAAGCAAATTTTCATAGGTGTTACAGTTGCTGTTTTGAGTGCTGTAATTCTCGCAGCGATAGGTCTAAATCATAAAGATTCAAGACAACCAACTCCAGTACCAACTCCAGTACCAACTCCAAAACCAACTCCAGAACCAACTCCAGAACCAACTCCAGAACCAACTCCAGAACCAACTCCAGAACCAACTCCAGAACCATCTAAGGTTACAGGGATTTATGGCGGATCTTTATTCAACAAAACCGTTGGACAAAATGGCAATATGCGTCTTGTGCTTAACCAGGACACATCAAATAAAATTACTGGAACTGTCAATATAACTGGAATTCTTACTGGTTCTGGTCCCCTAGAAGGTAATGTAGATGGCGACAGGATAGGTTTTACATCTCTTGAGCCATCAACTGGAATACTAATCACTTGGGCAGGAATTATTCAAGGTTCTGAAATTAGAGGAAATTACACTGTTTCAGTACCTGCGCCTCTAAAGGCACGAGGCTTGATAGATCAAGAGGGAATTTGGGCAGTTTCAAAATAGATATCACAATTAGTAAATTTATATAAAGAATAAAAATCTATGAACAAACGCTCAGATGCCATTTGGGCAATCGTCCAGCATAGTGGTGGTGGTGGCTTTGCAACAGCAGTTCCAACTCCTGGTGGTGAAATTCACAAGCATATTGCTCTGTCAGCTAATGAGCTGGCTATGTGTATTAGGATAGCTACAATTTATTCGAGTAAAACATATTCCAAAGATGAAATACTAACTATGCTTACTGATGGTGGAATTACTCTTGCTGGAGGTAGTGCGCTTGCGTATGGTGCTACTAAAGTAGGGCATGGATTAATTAACGAATTTCTGAATATAGGTGGACCACCAGCTTGGGCAGTTAAAGGACTATTAGCAGGATCATTGACGGCAAGTGTTGGTTTCGCGTTTATGAGTTACTGTGAACTGAGATGGGGTAGTGAATAGAGTGGAAATTTCCACAAGGCTTGTTAAGAGGATGTTTAAAAATCAGCGATCGCACTGCGGCAATACCATAGACTAGAATTGAAATAACCTTAATACCAAACTTTTACAGAAGCCAAGATTATGACTGCCCAGCAAGTCGGCTACCCAGATCAGCCTCAACCATTATCGCTACTAAAACCTCTTACTTCACAGCAAGTTGAGCAAATTATTCAACTACTGGATGAATGGATGGCAGATGAGTCCGGGTATGACGAAACAACCTGGGCTGAACTCACAGCATCCCTTGATCAAGGTTGACGATAAAAGTTGGATTAATCAAAGCCTGAAACGACCTATTTTTGTAAATGCATACCATGCTTAATTTGTACAGTGCGTAAGTCCTAGAAAATATCATTTCTTCAAAAACCGCTGACGCATCCGCACCACAAAATTATTCACTTCAGGTATCCTCAGCCACGAAGCAATCACGCCAAACACAGCAATCCCCACCAACCCAGCAACAGACAACTCCACCAGCAAAATCAATAAACCATGCTTACCTAACACCTGCTGACAACCAACCAAAGTTGCATAACTGGCTACCCCAGCCACCACGCTACCACCAGTTAAACCGATAATTGGTAAACTCCACTCCCGCCAAGGTATACCGTTAATTTTGCGATCTAATAACCATAACAGCATTATTATTGAACTACAATTTACACCCACCGTTGCTAACACCAAACCGGGGGCGCCAAAAGGTTGGACGAAAAACCAATCTAATACCGCGTTAAGGATAATATTAAATGTACTGATGCGAAATGGTGTTTGTCCGTCCCCTAAAGCATAAAATACCCGCACCAAAACATCACGTCCTAAATAGGCAAACATCCCAATTCCATAAGCAATTAATAGGGATGAAACTAACTCTGTAGCTTCTTTTTTGAAAGCACCACGCTCATAAATTACCTGGACAATGGGGACAGATAACACCACCATCAGCGCCCCTAAAGGTAGCATGGTAAAGGCAGTAAGTAATAATCCCTGACGAATGCGGATTTTTAATTCTTGCCAATTGTCGGGTTCAGCAAGTTTGGCAAACATTGGTAATAGGGGCAATAAAATAATATTGGAAATAATCCCTAAAGGAGTTTGCACAAGTAAATTAGCATAATTAAAACCAGCAGCAGCACCAGGGATGGGACTGGCAAAATACAGGTCTGTGGCAACGTTAATTGGCATCATTCCCGATGAAATGGTCGCCGGAGTCATGATTTTAATTACTTCTTGAACGCCGGGAGATTTAAAATCAAACCGCAGACGTAAAGAACCTAATCCTAATCGCCACTGGACAATTTGTTGCACTAACCACTGCAAAATTGCCCCGGCTAAAGTGCCCCAAGCTAACATCATCCCGCCGATGTAAGCAAATTCGGGTTTAATAATGTCTTGACCGTGTTGCAGTGTCAAAATACCAACGGCTGCAACAACGGTAATACTAGATAATAAGGGACTAATCGAAAGTAACCAATATTGATTAGCGGCGTTAAGGGTACCAAAGCCAATGCCAATTAACCCGGAAAATAAAGCCATTGGGGCCATGATGCGGATTTGTTGGATAGCGATCGCTCTGGTTGTATCTTGTAACCCATGACCCACTATATCGACAATCACATCCGCAAAGACAATTTGCGCCGCTGTCACCACCAACAGCACACCAGCCACCAGGGTTGTCACCGTTTCCACCAGGGGTGCGGCTTCTTCTTGCTTGCGTTTGGCTAAAACGCTGACAATGGCACTGTGTAACGGTCCATTGACACCGCCTAGTAAGATTAATAAAAATCCAGGGATAATATAGGCGTAACTATAGGCAGTAGCAGCAGCGCCAACACCAAAAGCGGCAGCAATGGCTTGCTGCCGTATTAAACCAAATACTTTACTAATTAAGGTAGCAGCGGCAACAATGCCAGCAATACCAGCGAAGGAACGGGAGGGTTTTTGGTCTTTGTTTGTCACGAATAATACCCGACGACTCTTGCACAGTGCATATCTGAGAACATTTAACCTGAAATCTGGCAATCTGTCAGGTGAATTTCTGATCAATTATTCATTAGTCATTTGACTAATAAGTAATAACTGTTTATTTACACCCCAAACTATCTCGCGTAGCAACACCTGTCACAGGATTAATACCATCGGCTCTTTTGCACAATAATGAAACTTGATAGCGGTCAATCAAAGCATCGCTAAAGTCAGCGCCAGTGATATCAGCATCATAAAAGCGGCTGCGGATCAAAGTCGCTTCTGTAAAAATCGCATTTTTCAGATTGGCACCATCGAAAGTTACCCGATCAACCAAAGCACCCGTGAGGTTTGCACCTTCTAAATTCGCTTTTAATAAAACACCTTTGGTGAAAATTGCGTTAGTCAAATTCGCTGCTTGAAAATTTGCCAAGCGCATTTCTGCTGCTACGAAAGTTGCACCAGCCAAATTTTCGTGGGAAAAATCGCGGTTTTCTAAATTGATATTGTTGTAGTTAATCACCTTACCCAGGGCAAAAGCTGGTTTAGGATTAAAAATTATCCATAAACCAGCCAAAATCAAAATCAAAATTAAACCCAAAACACGGATAAAAAACTTTTTCATAACTTAGTCCTTTGTCATTAGTCCGTTGTCATTAGTCCTTTGTCATTTAACTAATGACTAATGACTAATGACTAATGACTATTTCCAATCCTTACCAATTCTGATGGTCAGGTCAGATTCCAAATCGCCAGTTGCGGAAACCTCGATTTGACCCAAGCCTAAGACTTTTTGCAAGTCAATTCCTGGGTTGCGGTTGCCTTTTTGGACGATGATCTGAGTTTGGCGTTGGGTATCAGGCCAATCCGACACCGCGTAAACGTTGGTGAAGCCTTTCTGTTTGAGATATTGGATAACTTTTTCAGTTAATTGAGGTTGATTGGAAGCATTTTGAATAGCGATTTTGAGATTAGAAACTGGTCGGACATCTGCCTTAAGACCAGGTACATTCACCCCAACATAATCATTCAATAGGCTTTGTTGTCCGGTCATATTCAGCCAATAGCTATTGGGGTCTTGGCTAAAACGGCTGAAGACACCAGGCAAAATGGACATTTGGAAATTATCCCGCTCTAGGTTGACGGAAAAATTCACCAAGGCCATCATTTCTTCTATTTTGAGGTTGGTATCAAAGTATTTCCGCATAATGCGAATTAATTGAGGCAACCGGGGTAAGACAGTGGGACTATTGAGGCGTTGGAGTAACGCTGTCATTAGGACTTGCTGTCGCTGCACCCTTGGCAAATCACCGAGACCTGCTTCACGGTAACGCGCAAATTGTTCTGCTTGTTCGCCGTTGAGAGTTTGCCAACCACTGACTAAGTTCGACATCCGACCGGAGTTGTCTTTATATTCGATTGATTTAGGAACAAAAACTTCAACTCCACCCAATTGATCTACCAATTCGCGTAAGCCACTGGTAGAGATGCGGATATAGCGGTCAATTGGCGCATTATTTAAAGTCCGGCTGACTACTCGTGCTGCTAAGACAGGACCACCTTCAGCATTGGCATCAGAGACTTTAGTTAATCCTTTTTCTGGGATAGCAATCATTGTATCCCGAGGAATCGAAAGTACCCTCATGGTTTTGTCATTGGGGTCGAGCCTGGTCATAAGCATGGTGTCGCTTTTACCGGCAAAACTTTCTGGTGAGCCATCAACAGTACCCCTAACTGGTTCAATCCCCATAATTAAAATATTCATGGGTTTTGATAGTTGGTATTGGGAGATTTTACCCCATACCTCTCCTGGGAGGGGCATTTTTTGCTGATCTTTACCAGCGATTCCTAAATCTTCATCTGTTTGATCCAGATTACTCCATAGGGGAGTCCAGAGCGCCAAAATCGATACTAGTAGTCCGGATAAAATTACCCCTAAAACCACTGTTAGTATCCACAATAGCCATCGAGGCATGGTCAAGCCCAACCTTTCGTAAAGCTGGTTAGGGATTTCACCTACAGATTCGACGACACCACGGGAAACATTTGCTTGCTGTTTTGGACTAACTTCGGTATCCGCAACTGGTACTTGTTGAGGTGTTACCTGATTTTCAGTCCGTTGAAATTGTTGTACTCTCACCTCATCTAAATCTAAATCTAAATCTAAACCTGGTACTTGCTGCGGCGTTAACTGATTATCCGACCATTGAATTTGTTTAATCACAATTATCTCCCCACTCAACCACTCCCTAAGAGTATGTTAATCCAAGCTACAAATATTGCCAGTGTCAAGGTCACTGTACACTTGTAATGTTCGTCAGTATTGGTGTATGACAAAATGACTAGTTCATTGTTCCCCGTAATCCTTGCTGGTGGTAAAGGTGAGCGTTTTTGGCCTTTGAGTCGCTCTGGACGACCCAAGCAATTTTTAAGCCTTGATGGTAGCTCTAAAAGCTTGCTACAAGCAACCGCAGATCGATTGTTAGAACTTGCCGGTGGTTGGGATTCTTTATTTGTCATCACATCTCAACAGATAGCTCAAGGAGTGCAACAACAATTGCCACAATTGCCGTCACAAAATTTATTAATCGAGTCAGAGGGAAGGGACACTGCTGCAGCCGTTGCTTGGACAAGTTTAGAAATTCAAAAGCGTTACGGTGAAGATGCAATTATTGGCTTTTTTCCCGCTGATCACTGGATTGCTGACCAAAAAGTCTTTGCTCACACATTAAGTGCTGCGACCCAGTTAGCGGCAAACACAGAAGCGATTGTCACATTGGGGATCAAGCCTAGTTTCCCATCAACAGGTTATGGCTATATCGAACAAGGTGAAAAAATTGGCAGCTTCAATGAGTTGCCAGCTTATCACGTCAACCGCTTTACTGAAAAGCCAGACCGGGAAACGGCAGAAACTTTTTTATCTACGGGACGGTTTAGCTGGAATAGTGGCATGTTCGTTTTTCGGGCGGGGGTAGTTCTGAAAGAACTGTATACCCACGCGCCAGAGATTATCGAACCTTTAGCAGAGCATGGTCCTGATATTTATCCCCAATTACCTAAAAAAAGTATAGACTATGCGCTGATGGAAAAGACTAATTTAGCATATGTCTTACCAGTGGCATTTGGTTGGGATGATTTAGGAGATTGGAATGCGATCGAGCGGTTACTGAAAACACCAGAGAATCCTAATGTAGAACTCGCTACCCACGTGGGACTAGATACCCAAGGGGCGATCGTTTATGCCTCCAATCCTGAAGATGTAATTGTTACCATAGGTTTAGAGGATGTGGTGATTGTGCGCGATCGCAATGTCACCCTAGTTGTGAATAAAGACCGTACCCAGGAAATTAAGCAAATACTCAAAATTCTCAAAGATGATCCCCGATTTATTGACTTACTGTAAAAGTTAAAACCCTTGACAGAGGCTTAACACCCACTTTTTAAATTATAACTTGACTGTCAGTCTGTGCGGGAATGGGAATGGGGCATTGGGCATGGGGCATTGGGCATTGGGCATGGGGCATTAAGAAATATATTTGTCTACTTTACCGACCTTCCCCCCACTCCCCCAGTCCCCAGCGATGCACTGAGCTTGTCGAAGTGTCCCCAGTCCCCAGTCCCCAGCGATGCACTGAGCTTGTCGAAGTGTCCCCAGTCCCCAGTCCCCAGCGATGCACTGAGCTTGTCGAAGTGTCCCCATTCACCATTCACCATTCACCATTCCCCACTCTCCAGTCCCTAACCACAATGTTCCTCACCCAAACGGTTCCCCGTCAACGAGAAATTATCGAGGTAGTCCTTCGCAATGGCTGGGACTATATGCGAAGGCTACTCACTGGTGGCAAAACTGATGAACCCCAATTACCGACCCCTGCGGTGTTAAAAAATATTTTGGTAGATTTGGGGCCAGTTTATGTTAAACTGGGGCAGCTACTTTCCACACGTCCCGATTTATTGAACGCGAGCTACATTGAGGAACTCTCAACGCTGCAAGATGAAGTCCCCCCAGTTGCTTGGTCAGAAATTGAAGTAGTCATCCGCAAACAAATCAAAGGGACTCTAGAACAAACCTTCACCACAATTAATCCCGTACCGGTAGCAGCGGGGTCAATTGCTCAAACCCATCGAGCTACATTAGTAGACGGTCAGGAAGTCGCTCTCAAGGTACAACGTCCGGGAATTGATATCACAATTGCCCAGGATATTGCTTTAATTCAAGGGATTGCTGATTTAGTGGCGCGTACTGAATTTGGGCAAACCTACGAAATCAAATCCATCGCCGCAGAATTTACTAAAGCCTTAGAAGCAGAATTAGATTTTACACTGGAAGCTAGTTTTGCCGACCAGTTGCGGCGTAACTTATCCCACAGTCGCTGGTTTGATCCAGCACAAATAGTGGTAGCCGAAGTTTACTGGAACTTGACCACAGAAAAATTACTGGTGATGGAGTGGCTGGACGGGGTGCCCATTCTGTCGGCAAATTTGAGCAGTGGTGAGAATAGTAAAGATCCTGTTGCAGAACGCAAAGCAATCACTACACTGCTATTTCGGGCGTTTTTTCAACAACTATACATAGATGGGTTTTTTCATGCTGATCCCCATCCAGGGAATTTATTTTATCTTCATGATGGCCGGGTTGCCCTGTTAGACTGTGGCATGGTGGGAAGACTTGATCCGCGCACACAGCAGATATTAACAGAAATGTTGTTGGCGATTGTTGATTTAGATGCGGGGAGATGCGCTCAGTTAACTTTGCAACTAGCAGATTCTGCTCAACCAGTAATTTTGGCTAAGTTGGAAAGTGATTATGACCGAATGCTGCGGAAGTATTACAATGCTAGCTTGAATGACATCAATTTCAGTCAAATTATTTATGAATTTTTGCAAATTGCCCGGAACAATAAAATTCGCTTGCCGAGTAACATGGGCTTATATGCTAAAACCTTGGCAAACTTAGAAGGGGTAGCGCGGACATTTAACCCAGAAGTCAATCTTTTTGATGAAATCAAACCATTAATTACCGACTTGTTTCGGCGTCAGTTATTAGGAGATAATCCAGTGCGATCGCTCTTAAGAACAGCGCTAGATATCAAAAATCTCTCGTTACAATCTCCCCGCCAAATTGAACTATTATTAAACCGCGTGACCTCAGAAACCTTACAATGGAATTTATCACTGCGGGGTTTAGATGGTATGCGGCGCACTATGGACGATGCTGCCAATCGACTATCTTTTAGCATTTTGGTCGGTTCATTAATTATGGGTGCAGCAATTATTTCTACCAAAGCCCAGACTTCTCAGCTATCTTTTTTAAGCAGTGTCCTATTTGCAGTAGCAAGTTTATTGGGCTTATGGTTAATTATTAGTATTTTGCGGTCTGGGCGTTTACGGTAAATAGGTAATTATTTGTCATTTGTCATTTGTCATTTGTCATTTGTCATTTGTCATTTGTCATTTGTCATTTGTCATTTGTCATTTGTCATTTGTCATTTGTCATTTGTCATTTGTCATTTGTCATTTGTTATTTGTTATTTGTTAAAATCTGGGGTACATTTGCGTAAAATATATATAGGGCTAATATTTGATTTTTGAAATAGATGTAGGGTGGGCAATGCCTAGCCTACTATGAGTTTAAAATGAAGTATATGATTAAAAAAATCATCAAACTGCTGCTGAAAATCAGTTCTTCAATATTATGAACCGTAGATAGATATGATGTATCTGTGTAGCCTGCTGCAATTCGCTCCGCGTCTAGCTCTGTGTTTATCTGTGGTTTAAATTGAAAATTCTATGTCAATTATAGTCGCCAAAAACCTAAGTAAATTTTACCCAATTGCAATCAAAGAACCGGGAATTAAAGGGACAATCACCCACTTTTTTCGCCGCAAATATCGTTCAATTAAAGCAGTTGAGAATGTTTCTTTTGAAATTAGCCCTGGTGAAATCGTAGGATTTTTGGGACCGAATGGTGCTGGAAAAACTACCACACTCAAAATGCTGACCGGGTTGATTCATCCTTCTAGCGGTGAAGTGAGAGTGGCTGGACAAGTACCGTTTAATCGCCAAGAGGAATTTTTGCAAAAAATCACCTTGGTAATGGGACAAAAACAGCAGCTAATCTGGGACTTACCAGCACTAGATTCGTTGAAAATTAACGCCGCTGTCTACAACATCTCACAAAAAGATTTCCAGCGGCGCGTGGGAGAATTAACCCAGATGCTGGCGCTAGAAGGAAAACTCACCCAACCAGTGCGGAAACTGTCTTTGGGGGAGCGGATGAAGGCGGAACTTTTAGCAGCGCTTTTGCATCGTCCCCAAGTATTATTTTTGGATGAACCAACCCTAGGGCTGGATGTTAATGCTCAGGCTGGGGTACGGGATTTTTTGCGCGATTACAATCAGCGTTATCAGGCGACAGTGTTATTAACTAGCCATTACATGGCTGATATTACAGCCTTGTGTCAACGGGTACTGTTAATTCACCAGGGAAAGCTCATGTATGACGGTAGCTTAGATGGACTACTGGAACGCTTCGCCCCTTATCGAGAAATTCATGTGGAATTAGCCCAACCTATACCCACAGAACAACTCACGTCCTACGGTGATGTAGAAGTAGAAGGGCGGACAGTGCGTTTTTTGGTGCCGCAAGAAGCGCTTACCCGTACAGTATCGCAAATTTTGGCAAATTTGGAGGTAATTGATTTAACAGTGACCGAACCGCCCGTAGAAGAGGTGATTGGAAGAGTTTTTCAGGCGGGAGTCGTGTAGAGAGTATGATACAAATACGTTGGTAGGGGCACGGCAACGTTGGTAGGGGCACGGCAATGCCGTGCCCCTACTGGCTTCTATATGTATCAGAGTTTTGGTGAAATGGTATTAGGAGTGTGTAGGGGCGGGTTTAACGAGTAAATCTGTGGATAGACCACGCTTTTGGGGTGCAAGGCCTTGGGGCGCAAGGCCTTGCGCCCCTACGAAGATCTGTGGTTCAAATGAAAAACGCTGTATCAAGGAGAACTGCTTTGGGAAACTGCGGGACTGCGAATAATTATGTTACCTTTATCACCTTCTTGAATGGCGATGACCGCTGGGCGATCGCTCGGTGTGGAATTTGCAGGTAACGCCGCAAACAAATAAATCCAGCCGCCACGTTCGAGAAGTAAGCGCCAAATTCTCGGCTGTTTGGGGTTACTTGTATCAGTATCTTCCCTGCCGCGCAGGTCTTCAAATAAACCTCTGTCTCCAATTATTTTGTAGCCTTTTAACGAGGGATTGGTGAATACATCGTCAAGTTTGCGCCCCACTGCAAACTTCTCTTCTGGCGAAATTAAAGCTATCACCGGTAAAGTGGAATTTTGCCCAGCATCTCGGCGAGCATCGATAATTCCTTGGGAGTTTGCTAACCAAAATATGACAATTAATACCCAGGAGACAATGACGATCTCATTGATTAAGGAACGGAGAAATTCTACAAGGCGCAGTTGGGAAGAACTATATGTAGCCAGAGAATGTAGCAATTTAGCTATTCTCGATTGCTTGCGTTGCGTCGCTGGGATGATGCGATGGGATAGCAAATGGTTGAGAGTAACAACTACTATTTCGCTGATGATTCTAATTAACCATAATGTGATATTTATAGCAGTGGCAGCCAACAAAAAGGCGATCGCAGTTTTGCAAATTGCCCACCCATCCCCAAAAAATATTTGCAGGGGAACCATGAAAAAGGACTCTGTGGGTAAGTCGAGGTGAGAAATTTCTAGTTGAAAAAAGTAGAAGTATGACCAGCGATAAATCCAGCCGCCAAAGAAAAGCGCGGCACCTAATAAACCAACTACACTGGTAAATTTGCCTAAGATATTAGGGTCTGCGGAAGGATTGGGGTTTGGGTTCATTGCATTTTAGAGTTTGGAGTTGGGATTTTGGATTAACCGCAGAAGTAGGGGCGCAAGGCCTTGCGCCCCTACGAAGATCTGTGGTTCAAAGAAGTGACAATTGCCATATTAATTAAATTAATCAAATCATTTGCGTTATTTTACGGAAATTTGGGAGATACTGTTGAAGTTAAAATAACATGAATAAAATAAAACACTGTTCCAACTATGAAAGCCTTGTTCAAGTTAATAGTTGTGGGACTGTTGACAACAGCAGCCGGACTGGTAGGAAACAACTTATCTGCAATTGGCAAAGAAATCAAGACGGGAAATTTTTTGTTAGCACAGACACCAGTCAAAACACAGACAGTCCCAGTGGCTTTGCCAGAATTAGCTGATATATTTCTCAAGGGGGGAGAGTCAAGCAGTGGGCGGGTAATTGGTATTGATGTCAAAGGGCAAAAATTATCAATTCAGCGTCAAGGTAGCTCTACTACCTACATCATCCGCTTGAGTAAAATTGAAAAGGTAGTATTCAGAAATGTGGCTAAAGCTTATAGAACTGACGGGCGTCAGATTATTCGCGGCGATCGCCAGCGTCTTACAGTTAAACCGGATAATTGGAACGGTATTCCCTTGGATACTTTTAATATCATAAATCCACAACAGGGTCAAGCACAAGTGAAGCTTGGTCCACCTGTTGTTACCTCAGCGAAACTGTCAGGTATTTTGTCAGTGGCGAAAGACCGGCAATATGTGGTGGAGCAAATCCAGTTTAATCCGCAGAAAAAAACAATGACGATTCAGGCTACACCTTATTAATTAACAATGCAATTGAATTGCGAGTCGATGCAATTGAATTGTGAGTCGATGCAATTGAATTGTGAGTCGATGCAATTGAATTGCGAGTCGATGCAATTGAATTGCGAGTCGATGCAATTGAATTGCGAGTCGATGCAATTGAATTGCGAGTCGATGCAATTGAATTGCGAGTCGATGCAATTGAATTGCGAGTCATAACAAAAATTATACGTAGGGTGGGCACTGCCCACCACATCCGGGTTTTGCTTGGCATTGCCTAGTCTACAGCTATGTGCGGAGGCGGAGCCTCCGAGTTGGCATTCCCAGTCTGAGACTGGGAACGAGGGATAATGAGGCACAGGAGGCACTGGGAACGAGGCAACCGCCTCTGATTCCACGATACTGTAATTATCAGTTATACCGTTTCACTTTAAGTATGATACAAATACGTTGGTAAGGGCACGGCATTGCCGTGCCCCTACTGGCTTCTATATGTATCAGAGTTTTGGTGAAATCCTATTAGCCTCAGATTTATCTAGCTTGTTGATTCAACCAAGTTGCTAAATCTGCCACAACAGAAAAATCTAATAACGATTCTCCTAGATTCTCTAATTGTTCAATAGATAATCCTTGAACTCGCTCGATTAATGATGCATCAATCTCACTAAGACGACGATGGAGTAGACGTATAACTAAACGTTGTTCTCCTTCCTGTTTAGCTCTTTCACGGTCTTGCTGATAAAGTGGTTCTAATCGCATAATTAACTCCCTATCATCTAGGCTCGAATGATATACACTTACGGGGCACGGCATCCAAAATTTTTTCTTCTAATGACAATTTTATTCGTGCCGTGCCCCTACGACAATTTTCTGAACTGTATACTGTAATTATCAGTTAGCCTCAGATTTATCTAGCTTGTTGATTCAACCAAGTTGCTAAATCTGCCACAACAGAAAAATCTAATAACGATTCTCCTAGATTCTCTAATTGTTCAATAGATAATCCTTGAACTCGCTCGATTAATGATGCATCAATCTCACTAAGACGACGATGGAGTAGACGTATAACTAAACGTTGTTCTCCTTCCTGTTTAGCTCTTTCACGGTCTTGCTGATAAAGTGGTTCTAATCGCATAATTAACTCCCTATCATCTAGGCTCGAATGATATACACTTACGGGGCACGGCATCCAAAATTTTTTCTTCTAATGACAATTTTATTCGTGCCGTGCCCCTACGACAATTTTCTGAACTGTATACTGTAATTATCAGTTAGCCTCAGATTTATCTAGCTTGTTGATTCAACCAAGTTTCTAAATCTGCCACAACAGAAAAATCTAATAACGCCTCTCCTAGATTCTCTAATTGTTCAATAGATAATCCTTGAACTCGCTCGATTAATGATGCATCAATCTCACTAAGACGACGATGGAGTAGACGTATAACTAAACGTTGTTCTCCTTCCTGTTGTCCTTCTTGCTTACCTTCTTGTCTACCTTCTTGTCTACCTTCTTGTCTACCTTCTTGTTTGCCTTCCTGTTTAGCTCTTTCACGGTCTTGCTGATAAAGTGGTTCTAATCGCATAATTAACTCCCTATCATCTTCTTCTAAATCTTGATTGACTCTTAAATTCTGGCGCAGGTTGTAAACTAATTCTAGCGTCGCTTTCTGAAATGGATGATTTGTTGGTAACGCTTTTAACTCATTAATTGCCTGTTCTTGTACCCTACCTCTACCCAGGATTCTCAACCACAGTGTGTCTGGGGTTGGCGGTAGCTGATGGATGGCTACAATCGCTGCACGTAAATAGTCTGCCATGAAATGTACTCCAGGCTTTTGTTCATCAACAAAAGCGCGAAATCCTGACAGCAGTGTCGCGGATGCTGTTGGGGTGAGAATCCATAATTTGGGAATGGATGATTCTTGAATGGGGGTTTTATTTCGATTCGCCTCCCGTTGTAATGCACCTCTAAGTTCTAATAATTTTAAAAGACAGTTGCAGATTTCATCAGGCGATGCTGCATTGCGGAATGGCTCAAAGATAGCAGGACTGGTTGCTAGTTTTCCTAATAAGCCTAATGTTTCTAAATTGGTGGTTTGTTGTGTGGCTGGAGAAAAGAAAACATCAATTTCTCGCACTTCTCCAGCTACACGATTTGGTGCTTGAACCTGTCCATATGGTTTGAGCAATTCCTCTAAATAATCTTTGGCAAATTGGTCATGAATAAAGCGGGTCATTCAATTTTATCGATAGCAATTAATAATATTTTATCAAACATAATTGCGAGTCGATGCAATTGAATTGCGAGTCATAACAAGAACGAGGGATAATGAGGCATAGCAAATTAATATTTAGCACATAGCACTTTTATGCAGAAAATTCTTACTAGTATATTGACTTTGGGTATTTACCTAACTCCCCTAACAGTGACACTCATCCCTCCACCCAGTTGGGGACAAACTCAAAACCCCCAAGCACAAGCAGCCCAAAAATTGCTAGACCAGGCGATACAAAAGCCAGGAAGTGAAGGTTATATCGGTAATCAAGCAACTCTTACAAGATTCAAAACTGAAGCGTTGCGCTTTGGCTTGCTGCACTTAGCTACTCATGGTTGTTTTCAAAATGAAGACTGTAAGAAATTGAATTTGAAAAAGAATACTTTGTTATTTGCTGATACCCAATTTAATATTGCTGATGCGGCACTTTTGGGTTTACAAGGCACAAATTTGCTGACTCTCAGCGCCTGTCAAACTGCGAAAGAAATTTATAATAAAGGTGTGGGAATTGCAGGTGTTGCTTATATATTTGAACGTGCTGGCGCTAAAGCAATTATGGCGAGTTTGTGGTCTGTTGATGATACAGCAACTCAAAGGCTGATGACTGATTTTTATCAAAATCTCCAGCAGGGTATGAGCAAAGGGGAAGCATTACGCCAAGCTAAACTCAAGCAAATTGAGCGTCATCCTTTTTATTGGTCGCCATTTGTCATAATTGGCGATGCGGAGTGAATTTTGTTTGTATTGAAGTATTGTAGTATTGTAGGGTGCGTTAGAACGGAGTTCGTAACGCACCAAACCCTTGATAATGGTGCGTTACGCTATCGCTAATACCATTTCACCAAAACTCTGATACATATAGAAGCCAGCAATGCCGTGCCCCTACCAACGTATTTGTATCATACTTACAGCTATTTTCAGGTAAATAGACCACATTTGCCGTAGGGGCACAGCACTGCTGTGCCCTGAGAGTGTGGTTCAACTACGTGAAAACTGCTGTAAAGCTCAAAAAACTTGATACAGCACTTTCCTGAATCATGAAGTACAGTAGCAGCAGTTAGCAAACCAATTTCGCAGATGCATAGGATTGATTAGATTTAAAGCAATTGCAATCAATACATCTACCATTTGAGTAGTTTTTGGAGAAAATGTTTTGATAAAAGCTTTAAGCTGTGACCACCAATGTTCAATGGGATTAAAATCTGGTGAATAAGAAGATAGATTGATGACACTGGCACCAACAGATTCAATTATGGGCGTAATTTCATCGATCTTATGGGCAAATAGGTTATCCATTATGACAACTGCACCTTTCCATAATTGAGGCACTAACAACTTTTCTATAAACACGCGAAAAGCATTACTATCCATTGAACCATCTAGTGTCATCACAGCCAATACTTTATCCATACTGATTGCGCCGATAATAGTGACTTTTTTACCTCGATAAAATGGTTTTACATCATATACTCTACTTCCTTTTTCACTACGAGCTTTTGGACGCATTAACCCAAGCAGTAAGCCTGCTTCATCCAAAAAAACCAGATTTTTCGGCTCTATATCTCTGACTTTCTCTCTGTATTCACACCTGAGCAATTGAACTCTATCGGTAGCTGCCTGACTGCTGCGAACCGTTTTTTTTACGAGTTAGATTTAATTTTTGCAATTCTCTACACATCATGCTGGAACTCACTAGTTGCCCCTCAGTTAAGAGCCAATATTCACAATATTCAGAGAGAGTTGCATCTGGATACTTTTTTACCAATGCAACAAGTTGAGCCGCAGAATCTGCTAATACCGCTTTTTTTCTTGTCCCTTGCTTACCAGGATTAACATGTCCTTTCTCTTTATACTGTCTCAACATTTTTTGTACAAAAGCTTTACCAACACCAAAGTTTACAGCTAACTTTCTAACTGAAATATTTCCTAACTGATAAGCATTGACTATTTTTTCTCTCAGATCGACGGAATATGGTTTCATAATAATAATTTATCTATCTTACATATTGTACTTCACATTGCTGGAAAGTGCTGTAATGGTGCGTTACGCTATCGCTAACGCACCCTACGACTACTATTGAAAACCTTTCCCACCCTTCTTCTGTCCCTTCGGTTTAGATTTATTAACGTCGGCTACAGCTTCTTGAAATAAATTATGCAGATGTATCGGGACACTGGCAATTTCTGGTAAATCTGGCTGTATTGGTTTGTGGTATTCTTGCAATAGTGCATCTAAGTCATTTGCCAGGCGAAACTCTGGACGCTGCAGAAATATTTGCAATAGGTTTTCTAAGGTTGTCGGATACTGTTGCGCTAATCGCTGCCAAATAAAGGCGTTAATACTTTGGTCTTCGAGATAGTAACTAATTAGTTTTTCCGACCCTGCTACACTTTGCCAGTCTTCTGCTGATAATATTGATTTTATCTTAGTATATGTTGGTAAAAACATCTGTCCCCAATGGGGATGAGAAATAACCGTTACCTGTTCGGCTTTTTTGAGTTCCGCAGGTAAATCCACTTTTGGTGTTACCATTTTGCTGTTAAATATCTCAGCAACAACTTTGGCGTCAGCACCTGCTTCTTTTGCGGCTGCAGTGATTTCCTCTTGTTCAATACCCGCTGCGGCTGCTACTTCAGCTAAGGATTTGGAAGTATCAATTCCGAGTGTTGCTAAACGTTGTTGCGTCAATAGTTCTTGAAATTCTGCTATCTTTTTATTCAGTTGGTATCCTGGTAGTGTGATTTCATCGCTGCCAAAAAAGTCAACAAATTGGTGATGATATTCCGCTACAGATTGCCAAGCTTGTTCTAGCAAATCTGGTGCATCGCTGTAAAGATGATGTTTATAGTTTTCTTTGAAATTACCAATAGCCACCGCTAGTTTTGGTTTACCCAATTTACCCATGATTGTGTATTGTCCAGACAACATCCAGTAGCTATCGGTAAAGGGAGAGATGCGGGTGAGTAAGATTTCTCCAACTTTTAACCGAGATATTTCCTGTAATGTTTGGGAATTGTTTGGTTTGACGATGTAGTGTTTGGCTGTCAGCCAATTCATTAACTCCACACCATCTGGTAAAATTTTAGTAATCGCAAATAGTCCAGTAAAAGTACGTTGCCAGTTGCTGATCAAGTGGCGATCGCTCGGTTGTAAATCTGCATGACTGGCGATAAATAATTCTAGTGGTGACTTTTCGCCTACTTTACCTTCAACAATAAAGCAGTCAACGATAAAATCCTGCTGTCTATTATCGCCGCTACTACGTCGCATTTGTTGTGCTGCATAGGTTTCCAGCGCTTGTGCTAGTTCACCTTCAGCATCAAGCACAAAATCGATTAAGGCTTGTTTGAGTGTGTGCGATCGCTCTAGTATTGTATCCACAAGTCTATCCCTTTTATTCGTCAGTTGTCAGTTGTCATTTGTCATTGGTAAGGGTTTTTGGTATATTTATGTTTCGCTATCCAGGATTAATACGTAGAGTAGGCAGTGCCCAAGCTACTACAAATACTGAGAATTTTTCCCAAATCAAAGGGGATTGCCATAGTTTTGTTCATCATTTCCGCCTACAGATTTAGGATAAACCTGCCAAGATAATTAAAGCATCTAGCAATAGCTAGAGTTAAATCTAGTAATCTGTCAAGATAAAAATGATGGACTGTAGTGCGGGCATCTTGCCCGCGTGAGCGAGACGCTCACACTCTGTCAAGATAAAAATGATGGACTGTA
This sequence comes from Gloeotrichia echinulata CP02, assembly GCA_038087035.1. NCBI lineage: Bacteria > Bacillati > Cyanobacteriota > Cyanophyceae > Nostocales > Gloeotrichiaceae > Gloeotrichia > Gloeotrichia echinulata. The sequence goes on along the minus strand of CP051187.1, from coordinate 2,209,005 downwards.
GTGCGGGCATCTTGCCCGCGTGAGCGAGACGCTCACACTCTGTCAAGATAAAAATGATGGACTGTAGTGCGGGCATCTTGCCCGCGTGAGCGAGACGCTCACACTCTGTCAAGATAAAAATGATGGACTGTAGTGCGGGCATCTTGCCCGCGTGAGCGAGACGCTCACACTACCAAAAATCCCTCAAAACAAAATTGACAGACTACTAGTTCAACCTAAAAAACTAAAATGCTTGTAGTAGCGCTTCAGCGCATAAGCGGAATATCCCCAGATGGGCTATCAGATTACCGAATTTATTTACATGCATAACTATAAAGTTATATATGTAAATATTTATTTGCATCTGCTGGGATGTTAATGCCAATCTTCTGGCGTCGTAAACTACTAACCACTAACTGAACTTTATCATGGTATAAATATCAGGTCAGGTTGACTATTTATGTATTTTTACGTAATTTTGACAAATCCTAAGTCAAGATTTGGCTGATGGATTAAATCTATTGTCCACAAGCTAGCATTGCCAAATAGCAGCTTGATGGCTGAAAACTTACGGCGTCTAGCCTAGACAGATCTCACACACAGTTAAAAAGAAATTCTACTTAGGTAAGTTAAGTCAGTATTTTATGGTAGATTCAATTTTGTAGATTCTGCAAAGATATCGGTTTTTACGGTCGCATAAAAATTTTATAAATTTTTAAAGATTTAAAATCAGTGAAACTTTTGCCGCATTTTGTGCTTGTTAATGTTAATAGTTGGACATGGTGATTTACTTAAGTAGCTAATACTAGTAAATCACAGGAAGATTTTTATATTCCTATGGAATATTCAGTATATCTACTGTTTTAAAAGAAATATATAAAAGCAGAAAGTAGGTATCAGAAGTTAAATATCTAGTGAACATAGTCTAGGTAAATTATTAAGAGGAGATTAAAATTGGCAAAACATTTTAAATTTCAAGATAAAACTATCAAGCAATGGGGAATAACCCCTAACCAAAAATACTGCAATTCAGTATTAGTAACTAAGAACAGCAAGTCTTAACAGAGTTATATCCTTGAAGTTGATATAGGGCAAAAAGCAAAGCAATGAATATATCCATTCTGGTCTTTGGGAGCAATCAATTTCTCTCAACACTTCCAGATCAGATCCGTTATGCAACCGCTTTTAACGTAGAGATTATCACCAACGTTGATCAGGCAAAATTGGGTATTAAAAATACGCCACCCGATATAATAATTGTGCAGGCTAGCCTCGATGGCAGTATGGAATTGTGCCAATGGTTGAAAGATCAGGCCAATCTATCGTGGATATATTGCATTCTTTTAGAAGATCGTTCTCAGCAACTGACTGAGAGACGTAAACAGGGGTGGGATTGGGATTTGGAGATGACTTCCACTGCATTAAAGCAAGGGGCTGATGCGTATATTTGGCAGTTTCCTGAGATACAAACAGACTCGACTTTGGCAGAGATGACGCCCAACCATCGCCTCATCTTAGCGCAATTGACAGTTGGTTTGCGGAAAGCGCAAAAATACCATGATCTGATGAGAAGAAATGATTTGTTATCAACTCTCGCGTTGGCTGATTCATTAACAGAAATGAATAATCGTCGTGCTTTGGAATGGGACTTACCTAGACAAATTCAAAAAGCCCGTGATCAGCTATGTCCCTTAAGTTTGATTATTTTAGATATCGATCATTTTAAGAAAGTGAATGATACTTACGGACATTTAGTTGGCGATCGCCTCTTGCAATTGCTTTGTATGCGAGTGAAGCACAATTTGCGTTATCAAGATACAGCCTTTCGCTATGGAGGTGAGGAATTTGTCATCATTCTAGGTAATACAACTAGTGAGGAAGCCCTGATTGTAGCCCGTCGTCTGAATCGTGTAGTCAGCGATGAACCATTTGTTATCAACAACCAACATACTATTAATGTCACAATTAGTCTAGGCACTTCCTGTCTGCGAACACATGATGATCCAAATGGATACAGTTTGCTAAATCGAGCCGATCAATGCTTATTGGAAGCTAAAGGAACTGGACGTAATCAGGTTGTTAGTTCAGACCACTTACCAAACCTCTTACATCTCAAAGCTGCATCTTCTTGAAATTGGGGATTGGGAATTGGGAATTGGGGATTGGGGACTGGGGATTGCACTTCTGGTGCGGACGCTACGCGAACGGCTCCGCTCTGTTACCAGGGATTGGGGATTGGGGATTGCACTTCTGGTGCGGACGCTACGCGAACGGCTCCGCTCTGTTACCAGGGATTGGGGATTGGGGATTGGATTAATTTACTCATTACTCATTACTCATTACTCATTACTCCTTACTCCTTACTATTGGGGATTAGGGATTGGGAGTCTAAACTTCAAACTGCTAACTCCCAATTGCATTCTGACAATCTGTCACCGAGGCGCGTTGTTGCATAGCTTTAACTAAAGCTTCATAACTAGACCGATTTTCTTCCAGTAGGGTTTTGGCTTGGAGGGTATGAAAGCGCTGTTTCTGCTGACAAATTGATTCAGAAAAGCCCAAATTTGTCAATACCCCTAATAGCTTACTTTGATCATCAGTACCACCTTCAGTATTTTGAAAGATGAGATTTTCTGCAGCAATACCCGCCATCCAAATAGTGCAATAGCGATCCAGCATTTGGGTGCTAATTTTACCCGTCTGTAATTGATCTGCTAATTCTTGATCATTTAAGGTAACGCCACCTTGTCCTGGTTGACCCTGCTTCCAGGCTTCCCAGGCGCTGAGGGTGTAGCTAGTGACGGGAATACCCAACAGATAAGCTACGAGGAAATGACCTGCTTCGTGGTGAACGATGCGATCGCGATGTTCTTTGGAAAAACCAGCAATCCAATCTAAAAATATAGTTCCACCCTGACCTTGCAAGCGGAAACTGTCGAAGGTCGCAATTCCTAAGATGGTGAAGGTAGCCAGTGCTGGTACTGTGGGCGACAGGTGGATTAACGGACCTAGTAGGGTGGACAGGGTAATGAGAAATATGGAGATTGCAGTTAAATTTAGGGCAGTCTGGCTCATTGAGAGTTTTCTGAGTGCAGCTTAATCTTTCTTCATTATGACTTAAGGTAGTTCCAATTTGTAGGGTGCGTCAGAAAACCAGACAACTACTCCCGAACCGCTGGAAGATTACCGTTCGTGGAGCGTCCCGTAGGGAAATAATTTTTAGCTCACGCAAAGGCGCAAAGGCGCAAAGGCGCATTTATTTTCATTCTGACGCACCCTACGCCTGCAAAACTTATGCGATGAACCACTACATTACTCAAACACCACAGTCCTATTCCCATAAACCAGGACGCGATTTTGTAAGTGCGATCGCACGGCTCTGGCTAAGACAACACGCTCCAAATCTTTACCTTTTCTAATCAAATCCTCGACTTCATCGCGGTGACTCACCCGCACTACATCTTGTTCAATAATTGGACCTGCATCTAAATTTGCAGTCGCATAATGAGCCGTGGCGCCAATAATTTTCACTCCACGTTCAAAGGCTCTGTGATAGGGATTTGCGCCGACAAAAGCCGGTAAAAATGAATGATGGATATTAATAATTTGCGGAAATTGAGTAATAAAATCCGCAGTGACAATTTGCATATATTTTGCCAATACAACCAAATCAATCTTGTATTGTCGGAGTAATTCTAGTTGCTTGACTTCCTGTTCTGGTTTATTATCTTTAGATATAGGAATATAGTGATAGTCAATACCAAATTGCTCTGCCACTCCCTTTAAATCAGGATGGTTGCTGATAATTAGGGGAATCTCAGCCACAAATTCTTTAGCGCGTTGACGCCAAATCAAATCAAATAGACAATGGTCTTGCCGACTTACCCAAATAGCAAGACGTGGTACAGTATTAGAAAAGTGTAATTCCCACTTAGCAGCTAAAGGTTCGGCAATGGCATTAAAGGCTGGTGCAATCAAATCTCGCGGCAAATTAAAGCCATTTAACTGCCATTCAATCCGGGTGAGAAATAACCCAGCAGCGAAGTCTGTATGCTGATCGGCATGAATAATATTACCACCATTAGCATAGATAAAATTAGCAATCTTTGCCACTAGCCCCCGTTGGTCGGGACAAGAAATGAGCAATGTTGCTGTGGGATTTGCCATAGAAATATCCAAAGATTGTGGAATTGCTTATTTGCTTTTTTTGGGAGTTGGTTGCACAGGACTGGGCGTAGATTTATTCTGACTATTATCTACAGGTTGTTTCCATTCTGATATCTCCCGATTGACGGCATTTTCAAAATCTGTAGATACTAATAGGATATCTATTTTACCATCAGGTTTAATATTTGGGTCAGCTTTAACATATAAAAAACGACGGTTAAAATCAGGCTTACCCAAAATCAACTGATGACTTTGCTGATTCTTCAGACTGATATTTATGGTAGCCTGGGGTTGATCCAAGCCAAATTCTGCTTGCTGATTGGCTGGCGTGGAAATAGTGCGATCGCTTTTTCCCTTAACCAACAAATCCATCAAATAAGAAACAATAGCATCATTTGCAGGCTCTGATATTGGCGATTTTAGCAACCACTTAGGATTATCCGACTGACGATTACGTTCTAGACTCAGATTAATCTTTTGGGTTCTAATTGTCAAAGATTGCACATCATCTGCAGCAAAAGAGAAAATTTGCTGTTTTTTATCCTTAGCTTCTTCTCGCTGAGTCGCACCTTGAATTTCATAAAAATAAACAAAACCACCCAAACCCAGCGCTAGCAATATCAATATTAAAGTAGTACGCGGAAGTTTCATTTTTTTTTCATTTGTTATTTGTCATTTGTTATTTGTCATTGGTCATTTGTCATTGGTCATTTGTCATTGGTCATTGGTCATTTGTCATTTGTCATTTGTCATTAATAAAGAATGAGGAAGCATAACTCCTAACTCCTCACTCCTCACTTTATCTCCTTTGCCACCAGATAACAGCAGCGGCTAGGAACCCAATTAGGGGTAAAAATAGTAAAGATGACCATCCTAAAAGACTGGCTTGCATCGGTGTCAGGTTGATGCGGCGGTTTTTTGCTTCTTTGGGGCGAATTGAAAGGGGTTGCTGATCCTGTTGACTTAGCCAACTGACTGAGTTGAGGAATACATCTCCATTGAGTTGTTGTTGAAACAAGCCATCGGTGGCAAAATTTGAATTACCTAATACGACTAACCTTGATTCACTGGAAGTCGGATTAGCTTGAGTTGTCGGGGATGGTGATGCTGTAGCAGTGGGGCTAGCTTGACTTGTCGGGGATGGTGATGCTGTGGTCGGGGATGGTGATGCTGTAGCAGTGGGGCTAGCTTGACTTGTCGGGGATGGTGATGCTGTAGCAGTGGGGCTAGCTTGACTTGTCGGGGATGGTGATGCTGTAGCAGTGGGGCTAGCTTGACTTGTCGGGGATGGTGATGCTGTAGGAGTGGGGCTAGCTTGACTTGTCGGGGATGGTGATGCTGTGGGAGTGGGGCTAGAATTGACTGCTGATGTAGCTTCTCGTTTTCTTTCTAAAGCAACGCCTAAAGTCAAAGGGCCTTTGAGGTCTTTGTCCGCATTAAATTCTAATTTTTCGCTTTCCAGGTCGCTTTCAGCCCAGCTGTTGGGATAGGCTTTGGTTTGCAGTAGGGGAGTAGCTTTCACACCAGGGACTACCGTAATTTGCACAGGTCGGGCTAACCGATAAAAAGAAATCCCGTTACCGAAATCTTTGGTAATCGGATGTTTTCCGTATTCTGTCACCAAGGGAACGGCTGGACCTAGACCGACATCAGAGGAAATATCAACAGCTAAACGATTATCTAAACGCACACCCCATTCTTGTAGCAAGCCGTCGAGTTTGGGGTTAGTATTTGGATCAATCATCAGCAGCAAGTTACCGCCACGATTGAGATATTCTTGTAAGGCTTTGATTTCTTGGTCAAATAATTCTCGTTTTGGACCTGCTACGATCACCACGGACGCATCATCAGGAACTTTTGATTTTTCAGCTAAATTCAACGCTGATGTGGTGAAATTTTTGTCAGTTAATCCCTGAACTGCTTGAGACATTCCATCTTCAGGGGCTGAAAGTTGGTGTTCGCCGTGACCTTGAAGGAAGTAAACTTTAACTGTTTTACCACTAGTAATTTGTTGTAGGCGATTTGTTAATCTAATTTCTGACAATCGCTCATTTTCATTGACTACTTGGACTAACTGCTTTTTATCTTGGGATTCCAAGTAAATTTCGCCATAATCTTTGACGCCAAATTTCTCTGCTAGTGTTGGTCTAGCTTGGGGGTCAATGTACTCAAACTTAAACTTGGAACCTTGGCGGTGGTAATTTTCTAACAATTCCCGGTCTTGGGGATTTTGAGTGACATCAAACACCCACACCTTTACTGGCTGTGACAAGCTACGCACCAATTCCCGCGATTGAGGCGCAAGAGTAAACAACTGCGTCTCTGTTAAGTCTGCCCGGAAATGGTAGCGACTTCCCAAAAAGTTAATCAACCCCAAAATTGCTAATACTGCTAAAGTTGCTAATAGGGCATTAGTACCAACTTGGGTAGAACGATTTCGCCACCATTTAGTTTGCTGACTTTGCCATATTACCCACAACCCGCTGATCACAATTCCCGGAATCAAGAATGCTAATGGGATTGGCGCCCATTGACCAGCAACTAACCCAGAAGTTAAGCCAGCAACAAATAGGAATGGACCTAGTAAAAACAGATATTTCCAAGGTTGTTTTTTAGGGATGCTCTTCATGTTATTTGTCATTTGTCATTGGTCATTTGTCGTTGGTCATTTGTCATTGGTCATTTGTCATAACTAACAACTGACAACTGACAACTGACAACTGACAACTAACTACTGTCTTTGAAAGCGCAGTGTGTCAATTGATTGGGATGTGAGAAAGATGCCTAAAAAAATGTAACTGGCAAATAAAAGCAAGGCGTTGGTATCAAAAATGCCTTGAATTAGGGTGTTGAAATGTTTGAGTAAGGAGATATAACCCAAGGCTTCTCCTATCGGTCCGGGGATAGTTTTGGCAATGAAATCAATGAATAATAGCAATAAAATGACTCCGAAGCTGAGGACAGCCGAGAGGATGGTGCTGTCTGTTAAAGAGGAAATAAACATTCCTATAGATAAAATTGCGGCTGCTAGTAAGATTAATCCTAAATGACCCAGTAAGAGGATTGTGGGTGACATTGGTGGATTGGAACTACTAATGACGATCGCCTCAAATCCTAGTAATGGTACAACCAGTGTTGTAAAAAAAGTTATCACCCCTAATAGTTTACCTACAGCTACCGCCCAGTTAGTGACGGGGGATGTCGCTAAGAGTTCCAATGTACCGCGTTTGCGTTCTTCAGCATACAGTCCCATCGACAGAATGGGGAGGATGAATAACAATAGCCACCCCATTCTGTCCAAAAATGCTCGGATAAATTCGTAGGGAACATCTATTGGTGGTACTGCTACTCCCATTTGCTGTCCTTGTAAATCTAAGGCCGCGATGGTGTCCAAAATGCCTTCTGGTGCTAGCAAAATCATCACTAAGAACAACCCAGCCAAAAACCAAAACACGCCAGCGATCGCATAAGCTAAAGGCGAGACAAAATAACTCTGTAATTCTCGGCGATAAATGGCAATAATATTACTGAGTACTATATCCATCTACGCTGCTTCTCCTTCTTGGGCTACGGAGTCTTCTTGAGACTCGATATTTTTTTCTTCTGTAGTCAATTGCAAAAACACATCTTCCAGGGTGGCGTTGACACGTCGCATTTCATGTAAACCAAATCCAGAACGCACCAATGCTGTGACAATATCCTTTCCCGGTTCTGTTCCCGGTTGGGATATCACCCGCAGGTAAGCGCGGTTGTCTCGCACGGGGAGATGATAATGCATTCCCACTGCAGGAATTGATTCTACCAGACTCACACCCGCTAAATTTTGTAGTACCTGTTTTGCTAAGGAAGCTTCTCCCTCAATTTCCAACTCATAACCAGCGCCACCTGTCAACTGTGTCATGAGATTTTCTGGTGTATTCGTAGCGACGACTTTACCGCGATTGATGATGGCGACGCGGCTGCAGGTCATGCTCACTTCTGGTAAAATGTGGGTAGAAAGAATAACGGTGTGGGTTCCCGCAAGGCTTTTGATTAAATTTCGGACTTCGATGATTTGACGGGGGTCAAGTCCGACGGTGGGTTCATCTAAAATAATTGCTGGTGGGTCATGAACGATCGCCTGAGCAATTCCCACCCGTTGACGATATCCTTTAGACAGCTTGCGGATAATCACCTGAGATTTTTCTTCTAAATTGCAACGTTCTATCGCTGCTTTCACCTTCAAAGTGCGATCGCCTGCTGAGATTCCCTTAATTCGGGCGACAAAATGCAAAAATCCCTCCACCGTCATCTCAGGATACAACGGCGGCGTTTCCGGTAAATAGCCAATTCGCTGGCGCACAGCCAAAGAGTTTTCATGGACATCAAACCCTGCGATCTTCGCAGTCCCATTAGTTGCGGGTAAATAACCAGCCAAAATCCGCATGGTTGTAGTTTTACCAGCGCCATTGGGTCCCAAAAACCCTAAAATCTCCCCTGGTTCGACGCTAAAAGTCACATCAGTAATCGCTGGGGTAGAACCGTATGTTTTACTCAGATGCTCAACTTCAATCATCCGTCTTCTGGCGATAAGGTACCAAACAATCTTAGATCACCCTGTTTTGAATGCAAGCATCAACCGTTAACAAATATTAAACCAATCTAGATAAACCTGTAAATAGCTTTGATCGTAACAGGCTTTACGGTATTTAAACGACTAAATAACCTATTAATAAATTAAATTTGCATAGCCAAAAATTAGGAAGTTGTTTTGAATAAAAATTTCATGGCTTTTGTAGCTAGTTTAATTTTCAGTTTTGGCGCAGTCATTCTGATTAAAGCTTTAGTTAAAGCATTTAATGTTCCTGCTTTTACTACTTTAAGTATAGCTATTGTGAGTAGTTATATTTTGATGATGTTGAGTATGATACACAATTTGATATCCAATTATAATAATAATAAATGAACTAAGTCTGTTGGGGCAAATAAAACTTAATGGCTTTCGCGTAGCGTCTGGGACAGGAGAGGGTCGTTATTTGTCATTTGTCATTGGTATATTAGATTCTTTTCACATAATCTTCTCATTTTGACACTCCCCACGGATAAATCCGGGGGATTCCAGCGTCACTGACGTTCCTTGCTTTTTGGAGATTTTTTTAATTGGAAGTCCCTAAAGTGGAGTGTGTAGTTTTAGAAAAAGTTACATACAGGTATTGACAATTTTTTCTATTCCACCAAAATAAATCTGTTGAGGATTAACACTGTGATGGGAAAAATCCTCCCAAAAAGGGCAAGATACAGCCCTGATTTCATCCGTGTAATTCATCGTGATCAGCTAATTCTGTAACAAATGAGTCAATTATCAGATTTGCCGGAATCGTCTACCATTTCCCGTCGCACACTACTCAAGTGGTTCGGCATTGGCGGTATTACTGGCGTAACAGGATACTCTCGGTTCAGTAAACCACAGCCAACGGTCTTCCTGCAAGATACCCTAAGCTTACCACGGATGCTGAATCAAAATAAAAGTGTTGCTGTAATTGGAGGTGGATTAGCGGGTTTAGCTTGTGCTTATGAATTGAGTCAGCGGGGGTTTGTCGTGACACTTTTAGAAAAGTCACCGCAACTCGGTGGTAAAATTGCCAGTTGGCAAATTGAAGCTGCTGGTGAAACCTTCATGATGGAGCATGGTTTTCATGGTTTTTTCCCTCAGTACTATAATTTAAATGGCTTAGTTACAGAATTGGGGATAACAGATAATTTTCGCTCATTGCACTCCTATGCTGTTGTTTACCGTAACGCCAAATATCAACCAGAGGTATTTCGTCCTAGTAGTTCGTCATTTCCTTGGAATATTATAGATTTGGCGATCGCTTCTCCCAACCGTTGGCAATGGGGAATTAATCTGGTTAAATTAAAACATTTGCAAGTATTCCAGGCGATTACTGGTTTTGAGAGAGAAAAAAATTATCGGCGGTTCGATAGTATTTCTGTAGCTGATTGGGTAGCAGAAGAATTTCCTCGGGGTTTATACGACTTGTATTTTCTGCCCTTTGCCAAATCAAGCTTGAATGCACCAGATATGATGAGTGTGGGAGAACTTATGCAGTTCTTCCATTTTTATTTTTTTGGTAATCCCGAAGGACTAGCTTTTAATGGCACTATAGACGATATGGGAACCAGTTTAATCCAACCAATCGCTAGAGCAATTCAACGCCAGGGTGGCAAAATTATCACTGGGATAAATGTGAGTGAAATTCCGACATTCCAAGGTAAGATTAATTCGCTCAAATATGTGATTGGGAGTAATAATAACAATGTACCTTTTTGGGTGAAGCGTAACTCAGTTGTTGCTGATGGACAGATAGAATATTTTGGCGCAGCTGATGAAGTATTTGCTGTACCAAGTGGGAGTAAAGAAGCAATTTCTTTAACCTGTACTCATCAAGGTTGTACAGTCCAAAAGGCAGATGATGGTAAATTTCATTGTCCTTGTCATGGAGCGGTTTTTGCGGCTGATGGTAAAGTTTTAAAAGGTCCAGCACAACGAGATTTATCCAAGTATCAAGTAGTGCAGCGTCAAGATGAAGAATTGCAGCTAGTAGCGGTAAATCAAGAATTGTCATCACCAGAAACAATCACAGCCGATTATTATGTTTTCGCAACCGATGTACCAGGAGTGCAACAACTATTTAAACGAGTGACAGGGAATGTAAATCTAAAAGTGCGATCGCAAGTAGAAAAGTTGAGCATCGCCGATCCATTTGCTGTATGTCGTTTCTGGTTTGACCGGGATTTTCCTTGGGAACAAAGTAATTTTACATCTTTGTCTGGTTACGAACTAACTGATAGCATCACCCTGTATCACCGCATTCAAGAACAATTCATTGATTGGGCGAAACGTACTGGTGGTAGTGTGGTAGAATTACACGCTTACTGTTACAAAGAAAAACAATTTCCCACCCAAGAAACTTTGTTAACTACATTTGAACAGGAATTATATGAAATCGTCCCGGAGTTAAAACAAGCAAAAGTGTTGCATCGAGAATTGGTGAATCAACATAACTTTTCGGGATACCCACCCAATAGTTATGCAGAGCGTCCAGAAACTAGCACCAATATTCCTAACTTAATTTTTGCCGGCGATTGGGTCAAAATGCCCTTTCCTTGTGGATTAATGGAACGAGCCGTTAGTAGTGGCTTGTTAGCTGCTAATGAAATCATACAACGCGAGGGTTTACAGAGGCGATCGCTCTTATCCGTGAATCCAGAGGGCTTGTTACAGATTTAAACCCTAACCCCTAAGCACCTGCGTTTAGGGGTTTTGTTTATTTACTGGAGTTTGGACTAATCCGGTTTCGACCAGCAATTAACAATCTAAGATTTAACTAAATTTAAGCCAATTACCCCCATAATTATTAAGGCAATGGATATGAATTTGGTCAAATTGATAGATTCCTGAAACCAGATAATACCAATGATCGCAATCAGAGTAGTTCCCAATCCAGCCCAGACAGAATAGGCTACACTGACTTCAATTCTTTTGAGACAAAGTGTCAAACAAGTAAAACAAAGCCCATAGAATACAAACATTAAAATTGAAGGGACTATTTTAGTAAAACCTTGCGACAATTTCATGCAAGTTATACCTGAAACCTCAAAGAGTATTGCTGCATAAAGGTAAAGCCAACTGATTGACATATAAATTCTAAATTGTTGGTTATGCTGTAGAGACGGCTTAATTACCAATTACGAATTACGAATTGGTAATTATTGTTCACGATTTTGCGTCATTTCAGGGCTTGACAAATTGAGGTAGTTTTGAGAATCTAAAATGTATAGTTAAAATCAAGGCGTCGTATAACGTTTTTCAGCCTTGGGAATCATATTTAGATGAAAGTCGCAAAACTTACTGTTAGACCATATCAGCCAGATGACGAACAACAGCTAGGGTTGTCATTGGTCAATTGTAACTACTTTTGACCGCTTCTAAAAACCTACGCATATCTAGGCATAAATCCGAAAATATGGGCAAGTCCAACTCCACGGTATAAGTTCGCTCAACTAGAAGCGCCTTTCGGCTTGGTTCCATTGCTCCGTAACTCAGGTTCCTTGACCACTAGTCCCCAGTTAGAGATACTGTAAAAAGAGTGGCGACTCTTGATATCAGTACGAGACTTAAGAGTTTTATTCAGTTGATTCCACTGACTCCATACGTGCTTTCCATCCTTCACGGAGAGATAGGCGGTTATGGAGTCATGCATTTTTTCTTTTAAACGCATACCACGTCGGGCAATCGCCATAGCTGCTGCTTCATCACTGGCTAATCCGTATTGGCGTGCGTATTTGACCAATGCTATGACGCTGGTATAAGCAGGATTTACCTTTATTAGGTAAATTCCTCGGTTACTCAAAATGCTCTCTAGTAGTTTATAGAATCGACTATATGCCCAACCAGAAAGCATCCGGGCATATTTCTTTCCACGTTCTCTGAGTTGTTCTTTTTTAGCTGAAAAGTCTAATTCTTCACAGACAACGGGACAAGCGAATGTGTCTGCCAAAGTTGCTAATTGCAAGCAAGCATCGACAATTTGAGCATCTTGTTTACCTGACGGCAATCCCATCTGGAGTGAAATTTGACCATGAGCTTTGAGGTTGCCATCTCCATCAACATATGCCCAACCGATTGAGCCAGGATTCATATCAATTCCAATACAACCATAAGCAGAATGGCGAGAGACACGCTTTACTTGTGCTGGAGTAAATTGTACTGCTGCATTCCATTTGCCATCCTTGCGGTAAAAATGCCAGGTCTTGGAACCATCTTTAGGCAACCTATTAATGTTGCGATCAAAGTTGCCTAGCTTGGTTTGAACGTACTTGCCAAACCGACTTTCCAGGCAAGCTGGTACACGAAATTTAAGCATATCACCATCCCATTGGCATACCTGATTGCCAAATGATTCATCTTTAGAACCAACTACAAATGCTTGGTTTTTAGGAATAACTGTATGAATTGGTGCAGTCTTTAAATGTTCAATTTGTTTTTGTAAATAATGAACCAGACGCTTTTTCTGGTGGAGCGCAAAATGTAAACTTTGCCAATTAGTTTGATGTGAATAAATGTCAATGCTCATGGGAAACTTACAGCCAGTTTTCGATTGTTCCCAATTGTTCTTCTTGTAAAATTTTAACGAATCAGCTAACTTTTTCTCTGATTTGGTAATCCAAAAATTGATAGACTTCAGCGTACCTTCTAATGTTTTAATGTGGCGTTTACGATGTTCCTTAGATGCGTCAAATGCACCTTGAGCATGGCTGATTACACCATTGGCATGACGTTTTGATATGCCGTAAGTTGTTTGTAAATAAGTATTCCAACTGGATTTATTGAAGTTCTTGTTTGTCAAAATTTGATTAGCTGTCTCACACGCTGCTTTATGGAATACCGGACTATAAGCAGTCAAGAACATCTCAAACTCAGTGAGTCCTAAACTATTCAATTCTTCTGCTGGTGTCGGTAATCCTTTAACATACGTGAGAGTTGCCATATCATTTCACCTCATCAATTACATTCGATATTCCATCAATCAACTTTTTGTTTTTATGACTTCTAGAGCCATAAAGACGCGCACTAAACACGGTTACTAACTCAATCATGTCTTGGACTAATTCCTGTTCAAAACTCAATTCTTCTGTAGACTTGTTGATAATCACAACTTCGGTTTCCATATCCTCGCAGATTGCAAAGACTAACTCCGCACCGAATCGTAACAATCTGTCTTTGTGAGTTAATACTAACCTGCCTACATCGCCCTTGAGTATTCGAGTCAGTAACTTTTTCAATCCTTTCTTGTTGTAGTTCAAACCACTTCCCAAATCTTGAATGGTTTCAAACTGCCAACCATTAGAACCACTGAAAGCTTCTAGGACTTGGATTTGTCTTGTTAAATCATTCTTCTGGTCATGACTTGAAACTCTTGCGTAATTAATTGTTATACGGTCATCTAATTGTTTCAAGTCTCGTGGTGTAATTCGTTTGATGTCTGCTAGATAGAAGCGTCTATGTCCACTGGGAGCGCGTTCATATCGAATTTTTTCTTGGTCAGCCCACCGCCTAATTGTGTCTACTGAAACTCCTAATTCTTTGGCAGCATCTCCAATGCTGATGGTCACTGATTGAATGTCCTCCATATCGTTGTTTCTGATATAGTATACATTCTATTATATGGGTATTCCCGAAGATTTGCCAAGATATACCCAGATATTTTTATTCAGATACGACCCCTTGACCCTTGACCCTTGGCTATCGTCGTAAACTGCGGGGGTCGAGAGCATCTCTTAAGCCATCACCGAGTAAATTGAAAGCTAGGACTGTGAGGATAATTAGCACCGCTGGCGGACAAATTAGCCAAGGTTGTAGCACTATAATAGAAGCATTGCTGGCCAGAGAAAGCATATTGCCCCAGGAGGGATCTGGTTGTTGAATTCCCAAGCCGATGAGACTTAGCACTGCTTCTGAGCCAATAAAGCTGGGAATCGACAAAGTAGCGGTAATAATGACATAAGTAGCTGTTTGCGGCAAAATATGACGGATAATGATGTAAATTGGTTTACCACCCATTGCCCGTGCGGCTTGGACAAATTCTCGCTCTTTAATAGATAGCACTTGTCCGCGAATTACCCGTGCTAAACCCGCCCAACTGATTACCGAAGTAATGACGACAATGAGCAAAAAGCGTTGGGTACTGGTTAACCCTGCAGGCAAAACTGCACCCAAGGAAACCAAAAGATAAATACTGGGGAAAGTCATTAGCACTTCTGCCACGCGCATAATTATGCTATCAGTCAAACCGCCGAAATAGCCAGAAATGCCACCCATCAGCAGACCGAGTGGGTAGGTAATGATCACGCCAAAAATGCCGATAAACATGCTGATGCGACCCCCATGCACCAAGCGGCTGAATTGGTCGCGACCTTGGTCATCAGTACCCAAGATGTTGAATTTTGCCTCGCCGGTTGTGCCAAACAAATGCCAATTTAAGGGGATACCGGGGAAGATGGTAACTTCGTCCCACTTTGGCGGTAGGGGTAAACTTAGCTCCAAAAGTCGGTATTCGGGGCCAGATACAAACAGACGTAGAGGCGAGGGCTTTTTTAAGTCTACAATAAGTTGGCGATCGCCTGTCTCTAAATTTGTGTCTCCCTGGGTCGTCGGATAAACATGCGGACCGATAAACTTCCCTTCTGGTGAATCCCAGTAGATTTGAGTTGGTGGTAGCAGTGAACCATTGGGCTGTGACGCATAAGGGTCATAAGGGGCGACGAAATCAGCAGCAATTACCGCCAAATAGAAAACTAACAGCAAAATAGCCCCAAATCGCGCCAAAGGATTTTTCTTGAGTCGTTGCCACCAATTCATAATAGTTAGAAGTTAGGAGTGAGAAGTAAGGAGTAAGGAGTTTGAGGCAGTTGTGGCAATTTTAGCAACTAATCCAAGAGATTGGCGATCAGCGGTGAACTGAACTTCCCCCCAAGGAAAAAAACTGACTGGGTACTGGATGTAAAATTGTGAGCATTGCTGCAATCATACATCAATGCATAGCAACTCCAAAGAAAGCAATCTGCTAATTCCATCTACCGAACTACCTCTATATGGCAAAAGAATCCTTGTGACAGCACCGAGAAACTATGCTGGTAGGTTGTCTGAGCAAATAATTAAAAAAGGCGGTCTACCGCTGCTGATGCCAACTATTGAAACCTGTTTGTTGTCAAACTATACTGAGTTAGATAATGCCCTCACCCAGATAGATGAATTTGACTGGATTGCCTTCACCAGCAGAAACGGTATCACAGCATTTTTTCACCGCTTGAATGTATTGGGTATTCCCACATCTGCCTTACAAAATTGTCAACTGTGCGCCATAGGAAAAGATTCCGAACTTTTATTATCTTTTTGTGGCAGAGTTGATTTGATTCCCGGAGAATCTAGCCCAGTCGGAATTGTCGCTGAACTGGCTAAATTTACCGATATTTATGCTAAAAAAATACTTATACCGACTCCCCAAGTTATAAATATACCGGAGCCTAATGTTGTACCAAATTTTATGGCTGATTTGCAAAAATTGGGTATGCAAGTAACTCGCGTACCCACTTATGCTACTCAGGGTTTAGACAAAAATATCTACACGGTGGAATTAAACTTGATTCGTCAAGGCATGATAGATGTAATTGCCTTTAGTAGCACCGCAGAAGTAGAAAGCTTTTTGACAATGGTCAACTCGCCAAGAGATTATGAGCATTCTATCATTGCTTGTTTTGGCCCTTATACCGCTGCCAATGCCCAGAAATTGGGTGTCAATGTTTCTATCTTATCAAATGACTATAGTTCATTTGCGGGATTTGCAGAGGCGATCGCCAGTAGGATGCGAAAATAGAATAACCACAGACCAAGGTAAGGGCGCAAAGCCTTGCGCCCCTACGCGGATCTATTTACAGGAAGGTGCTGTAATCG
The DNA here is from genome assembly GCA_038087035.1 of Gloeotrichia echinulata CP02. Lineage (NCBI taxonomy): Bacteria > Bacillati > Cyanobacteriota > Cyanophyceae > Nostocales > Gloeotrichiaceae > Gloeotrichia > Gloeotrichia echinulata. Next base: position 2,192,366 of record CP051187.1, on the reverse strand, counting down.
CTTATTAATCGTTTGACGTGAGATTAATTTTCACAACTTTGTGCTTTTCGGCTTCAGCTTTAGGCAGTGTTAGATTCAAGATACCATCTTTATATTCTGCACTGACTTTGGTATTATCAATCCGAGCAGGTAAAGGAATTACACGCTGGAATTTACCATAGTGAAATTCGCTCTTAAACACACCTTTTTCTTCAGTTGTAGTTTCCGATTTCCGCTCACCACTGATGGATACAGACTTTTCGGTAACTTGTACATCTAGGTCTTTAGCTTCAATTCCTGGGAGTTCTAGTTTCAGATGAACAGCATCTGATGTTTCGTGTAATTCAGCCGCAGGAACTTTGCTTAAGCCTCCTTCAACAAAGACAGATGGTAATATATCTCCGTCAAGTAGGCGATTAAGTTGATTTTGTAAGGTGCCGAAGTCTTGCCATGTGTTCAAACGTAATAGTGCCATATTTTTACCTCGTATAATGAGTTTTTTCAACTAATCAATGCAGGATTAAATCCTTGCGTTGTTCTTATAGTATTGGGAAATTAAAGTGGCGTAAAGTCGGTTTTTATCACTTCATTAATGATGATTACCGAACCTAAATATCCATTCGATATTAGTACGGTAAACTGTAATGTTTTTGGTTCGGTCAACTCGACAACAATAGTCTTGAAAATATATAATAATATATAGCCATCGTCAGAAGTTGTTTTAAAAGTTCAGCCAGGTGTAATTTTTCATTCTTCGTTGCGCTTCGCCAACGCGAACGTAGAGAAGCGTTATCCAAGAGTAGAATCTAGACTTTTGAGTTAATTGTCTCTGTGTCCTCTGCGCCTCTGCGGTTAGTTACAGCACCTTCCTGTAAATAGACCAGGTGGTAGGGGCGCAAGGTCTTGCGCCCCTACGAGGATGTGTATTTAAACATTAATACTATCCAAAAATTCAAGTAATACCTTACACCCTAATAAATTGAGGATTTACAACAATCTTCGTTTAATTTCCTGTGCCAAATCAGCCAAAACCACTTCTACTTGCTCACCTGATTTTAAATCTTTGAGCGATGACTTTTGGGCTGCAGCTTCCTCAGAACCAATAATTACACAAAATTGAATTCCTTGTTTATCAGCCAACTGGAACTGTTTACCTAATGGACGTTTATCAAAATTAGTTATAACATTAATTCCCGCCTTCCGCAGATTTTGTGACACATTTAAATAAACCGGCATCAAATCATCTTGTATATTCACCACCATTACCTGTGCAGGTGTGGCGGCTAAGGTATTGAGAATACCAGCTTTTAACAACCGACTAATTAAGCGAGTTAAGCCGATAGAAATTCCTACCCCCGGCAATTTTTCGCCTAAAAATGTCCCGACTAATTCCTCATATCTACCACCAGAGCAAATACTGCCTAAAGCTTCATGTCCTAATAAAGTTGTTTCGTAAACAGTACCCGTATAATAATCTAGACCACGAGCAATTGATAAATCAATACAAAAACGATTGTCAGCAACTCCCAGATTACGAACGCCTATAATTACCGTTTCCAATTCGCTGACGCCGAGGGTAAATTGCTCAGAATCTGGCAAATTTTCGGCAAGGTGTTTGAGTTTATCTAATACCTCGTCAACCGAACCATCAATTTTAATAAAATCAATAATTTTTTGAGTATGTTCTGCTATAATATCTTCTTTTTCTAAATGCTCTTTAACTTTAGCTTCTCCTACTTTCTCTAAAGTATCAATAATCCCAATACAGGTTTTAATTTTAGTTTCAGCAATGCCCACTGACTTAAAGAAACCTGTGAGAACTTTACGATTATTGATGCGAATTAAGAAATCCCCAATATTCACCGCCTCAAATATCTCAGTGATAATTGCCGGCATCTGAGCATCATAAAGCAAGCTGAGGTGAGTCCGAGCGACTACATCGATATCGCACTGACGAAATTGGCGAAAACGTCCATCTTTTGCTCGTTCACCACGAAACACCATATCCATTTGATAACGGGCAAAGGGAAAGGTTAATTCATTTAAATGACGGGCAATATACGCGGCTAGGGGAACTGTTTGGTCAAATTTTAACGCTCTGGCTTCTGAACCTGTTTCCCCGGCTTTATCCCTCTCTGCTTGGCGATTTGGGGGCAAAATCGGGTCAATACCATAAATAATATTGTCGCCTTGATTGCCTTTAGCTTGTAATACTTCTAACCGTTCAACGGCGGGAGTTTCGATAGGTGTAAATCCATAACTTTCAAAAACTCTACGGATGGTGTCGAGTAAATATAATTCTAGGCGTTTTTCACTGGGGAGAAATTCGGGAAACCCGCTAGGAGTAGAAAAATTTATTTTGTCACCTTTTGCCATGTTTTTATCCCATAAATTGTAGAATTTATATTTTATATTAGAATTGAAGCTTTGAGAGATTGCCTCGTTCCCAGTCAAAGTGGGCTTCCACCTCCACGAAAAACGGCAGAGCCGCTCTGAATGCATTTCCAGGTTCCACCTGGAAACGAGATTTTACAAGGCTTTCAATACTGCTCGGTTAAGCCCAAAAACCTTAAAGAGCGTAGGTTGGGTTGAGGAACGTAGCTTGCTAGCCGTAGGCTAACCCAACATTTGGGGGGCTTTGTTGGGTTACCCTGCGGGTTCTCCGAAGGAGTACGCAGAGCCTCAACCCAACCTACGATTTTCCTTAACCGAGCAGTATTGACAAGGCTTTTAGTTTAAGTTCACACCAATGAGTATTGCCGTGCGCTTACCAACTGCGTTAACTAACGTAATCGTTCTTCTTTGATGAGAGTGCGTTGGTAAATTTCATGGTTCTTAAACCAGTGCCAAGTGCGGGCGCGATGATTATTGTCAGGACTAATTATGATCATTTCATATAAATTAATGTCTGGGACTGTTTTATAAGCAAACCACAAAATCACGGTGGAATTGTCTACTTCCCAGGCTTTGCCTTTAATGCGTTCGGTATCAAACCAGAGTGCCTTATCACAATATTGTCCAGGAAATTGATGTTCTTCTTGTTTACCATCAGCCCACTTATAGCGATTGATTTGGTAATAGGAATAAGTTTCATTTTCTGGAAACTGACAGGTTAAATGCGACTCATAATTATCAATAATTTTACCTGCGGTATCAACTACAATATATGTCCCTACCCAATCTCCTTCGTGACGGGCTAATACAGGCATTTCTTCTCGGATGGTAGACATAAGACAACTCCTGGGGATAATGTTTTAGTCTTGGGAATATTGATTGTTCACTTGATATAGCATAATACCCAAAAACCAGATTTGACAATTAATCAAACCACCAAGGGTCACTGGTAGAGTTGGTTTTAATCAATAAGGCTTTTTTTCGCAGGAACCGTTTCAATGATGACGGACCCATGCGCGACCCACCAAGACCGGAGAATTTGAAGGAATTTTTCTCTCCTTCATGCATCATAGCGGTGAGACCGGCGTCATTAATACTGATGGCACCTGCATCTATTTGCTGGGCTACTTCTATTGCTAATTCTTCTGATTCAGCAAATACAGCCGCACTCAGCCCATAACTTGAATCATTTGCTAAATTAATCGCTTCTTCAATTGTAGAAAAAGGCATCACCGGCATAATAGGAGCAAAAGTTTCTTCGGTCATCACTTTCATTGAATGGTTGACCTTGGTCAAAACCGTGGGACGACACCACCAACCCCCTCCTAATTCTTCAACCTGGCCGCCACAGTGAATGACTGCACCTTGTTCTACTGCATCTAGGAGATGGTCGCTAATAATTGCAGCCTGTCTCTCGGCAATAATTGGCCCAATTTCTCCACTTTCAACTGTGGGATGAGCTAATTTTAACTGTTTGGCTTTGGCTGTCAGTAATTCCACAAATTTATCAAATATAGATTCAGCAACATAAATTCTTTCAATTGAATAACATGACTGTCCAGTGTTGACGACTGAACCCCATAAAATTGCTGATGTTGCTAATTCTAAATTGGCTGATTCTAAAACAATCGCCGGGTCTTTACCTCCTAATTCTAAAAAAGCCGGGATAAAGTTTTGCGCTGCTGCTACTGCAACTTTTTGTCCTGTCGCTACACTGCCTGTAAAGCATATCAAATCTACATTTTCAATTAAAGCAGATCCGGTTTCCCCTGCTCCCTCAACAAAATTTAATACATCACGCAAATTAGGAACTGTATTCAGTGCTGTTATGAGTGGTGCTACAAACCGGGGAGCAATTTCACTGGGTTTGACAATCACCGCACAACCCGCCAGCAACGCTGGAATGGTATCAATCGTAGATAGTAATAGGGGAAAATTCCACGGGCTAATCACCCCAACGAGGGGATAAGGAACGGTTGTTTGTAGCAGTGAGATAAAGGGAATACTAGTGTTTCGGGGAGATTCTTGCAGTAAATCTGGTGCTAACTTACACCAACGGTCAATGGTGGAGAGGAAGGAGTCAATTTCCGCTAAGGAGACTGACAATCTGCCAGTATCATTGACCAAAGCCTCTTTCAGTTGTTCGCGTCCAGACAATATGGCTTCTTTCCACAATTGTAATGCTTCTATTCTCCTTTCTATGCCAATCTGTTGCCAGCGTACTTGCGATCTGCGTAAGCGGTTACATTGCTGTGCCAACAACTTCGCTGGTGGCGGTATAATTACATAGTCATATTTTCCCGTCCTGGGGTTGCGAACTTCTATTGATTTATTCATAGGGCATAGGGCATGGGGCATTGGGCATGGGGCATTGGGCATGGGGTATGGGGCATTGGGTATTGGGCATGAGGTATTAATTATTCTCCCACTTCCCCACTCTCGCCATTTCCCCACTCTCCCTATCTCTCCATCCCTATTAAATCACGCCCAACTCTGCTAGGCGTGCAATCGTTGCTTGCTGGGTTTGGATGAAGTGTTTACGGTCTATTTCTCCTTCCAGCATAGTGTTTGGTGGATAAAATTGCGACTGGCTGTAACTTTGGGCATATAATTCAAATCGCTGGCGTGACAGTAAATTATTTAACCCTGGTCGGCGGCGATCGCGTCTTAAGGCTGCCAGGTCTATCTCTGCAAATGCTGCCATGCTTTCGCCTGCACCTGTTTTTGCTAGAACGATTTCGCGATGGTCAATGATTTTAGAACCACCATCTACAGAACCGGCGGGGATGGGGATATTTACAATGCCTGCAGTATTGGTTCTTGGGTACTTAGCGTGCTAAAATGTTAAGATATTTTTTAATAATGTTTAATAAAATAAATTATGAAACGAATAATGACTCAACTCCTAAATTTGCCTGAAGTATTAGTAGAATCAAGCCTACAAGAGGGTCAAGTCCTAATTCTATCAGTAGGTAAAAAAGCGAAAAGTGCATCGTGCCCACACTGTGGTCAAAACTCAAGACATTTACATCAAAATCAAAAATGTTTAGTGAAAGATTTACCGATGGGGGATTTTGAAGTAATACTGAATGTCAATAGACGAAGATTCAAGTGTAAAAAATGCCGAAAAACATTTAATGAAAAGCTAGATTTTCTAGGAGCAAGAAAGAGGTATACATACCGATATGCGGAATATATTATCAAACAAGTGATTAATAGTAATGTAAGTAATGTGGCAAGAAATAATGGACTAACTAATGAAGAAGTCATATCAATGCTTGAAGATGTAGCTAAAAATGTGATGCCAATAGATGTCAAAGATTTAAGAAGATTAGGAATAGATGAAATTAGTTTGGTCAAAGGACAAGGAAAATTTATTGTCGTGCTAGTAGATATAGATTCAGGTAAATTGATAGGTTTAGTAAAAGAAAGAAAACAAATTGAAATCAAAAAAACCATGAGAATGTGGGGAGAAAAAGTTTTGTCACAAATAGAAGAAGTAAGTATTGATATGACAGGCAATTATAAATCTTTAATTGAGAAGATTTGTCCAAACGCCCTTGTAACGGTAGATAGGTTCCATGTTACTAAATTAGTACATGAAGAATTAAATCGAGCTAGGATAGCAGAAAATAAAATAGCATCTGAGTTAAATGCCCCGGAAAGAAAAAAAGTATTTGAAAGTTTAAAAGGAAATAAATTTACAATTCTAAAAGCCGAGAATAAGCTCACCGAAAAGCAAAAAGATAAATTAAATAGAATTAAACAAGCTTCTCCTTTAATAGCTAGAATGCATTCATTAAAAGAAGATTTTCACAATTTATTTGAAGACAATAAAAATGTGGTAACGGGAACGCTAGAATTAATCAATTGGTTAAAAAAAGCTGAACCATATTATCAAAGAAGTGTGCAGACAATTAAACGGTGGTTTGGAGAAATAGTCGGATATTTTGAACGAAGGACTACCAGTGGAGTAGTAGAAGGAATAAATAATAAACTGAAGTTAATAAAGCGAAGTGGATTTGGATTTAGAAACTTTCGTAATTTTGAGATTAGAGCTTTACTTTCTTGGCATTATCCTATCAATTTAGCACGCTAAGTACGCAAGAGCCGAACATGTTTGCCGGAATTGTGGATATACCCAACAAAGGGATATAACATCAGCAGAAGTGATGTTGCTTTGGCATTCAAAGAATCTACAGGGGTTAGGAACTAACCTCTGTGACGTAGATGATTTTAGCTCTACTTCAGACACCAGTAAGCGCAAGCAAACTGGAAGTCTCAAGCAACTAAGTCAGAGGAAACGTCAAAAATCTCAACTTACTGATGGGGATGTAGAAACCCCATCTTCAACGAAGTAAGATGGGGTAGTTCATTCATCCTCAACAGGGAGTGGTGACTTAAATGTGCGGAATCGTTGGATATATCGGAACTCAAGCAGCGACAGAAATTTTACTGGCTGGGCTGGAAAAACTGGAGTATCGGGGGTACGATTCTGCGGGAATCGCTACCGTTTGGGAAGGTGATGTTCATTGTGTGCGGGCTAAGGGCAAATTGCATAACCTGCGTTCTAAACTGGAACTTATAGAAACCCCCGCCCGAATTGGTATAGGTCACACTCGCTGGGCGACTCACGGTAAACCAGAAGAACACAACGCCCATCCTCATATGGATACGGCGCTGCGAATTGCAGTGGTGCAAAATGGTATTATCGAAAACTATCGGGAGTTGCGAGAGGAACTCAAACAAAAAGGACATGAGTTTCGTTCCGAGACAGATACAGAGGTTATCCCCCATCTAATCGCCGAATTTCTCAAAAATCCCCCATTTCCCCATCTGGCTACCTCACCCTCTCCTTTTTTAGAGACAGTGCGCCAAGCCGTTAACAAACTACAGGGGGCGTTTGCGATCGCAGCTATTTCTGCAGACTACCCAGATGAACTGATTGTAGTCCGACAACAAGCGCCCCTGGTAATTGGTTTTGGTCAAGGAGAGTTTTTCTGCGCCTCCGACACACCGGCGATAGTAGCTTACACCCGTGCTGTGCTACCCTTGGAGAATGGCGAAATTGCCCGGCTCACACCTTTAGGCGTTGAGGTTTACAATTTTGCCGGCGACAGGTTGAAAAAACAACCCCGATTGCTGAATTTGAATCCCACGATGGTGGAAAAACAGGGATTCAAACACTTCATGCTCAAAGAAATTTACGAGCAACCAGGAGTAGTCAGAGCTAGTTTAGCAGCTTACTTTAGCAATGATGGTAATTCAACTGCATCTGAGCAGTCGCCAATTAATCTGGGCTTACCTGATGAATTTTACGCAGATTTAGCCCAAATTCAAATTGTCGCCTGTGGTACCAGTTGGCACGCTGCTTTGGTAGGCAAATATTTAATTGAACAATTAGCAGGAATTTCTACGCAAGTCCACTATGCTTCTGAGTATCGCTATGCACCGTCACCATTGACAGCGAATACGTTGACTATTGGTGTCACCCAATCGGGTGAAACGGCTGATACCCTTGCAGCTTTGACGATGGAGAAAGAACGGCGTCAAGGCAAAGAAGCCCAGTATCAAGCGCGACTATTAGGGATTACCAACCGCCCAGAAAGCAGCCTTGGTCATCTAGTACCGCATATCATTAGTACCTTAGCAGGAATTGAAATTGGCGTAGCGGCGACGAAAACCTTTGTCGCCCAACTGATGGCATTTTACGCTTTAGCGTTAGATTTAGCAGCCCGTCGTCAGACAATTTCCCCAGATAAATTAGCCGAAATTATTGCAGGGTTGCGACAGATTCCCAAGGAAATTGAAGAAACTTTGGCGAGTCAAGAAAGTTTAACCGAACACCTAGCCCATGACTTTGCAGAAACCAAAGATTTCATCTTTTTGGGAAGAGGAATTAACTTCCCCATTGCTTTAGAAGGTGCTTTGAAATTGAAAGAAATCAGCTACATTCATGCTGAAGGGTATCCCGCCGGCGAAATGAAACACGGACCCATCGCCCTATTGGATGCTAAAGTACCAGTAGTGGCGATCGCAGTTCCTGGTAGTGTTTATGAAAAAGTGATTTCTAACTCCCAAGAAGCCAAAGCCAGAGATTCCCGTTTAATTGGCGTGACTCCTGTCACCGATGGCGAAGCTGCGGAGATATTTAACGATTTGCTCCCTGTATCAACAGTAGATGAATTGCTGTCCCCTATCCTCACTGTTATACCTCTGCAATTATTGGCTTATCACATTGCAGCCCGTCGTGGTTTGGATGTCGATCAGCCAAGAAACCTAGCTAAGAGTGTAACAGTAGAATAGTTTTGTAGGCGTTGCTGAATCAGATGTGGAGGGATAATAAAGTTATACAATAAATAATAAAGTTGTATAACAAAAAAATTTGTATAATTTCTCCTGTAGGTCGATGTGTCAGCATCTACAGGAGAATTTTTGTGGCTAAAAGCAAATTTGAGGGTTATACCAATTTGAAAAAAGAATGGGACAGATAGGCTATTGACCAAGTTCTTTGAGATTGTTCATCACTTGTTGGTATAGGTCTTTGTTTTCTTGGTTTTGAAAGATATCTGCGGCTCGTTGTAGGTCTTGGATGGCTCCCGCTTTGTCTCCAGAGGCCGCGCGGGCGTTTCCTCGGTTATTGTAGGCGGGGCCAAAGTTGGGATTGAGGCGAATGGCTTGATTATAATCCGCGATCGCCCCTTGTTGATCTCCTTTGGCGGCGCGAGTATTTCCCCGGTTATTGTAGGCGATAGCATATTTGGGGTCGATGCGGATGGCTTGTTCGTAATCATTGAGGGCGCCGTTTTTGTCTCCAGTGGAAGCGCGAGCATTCCCCCGATTATTGTAAGCTTCGGCATAGTTAGGGGCTTGGATAATTGCTTGATTGTAATCTTCGATAGCCTCTTTGTTGTCTCCATTGGAGGCGCGGGCGTTTCCTCGGCTATTGTAGGCTTCGGCATCGTTGGGATTAATGCCGAGTGCTGCGTTATAATCGGCGATCGCTGCCTGTTTGTTTCCTAAATCAAAGTAGGCTAATCCCCGGTTTTTGTACGCTGCAGCATATTTTGGATCTAGGCTGATTGCTTTAGTATAGGAAGCGATCGCCGCTTGTGAGTCGCCTTGGGCTTGCTGTTTTTGTCCCTGAATATACAAATTCCCAGCTTTCGATGTTTTTGCTGAACGACGGCTAGGAGGACTGACTCCGATTTCTGTTACCAATACTTCAGTATTTTTACTACAAGAAAGACTTGTAATCGCAGTTAATCCGGTAAGCACTGCAATCACAAATGCTCTGACAAATCCTATCCATTTTGGCTCAAATAATCCCATGCTCATAAGTTGTTCTCAACCGTTATTATACCTGGATTCACTTAGTACGAAATTTAGGAATGTTTCAACTCACAATTGATTCTAATTTTTCGTAGAGGTGCAACTTCAATTGAGATGCTTCCCTCACATTATCTAGGTTTAATTAACGGTCATTTTTACAATAAAGTGTGAAGTGATAAGACGCATACTGGAGAATTTGCCGTTAGCTGTAATGAAGTATAAAATGTTCGGATTAGCCAATTGATTGATTTATTCTCCCACTTTCCATACGTAGTATTCTAGACCGCAAGCGTCTATTTTTTACGGTTTTATTATACGTTTTAAATTTTCTCTAATTACCATTTTAGCTCTTTTTGTTCAAATCTTCATCTATATTAAGTTTTCTCCGGCGACCCTCTCAACAAGCAGGGTGGTTTTATATAGGGACTGGGGACTTTGGGCGACAGGCGCCGGGTATTGGTGAATCAAAGCCATTCCCCATTCCCCGAGATTGTCGTACCACTACGTGGATCTTGCTAGGCGTAGCCTCTGTCTACGACACGCTACGCGTAAAGCCTGCGGCATAGCTTCGCTTACGCGTAGCGTCCCGTAGGGAACGTAGAGAAGTGTGGCTGGAGTTTTTTATGTGTTCTGGTCTACACGGGGAATGACCGTTACTACTCATTACTCATTACTCATTACTCATTACTCATTACTCATTACTCATTACTCATTACTCATTACTCATTACTCATTACTCATTACTCATTACTCATTACTCATTACTCATTACTCATTACTCATTACTCATTACTCATTACTCATTACTCATTACTCATTACTCATTACTCATTACTCATAACTCATTACTCATAACTCATTACTCATTACTCATTACTCATTCCTCTTCTACTTCAGCTTCTTGGGATTTGGAAGTCAGTCGCCAAGAAGTAGTGGCGTCGATATCTACAGATAATTGTTCCAGGTTTTTGCCTAAATCTTTTTGAAGTTTCTGAGTCAGTGTGACAGACAAATCTAAATCAATACCTGTAGTTTCTACTAGTCTTGCCAATTCAGCAAACTGCACTTTTACGGTTTTGCGCTCGGAACTATTAAGCTGAAAATAAGAAGTTTCAGATACATCCTGAGCCTGCATAGCTTTTTTCACCCGTTCTTGCAGATGCTCTAATTCTGAATTTAATAGCTTCCATTGCTGTTCAATTTGACTGTATCTTCTACCGAGGGCTGTTAAATCTTCCGTTGCGGGATCGGTGTTAATTTTCGATTGCAATTCTAGCAATTGTAAATGGACTTGAGCCAGATATATACAGTCAAGATAAGCATATTCTATCTGTTCTTCACTCAAAGGCCGCTGTCCCCAATCGCTGGTTTGTTCTTGTTTATCAATATTATTAAATTTACAAAGTTCTGTAGCTAAAGTCTTGAGTTGATAATTAGGTAATGGTAAGAGATAGTAGGGAATCTTTTTAGATATTTCTAAAGTGCAAGTGATATTTTTAGCTTCCTTGCCACCCAAGTATTTTAGGTCATAACTAGCGTTATGAAATACCTTCTCAATGTCAGGATTTAGCATAATTTGGTCAATAAACTCAGCTACCAAATTTGGCTGATCCAATACATCCAGAAGGCTAACGCGATCACCACTCAAATCGGTGGGATTATCTAATACCTGAATCAGTGATAGTCTGGGATGACGACTTTTATAGTCAGCTACTTCTGTATCTATCCACAAAGTTTGGGCTTTTGTATATTCAGCAACAATTCTCCGAATTTCTCTGGCGGAAGTAAGGTATGGCATAGGAAGTATCAAGGATACAAATGCAGTTTACAGCACTCTGGATTCTTCTCATTTTGATTGAAATGTGATTACTTGGGAGTGCCTTGGCTTTTTCTTTGTGATAGCACCTGCAATTTTAACAGGACTTATGCAAATAAGTCCTGTAATGATACAAATACCGTTGTGGGGATGAGGCTTATAAGCGATTAGTATCTTTTGTAACCAATTGCCAACCTTCAGCTTCGCCAATTACCTTCATTGAATCTAGTTGGAGATTTTTATAAACAGATACATGAAGTAGAAAGTAGGGTTGTCCATTGTAATGCCAATAATATTGCAGTTCACTCACCGAAGCTGGAGTAATAGTGCGATCGCTATAAAAATCCAAGGATGGACGCCTGTAGAGACAAGATGTATAAATCTTTTGAACGGCTGGATTTACCCGTAAAATCATCGTAGCGACTGGTTTAACTGGATAGGCGTCGGATAATTCCCAAACCCAGTAGTGGGATTTCATCAACAGCAGTAGTGAAATATAACTTCCCCAAAACAAAATCTTGAGAAATTGTGCATCGCCGCGCTCTGCCAAAATAGATGCTAAAGTCATAGTTAGAGCAACTACGGCGAAAATCATCTGTAATTCGGATTTCGGTTCTGTACCCCAGGTAACAATCATGCTACCAGCAGAACCTACCACAGCCAGGATTGCCAAACCAGCCACCCAAGGCCGGGGATAAGATGACAGGAAAGGCCAGTTTTCTGTTTCTGTTAACTGGGCACCCAATGCTAAAGCTAAACTAGGGTAAATCGGCAATAAGTACCACGAAAGTTTGGTACCCATCAAGGAAATTATCAGCAGATAAACACCAGTCCACACCAGTATGAGTTTTGCCCAGCTAAGGTTACGATTTTCCCAGGTGAAACGCAGACTTAGAGGTAAAAACAGTAACCAAGGCCATGTGTACATGATGATTTCTTGGAGATTGTACCAAGGTGGTCTGGAATTAGCCGCAAAAGCTGTCCGGTAGAAAGATTGATTTAAAATTCCCACCTGGATGAAAGTGTGACCATAGTGCAGCAATTGGGCACCATACCAGGCGATAGCAGGCGCAATTCCAATGAGGATTGCTGTCCACAGATAGTAACTAGTGAGTAGTCGTGGTGTATCCCAAAATAGAAATACAATGGCGATCGCACTCAGCAAGCTGCCGAAAATGCCTTGGGTTAGGCAAATCAAACCCAAACCAATGCCCACACCCAAACAGTAACGTAAATCTCGGCGCGATCGCAATACACACAACATCATCACCATCAAAAAACTTACCACGGCCCCATCCAATATCGCCAATCGCCCATGACGCACTACCGGTAGTAGTGTGAGGTAAATTAGGGCGCTATAAGTAGCAGCGGAACGTTGGCGAAATATTTCTCGCCCAATACTATACAGTAATGGTACTGAAATTGCTGTGAGGATTGCTCCTGGTAAGCGTGTTGTCCATTCATTGACACCTCCTAAGGAATAAGCCCAAGCAATTAGCCAGTGCATCAAAGGCGGTTTGTAATGATATGGTTCACCTCCCAGTTTTGGATACAGCCAACCCATTGAATCCGCTGGCGCACGCCAAATTTCACGGGCTACTTGCGCTACAGTACCCTCATCCCAATCTCGCAGCGCTGATCCCCCAAGATTTACGCTAAACAGCAACACTGCAGCCACAAGCAGCACTATCAGCCATACCCCATCAATCCATTTCTGGGCCGCACGATGCTGTTTTCCTAGATGACCCCAAACAAAGCTTCTTTCTTGCATATTCTGTGATGATCATTTTGCTTGCTGGTTTGATTGCATAGAGACTAAACCCAATCTCTAATGTTGTCACCCAGTAACAACATGTTTAGTTAGCAATTGGTAGATTCAAAATTAACTCAATTTTTTCTAATTAGTAATTTATTTGAGAAATTACCCTGATGTTTTTACCAGAATTTATCAATAATATCCCTGCTTAATAAGATACAAATAATACATATATATCCTCATTTTTTGTCTCTTATATGCTCTGGCAGTGAATCTCTCTTTTATCTTTAATGTCACAATATATTTAACCTCTGTTTATAGATTTTTTAGTTTGTTACCATCAGAAATTCAGTGGATAATTTAAGGCAGAAAGAACTAACCGCATTAGACGTAGATGGTTGTAGAAGTTTTTACCGTCAAGGTGGATAACCCTATAATCATCATCCTTTGAGACAATTAATTGCCATCTTTTTGGCTAGTGAGGTATCACTATACTACTTTTAGCAGTAACAAAAATAGTGGGGTTTCATACATTATGTCTGCAACTTTTATTACTACTCTCTGTCGGAAATTATAAATATTAATTCTGGTGCAAAAGTTAACCAAGTACCAAGATAAAATTACATAATTAACGATTATTTAATACCTACTTTTACTCTTTTATATTATTTTTTACCTTTGGGATCTCTGCGCCTCTGCGCTTTAGCGGAACAAATCCAAAATCCAAAATCAAAAATCCTTGAGCAAGGTACCCTTGTGTTCGGGGTTAATCCAAAATTGGTTGACCTTGGTTAAAAAATAAAAATAACTTGCAAGTCCCACTGCTTATCCTGGCGAATAATCTCAATTTGGCGTATAAATTCGCGAAAATAAAATCGCCTCTCCGCTTCCGACAAGTCTAACCAAAATTGCGGAATCGAAACAGCTTGGGCTACAGAACGCAAGTTTACTGGTGGGAGAGTCGCTAGTTTGGCTTGAAGGGCAGAAATTTCTGTGCGGAGTTTGTATGCTCTTAACTTGGCTGTTTCCTGATCTAAAACGCCAGTTTCTACTAAAGCGGGTAACTGAGTTAATATATCTTGCTGACGGGCGATCGCCTCCCCTAAACTATTTTTGATCGCATCCAACTGGGGAAAATTCAGCCCCGCTACTGCCAAGGGTAAATCACGACAAACTGTGGTAATTGTCTGTTGTAAAACCTCTTCGTAGGCTATGGCGCGACATTTCTGGCTCTGGTGACAGCTAATAGGACGTAAATAAAGATACTCTTTGTTTTGCCGATGTTGGGTAACACGGCTAACAGTCATATGTGACTGACATTGACCACAAACAACCAATCCCGCTAGCGAACGCGGCGCACTAGCAGTCCGAGATGGTAAACGACTATTACGGCGTAACAGTCGGTCAATTTGGGCTGCTTCTTCCTGGGAAATTATGGGAGTGTGGGTATTGGATATAATTTCCCCATTATTATAAGCAATATTACCCCGATAAACTGGATTAGTCAACCAACGTCGTCCCGTGGTGACAGAAATTTTCTTACCATATTTTTTTGCCAAATAACGCACAGCGCCCCGCAGGGAACCATAAAGCAAGAAATTTTCAAAAAAATCTTTCACTACTGGGGATGTACTGCGGTCTATTATATATTTTTCTTTACCTCTGCGGTAGCCATAGGGCGGTTTACCGGGTGGGGGGGCGATATCCAGACGCTTGCGGGCGTGTCCTTGGCGGATGCGGCGACTACGCTGCTGACGTTGGATTTCTTGGAGCAATTTCAGCAACTCGGCGCGGAGATTGCCATTTTCTGAAGTGTATGGTTGTTCAGTAGCAATTATCACCACACCTATCGCTTCTAATTCATTCAGGCGATCGCTCACTTCCTTGACAGTATCACCCAATTCTTCCAAGCGGCGGATGAGCAGATAAACTACTGGTTCAGATTTGCAATCAGTGAATAATTGTTGTAACTGCGATCGCTGTCCCAAATCATGATAGACGCCATCGACCTCCCATCCCCAATTATTGGGATCAACAGAAGATTCTAGTAAAGGATCACTGTAAGCGTAGGCGAAGATTTTCATTTGTCACCCTGGGGGATCTTGCTATGTAGGGGAAGATCGTAACTTTAAGGTTTGGGCGTATGTACAGTGATGCCTACGGCGGTTCGCGGAGCGACCATCGCGCTCTGCAGAAAAACAAAAGAGGCCACTTCCAGTTTATGCCCAAACTTCCTTGGCGCTTGCTATATAACCAAAGAATCTTCACTAATTCTTATTAAATATATTCATTTAAGTATATATAATCATTGGTATTGATTAAATAATTTTCTTCTTAATACGAGGTGAAAATCAGGGTAATGTTAATGGGTTTATATCGAAAATTATCCATAATATAGATAGTAATGTTTCCAATTACACAACATTATATCTCTGTTTGGCATCCAATAAAAAATTTAATTATCCATACAATTTTCATCAAAGCACCTTGATGTTTACATAGTTCGTATTCTGCTAGTAGATGACCAAAAATAAAGATACTGGCTCTCTCTATTAGATACACATTTGGATTTAGAGGTAATCGCAACAACTCAAAAAGGCAAGAGTGCGATTGAGCAACTAGCAAATTTACAGCCGGATATCGTCCTCATGCTTCGGCTCAAAACGGTTCTTGCGTACTTAGCGTGCTAAATATGTTGAAAAATAAGCTTGAACTCCTTGCTGGGATAAGATGACAGCCATTATTTACTGCCTTTTAGGTCTGATGATTAAAATTTTGGCTATAAGCGCCTGTAAGCCTTGATTTTAAAACAAAGTTATCGACTGTAATTAAAAATTTAGCACGTTAAGTACGCAAGAACCAAGACTCTCTGTATTATTGACCACTGAAGGGACTTATCCCTACCATAAGGGAGGCGTAAGTACATGGTGTGATGTCCTCACCAATCAACTTCCAGAGCTTGATTTTCATCTGTTTGCGATCGCCGCTAATCCTTACCTAGAGCTAAGGTATAAATTACCAGATAATGTCAAGCAACTGATTAAAGTGCCTTTGTGGGGAACAGAAGACCCTGTAGAATACTCTTGGCGGTTCCCATTTTCTCAAGCCTTCAAAAGCAAATTACAAACAACAGAAAGGGTAATTGCTACTAAGTTTATCCCTCTATTTGAGCGGTTTTTAACAGCAGTCTTATTTGCCGAAGAAGATATCGAGCAATTGGGCTACATCATGCTGGCAATTTACAAATACTTTCAGCGTTATGACTATCACAAAACAATGGAGGGGAAACTGATATGGTCAAGTTTCAAACGTTTAACTGCTACTCATTGGCATCCGTTACTCCATTCTACTGCAATCAAACTCATAGAACAGACGGAAGCCATGCGCTTACTTTATCGGTTTCTTATTCCGATTCATATCCCTGTTCCTAAAACCGATATCACCCATTCCTCAGCCGCTGCTTTTTGTGGCTTACCCTGTATCATTGCCAAGTTAGAGCGAGGTACTCCTTATCTTCTGACTGAGCATGGTATCAATATTCGAGAGCAATATTTAAATTTAAATCGCAGTATCTCTTCCCTATTTGTGCGTCAATTCTTGTATCGATTAATGGGGACAATAGTAAAACTCAACTATCACTATGCCGATCAAATTTCTCCAGTTTGTGAATATAATGCTCGTTGGGAACGTTGGTGGGGTATCCCTGACCACAAAATCAAGGTGATTTACAACGGGGCTGATCCAAACATCTATCATCCCACCCCTCCTGTACCTAAAGAACGTCCTCAAGTCATGAACATGGGCTTGATTTTTCCTCTTAAAGGTCAGCTAGATTTAATAGCCGCAGCTGCTATCGTGCGTGACCGAGTTATCCACGCCGAGCAAGCCCCTAAATTCTATTTATGGGGGCTAGGGCGTGTTTTCAAACTATAACCATAACAAAATGGAGGCGATCGTAATCATAGCTGTATAATTGGCTGCAAGTTTTTCATATCGGGTGGCGATACGGCGAAATTGTTTGAGTCTGTTGATAGCGCGTTCGACAACGTTGCGTTGACGGTAGATTTCACGGTTAAAAGGGCCACGTCG